>JAFYVB010000003.1 GCA_017549335.1 Clostridia bacterium | reverse complement strand
GTTCTACTTCCGCACCACCGACGTTACCGGCAACATCAAGCTGCCCGATGGCGTTGAGATGGTTATGCCCGGCGACAACATCGAGATGGAAGTGAACCTGATCACCCCCATCGCCATCGAAGCCGGTCTGCGTTTCGCTATTCGTGAAGGCGGCCGTACCGTTGGTTCCGGCGCTGTCGTTAGCGTTATCGAATAATTAAAATAACCCCTCGCGGGTGAGCCCGCTCACCCGCGAAGGGATCCGACCGAAAGAGGTGTTCCATCATGGCAGCCAAGGAAGCCAGAGCTAACATCGTGCTGGCCTGCACCGAGTGCAAGCAGCGCAATTACAACACCAAGAAGAATAAGAAGAACACCCCCGACCGTATTGAGCTGTCCAAGTACTGCCGTTTCTGCAGGAAACATACTGCTCACCGCGAAACGAGGTAAGATCATGGCAGACGAGAAAAAGACCGTTAAGGAGACGACCGAGGTTAAGGTCAAGAAGGAAAACAAGTTCCTTGCTTTCTTCAAGAACCTGCCCCGCAAAATCGCTTCCCCCTTCAAGAACATGTGGCACGAGCTGAAGAAGGTAACCTGGCCCACCCGTCAGAGCTACCTCAAGTACATTGCGATTGTGCTGTGCTTCATGGTCTTCATGGGCGTTGTGATCGGTCTGCTCGACATGGGCGCTTCCAAGCTCGTTTCTGCCCTGAGTTCTCTTAATCCGAACACCACCGTTGAAGAGCCCACCACCGTGGATGATACCCAGGTGACTGAGCCTGCCGACGGTGAAACCGTTCAGGACAATACCGCTACGGAGACTACTGAAGCCCCCGCTGCCGGTAATTAAGGAGATAGGATATGGCCGAGCCTTCGGAAAAAGCAACCCCCCAATGGTATGTAGTGCATACCTATTCGGGTTATGAGAACAAAGTAAAAGACAACCTTGAAAAGACGGTTGAAAACAACGGCATGCAGGATCTGATCTTTGACGTCGTTGTGCCCACCGAAGAGGTTGCCGAGTTCCGCAACGGCAAGCGTGTGGTCACCACCCGCAAAACCTTCCCGGGCTATGTTCTTGTAAACATGATCATCACCAGCGAAAGCTGGTATGTGGTGCGCAACACGCGCGGTGTGACGGGCTTTGTAGGCCCCGAGTCCAAGCCTGTGGCGCTCTCCCCCGAAGAGGTCGAGTCGATGCTCAGCAGCCAGTCCCTGGAAGCGAAATACAGCATCGCCGTGGGCGAAGACGTTCGCATTCTCTCCGGTCCTTTGGAGAACTTCACCGGCACGGTAGAGGAAATCGACGCTCTGCGCGCCAAGATGCGCGTCAAGGTCAAGATGTTCCTCGGCCGCGAAATGCAGGTGGAGCTCGACTTCAACCAAGTCGAGAAGGCCGAATAAGTCCGGCCCGTCATCCCCGTTGTTCCCTAAGTGGGAGGTACGTGAAAAATCGTGCCGCCATTACCACAATAGTTTAGGAGGTGCCATTCACAATGGCAAAGAAAGTAACCGCAATCATCAAGCTCCAGGTTAACGCGGCCAAGGCTACTCCCGCGCCCCCCATTGGTCCGGCGCTGGGTCAGCACGGCGTAAACATTCCCGGCTTCTGCAAGGAATTCAACGCCCGCACCGCTAAGCAGGAAGGATACATCATTCCCGTTGTCATCACCGTGTATTCCGACCGCTCCTTCACCTTCATCACCAAGACTCCTCCCGTCCCGGTTCTCATCAAGAAGACCCTGGGCATCGAGAGTGGTTCTGCCAAGCCCAACAAGGACAAGGTTGCCAAGCTGACCCAGGCTCAGGTTCGTGAGATCGCTGAAAAGAAGATGCCCGACCTGAACGCCGCCAGCATCGAGGCTGCCATGAGCATGGTCGCCGGTACTGCCCGCTCCATGGGCATTACCGTGGAAGAATAAGGGGAGGATACGTAAATGAAACACGGCAAGAAGTATGTTGACAGCAAGAAGCTGATCGATCCCCTGAAGATCTATGATCCCATGGAAGCCATCGAGCTTGTTAAGCAGACCGGTAAGGCCAAGTTTGACGAAACCGTCGAACTGAGCATCCGTCTGGGCGTCGATCCCCGCCACGCTGACCAGCAGGTTCGCGGCGCGGTCGTCCTGCCTCACGGCACGGGCAAGACCGTTCGCGTGCTGGTGTTCGCCAAGGGCCCCAAGGCTGAAGAAGCCAAGGCTGCCGGCGCGGACTTCGTAGGCGATATGGATCTGGTGCAGAAGATTCAGCAGGAAAACTGGTTTGGCTTCGACGTCTGCGTTGCCACGCCTGACATGATGGGTGTTGTCGGCCGCATCGGCCGCATCCTGGGCCCCAAGGGCCTGATGCCCAACCCCAAGTCCGGCACCGTCACCATGGACGTGACCAAGGCCATCAGCGATATCAAAGCCGGTAAGGTTGAGTATCGCGTTGATAAGACCGCCATCGCGCACTGCCCCATCGGCAAGGTTTCCTTCGAGGCTGACAAGCTGAACGAGAACCTGAGCGCTCTGATGGACGCCATCATCAAGGCCAAGCCCGCCAGCGCCAAGGGTACCTACGTGAAGTCGCTGTACATCAGCACCACCATGGGTCCCTCCATCCGTCTGAACACCACCAAGTTCTAATAGCGGATACCTTCAGCGCATCGTGAGAAATCACGATGCGCTTTTTTGTTGTTTGTGCTGATTGACAATTCCTCTGAAGCACTGTAAAATGAATCCAATTATCCTTATGAGGTGTCCGCTATGATCAAGCCTTATCATCTTCAGCCCGACGACCGCGTCGCCATTGTTTCTCTCTCCCGCGGCATGTTGGGCGAGGAACGATTCATTCACAAATATTACATCGCCAAGGAACGCCTCGAAAAAGAATACGGTCTTCAGGTCGTTCCCATGTCCAATGCGCTCAAAGGCATTGATTTTCTTTACAGACACCCCGAAGCCCGTGCGCAGGACCTGATGGACGCCTTCCGTGATCCCACGATCAAGGCCATATTTAACGCCATTGGCGGCGATGATACCATCCGTCTGCTGCCTTATATCGATTTTGATGTCATCCGCAACAATCCCAAGATTTTCACCGGCTTTTCAGACACGACCACCAATCATTTCATGATGCACAAGGCCGGTCTGGTGTCCTACTACGGTGCATCCGTGATGAACAACTTTGCCGAATATGTATCCATCAATGAATATACCGCCGCTGCACTGCGGAATACGCTTTTCGCGCCCGTCCCCACGCTGCCTATCCCCTGCAGCAGCTTTTGCAGCTATGACGAGGATAAAATCTGGTGGAAAGAAGAAAACATCCATCAGGCGACGCCGCGTTTTGAAAACACCGG
The DNA here is from genome assembly GCA_017549335.1 of Clostridia bacterium. Lineage (GTDB taxonomy): Bacteria > Bacillota > Clostridia > Christensenellales > Aristaeellaceae > SFMI01. The sequence goes on along the minus strand of JAFYVB010000003.1, from coordinate 242,145 downwards.
ATACGAGATTTTGCAAGGCAGCGGCAAGGTCGAGGGCGAATTGCTGGGCGGCTGCGTGGACGTGTTCCCCGAATTGCTGGGCACCTGCCTTTGGCCTACGGATTGGCAGGGAAAAATCCTGCTGCTGGAGCACAGCGAAAGCAATATGCCGCCCGAGGTCTTTGTCTGGTTCCTGCGCAATCTGCAGGCCCAGGGCATTCTTCATCAGCTGAGCGGCATCATCGTGGGCAAACCGCCCTTCCGCGACAAATATGAGCCTTATAAAGCAGCGCTGAAGCAGGTGGTGGCCGACGAGGCCAATCTCCCCGATCTGCCCATTCTCTGCAACGTCAATGTGGGGCATGCCTATCCCATCGGCGTTTTCCCGCTGGGACTGCGCTACGAGATCGATTGCGACCAAAGGACGCTCACGCTGCTGGAGCCTGCGACACGGTAAAAAGGAGTTCCCATGGATCAAAAAGACATTTTGCGCACAGCCCTTGAACAATCCGCCATCGATTACGGCTGCACAGCGGAAGACTTTTTCCGCTGCGAGCCCGTGGCCGTGCAATCTATCCCCCATCCCGACGCCCGCAAATATCTAACCCTGCCCTTTGCCTGCTCCCTCTGCTCCTACGGGAACAACGTGGTGGCATCCACAAGCGGAGAACTGCAGGAGAGCGTGCTGGCCTTTCTGAAAAAATATCCCCCTGAGCACTGCTTTGAAACGCCCAATATGTACGCGCTGAATGAAATTCTACAGTCTCACGGGCTGAAGGTGTGCTTTATGGCGGAATATTTTTTGCCTGAGCTGGATTTGCTGCAGCCCCTCACCTGTCCCTATGAACTGCGTTTGCTGACACAAAAGGATTTTTCCGACCTCTACCTGCCCGAATGGTCAAACGCCCTGTGTGAAAAGCGAAAGCATCTGGATGTGCTGGCTGTGGGCGCTTATGACAGGGATAAGCTGATCGGTCTGGCGGGCTGCTCCAAGGATTGCGATACCATGTGGCAGATCGGCGTGGACGTGCTGCCCGCTTACAGAAAGCAGGGCGTGGCCGCCGCCGTTACCAGTCATCTGGCACTGGAGATCATCCGGCACGGCAAAGTGCCCTTCTACTGCGCCGCATGGTCAAACATTAAGTCTGTCCGAAATGCTTTGAAATGCGGCTTCCGTCCCGCATGGGTGGAGATCACAGCAAAGAGTATTGAATACGTCAACAGCATAAATGATGAAGGAACGCATTGATGGAGATACTTGCCGAACTGAATGACCGCATCTTATTGGGTACTGAGGGACTCTCAGACGAACCTCCGCGATCAACCGCCCGTGCCATTGTCAAAACGCAGGACGGTTTATACGCTGTAATGTATGCGGCGAAATTTCATCTGTACAGCCTTCCGGGCGGCGGCATAGAGAAGGATGAGGATACGCTCACAGCCCTGCGGCGGGAAATCTACGAGGAAACAGGCTGCACTTGTGATCTTATTGAAGAGCTGGGCATCGTCACCGAAAATCGGAAAAGCCTTGATTATACACAAATCAACCATTACTATATTGTGACTGTCCCTCAGGTTCCCCGTGAAAACCATTTAACAGCTGCAGAAAAAGCCAATCGCACAGAAGTGCAATGGCATCCGCTTATGGATGTAGTTCGACTGATCAAAGAGCAGAAATTTGATCGGATTCAACAAAAATACCTGCAAGCACGCGACGTCGCCGCTTTGAATGCCTATTGCACAACGCTCGTCACTGCGAAAGGGATATTATGAAATACATGACCTTCAATTCCTCCTGCGCGTACGCCGGTATTGCCAACATGCTGGCGCAAGAAGGGCTGCACATGGAAGACCGCGATATTGCCCTTGCCATGAAACTCCCCTATCTGTTTGCCTATGAAGACGGCGCCTATCTTGCAGGCCCCATGCTGCAAAGCGCAAAATGGTTTGATCTGGCGCTTGTGCCTCTGGGATTCCGTCTTCACGAAGAATCGATCCATCGCAGCGATGTATTTGCTTCCCTTCGCGGCAAAAAGTCTGTGATGCTGGGGCTGAAAGTCACCGAGGAGAGCAAGCACGCCGTGGTTTTCATGGGCATAGAAGGGGATGCTGCGCGCTTTATCAATAACAAGCATGCGGATTCGGATGAGCCTGATTCGCTGCTGCTTAACGAAAAGGCGCTTTCAAACCGTCTTGACGACACGGTCATCCTTGCCTCCCTTGAGCACTGCGCGCCTGCAAGGGTCGATTTTGCGCCGCTGCTGCGCAATTCCTGCGAGATCCTTCACCGTTGGAAGCAGGAAGCCGAAGCCTTCTGCAATAAGGAATGCAGCGCCGAGGAACGCATGACGGCGCTCAATCCCCTTTTCCGTGCGCTGCTGCTGGATGGCATCACCATGGCCGATCTCACCGGCGACGCAGAAAGAGCCGGCCGTATGCGCGCTTTACAGCAGAAGCTTCTCAGTACACTGCGTATCCCCCAGCCGCTTATCCTTGCTCAGCACCTGCCGCTGCCCGATCTTTTATCTCTTGCGGATGAGCTGATCACCCTCATCCAAGGGCAGCTTTCCTGATAACAACGCATAAAAACACCCGCTGTTCCAACCGGAGCAGCGGGCGATATTTTTATGGATTATTCGTCTTCGTTGGCCTTATTGCGGTCGGCACGGCGATTGCGCTTACGGGGCGCTTCCTCTTCGGCGGGCGCTTCCGCAGGAGCGGCAGGCACTTCGCGGGTGAGATGATAGCCGCCATTCTCGTCGGCCTGATGCTCAACAGGCGCGGTTTCTGCCTGAACCTTCTCGGCTTCCAGCTCTTCCCTCAGCACTTCGTCGGAGGGACGGCTGCTTTCCACGGCCTTCTTCACGTCGAATTCTTCTTCGATCGTTTCGGGCTGTTCCTTGCGGTCGCGGCGGGCAGGCTCACGGTAATCGCGCTTGGCGCCCAGTTCCATATGGTCATAGGCCTTCTTGGAAGCGGCGCGGCGCTTACCGCGGGCAATGGTGGTAACAACAAAGAAGATGAACGTCAGACCGAAGAGCCCGCACAGCGCCATGGCGGCGTACTTGAGCACTTCGTTGGTCTTGACCGTTACGGGATCCAGCACTTCAATGGGCGCAACGGTGGCGGTGACCAGGGGCGCAGGCGTGATGATGGGTTCCGCCGTGGGCGCAACGGTGGGCGCGGCATAGGTCAGCACGATCTCATTGGAATCAAAGGCCACGGTGTTATCAAGCGCATCCTTGGTCTTGGCGGTAAAGCGGAATTTACCGGCCTGAGAAACGGTGAAGTCGCGCTCGATGGTCACGCTCTTGGAGGGCGCCAGCTTATCGATGGTATAGATGAAGGTATCGCCGTGATAGAGCGAAACATTCTTGGCTTCCATGGTGGAGTTGTTCGTCACGGTCAGGGCAAATTTCACATCGGCGGGAATGCGGGCGATGGTGGCGGTATCGGCCTGAGCCGTCACGCTGATGTGCATCACCTGAGAAGGATCATACACGCTGATCTTCAGCTCGTTGCTGGACACGGTGTTGGTAACGCCGGTGTTGTCAGGCAGCGTGATGGAATACTTGAAGGAAGTAGTCTTGGACAGCGTGAACTGCTTTTCGCGCACCAGCGTTTCACCGGGGCCCAGCGTCAGATTGGTGAAGATCTCGCCGTAGGCGGGATCGGTCACGGTGATGTTGGAATAGGTGATGTTGCCGTTGTTCGCGATGGAAAGCTTCAGCGTGACGGTTTCGCCCGTGCTGATGGCAGTCTTATCAGCCGTCAGGATGTTATCCAGCACCAGGCCGGGCTTGGCGCGGGCAATGACGGCCTCAGGCAGTTTCTCTTCGAAGGATTCGCTGCCGGCCTTATAGGTAACAACGCCGGCGCTCTTCAGATCGTTATTGCCCATGGTGGCGGTGAATTTCACCGTCTGGCGGGCACCGGGAGCAAGGGACTTGACCGTCTGCGGGCTGCGGGAAACGGAAGAATCCTCGCGGACGCGGATGTTGGTGATCTCCACATTGCCGGCATTGTACAGTTCATAGGTCACGGAAACCAGATTGCCGTTGCGCACCACTTCGGGATCGATGGTGCGGTTGACGGTCAGCTCCGTGCGGGTGCCCGTAAAGGTCAGCTGTGCGCTGGCTGTCTGGGTCTTGACGGTAACGGCGCCGTCCTTGCCCACTTCGTTATAGCTGACAGAGTAGGTCAATTTGCCTTCGTCCAGCTGCTTTTGCGTTACGGCATAGGTATCCTGCGCGGAAACATACTCACCCTTTTTGATGAGCGCCTGACCGCCGTCGCCAAAGCCCGCAACGATATTGCCGTCGGGATCATAGAGAACCACAGGCTCGGTCATGTCCTTGTCACCCGCATTCACCACGCGGATGGATACGGTGACGTCGCCGGGCTTTGTCAGGCTGCTGGGCTCAACGGAAATAGTGAAATTAACGTCCTCTGCAGCAAAAGCGCTCATGGCAAATACAGCCAGCAGCACAAGGAGCATCACCAGCAAATTACGAATTTTCTTCATCGCATTATGGGTATACATACCCTACCTCCCCTCCCTTACGCGGCAAGCGCGCGGAACGGTATATTATTGCACATTTTATTGTACTTTATTAGGTGCGCAATGTCAAGCAAACAACTCTTTTTCGGCACAATTCTAATGAAGAATTTACGATTCGGACGCATTTTTCAGTCCGGAACCGCAAAGTTGAGGGAATCGTCGGTTTCAGGTACATGGATATAGGAAGAAGGTACCTCCCCGATAATGATGCTTTCGGCAATGAGAATCTGCGTATCCACATTCACCGCCTTGGCGCCAGTAGGCAAAACAAGGCGCACAGCGGCATGCATTTCAAGCCAGATCTTGTGCCGTGTCTGGTTGATGCCCGCCGATTCAAACTCCGTTGCGAAGGAGGCTTTCACCGCGCCCACCGGCAAAAGCCCCACGGTAATGCGCGGGCCGACAGAGGATAAAAACGGTACCTGCAGCGCAGCGCCCAAAGGTACGGTTATGGTGGGTTCATCCCTCTCCGTCAGCGCTTCCTGCGCGGCCAAAGCAATATGCACTGCCAATTCATTCATGCGCACGGTGTTGGCCTGCAGCATGGTCACTTTTCCCTGAGCATCCACCCGTACAGCAACCAGCTCTTCATAGGCTACGCCCGGCATAAGCGTGCTTTGCACCGCTTCGTTCATCGTTTCCACCGCCAGGGCGTGGGCGCGGGTGTAGGCCGTATCCAAAATAACCTGCGTTAAATTTCTTTCCAGCATCAGGTACGCCGCCGAGAGAAGCAAAAGCAGGATCACCGATATCCTGATGATGCGCCGCGGCTTCAAAAATGTAAAAAAACGCCTGATTTTCTTCATTCCTCTTCTCCTTCCATTCCCTGCCGTTGCTTCACAGGTCAAATTATGCTATACTTGACGGTGCCGGCATCTTATTTCAGGAGGCATTTTCAAACGCATGAGTTCCCGTTACCGCCATGCAAATTATGATATGTACGACGGCGCAGATTCTCTGCCCCCTCGCAGTATTTTTAAGCCCAGGCTTCGCCGCCCGAGCTTTCTTTGCTCTGTGCTGGTCAATTCTCTGCGTATGCTGGTGCTTATCGTCCTCATTCTCGGCTTTGCAGGCTTCGGCGCCGTTGTGGGCGTGGCAAGAGCGTACGTCAATACCGCTCCCCGTCTTGACCTGACGCTCATTGACGATCAGGCGCAGACATCTTTCATATATGACGCAAACGGCACGCTGATCACCGATTACAAGGGCACCGAAGACCGCGTGATGATCTCCATCTCCCGGATGCCCCGTGCGCTGCAGTATGCCTTCGTGGCGGTGGAGGATTCCCGTTTTTATACCCACAACGGCATTGACGTTAAGCGTATCATCGGCGCTTTCGTTACCAATTTTCTCTCAGGCTCACAGCAGGGCGGCAGCACCATCACCCAGCAGCTGATCAAAAACACCATTCTCTCCAGCGAGCAAAGCTACAAGCGCAAAATTCAGGAAGCCTATCTTGCCATGCAGCTGGAAACCCAGTACACCAAGGATCAGATCCTTGAAAGCTATCTGAACGCCATTTATCTGGGCGAAAACTATTACGGCGTTTATACCGCCTCGCAGGGGTATTTCGGCAAGGAGCCCCATCAGCTTTCGCTGCGCGAATGCGCCATGCTGGCGGGCATGTGCACCAATCCCTATTACTATAATCCCCGCCGCAATTTCTATCTGCGCTCCTCCGAAACCACCGACTATACCGCCATCACCAATAACCGTACGGATTACGCTCTGCGCATGATGTACGAAAACCAGTTCATCACCCACGATGAATACATCGCCGCCCTCAACCCCGCCACAGCCAGCGTGCTGCGGGAGGAGCCCAATGCCGGGCAGATGTACGATTATGTGCATTTTGTGGAATATGCCGTCAGCGACGTGGTGCAAACGCTGCTGAAGCTCAACAATCTTGAAAATACCTCGATCAACCGCAACCGCATGGAAAATGAGCTGCGCACAGGCGGCTACCACGTCTATCTTTGTCTGGATACAGAGATCCAGAAAACCGTGGAAAACACGCTGTACAATTACAAGTCTTACCCCTCGCTGCGCGACCCGGATGACAAGATCTACCGCGCCCGCAACGCCGACGGCACCTATGACGAGATCATTCAGCCGCAGGCGGCTGCCGTGGTCATGGATTACCGCACAGGCGAATTAAAGGCTATCGTGGGCAGCCGCACAGCCCCCACCCGCCGCAAAACGCTCAATCGCGCTGTAAATATGAATATGCCCGTGGGTTCCTCCATCAAACCCATTGCGGTCTATGCCCCTGCCATCGAGCTGAGCGGGCTGGGCGGCTCGGGCATCGTGTACAATATGCCGCTGCCCATCAAGGGCTATCTGGATAATCATCTGAATGAAACCTGGCCCCAGAATTACGGCGGCTCCAGCTATCGCGGCCCGCAGACGCTGCGTCAGGCCATTGTCAAGAGCGATAACACCGCCGCCGCATACGCGCTGATGAACTATGTGGGCGTTGATAATTCCGTCAAGTTCCTAAAGCTTCTGGGCGCATCCGACGAACACATCAATGCCACTCCCTTCGGCGTAGCGCTGGGCTCCAGCGGCCTGACGCCCCTTGAAATGACGGTGGCTTTCGGTGCCTTGGCAAACGCCGGCGTATATCAGCAGCCCATTTCTTTCCTGGGAATTGCCGACAGCAGCGGCAACGTGATTTACGACGCTCACGCCAATCAAACGCGCTATCAGGTATTCAGCCCCGCCACCGCTTATCTGACGGTGGATATGATGAAAGACGCCGTTAAATCCGGCACCGCCACCGCTGCCAAGATCAGCGGACAGACCGTGGCAGGCAAGATCGGTACCAACTCCGATCAGAAAGGCGTTTTCTTTGCCGGCATGACGGGCTGGTACGCCGGCTCTTTGTGGATCGGCCATGATAACTACAAAGCGCTTTCTTCCAAAACAACAGGCGGCAACAGCGCAGCCAAGCTTTGGCAGGCCTTCATGACCAATATTCATAAGAGCAAGAACCTTTCCAACCGCGACATCATGGAAGGCGCTTACAGCGATTATGGGCTGGTCCGCGTCACCACCTGCGGCGTCAGCGGACAGCTGGCTGCCGACGCCTGCAAAAAGGACGCCGTCGGCTACAAGACCTATACCGATTACTGGCCTCGCAACAGCGTACCCACCACGTATTGCCAGATGCACACCGAGGCGACCCTTTGTACCGCTTCGGGAATGCTTGCTACCGCTCACTGCCCCGGAAAACAGACGGCGGGCGTTATCACCATTCCCGCGGGGCATCCCTTGTACCGCTTCATCGGTACGCAGTATGAGCACACGCTGGAAGAGCATTTGGGCAGCTTTGCTACGCTGCAGCTGGGCAGCGATCCCAACCGCAACAACGCGCTTCTGTCCCGCAAGACCTGCACCGTGCACACAGCATCCGCTGCAGGCGGCATCAGCGATCCCGTGGTGAAAAATCAGCTGCTGCCCGACGCCGAGCGGCTTTTGGCCAGCGCGCAGGTGCTTTTGTCCACGCTGCCCCCTTCGCATCCCGCTTACAATCAGCTATACAATGCCATTTCCGCTTTGGTATCCGCGATGGTAGGCAATCCCGATGCTTCCACGCTGACCAGAGCCATGAGCTATCTGACCCAGGCCATGGCCGGCGCGAGGTAACGGAGCGGAGGAGGGAGAACGGTACTTTCTTGAGTCAAGAAAGTACCAAAGAACCTGCGTTTGGAATGTAAATTGGCTGTGTAAAAGACGCGGCAGTCTATGAAAAAGAGCCTGAATTTCGGATGCGAAAGCAAGCTTTCTCACCGATCTTCATGCTCTTTTTCGTTTGCTTCGCAAACCCGGACGGCAAGCCGTCCGACTGCCGCTGCGGGCGATACCACACACCCATACGGCAGGCCGATGGCGCAGCCATCGCGTCCGTGAAACGGACAAGAAAAAGAGAGTGAATATCATCGGGGCGAGCTTGCTCGCAGCCGTGATAGTCACTCTCTTTTTTGTTTTGCCTGCCGTAACATTCATCCACACATAAACGCAGGTTTTCGGGTGGGTTTGGGAGGAGCTTTTGACGCAAAAGCTGCCTCCCAATCGTCCTCCCCTTACCGCAGCATTTCCGCCAGCTTGTCCGCCAGACGATCCAGCCCGGTTTCTTCCATCAGCTCAATGGCGCCGGCGTCCACACTGGCCGCCAGCTTGGGATTGATGGGCAGACGGCACACAGGCGCAATGCCGTGCTTCTTTGCGATCTCATCGGCATGGCTCTCGCCGAAAATGCGATGCTCCTTGCCGCAGTCGGGGCAGCGGAAAGACGCCATGTTCTCCACCAGCGCGATGACAGGCACGTTCATCATATCAGCCATGACGACCGCCTTTTCCACGATCATGCCTACCAGCTCCTGGGGCGTGGCCACAACCACAATGCCGTCCACAGGCAGCGATTGGAACACGGTCAGCGGCACGTCGCCCGTTCCCGGAGGCATATCGACAAACATAAAGTCCACGTCGCCCCAGTTTACGTCGGTCCAGAACTGCTTGACAGCTCCGGCGATCACAGGCCCGCGCCAGACAACGGGATCGGTCTCGTTTTCAAGAAGCAGATTCAGGCTCATCACCTTGACGCCGGTCTTGGTGACGACAGGCAGCAGACCTGTTTCATCGCCCACCGCCTGCTCATGCAGACCAAAGGCGCGGGGGATGGAGGGGCCGGTCATATCGGCATCCAGAATGGCGGTGGTATAGCCCTGACGGTTCATCAGTACCGCCAGCATGGAGGTGACCAGGCTTTTGCCTACGCCGCCCTTGCCGCTGACCACGCCGATCATTTTTTTCAAATGGGTATTGGGATTGGGCTTTTCATGCAGATCCTGCGCCTGCGCGCGGGAAGAGCAGTTCGCCGAGCACGTGGAGCAATCGTGCGTACAGTTTTCGCTCATAATCTTTGCCTTCATTTCCTGTTATTTATGAAGCAGCGCTTCCCTTCAATTATACCCCGATTGCCTGCTCTGTCAAGCAAGGCACCGGGAAATTTAACCGTTCACCCCCAATTTTGAACCGTTGAGCGAAAAAATGTACAAATTTTCCAAATATCTGCTATACTGCCCTTGCAAGGAGGAAAGGCAAATGAAATTCAAGATGATCATCGACCCCACCAAAGAAGAGGAAGTGCTTGTCACAGCCCATGCCCGAAGCGAACTGACCGACCGCATTGAAAGCCTGGTGATGCAAAACACCGCCGTCGGCATGGTCATCGCATACGCCGAGGATGATATGCTCATGCTCCCCTTCGACCAGATCCAGTGCATTGCCGTAAGCGATGACAAGACCTATGCCATCAACCACAGCGGCCGCCGCCTGCGGCTGAAGATGCGTTTGCACGAGCTGGAAAAGCTGCTTCCCGAAAACTTCATCCGCATCAACAAATCCGCCATTGCCAACGAAAGCTGCATCGAGCGCTTTACGCCCTCCTTCAGCGGCGCAATAGACGTCGTGTTCAAGTGCGGATATACCGACTACGTTTCAAGACGCTGCTTTGCAGACATCAAAAGGAGGTATAACCTGTGAAAAACTATCTGTCTCAATTTTTGAAGCGCGGCCTGATCGGCGTTGCCTTCGGCCCTGTTATACTGGCTATGATCTACGGTATCATCGGCGCAACCAACCCCACCGTTATGCTGACGCCCGGCGAAGTCTGCCGCGGCATTCTCTCCGTCTCTCTCATGTCCTTCATTGCCGGCGGCGTGCCCTTTGTGTATCAGATCGAGCGTCTGCCCTATCTTACCGCCACCATGATCCACGGCGTAGCGCTGTACCTTGATTATCTGATCATGTATCTGGCAAACGACTGGATCCCCCGCAGCACGGGCCCTCTCGTCCGCTTTACCGTTATCTATGCGCTCGGCTTCGTTCTGATCTCGGTGATCGTTTATGTTTCCATCCGGCGCAATACCCGCAAGCTGAATGAAAAACTGCACGCTGCAAAGCGCGCCTGACCGTTTACAATTTGCCTCCGTGCGTATATAATAAACAGCGTACAATCACTCAATGGAGGCGCAGCATGCGCACGCAATTACTGAAAGCTGATGAATCCGCCCTTTCTCTGGCGGCGGAATTATTGAAAAACGGACAGGTGGTGGGCATTCCCACCGAAACGGTGTACGGTCTTGGCGCGGATGCGCTCAACGAACAAGCCGTGCTGGCCATCTTTGCCGCCAAGGAGCGTCCGGCGGATAACCCTCTGATCGTTCATGTGGCGGATTTTGAGGCGCTTGACGCCCTGTGCCATGTAAACGATATGGCCCGCCGTCTGAGCGACGCTTTCTGGCCGGGTCCGCTGACCATGATTTTGCCCAAGAAGGCCACCGTTCCCACGGTGGTCACGGCAGGTCTTGACAGCGTGGCGGTTCGTATGCCCTCTCATCCCGTGGCGCAGGAGATCATCCGCCGCTCGGGCTGCCCCATCGCCGCGCCCAGCGCCAACCGTTCGGGACGTCCCAGCCCCACGCAGGCAAGCCACGTCATGGAAGATATGAACGGCCGCATCCCGCTGATCATTGACGGCGGCGAAAGCGACGTGGGCGTGGAGAGCACGGTGGTTTCTCTTACCGGCGATACCGCCGTCGTACTGCGTCCGGGCGGCATCACCCCCGAAATGATCGCCGCCGTGCTGGGCGAATGCGAGGTCGCGGATTCCGTTATGCGCCCGCTGCGGGAAGGCGAGGAAGCCCCCTCCCCCGGCATGAAGCACAAGCATTACGCCCCCAAAGCGCCCATGACGCTTTACGCCGGCGAACAAACGCAGGTCGCCAACCGCATTTGCGAGGAATATGACTGCGTGCAAGGCGGCGTAAAGCCGCTCATTCTGGCCTCCCGTGCACACCTGCCGCTGTACGGCAGCCGTCACGTATTTGATCTGGGTCCCGACGCCGCATCCGCCGCGCACGCACTCTTTTCCGCGCTGCGCTATGCCGATGAAAAGGGCTTCACCCGCATTTTCAGCGAAGCCTATCCCGAAGAGGGCGTGGGGCTTGCGCTGATGAACCGCATGGCCCGCGCCGCAGGCTTTGACATCGTAAGAATTTAAGGCATCAGCGCGATCACCTGCAAAAGCACGCCGCCGGGAATTCCCAACGCAGAGATCACCGAAATATTCATCAGATTCACGCCCAGGCGCATCCCCGGCACCAGCGACAGCGCCAAAAGGATCCATACCGCGCATACGCCCCGGGATACGGCACGGTAAACGCGCCCGCCCACCCGTACCCCCATGCAAAAGCTGCCCAGCAGCAAAAAGAATCCCGTTGAAAGCGTCGTCACCCAAAGTACCATTTTCATCATCCTCCCCCAGCATCCTATGCCGCGGAAGGATGATTTTTTCGTTCAATTACATTCAGGCTATGCAAAACGGCGCGTTTGCTGTATAATATAGATACGATTACTGAGGAGGTGCCCCCTTGTTTAAACGCTTTTTCTGCCTGTTTCTGGCGCTGATGCTTCCCTGCATCGCTTTTGCCGAATATACCATGGCCGGTTACGATCCCGATAATACCTACCGTGACTGGAATGCCAGTCTCTTTTTTCAGCGGATGGAAGAAAAGACGGGCGTTGATTTTTCCTATCAGCAGTACAGAACGCTGGAAAGCTGGTCTGCCGCCAAGAACGCTATGCAGGCAGGCGACAGCAATCTGCCCGATCTTCTTTTCAAGGCCGAACTTTCCCCCGCGGAGGTGATCTCTCTTCTTGACCGCGGCGTGATCATCGATCTCAAGCCTTATCTGGAGGCCAACTGCCCCCATCTTTATGCTCTGCTTGCAGCCAATCCCGAATACATGAGCGCCATCACCCTGCCCGACGGCCGCATCGGCGCGCTGCCCTACATCAGCGAGCAGCCCCTGCAGAACTCCGTATGGCTCAATCAGGACTGGCTTGATTACCTGAAGCTTTCCATACCCACCACCGCGGAAGAGCTGACCCACGTTCTTCGTATGTTCCGTGAGCGCGACCCCAACCAGAACGCCCGCGCCGACGAAATTCCCCTGTCCTTCATCGGGCCTTTCGATCTGAAGTTCCTGGGCCACGCCTACGGTCTTGTGGCCAACGACTACAATATCTTTGTGGAAAACGATGAAGTGCGCTTCATGCCCCTTGAAGCAAACTTCCGTCCCTTCATCGAGTGGCTGCGCGCGCTGTATGCCGAAGGTCTGCTGGATTCTGCGGGCTTCTCCACCTCCGACTCCATGCGCAATGTTTCCGACGCCGACAAAGCCAATACCTACGGCGGCGCCATCACCACCATGATGAGCAATTTCCTGCCCTCCCAGTGGCTGTCCTCCTATAACCTGATGCGTCCTCTCGTATATAACGGCAAGCAGGTATACCGCAGCTTCATCGGGCATGTGCAGTCGGGCACCGTCGCCATCACCTCCTCTTGCGAAAACGTCCCCGAACTGCTCCGGTGGATCGATCAGTTCTACACCGAGGAAATCGTGATGCTGGGCACCGTGGGTCTTGAAAACGTGGATTACGTCATCGACGGCGACGGCACGTGGCGATTGACCTCCTCCACTCAGAACAACACCTCCTTCACAGGAGATGCTACCATCTATACCGGCGGCTCCGCCCCCGGATACGGCTCCGTTTCTTTCCAGGAGCGCTTTGCCGAGCCCGCCGTGCGTCATGTTTCCTCCCAGGCATGCATCACCAACGACTACGCCGAGCGTCCCTTCCCCTACTATACGCTCACTTATGCCCAGCAGGATGAGATCCTTCCCCTGCAGATGAACATTGGCGCCTACGTGGATACCTGCATGGCGCTGTGGGTGCTGGGTGAAAAGGAGATCAGCGACGCCTCCTTTGCCGAATTTGAGCAGACGCTGAAAGCCTACGGCCTTGATGATTTCATGGCTTTCTGGCAGAACATTTACGATACTCAGTGCAAATAATGATATTGACACGCCGAAAACAGCGTGCTACAATAAACCTAACTTCATATCTTCAGGGCAGGGTGAGCCGCACGCGCAGCGGTAATTCCCGACCGGCGGTATAGCCCGCGAGCCGAAAGGCTGACATGGTTTGATTCCATGGCCGACAGTACAGTCTGGATGAAAGAAGAACAAAATGCAGAATTGTTGCATTGCCCCCGATTGCGCGTCGGGGGCAATTTATTTTGAAGGAGGATTCCCCATGAAAAAGAACACCTTTACCACCGTCAACCTGTGCTACATCGGCGTCATGACCGCCATTGCCGTGGTCCTTTCTTTCATGCTCAAGATCCCCATGGCCTTCCTTGCTCCCTGGCTGAAGCTTGACCTCAGCTTCGTTCCCATGATGCTCACCGGCTTCGCTCTGGGCCCTATTGCCGGTCTTTGCGTGCTGCTGATCACCAACATCATCCACCTGTTTGCCAGCAATTCCGGCATGGTCGGTCAGCTGGCGGACGTAATCCTGGGCTTTTGCTACATGATGCCCGCCGTGCTCCTTTATCAGAAGATCCATACCCGCAAGGGCGCGCTCATCGGCATGGCTGCAGGTACCCTGTGCCTGATCGTAGGCGGCGTACTGTCCAATCTCTACATTCTCTTCCCGCTGTACTTCGGCTCTGACTTTGCCGCCGGTCTTGCCAAAATGGGCTTTGAATCGGTGCTCAACTGCATTCTGGTCGCCGTCGTTCCCTTCAATATCATCAAGGGCGTGGTGATCAGCATTGTTACCTTCCTGCTTTACAAGCGTCTGAGCAAGCTTCTGCATAAGCTTGCCGGCAAGAAGGCGTAAAATGACACACACTGCACAAACCCGCGAGGATACGCAACTGCTTGGCAGGCAGCTGGCTGCCTCTCTCAAGCGCGGCGACGTGGTGCTCCTCACCGGCGATATGGGCGCGGGAAAAAGCGAATTTTCCCGCGGCATCGCCCGTGGTCTGGGCATTGAAGGCGCCGTTCCAAGCCCTTCTTTCACGATCCTCAACGTATACGAAGAAGGCCGCATTCCGCTGTTCCATTTTGACTGGTATCGCATCGGCGATGAAAGCGAACTGACGGACATGGGTCTGGATGAATACATCGGCGGAGACGGCGCAGCCTTGATCGAATGGCATGAGCGCGCGCCCTACCTGCTTCCCGAAACTGCGCTGGAAGTAGTCTTGGAGTCGCAGGACGACGGCAGCCGCCGTATCACCTATATCCCGCATGGAAACTGGGAGGAAAACCACAAGTGATCATCCTCGCTATTGATACCTCGGGGCCCGTCTGCGGCGTTGCCGTATGGGCAGACGGACGCATCCGCTACGAAGCGGCGGCGATCAACAAGCTCACCCATTCCGAAAGCCTGATGCCCATGCTGGACGAGGCGCTGACCCGTTCGGGCGTTGACAAAAAAGAATTGACCCATCTGGCGGTCACCGTAGGCCCCGGCTCGTTCACAGGCGTGCGCATCGGCGTAACGGCTGTCAAAGCGCTCTCCCACGCGCTGAACATCCCCTGTATTCCCGTAAGCGCCCTGGAGGCTACAGCGGCGGGTATCTGCGATACGCAGCATATCCTCTGCCCCATTCAGGACGCCCGTGTGATGCAGGTGTACGGCGCTGCCTTCAAGAACGGCAAGCGGCTGCTGGGCGACTGCGTGATGAAGCTGGATGAATTCATCGCCGCGCTTTCACCCCTTGAGGGAGATTTTCTCTTTACCGGCGACGGCGTAGCCACCTATCAGGCCAAAATCGAAGCCGCTTTGGGCGATCGCGCCGCATTTGCGCCTGCGCAGTGCGCGTATCTGCGTCCTGCGGCTGTGGCCTGCATCGCCGCTGAAAATGCCGACAAGGCGGTGGATTATCTGACGCTTCAGCCCATGTATCTGCGTGCTCCCCAGGCAGAGCGCGAGCGGGCGAAGAAGGAGGCGCAGAATGGCTGAGTTTACCCTCCGCCGCATGACCATTGACGACGTGCCGGCTGTGGTCGCCATTGAGCATGCCACTTTTCCCACTCCATGGAGTGAAAAATCCTTCCGCGATGAAATGACCACCAACAAATGTGCCCGCTATCTGGTGGTGGTGGGCGAAGACAACGTTCCCGTGGGCTTTGCCGGAATGTGGGTCGTCATCGATGAAGGGCATATCACCAACATCGCCGTCCGGGAAGACCTGCGCGGCAAAGGGCTTGGCCGTTTGCTGACGGAAGGGCTTAAACAGTATGCCGCCAATCTGGGCGTGATCTACATGACCCTCGAAGTGCGCCGCAGCAATCTGACGGCGCAGAATCTGTACAAATCCCTTGGCTTCATCCAGGTGGGCGTCCGTAAAAAGTACTATGAGGATAACGGCGAGGACGCTTTCTTCATGGTTTGCGACAAAATGCCGCCTGCGGACGAGGATTTTGAAGAAGAAGAGACTGTGACGGAGTGAGGGAACGATAGGGAGGCGGCTTTTAAGATAAAAGCCCCTCCCTAAGACCCACCCGAAAACCTGCGTTTATGTGTGCGTAGATGTTACGGCAGGCTATACGAAAAAGAGAGCGAATCCCGTGGATACAAGCAAGCTTGATCCAGCGGTCTTCTCTCTCTTTTTCTTGTCCGTTTCACGGACGCGATGGCTACGCCATCGGCCTGCCGTGTGCTTGGGTGGTATCGCCCGCGGGGGCTGTCTGTCCACGTGGGACGGATATTGATAACAGCCAACATCATCGGCACAGGGGCCGGGCACTGCCCGCAGCGGCAGTCTGCGGAACTTGTTCCGCAGGGTTTGCGAAGCAAACGAAAAAGGACGGAGAAGATCAGTGGATCGAGTTTACTCGAATCCCTGAGATTCTCTGTCCTTTTTCATAGACTGCCGCGTCATTCACGCAGCCAATCTACATTCCAAACGCGGGTTCTTTGCTACTTTCTTGACTCAAGAAAGTAACGTTCCCCCCTTCCGTTTCCCCCTCACTTTCCATTGACAAAAGGCTGCCATGGCTTTACAATATAATAAGGGGTATTATAGCCCCCGACTATCTAAAAGGAGAACTCCATGCGCCGAGGTTTGACCACATACACCACGCTTCGCGCAGCCATTACCGCTTGCGTTCTTTGTGCACTGCTGATGCTGTTTTGCCTGACCGGAGCACTTCCGGCTCTCAATATCGCCTCGTTTACGCTGATGCTCATGCCCGTCTTCCTGATGATGACCGGATTGATCGCGGGTTTCATCCCGCTGGCCGCGTGCACGGTTATGCTCCTTGCATCCATGATCGCCGGAGGCGGCGCAGTTTTCGCGTTCTACGGTGCGCTGTACCTTCTGCCCATGCTGGGCGCGTACGTGTACGGCGTGTACAAACGTCAGGATTTCCGCCGTGTGCTGGCCTGGGTGATCGGCGCGCTGTTTATTTCGCAGGTGCTGATCTTCGCCCTTCTGCAGCGGGCCGCGGACGGACAGCTATACGAAGCCGCAGGCTATATCACCGCCGCGTTTATTGATGATTTCCCCGGACGCGATTATCTTTTGTACCTGCTGTGCTCCATGGGGCTGCTGGGCGTCCCCTCTTCCATGGCGGATACCGCCCTGATCGCTGCGGAAGGCGGCTATGTATTCTCCGCCGAAGCCGTAACGGAGCTGCTCAATCAGGTGCGCACCTTCGTATCCGGACAGCTGCAGGCGATTATGCCCTCCCTGCTGGTATCGGGCAGCGCACTGTCGGGCATTATGGGGCTGGGCTTCGGCATCCATTTCGGACAGCGCAGTATGCACCGACGCGCCGTACGTCTGAACGAGCCCGAACAGGATATTCCTTCCCTCGATATGCCTGAACTGCGTTACTGGCACATTCCCCGTGGCTGGGGCAAGCGCATCGGCTTGCTGGGAGCAGGCTATCTTGTCATCCTATTTGCCACGAATCAAACCGTTCTTCTGGTGGGCGCGCTGATGTGGCAGGTCTTCTCCGTGTGCTATGCCCTGCAGGGGCTTGCATCCATTCACCACAGCCAACGCCTAAAAGGCACGGGCAAATTCTGGCGCGTTGCGCTGATCGTTGCCGCCATGACCATCTCGTTCATGCAAACCGTGCTCATCGTCTTTGGCGTGCTCGATCAAATCACCGATCCCCGCGGCCTGCGTCCCCCGCTTACGCCGCGTACTGACAGAGAGGAGTAAATATTTATGAAAGTCATTCTGCTTTGCGATGTAAAGGATATCGGCAAAAAAGACGATATCGTCAACGTCAGCGACGGCTACGCCCGCAATTTCCTGTATCCCCGCAAGTGGGCCATGGAGGCCACCCCTCAGGCCGTTGCGGTGGTGGAGCGCAAGCGCGAAGCCGCCCGCAAGCTGGAAGCCGAGCGCCGTGCCGCCGCCGAAAAGGTGGCCGCCAAGCTGGCCGGCAAGGTGGTAGAGCTGAAAGCCAAGTGCGGCGACAAGGGCCGTCTGTACGGCTCCGTCACCGGCGCCGAAGTGGCCGAAGCGCTCAATGCCCGCTATGAAGTAGAGATCGACAAGCGCAAGATCGACATCAAGTCCGCCGTGCGCTCCCTGGGCGATTACGAAATGATCGTCCACGTCTATCCCAACATTACCGCCAAGATGACCCTCCGGGTCAAGAATATTCAGGAGGCTTGATCGCGTGAGCGAGCAGCAAACCGCCTATCCCGCAGCCTTCAGCGCCGTACCGCCTCAAAGCATCGAAGCGGAACGGTCTGTTTTGGGCGCCCTTTTGCAGGATAGCATGGCCGTATCCATCGCCATGGAAATGATGCAGGAGGACGATTTTTACGTCCCCGCACACCGCGCCATTTATGAAGCCATCCGTGCGCTGGCCCAGCAAAGCGTCGCCGTTGACCTGGTCACGGTGGACGCCGAGCTTTCCCGCCGCGGAACGCTGGCAGGCGTTGGCGGCTCCAGTTATCTGGTAGAACTGCTGCAGTATGTGCCCACCACGGCCAACGTGCAGTACTATATCTCCATCGTTCTTGAGAAATCCACGCTTCGCCGTCTGATTCAGGCGTCAAACGCCATCAGCCGCAACAGCTATGAGCAGCAGATGGAACTCAAGGATATTTTGAGCTACGCCGAAAAAGCGATCTTCGATATCGTTATGCGCCGTACCGGCGGCGAGCAGCTGGTGCATATCCGCGAGGTGCTGTATAACACCTATGCGCAGATCGAAGAGCTGGCCAAGCTTCAGGGCCGCGTTGCCGGCGTAACCAGCGGCTTTACACAGCTGGATCAGCTTTTGACCGGTTTCCATCCGGGCGAACTGATCATCATGGGCGCCCGTCCCAGCATGGGTAAAACCTCCATCGCCCTGAACATGGCTGCCGCTGCCGCCCGCAAAGGGTACGGCGTTGCCATTTTCTCGCTGGAAATGCCCCGTGAGCAGATCGCCATGCGTCTTCTGTGCGGCGATGCACGCGTCAATATGCAGCACGTGCGCTCGGGCACCCTGCGCGATAAGGAATGGGTCAAGCTTGCGCAAACCGTCAACCCCCTGTCCAACGAAAAGGTGTACATCGACGATACCTCGGGCATCACGCCCCTTCAGATGCGCTCCCGTGTACGCCGCATCATGATGGAAAAGGGTCTTGATCTGGTGATCATCGACTACCTGCAGCTCATGGGCGCCGACGGCAAGGTAGAAAACCGTCAGCAGGAAGTCAGCGAGATCTCCCGCCGCCTCAAGGCTATCGCTCTGGAGCTGAAGATCCCCATCATCGCCTGCGCTCAGCTGAGCCGCGCCAACACCCAGCGTCAGGTCAAAAAGCCCATGCTCAGCGACCTGCGCGACTCGGGCTCCATCGAGCAGGACGCCGACGTGGTTATGTTCCTGCACCGCGAGGCGTATTACGATCAGACCAGCGCCGAAACCAATACCGCCGAAGTCATCGTTGCCAAACAGCGTAACGGTGCGCTGGGCACGGTGAAGCTCAACTGGCTGAGCGAATACACGCTCTTTGAAGACATGTATACCGACGATATGCCCATGTAAATATCCGCTCAAAGATCAGCTAAAGCAGTTCTTTGAGCGCACATCATTTTCCTGTTCGGCTTTGCCTCACGGTCGGAAAATGATATAGGAAGCAGTATTTCAACTGCTCCTCGGGGCAGCAAAGCCGCCCCTGCGGATTGCAAAAGAGGGCGCTGCGCCCCTCTTTACTTCCCGCTTGAATACCAAACCTGACAGAACGGAGTAATCACCCTATGGATCAGTGCGCCGTCGCTACTTTTGCGAAGGATCAAAAATTTGAAGGCTTCCTACTGGTGCGCTCTGCCGAGCAGCGCGCTTCCTCCAACGGCAGCCGTTATCTGGATATGAATCTGTGCGACCGCACAGGCGAAATCAACGCCAAGCTGTGGGACGGCGCCTATGCTCCTCCCAAGGCGGGCTCGGTTGTCAAAGTCCGTGCGCTGGTAACGGAGTACAACGGACGCCTGCAGCTGCGCATCAACAAGCTGCGGGATGCCGAGGACGAAGACAATGTGGATATGTCGCTGCTCATCCCCTGCGCGCCCTATCCCGCCAAGGATATGCGCGCCATGATCGATGAGACCGTGGCCGGCATGAAAAACGAAGTGCTGCAGAAGGTCATTTTGCAGCTGCTGGACATGGCCGGCGAACAGCTTGCGTATTTCCCCGCCGCCCAGAAGCTCCATCACGCCGAGCGCAGCGGCCTTTTGCACCATACCACCACCATGCTCAAAAATGCCAAGGCCGTGCTGCAGGTGTATTCCTGGCTGGATGCAGACCTGCTGTATGCCGGCGTCATCGCCCACGATCTGAGCAAGATCGCCGAAATGAAGTCCGATGAAGCGGGCAATGTAAACGATTACACCACCGTCGGTCTTTTGCTGGGTCATCTGGTGCACGGCGTATCTCAGGTGGCAGAGGCCGCCCGCCGTGCCGGCATTGAAGCGGATAATGAGTACGTGCTGCTGCTGGAGCACATGGTCATCAGCCACCACGGCGAGGCCGAGTTCGGCAGCCCCCGCCCGCCCATGTTCCCCGAAGCCGAAATGCTGCATTGGCTGGACGTGCTGGATGCCCGCATGAACGAAATGAACGGCATCGTGCAGCGCACGCCCGCAGGCGCTTTCTCCGAACGCATCTGGTCGCTGGAACGCAGGATCTACCATCCGCATTACCTTTCCGAAATGCCCGCCGAAGCGCCGGAAGCAGATGAGCGCAACACCTCCCGTCCCGACGCCGATACCGCCTATCAGGGATTGCTGTAACATGATTTCAGTTTATCACAACGATACCATTGCCGCGCTGGCCACACCGCCGGGGCGCGGCGGCATCGCCATCGTGCGCGTCAGCGGCAGCGGCGCGCGCGCTGCTTTTGATGCGCTTTTCAAGCCCGCCGGCAAGCAGACGGTGGAATCTCACCGGATGCTCTTTGGCAAGATCATCGATAACGACCGTGTGATCGATGAATGCATGGCTGTGCTGATGTTCGCTCCCCGCTCCTATACCCGCGAGGACGTGGCGGAATTCCACACCCACGGCGGCGATCAAGTGGCCCACGAAGTGCTCTCCGCCCTTTATAAACTGGGCGTACGGCCCGCAGAGCCCGGCGAATTCACCCGCCGTGCCTTCCTGAACGGACGTATCGATTTAAGCCGCGCTGAGGCCGTAATGGATCTGATCGGCGCTCAGGGCGAACAGGCTTCCCGCGCAGCCGTCCGTCAGCTGACAGGCGGCGTGAGCACTTTCATCCGTCAGGCGCAGCAGGACGTTACCGATCTGCTGGCCGGCGTTACGGCAGCGCTGGATTATCCGGAAGAAATCGACGAAGAGGAAGCTGCCGGCGATGCTGCCTCACAGGCAAAAATCATCGCAAGCCGTCTGCTTTCTGCCTGCGATGAACGCGCCGCGCGGCTGCTGGACAGCGGCTTTGAGGTGGCCCTCTGCGGTCGGCCCAATGTGGGCAAAAGCTCGCTGCTCAACGCACTGCTTTGCGAAGAGCGCGCCATCGTCACCAATATTCCCGGCACCACCCGTGATATCATCCGCGGCAGCATTTTTTTGAACGGTCTGCGCGTGAATCTGGCTGATACTGCAGGCATCCGCGAGGAAGCTGACACCGTAGAATCCATCGGTATCGACCGCGCCCGCAGCGCCATCAAAAATGCCGATCTCACGCTGCTGGTGCTGGATGCCTCCGCGCCTTTGACACAGGAAGACGAAAGGCTGCTGCAGGAAACGGCGCAGCTTCCCCGGCAGATCATTCTCAACAAATGCGACCTTGGCTGCTGTCATGACATGGAGGGCGCCGTCAAAATATCCGCCGCCACAGGCACAGGCATGGACGCACTGCGTGCACTTATCAGCGAAAAAGCGGCAATCCCCGCCGAGCTGCCCCTTGTAAGTGAGCGTCACATGATCCTCGCCCGCAAAGCTGCAGCGCATCTGAATGCCGCTGCCGATGCCCTCACAAGCGGCGAGCCCTTGGATCTTTGCGCCATTGATCTCCATGCAGCCCTTGAAACGCTGGGTGAGGTCACCGGCGACCGTGTGGATGAAAAATTGCTGGACAGCGTATTCTCCCGTTTCTGCGTAGGTAAATAAAAGACAAGAAAGAGGTTAAAAAAACCTCTTTCTTTTTATTTGCCGTCATGGTAAAATAGCATAAAATGTCACTAAGGAGGAAGCTGCATGTCTGCCCAGCCTGCTTTGGCTCAAAAATACGAACGCCGTCGGGATGATCAGCTTCTTCCCGAGCTTTGGTATTCCAAGGACAATCATTGTAAGCCTCACTTCCATTCCGCCATCGAGCTGGTGTACGTGACGGAAGGCTCTTTGCACGTATGCCTTGATGACCGCCAATATGACGTGTCGGCAGGGCAGCTGATGATCTCGTCCTCCTACACCGTGCATCATTATTACAGCCCCTCGCCCAACACCGAAATGCTGCTTATCATTCCCCTCACGTTTGTGCCGTCGCTGCAGAAAACGCTGCGCGACCATGCGTTCCGTCATCCTGTTTATGACTTGAAAAACGATAAGAAAATGCTGTCCGTGCTGGAGTTGATGCGGGACGGCTGGGCGGATTATAATACGGAAACAAAAAAAGGGCTGTGCTACACACTGCTTGGTCTGCTCATCGCCAATATTGGCCTGACTTCGCAAACCGGCAGCAAACGCACCGCCCAAATGAAGGATATGCTGATCTATTTGCAGGAGAACTACCAGTCTCCCCTTACCATGGAAGGCATGGCCAAGAAATTCGGCTACAGCAAAAGCCGTTTTTCCCATCTTTTCAACGAGACCTTCGGCTGCCCGCCCGGCGCTTTCATCAATGCGCTGCGCTGTCAGCATGCCGCCATCGCCATGCTGGAAAGCGACCAGCCGCTGCTGGAGATCGCCATGAGCGCAGGCTTTGAATGTCCGCGCACCTTCTACCGGGTGTTCAAGCAGCATTACGATATGACGCCCAGCCAGTACTGCAAGGCGCACCGCTCGGCTCAGCCGTCCAGCCCGTAAATCCGCCTCAGCTCCGGCGTATAACAGCCGTTTTCGTCATAAATCACCAGCATCGGCTCGATCACAAGCCCCGGCCGCGCATCCAGTTTTCCTTCCACCAGGCACAGATTCGGCGCCTTGTCAGCCCCTGAGCATACCATGCGTATGCGCTTGGGCTCTATTTTTTTGCCGCGCATGGCGTCGCACAATTCCAGCATCCGGTGGGCAGGAAAAATGCAGCACAGTCTGCCGCCGTTTCGCAAAAGCCACCGGGCCGCCTGCGCCACGTCTTCAATGCAGCAGGTATCCTCGTGACGGGCAAGGCGTTTGCTTTCATCGGGATTGAGCAGCGTACCGCCCGCTTTTCCGTAGGGCGGATTGCAGGTGACAAGATCATACCCGGCATGGGGCAGAAGGCTGCGGATCTGCCGCAGATCCCCCTCGTGCACATGAATGCTGTTCTCAAGTCCGTTCAGCTGCATGGATCTGCAAGCCATTTCAGCCATATCCGGCTGGATTTCTACGGCATCCACCGATATATTGTTGCGTCTGCCATACATGAGCAGCGGGATTACGCCCGTGCCCGTACCCAGATCGCATACTCTCTCCCGCGAACGGGGGGAAGCAAAATCCGCCAGCAGCACGGCGTCCGTTCCAAAGCGAAAGGCGTCTGCGCGTTGAATCACGCGCAGACCGCCCCGCTGCAAATCATCTATTCTTTCTTTTTCTTTCAGAATAATACTCATTACAGACCTAAGATCTCCGTGGGCAAATAGCCCGTCATCCCTTCATATTCCACACGGCACCAGTCTTCGCCCTGGGCGGAAACAACAATGTATTCGCCGCGCAGGATGGTAGCCATTTCATCGGCACTCGTGCTGCAGCCCTTATAGAGCTTTGCGCTGGCGCCGGCGGGCAGCACCTGCGCCGTTTTCAGCTCCGCGAGGGTGATCAGCGTATCGTCCCGCATATCATTGGGCTTGACAGTCGCCGTTCCGCCGGAGGAGGTGCCTCCGTTCGGATGGCTC
The DNA here is from genome assembly GCA_017549335.1 of Clostridia bacterium. Lineage (GTDB taxonomy): Bacteria > Bacillota > Clostridia > Christensenellales > Aristaeellaceae > SFMI01. The sequence continues at coordinate 218,179 of JAFYVB010000003.1, read as the reverse complement.
TTCAGGAAGGTAAGGAAGGAATTTTTCACATAGCCCGTCTGGCCGTCATAGGTAACCTTGGTCCATACGCTGCCCTTTTCGATCACGGGAATGATCGCATGGCGCGGGATGGTATCCATGATCTTTGCGCCGCTGGACGCCTTGGCGCGCAGATTCAGCGAGCCCTTTTCCGTGGTCACACGGGCCCAGGGCGTTTCGCCCTCGTCGCTGGGACTGCTGGGGACGCTGGGCGCCACCGAACCGCTGACATAGGTCAGGAATTCTTTCTTGACGTAGCCGGTGTATCCGCCGTAGGTCACCTTCACCCAGCTGCCGTCCTTGCTGATGACCTGAACGTAAGCATACTGCGGGATGGTGGTCAGGATAGTGGCGCTGCTGGATGCGCGCTTGCGCAGATTCAGCGAACCCTTTTGGGTGGTGACCTGCGCCATCTGCTGAGTGCCGGAGGAGGTGTTGTTGTCTTCCGCAGGCGGCGCTGCTTCAGGAGCATCCATAAAAGTAAGGAAGCTGCTCATCACATAGCCCGTGTCATCCTTATAGATAACCTTGGACCATTTGCTGCCCTTGCTGAGCACCTCGATCACCGTATTGCGCGGAATGGTTCTGATGATAGCGGCGCTGCTGGACGCCTTTTTGCGCAGATTCAGCGAGCCGGAGGCCGTGGTCACGCGGGCGTACTTATCAGCGCTGGGCTTGGGCGTAGCAGTGGGCTTCGTGGTAGGCTTTGCGGTAGGCTTCGTGGTAGGCGCAGTTGCAGCTCCGTCTTCCAGATACTGCAGGAAGGCGCTCATCACATAACCCGTTTCATTCTTATAGGTGACCTTCGTCCATGTGCCGTTGATCTCCAGCACATCGATGATGGCATGCCGCGGGATCGTCCTGAGAATGCTCGCGCCGGTGGAGGCTTTCTTGCGCAGGTTCAGCGAGCCCTCCGAGTGACTACCTTGGCCTTTTTATACTCGGTGCCCGAAGCGGGAGGTGTTACGATGGGGGTATCCGGCAGTGCTTCGCTTTCGCCGAAGGTAAGGAACTCGTTCATCACGTAGCCCGTTTTGCCGCCGTAGGTCACCTTGCTCCACGTCTTGCCGCGTTCCAGCACGGTAATTACGGTATTGCGCGGAATGGTTTTGATGATGGCAGCATTCTTGGATGCGCTCTTGCGCATATTCAGCGAGCCCTGTTCCGTGGTCACACGGGCGGTCTGCGTTTCCACAGAGGGATCCTGCTCGCCGGAAACGTCCAGCGTCAGGTATTCTTTGGCACAATAGCCGTTCATGCCGCGGTAGCGTACCGCGCACCAGTCGCCCTGCACCTTGGTTACGATCACCGTTTCGTTGCGGGGGATTTCCATCATGGTCAGAGAAGACATGCTGGCGGCCTGTCGGAAATTCAGCGAGGTGTTCTTGGACGATACCTGAGCGTATCTTTCACCACTGCCGGGCTTATCGACGATTTCCTCCACCGTAATGCCGTTGGCGCGGAGCATGATGCTGGGAACAAAGCCCGTAACGCCCGCATAGTACACTTCGCTCCAGGAGCCGTCGTCAGACTTGACCTTGACGATCACGCCCTCGGGCAGCGTCATGGGGCTGTACCCGGTAGAAGAGGGCGTGGCGCGCATGGCAACGCCGCCAACTGCGATCACTTCGGCGCCCGTGGCATCGCCGTCGTGGGCATCGCCCCGATAGCTCTCGCTGCGGGTAATGTAATCCATGCTTACATATCCGCTTTCGCGCCCATACTGGGTGTACGCCCAGCCGTTGTTGATATCAAACAAGGGCAGCACTGTGCCGGTGGGGATCTCCGCCAGCACCGTATGGCTGGTACCTGCGCCTGCGCGGAGGTTAAGATAATCGTCATTATTGACCGTGCCGTAGCTTTCCAGCGTAGCAATGGTGCGAGCCGTACCGTCCGGTCTGCCGCTGATCTTCATAGCGCCGGTGTGGGCATAGCCCGAGGTCTCACCAAAGGTGATCAGGGCAAACTCGCCGCTGACGGAATGAACGCGCACCACTGCGCTGTGGGGAATGCCCATAATAACGTCCGCACCCGCATTGGGAGCCGTACGCAGCGCCAGCAGCTCATCCGCGCCGCTCATTTCAACGATCGCATAGGCCGCAGAGCTGCCGGTGGCCGCAGGAGCCACCTGGGTGACAACTTCAGCACCGCCGGCGGACAGCTCGGCGCGAATGGATTTTACAAAGGTCTGGCCCTTGAGGGTGCAGCCTTCAAAGTAGAAAGCGAGGATCTCGTCGTAGGTATAGCCTTCCTCACCCATCTTCATGGCGCCGCGCTGGCTCAAGCCCGTACCGTGACCAAACCGGCGAGCCTGAATAGCGAATCCCGTAGCCGTGGGCTTTACGCTCCACAGTTCGTTATTGTCGCCGTTAATGCTCATGGTCAGGCGGCTTTCAAGTTCGCTGAAAATATCAAAGGTCAGCGTGCCGTTTTGGGTGACGCCGTCGCAGTTGGCCGTTACTTCAAAATCAAGCTTCGTGTAAAGACGGCTGTGAATGGGGTAGCGGGGCGTATGAGGAAGAACGGAATGCACGGCGGTGATCGTTACTTCGGTGGCGTTAAACCGGGCTTTGGCCTTGTTTTCAAGGAGAGAACGCAGCGTCTGGTTGCTCTGCGAGCCGGAAGCGTTGACGTTGACCGTGCGCACCTGCGCAACATTGTTTCTCAAATCGTAGGGGTCGTCCTTGACGCGGATATAATCATGATTGGCAGAGCCCCAGATATTGCTGATGGAATCGATCTGACCGCCGTTGCTGGCGGTGTAATACGTACCGGCAAAGGCGTTACCGTACATGGAAATGATGCCGCGGGTCTCATCCACCGCCTGCTTGCAGCGTTCGGAACCGGTGGGAAGACCTCTGTACACCTGATCGTTGGTGGTATCGACCACGTCATAAATATTGGAGGATGCGCCGTTCATGGCGCGAACGGCATAGGTACGCGCAGAAATGCACTGCGCCTTGAGCGCTTCAAGGGGCGCGGAGCCACCCATCTCATAGGGAAGAACGCCGTAGAGATAATCCTCAATAAATACGTGCACGATGGTATACAGCTTGTAGCCGCTGCTGGTTTTCTTGACGACAAATTCAAGATCGCCCGGATACAGGTTGCTGGTTTCGGCCTGATCGATCTTGATGCCGTTGTTGCCCGTAGTCTGATGGCGGTACAGACGGAAACCGTCGCCCATATCCTGGGTGGAGCCGCCCCTGGTCAGCGTCAGCTTACCGGTGGACTTGCTGAATTTGACCGTCAGCTTGCTGCCGCGGCTGATGGACGTAGCAGACGTGCCGTTCAGCGAATAGCTGCCGTCCACCGTCAGATCAAGCTGCGTGGGATTCCCCATGGACGACAGAAATACGCGCACCGTGCCGTCGGTCAGATTGCCCGAAAGCGTTCGCACCTGCAGGCTTTCATCCTCCGCAGACACAGGCACGCAAACAGAGGCGATGAGCAAAGAAAAGATAAGCGCCATCACCATGATCTGTTTTATTTTCTGAAAAGCGGTTTGCATCATGCACCCTCCAAAAGAAGCAAAGATGTAATACTTTCGTAATCATTTAGAAGTATATCATATTCATGGGGGTTTGTCCATTTCTTTTTGCCGGAAAGATGCGGTTTTATAGGCTTTTTCTCACATTTTTGCGCAAAAAATCCCCCGCCGTTCATCCGGCGGAGGAAGGAAATCCAAATCACGGCATTTTATCTTTTCCATCAAGTTGTTATATATTTTTAATATTTCTCGAATCATAGATCACCTTTCCGCCGCGACAAATCTTTTTAAGGCTGTCATCGGCAGAAAAGTCATCCTTCAGGATCAGCAGCAGCCCGATATTTTCATACACATCCTTAAGCCGTATATGCATGGGCTTGACCGGGTGTTTGCTCCTGTCGTATTCATGCTGGTTGATCGGTGAATCAATGGGATGAATACGCGGATCGGAAGATCTTCGAATCGGATGCGCCTTAAAGATAACAAAATCTTTAATCGTGCCGCCTTCCCGGAGTCTTTTGCATATTCTGAAAAAATCATAGGACGTCATCTGCGCCGTATGCGAAGACCAGTCCGAATAATATGTTTTGAGTTTTTTATCAAAGAGATACAGATTTTTGTCGAAATCAGGCTGGAGCACATAAACGAATTCCGTACAGAATTCGGCCGCCGAAAACAGAATTTTCTGCACGTTTCTGTATCCGCCCACGTGCTCCAGAAAATGAATACAGGTGGCAAACCGGAACGTTTTTGTCGGAATGCGCTATGGCAACTGCAAAACGTCCATGCAAACGGCAGCATGCTGTCCTTTTATCTTCCCCGTGCGGATCTTTTCCTGCGCCTCCGCAATTTTCTCCTGATCAATATCAACCCCGAGGCATGCAGTTCCGCCAAAATACTTTGAACCGTAGGAAAGGCTGTTTCCGCTGCTGCAGCCGAAATCGAGATAGTCATACCGGTTGAAATCCAGGTTTTCCAGCGATACAGCGTCGTTGATTCTTGTATATTCCACGTCATGTCCTCCCCGTTTATGCATACCGAATCAAAAACAGTTATAAAAAACGGCACAGCATATACTGCGCCGTTTTTCATGAAGGGTTTATAAAGATTACTCTTCCTTGGGAGCGCCAACGGGGCAAGCGCCTTCGCAAGCACCGCAGGAGATGCACTTATCGGGATCGATAACGTACTTGCCATCGCCCTCGGTGATCGCGCCAACGGGGCACTCGGCCTCGCAAGCACCGCACATGATGCATTCGTCGCTGATCTTATAAGCCATGATGTTACCTCCTCAAATCATGAAAAGCCATTTGCTTTTCTGTATATAAATACTATACCATTGCGATCTGTAAAAATCAAGCCTTACTTTTTCATATTCCTCTTTTCGGGGTAAAGGTTGGAATATTTTGCCATGTACTTGGGCGCTTCTTTGGCAAAAGAGAACATTTCTCCCACCGTCACAAACTGATAGCCCTTCGCCGCAAGCTCGGGCAGAATTCGTTCCAGCACCTCGATATTCTGGGGCACGGTATCATGGAAGAGCACAATATCGCCGTCACGCACGTTCTCCATCACCGTTTTATAGATCTTGTCGGCGTTGCGCACGTCCCAATCCAGCGTATCCAGCGACCAGATCACAGTGATCAGCTTATAATCCTTGGCCTCAAAGTACATGGTTTTATTGGTAGCGCCGTAGGGGGGGCGCAGGAAAGAGGGCGTATAGCCTCCCGTGGCTTCGGATACCCGTTCGTTGCACCGCTGGATATTGCGGTTGATCTGGTTCATCGTCAGATCGGGCAGCCGCGGATGGTTCCACGAATGGTTGCCGATCTCATGACCGCTTTTCAGTATCGCAGGCAGCGCCGCTTCAAAATTGGTGATGCGGTTGCCCACCACAAAGAAAGTGGCCTTCGCGCCGTATTTATCCAGCACGTCAATGATCGCCTGGGTATTTTCCGTAGGGCCGTCGTCAAAGGTCAAGGCGATCATGGGTTTTTTCGGATCAATCACTCTTTCTCCCTCCCCCAACGCCAAGGGACACAAAAGCATCAGCAAAAGTGCAAGTGCCAGCAGTCTTTTCATCATTTGTTTCCGTCCCTTTCTTCTTTAAAAGCATACATCCCGATCGCCGCAGCGATGGAAAGATTCAGCGAGTCAATGGCGTTGCTGTGGGAAATGCGCACCGGCTGCCCCATTTGGGCAAATTCTGCCGGCAGGCCGCTGCCCTCATTGCCCATGATCAGCGCAAAGGGCTCTTTTTTCATGCGCACGCCCTCGCTGAGAGGCACGGAGGCATCCAGCATAAAGGGATACAGCGCATGATTGGGAAACTCACTGCGGTAGCTTTCAAAATCATCGTAATACCGCACGTTTAGCCCGAAAATGGCGCCCATGCTGGCGCGCACCACATGGGGATCAAAGGCATCCGCTGCGGGACGGATGATGGCGATATCCGTATACCCAAAGCCCAGCGCCGTGCGCAGCATAGTACCCAGATTGCCCTTATCGCTGGGGTGATGCAGCACCAGATGATTTCCGCCTGTCATCTCCCCCTGAAACTTATCAAAAACGATGGCGGCAAAGCAGTTATCCTTGCCCGAAATGCGGCTGAGCACGCGGTCGGCATTTTCTTCGCGCACGTTATATTTTGCGCACAGCTGCCGCAGCGCCTGCAGCCCCTCGCTGGTTTCCGCCTTGGAGGATACCAGCAGCCGCTTGGCCAGCTCCGGACGCTTGCGCATCAGCTCCGACGCGGGGAACAGCCCCAGCGCGTAGCTGTAAGGCAATGTACGCGAATAGTTTTCAAGACTGGGCATATCTTCTCACCCTCTCGTTTTCCTTGGAAAAGCTCTCCTCCCAAGAATATCCCGAATTTACGGCTTTGTCAACTCCTGATAGCGACGCATCAATTCCGCAACGCAGCTTGCTTCGGTGGTTTCGCGCACGGACATGCCGTAGGCTTCCATGACGGCTTTGTCGTTCTGCTGGTGAGCTTTACGCAATTCGGGCGGCATGGTCACTTCGTCGTACAGATCGGCCAGAGAACAGTCGGGGTACAGGGCGCGGGCATCAAGGATCACCTGTGCGGTCTGTTCTATCTTTGCTTTCTGTGCGTCGGTGGGCGTTGGCCACGGGAAGTTGTTATAAACCACTTCTTTTGAGTATCTGTAATCACTCTTGATACGTCCACATACTGCGCGCATCCATGCCATGTGAACATTGGATGTTATAATGCCAAACTCATAGATAGATGCATCGGGGATAAACAACACAGCGTTTGTTACGACAATTGAATTATCAATGAATCCCATTGGCACATAGCGACGGTTTTCGCTCGAATGACACGGGATGACAATTGCCGTATCGGGATTGTTTGTTTCGCGGAATGTTGTGGGGGTCAATGCCAGTTTGCGCGCACCTTCATCGCTGCTGCTTTCTCGCATTTCTCTGACCTTGCGTATGCGTTCCAGCACTAACGGCATTTTCTTCAATTCCGCAGGCGAAACACCTTTTAGCCACAAACACCAACGCTGCTCATTAGCAATAAACTCTTTTGCTCCTACAAGTCGCTTGATGTATGGTATAGCCAGCGGCTCATTAGCAATAAAGTCTTGATAATCCTCTTTTTCTATAATTAGGTTTCCGCCATCGACCGGCTTGTTACCGTATATCATTTTATGAGAATCACAAAGCGGTTTTGTTCTGCTTTCGATAAACAGGTTTACTGCATCAAGCAAATAAGCATTTATATTGCTGACGTTGAATGCTCGTTCTCCGTCGATGAGCTGTCTGACCTTCGCGTTTTCTGCGCAACTAAAACCAACGATTACGCAATGCACATGCGCTTTGATACTGGCTTCACTATCCCAGCGGAACGTTCTATGCGCAAAATCGATGTGAATGCCGAAACGATCATACAGCGGTTTCCATACACCGGCTACCTGTTCGCCCTGTGTAATGGAGTTCGTGGAAACCAGAGCAGTACGGATGGCGGTTCCATGCATCAACTGCGCAGCCTTGAAATACCATCCCGCAACATAGTCGATTTTGCCAGCGGTTTTGTATGGCTTGCCCTTTTCATCGACATAGATAGAAAGAATATCATCCTTCTGTTCGGAGGATTGCAGTGAATAGCCCACAAACGGCGGATTGCCCATGATGTACGACAATTCAGCCTTGGGAACGACGCTTTCCCAATCCATGCGCAGGGCGTTGCCTTCGACAATGTTAACATAGGATTTCAGCGGCAGAAAGTCCAGTTCTTTATGAATGATCATTTCTGTCTGTCGCATCATTTGTGATTCAGCAATCCACAATGCTGTTTTTGCAACAGTAGCTGCAAAATCATTGATCTCAATACCATAAAACTGACTGATAGACACTTTTATATAGTCCAGCGTACCATCCAAGCCCATGGCAATCTGTCCTGCAACAATGCCCTTTTGAAGATCAATTAATGCACGGATAACTTCATTTTCCAGTTTTCTCAGCGACAAATAAGTTTCCGTCAGGAAATTGCCGCTGCCGCACGCAGGGTCAAGAAACTTGATAGATGCAATACGGTTTTGGAAATCTTGCAGATTTCTCCGTTTTGTCTGAATCGGCAAGCCCCCCCCCCGCAAGTTTTCGGAACTCTTCTTTCAACTCATCCAGAAACAGCGGATCAATGACCTTATGGATGTTTTCAATGGATGTGTAGTGCATGCCGCCCTTGCGGCGGGTGTCTGGATTCAAAGTGCTTTCAAAAACCGCACCGAAAATGGTGGGGCTGATGTCGCTCCAATTGAAATCCTCGCTGGCGCGGGTCAGCAGCAGATTATAGATTTCCTCATTGAACGGAGGAATTTCAATATCTTCGTCGGAAAACAGACCGCCGTTGACATACGGGAACGCAGCCAAGTCGGGGTCATCTTCCGCAAGGTAGGGATCGCGCTGATCCGGCTTTTGATCCAGAATGCGGAACAGTTCACGCAATGCCTTTCGGCCTTTCTGCATGCCGCGATTGCGCAGGAAGTCGTGGAACATATTCGGTTTGCCGAAAATGCCTGCGTCCTCTGCATACAGGCAGAAAACCAGACGCACGCAGAGCATGTTCAGACTTTTCAGGGTGCGTTCGTTGGTAGGGGCTTTGTACTGTTTCATGAAAGCGTCGTACAACTTGCCGACCAGCTCACCGGCCTGCATGGAGATTTCCATTTCACGCTTGATATTCTCGTCGCCGGTATCGACGAGGAAGTTCAGACGGGAATACTCTTTTTCCAGATCGGAAAGTAGCACAACTTCCGGCGCATCGTTGGGCCGGTTCATATCGTGAATGTGGAATTCCCTGAAATTGCAGACGACGATCCAGCGCGGGTTTTGATCATGGGGCAGATAACCCGCATAACGACGTGCCTGCTGGAAGGGAGTGAGGAATGAGCCGTCGGACTGTTTGCCGCCTTTGCGAAGATCCACATCCTGACTTTTTTGCTCGATCAGCACCCGGGTCGCGGGAATAAAGGCATCAATAAAGCTTGTATGCCCCAAGCGGACAGGCATCTCAAAATCAATATATTTTTCCGGCTCGGACACGCCGAAAACATTTTGCAGCAGCGCTCTCCAAAAGGACTGCGTTTTCTGCTTTTCATCGCCGCGATTCAGCCAATATCCCGAAAAAGCCTTCGCCGCTGCGCGTTTTTCCGCTTCCGTCATTTTCGTGCTTCCTTTCTCATTCCGCCAGCATTTTGTCAATCAATTCGATCGCCGTTTTTTTGCCGTTTTCGCCCACTTCGCCCACAGGCCCGGCGCAGGAGGGGCAGCCGTGCTCGCAGCCGCAGTCACGGGCGACAACGGCGGCATGCATCAGCAGCGTTTTGCGCATGCGGTAGGCCTTTTCCGCAAGGCCGACGCCGCCGGGGCAGTTATCATAGAGGATCAGCGTGGGCTTTTCGGTGAAGGGGCACTTCACCTGATAGCTGACCGCCACGTCCCGGGGCGAGCACATCAGGTACAGGGGCGCCACGATGCGCAGCAGATTGGCAATGCCCATCATGCCGTTCTGCAGCGTATCCTTATCGTAGGCAAGGGCGATCTCATCAGGCAGCGTCCACCAGAGCGCCACGGTATGCATTTCGCTTTCGGGGAGCATCACGGGGCCAAAGCCCAGATTTTCTCCCGTGTCGAACTTCATTTTCTTAAAGATCTTGGTGATGGCCGTCACCTTCACCTCGCCCAGCGCGGCATTTTCCGTTTCTTCCAGGGTATCCAGCAGGCTCAGGCTCACATTCAGATCGGCATCGGTGTAATAATCCACCTCTACCCGCCGAACATAGGCTTTGCAGGCGTCATAATCCAGCTTTTCCACCTGATACTGCCTGCCCTCATGCATATAGATGGCGTTTTCGTGAAGCAGCATGGGCACGGTGAAGCGATCCATTTCGCCAATCACCCGCACATTCTTGGGATCGGTGATATCGTTGATGAGGAAATTTTCCGTCATCGCCGTGCGCAGGCTGATCTCGCTGGCGGGGAATTCCTCCGCCTGCCAGTGCCATGTGTCGCCCACATGGCGCACGATGCCCGCCTCTTCCAGATACTCGCACATCTCTTCGGCACCGGGAGCATTGCCCAGGGTTTCGCCGTCGCGGAAGGGAAGTTCGTAGGCGGCGCACTTGAAATGATTGAGCAGCACATAAAGATTATCGGGATTGAGCAGCGCATTTTCGGGCGACTGATTGAAAAAGTATTCGGGATGGGTGACGATGAACTGATCAATGGCGGCGCTGGTGGCTACCATGACGGTGAGGCTCGTTCCCTTTCTTCTGCCGGCGCGGCCTGCCTGCTGCCAGGTGCTGGCAATGGTACCGGGATAGCCGCACAGAACGCAGGCCGTCAGCGAGCCGATATCAATGCCCAATTCCAGCGCATTGGTGGAAACAACGGTATCGATGCGTCCCGCCCGCAGCCCCTGCTCGATCTCGCGGCGCTCGCTGGGCAGATATCCCCCGCGGTAGCCGCGCACGCGCCCGGCATTGCCCACGGGGTCGCGCACCAGATCCTTCAATCGCTTGGTGAGCACCTCCACCTGCACACGGGATTTGGCAAACACGATGGAGGAAATGCCGTTGAGAAGCAGACGCGTAGCCACCCGCTGGGTTTCGTTCAGCGCGCTGCGGCGAATGCCCAATTGCTCATTGACCACGGGCGGATTATAAAACACCACGTGTCTTTCGCCCATGGGCGCGCCGTTATCATCCACCACCGTCACTTCGCGCCCCGTCAGCGTTTCCGCCAGCTCCTTGGGATTGGCGATGGTCGCAGAGCACAGGATAAACTGCGGACGGCTGCCGTAAAATTCGCAAAGGCGCAAAAGACGGCGCAAAACATTGCCCAGATTGCTGCCGAACACGCCGCGGTAGGCATGGATCTCGTCCACCACGATGTATTTCAGGTTTTCAAACAGCTTGACCCACTGGGTGTGATGGGGCAAAATGCCCGAATGCAGCATATCGGGGTTGGTCACCACCACGTGTCCTGCCTGACGCACGGCGCGGCGGGCAGCCACGGGGGTATCGCCGTCATAGGTGAAGGTTTTGATGTCCACGCCCAGCAGTTCGATCAGCTCGTACAGTTCGCTCACCTGATCGGCAGAAAGCGCCTTGGTGGGAAACAGATACAGCGCCCGGGCGTTTTCGTTGCGCAAAATCTCAGACAGAACAGGCAGATTGTAGCACATGGTCTTGCCCGATGCCGTGGGCGTGACGATGCACACATCCTTCCCCTGTGCTGCGATGTCAATGGCCTGCGCCTGATGGGTATATAGCTTTTCGATGCCGCGCTTTTGCAGCATGGCAGGGATGCGCCCGTCCACGCTTTCGGGCCAGGGAGCATAGCGTGCCTGACGGGCAGGCTCGGTATGCCAGTGGGTGACGCAGGACATAAACTCGGTATCTTTTTGAAGGACACCCAGCAGCTGGTCGATATTCATTCGTTATTCCTTTCCGATCAGGCGCATGAAAGCCGCCTCATCCAGTACGGGAACACCAAGCGATTGCGCTTTGGTCAGTTTACTGCCCGCCTTTTCGCCGGCAAGCACATAGCCGGTCTTTTTACTGACAGAGCCCGAAGCCGTGCCGCCCATGCTGCGGATGAGCTCCTCCGCCTCATTGCGGGAAAGGGAGGGCAGCGTACCTGTCACCACCACGGTCATGCCGGAAAGAGGCAGATCGCCGGCGGGGGCAGACAGATCCTTTTCGGCGGGATGCACGCCGGCGGCCAGCAGACGCTCCACCATGCGGCGGTTTTCCTCAAAGGTGAAAAACTCCACCACGCTCTGGGCCACGATGTCGCCTACCTCGTCAATGGCCAGCAGCTTTTCGGTATCCGCTTCCATCACAGCCTTGAGGGTACCGAAATGGTTGGCGATATCCCTTGCCGTGCCGCGGCCGATATTGGGAATACCGATGGCAAACAGGAAGGCATCCAGCGTGCAGTCGCGGCTTTTTTCAAGGGCAGACAACAGATTATCCGCCTTCTTTTCCTTAAAGCCCTCCAGCTGCAGCAGCTGTTCGCGGCGGAGCGTATACAGATCGGCAGCATCGTGGATGCCGCACAGATCATACAGCTGCGCCGCCGTTTTTTCCGAAAAGCCCGTGATGTCCATGGCATCGCGGGAGGCAAAATGAGCAATTCTTGCCACAGCCTGCGGCTTGCAGGAGGTGCGGTTGATGCAGTAAATATTGGCGCCGCGCTCCACCACGGGTTCACCGCAGGAGGGGCAGTGCGTGGGACGGAGGATCTCTTCGCCCTGCGCGCCGTCCTCCACGCAGCCCATAATCTCGGGGATCACGTCATTGGAACGTCTGATCCACACCGTGCAGCCTTTAAACAGCTTTTTACGCTGAATATCGCCAAAGTTGTTCAGCGTGGCCTTGCTCACCGTCACGCCCGCAAAGTCAACGGGCGTCACATGACCCAGGGGCGTTAATTTGCCCGTGCGCCCCAATTCCCACGTTACGTCCTCAAGGGTTGTGGTGTTTTCTTCCGCTGCAAACTTGAAAGCCACCGCCCAGCGGGGGAATTTATCGGTAAAGCCAAAGCGGGCGCGGGTCGTGGCATCCTGAATTTTGATCACTGCGCCGTCAATGAGGAAATCAAGGTTCGGGCGGTCTTTTTCGATCTCGCGCAGCGCCTCCATGACCTCTTCCGCCGTTTTCGCCATGCGGAAATAGGGGCTTGTGGGCAAGCCCTGCTCCTTGATGAACTGCAGCATCCCCGTCTGCTCCGAATAGGGCGGATTGTCGATGGTACCCACCTGATAGAAATAGGCGCTCAGCTTTCTTTCCGCCGTGACGGCAGGATCCAGATTGCGCAGCGCGCCCGCCGCGCCGTTGCGCGCGTTTTTGAGGGGCACTTCCGCCGTTTTATTGTATTGTTCCAGCGCAGACAGGCGCATGATGCACTCGCCCTGCACTTCCAGCCTGCCCTTGTAGGGAATGGACAGCGGCAGATCGCGGATGGTGCGCGCCTGAGGCAGAATGCCTTCGCCCACCACGCCGTTGCCGCGGGTGGCAGCCTGCACCAGTACACCGTCTTCATAGGTGAGGTTCAGCGTCAGACCGTCAAACTTATACTCAATACCGTAGGTCAGAGGCGGCAGATCCCCCTCCTGCGCCCGAAGCTTTTCCATGCGCTCCAGCCACTGACGCATTTCCTCTTCGCTTTGCACCTTATCCATACTCCACAGACGGGTAATGTGCCGATGCTCCTCAAATCCGGGCAGCACTTCGCCGCCCACACGGTGAGTGGGCGAATCGGGCAGACGGGTGCCCAGCTTTTTTTCAAGGGAAAGCAGTTCGTCATACAGCCTGTCATACTGCACGTCCGCCATCACGGGATTATCCAGCGTATAATACGCATGAGCGGCGGCATTGAGGGCATCTGTCAATTCGCGCAGGCGCTTCATTTCGTCCATATTATCTCCTTCGGGCTATTGATCAGCCCTCCAACGTAAATGTGATCTCCGCGGAATCGCTGTACAGCTCGGTGACATGGGTATGATCACCCAGCAAGTCCTCGTACCGATTTTTGGAGATCCCGCCCCAAAGCTGAGTAATGATCTCCCCCTCCAGCCCTTCGGTGATCAGAATCAGGGTTACGCTGTAATTGGCTTTCACAAATTCTTCCGTCACGGGATAGCCGGCGTCGTCCTCTTCTTCCCATTCGACGCAGGTCTGATAAGCATCGGCATAGGTCTTTTCCAGAATGCTGTCGGCGCGGGCAATGATCTTTTCCAATTCCCGCTCTGCCTTCACCTGAAATTCCTCGCTGCCGTATTCTATTTCCACCTTGGGGGTATAGGGGCCGAACTGCACCCTTCTTTCTTCTTTTTCGGGTTTGGACTGCTTTGCGGGCAGCATCTTTTTCAGTGCGTCAAAAAAGCTTCTCATCAGGCTTCCTCCAGACTAAAGTTAATTTCATCCGAATCGCTGCTGATTTCCGCCACGATCATGTGACCTCCCAGCATCTCTTCTCCCTTTTCGTCAAAGACGCAGCCGGTAAAGTTGGTAATGATCTCGCCGCCTTCGCCTTCGGTCATAAAGATCTCGGTCAGCGTGTAATGGGCTTTTACAAATTCCTCCGTCACCGCTTGTCCTTCGGCGTCCGTCTCTTTCCATATAAAGCAGACGCGATGCACTTCGGCGTAAATCCGATTCAAAATGCTATCGGCCTTGCGAAAAAGCCGCTCGCTTTCATACCTTGCCCTGATCTCGCTTTCCTCGCCGGAAAAATCGCAGGAAAAACACGCTTCATAGGGGCCGAATTTTACCGTGCGCGCCGCATCCTCCGCAGCTTTTCTTTGCTTTGCCAAAGTGCGGCATTCGCCGATGAACACCAGCAGAGGAACGGTGAGAAATGCAGCGGCGCTGATGAAAATCAATGCGATTTGGGTCTGCCCGTTGCCTTCGGTCAGGCCATTCCAAACGATGAACGTCACCAGCGGCAACATCAGCGTCAGGGATATGATCGCCGAAAGCGGCGCTTTTTTCTTTTGCATTTATTCATCCACCTTCACAATGGGTGCAATGGACAGCGCAAAGGCCTTTTCTCCGAAAACAGGGAATACGATGCTGATGCGGGCGTTTTCGCCGCTCCCCGTCACCTCGCGCACCACACCCTTGCCGAACTTGCGGTGCATCACATGATCGCCTGCCTTGAACAGCGTGATCTGCAGATTGCGGGCAGGCGAGGATGCAAAGCCCTTCTGTACGCCGGGGATATTTCCCACGGAGGTTTTCACGCCCGGCGCCATGCCGTTTTGCCACGCAGGCTTTTGCGCGGGCGCACGGTGGTGACTTTCGCCGTAGCCGTACTGGGGCAGTTCCTCGTTGCTGACGTATTCGCTGCGCTTGTAGCCCGAGCCGCCGTAGCTGCCCCACGTACCCTGCTGAGGGCGGGACTGCTGCGAGGAGCCGCCGTAAGAGGATCTGTATCCCGTGTTTTCCTCTTCCAGCAGACGCTTGGGGATCTCCTGCAGGAAGCAGGAGGGCGCGTTGAACTGGATCTGATTGAACAAAAGACGGCGGCGCGCCATGGACAGATGCAAAACCTTGCGTGCCCGGGTGACGCCCACGTAGCAAAGGCGGCGCCCTTCCTCCACCCGGTTATCCTCCTGCATGGCGCGGGCGGAGGGAAAAATGCCCTCCTCCAGCCCCGAGAGGAACACCACGTCATATTCAAGGCCCTTGGCGGAGTGCAGCGTCATGAGGGTCACGAAATTGGGCGCATCCTCCTGATCATCCAGCTCTGTGACCAGCGCCACGTTTTCAAGGAAAGCAGCAAGGGACTTATCCTCGCTCTTTTGCTCAAATTCAGTGACGGCGCCCAGAAATTCCTTGATATTTTCAATGCGGGTGCGGTCTTCATCGTTATCTTCTTTGTACTGGGAGATCAGCCCCGAATCGTCCACCACCTTCTGCACAAATTCAGACAGAGGCAGCATTTCCTTGGCGATGAGCAGGCTGTTGATCAGCTGCGCAAAGCCCTCCACGCTCTTTTTGGCGCGGCTGCCCAGATCGGCAGGGGGCACCACAACGGCGGTGTACAGCGACATATCATTCTGCCGGGCGTGGTGGATCAGCGCATCCACCGTGGTATCGCCGATGGCGCGTTTGGGCACGTTGATGATGCGGGTCAGGGATACGTCGTCGGCCGGATTATTGATCAAGCGCAGATAGGCCAGCACGTCGCGGACTTCCTTGCGGTCGTAGAAGCGGGTACCGCCGTACACGCGGTAGGCAATGCCTGCGCGCATGAAGGTTTCTTCCAATACGCGGGAGAGGGCGTGCATGCGGTACAGCACCGCCATATGCCCCAGCCCCATGCCCTGCCGCTGGTAGGCTTTGATCTTCTGGCAGATCCACGCCGCTTCCTCGCGTTCATCCGCGGCGGAATACAGCTTGATCTTTTCGCCCTCGCCGTCGCTGGTCCACAGCTCCTTTTCTTTTCGGCCCTCGTTGTGGGCGATGATCTGATTGGCGGCGTCCAGAATATTGGCAGTGGAGCGGTAATTCTGCTCCAGCTTGATAACCACCGCGTCGGGGTAGTCCTTTTCAAAGTCCAGAATATTGCGGATATCCGCGCCGCGCCAGCCGTAAATGGACTGATCGTCGTCGCCCACCACGCACAGATTGCGGCTTTGCTGGGTCAAAAGGCGCACCAGCTGGTACTGTGCATAGTTGGTATCCTGATATTCGTCCACGTGTACATATTCAAACCGTCTTTGGTAATACTCAAGCACAGGCGGATGATCCACAAACAGCTGCAGGGTTTTCACCAAAAGATCGTCAAAATCCAGCGCGTTGGCTGCCTTCAAGCGCCGCTCGTATTCCACAAATACGTCATGCACCTTCTGTGAACGGTAATCCCTCGGAGAGGTGCCGAACCATTCGGAGGGCGAGAGCAGGCGGTTTTTCGCATCGGAAATTTTGCCGGTGATCTCCTTGGCAGGCAGGAATTTATCGTCGATGTTCAGCTCCTTGAGCACGGCTTTGATCACCCGCGCCTGATCGTCATCGTCATAAATGGTAAAGGAGCGTTCATAGCCCAGCTTTTCAATATCGCGGCGCAGGATGCGGCAGCAGGTGGAGTGGAAGGTGCCGATCCACGCCTCCTCCGCCGTCGCTTCCCCCACCAGACGCCCGATACGCTCTTTCATTTCACGGGCGGCTTTATTGGTAAAAGTAAGCGCCAGAATATGCCATGCCGAAACACCGTGGCTCAAAAGATTGGCCACGCGGTAGGTGAGCGTGCGGGTTTTTCCGCTGCCCGCGCCCGCTAAAATCAGCACGGGGCCGTTCAAAGTTTCCGCCGCTTTTCGCTGCATGGGATTGAGTGCGTCAAGATTCATATTTGTTTTCCTTTTCAAACAGTTGTTCCCCTTCAGTATAACATATTTACAATGAAAATAAAAGTATGAAAGCGCTTGACGGATGACAAAACGGGCGGAATGTGTTATGATAGAATGGAATTATTATGGGGGTGAGAAAATGCTGCGGATTGCCAACCTGAAAGTGCCGCTGAGCGACAAGGCAGAGCAGGCCGCTTTGGAAGAAGCGCTGCGCCGTCTGCGCTTAAAGCCCAAGGCTGTGCGCGGATATACGGTAAGCAAACGATCCGTAGACGCCCGCGACAAAGACAACGTGCAGTTTGTCTTCACCCTGGATCTCACCCTCAAATGCGACGAGGAAGCGCTGATCAAAAAGCTCAAGCCCGGCGTCGCTTCCCTTGTAAAACCCACCCCGCCGCTGTCTCCCGCACCCGCAAAAAAGCGTGAAAACCGCCCCGTCGTCATCGGCCTTGGCCCCTGCGGACTGTTTGCCGCTTTGTATCTGGCACGGGCGCATCTGCGTCCCATCTGTCTGGAGCGCGGCGAAAGCGTGGACACGCGTGCCCGCACGGTGGAAACTTTCTTTGCCGACGGCACGCTCAATACCGAAAGCAACGTGCAGTTCGGTGAAGGCGGCGCAGGCGCGTTTTCCGACGGTAAACTGACCACGGGCATCAAGGATCCCCGCTGCCGTCAGGTGCTGCAAACGCTGTATGAGCACGGCGCGCCCGAGTGCATCCTTTATCAGGCGCATCCCCACGTGGGCACGGACAAGCTGCCGCAGGTGGTCGCCTCCATCCGCGAGGAAATCATCCGTTTGGGCGGCGAAGTGCATTTCGGCGCCAAGGTCACGGATTTCATCATTGAAAAAGGCAGCATTCGCGCCCTTCATTACAGAATGAACGGGCAAATGCATACGCTCAACGCCTCGCAGGTGGTGCTGGCCATCGGCCACAGCGCCCGCGATACCTATCAGGCACTGCACCGCAGCGGCATCGATATGCAGCAAAAGCCCTTTTCCGTGGGTGTGCGCATCGAGCACCGGCAGGAAATGATCAACCGCTCGCAGTACGGAAAATTTGCCGAAAATGCGCTGCTGGGCGCAGCAGAGTATCACCTCAGCTGCAAATTGCCAAGCGGCCGCGGCGTATATTCCTTCTGTATGTGCCCCGGCGGTCAGGTGATCGCCGCCGCCAGTCAGGAGGGCGGCGTATGTACCAACGGCATGAGTCCCTTCGCCCGTGACGGCGAGAACGCCAATGCCGCCCTGCTTGTGGACGTACGCACGGAGGATTTTCCCGACGATCATCCCCTTTCGGGCCTGATCCTTCAACGCGAATGGGAGCAAAAAGCATTCCGCGCAGGCGGCAGCGATTACCGCGCCCCCGCCCAGCGCGTGGAGGATTTCCTGCAGGACCGCGCATCCATCCGCATGGGCGACGTAACCCCCACCTACCGTCCCGGCGTTACGCCCGGCGATCTGCGCAGTGTGCTGCCGGGCTTTGCAGCCGAGGGCTTAAAGCAGGGAATCGAACTGCTTGACCGCCAGCTGCACGGTCTCAAACACCCCGACGCCGTGCTCACAGGCGTGGAAGCCCGCTCCTCCAGTCCCGTGCGCATCCCCCGCAATGCCGCTTACGAATCCAACGTCCGCGGACTCTATCCCGCAGGCGAGGGCGCAGGCTATGCGGGCGGCATCATGAGCGCGGCGGTGGACGGGCTGCGCATTGCCCAGGCGCTGTGCGAAAACGAGGAAATTTAAGGTTTTTCGACACAAATCGGCAGGTTTTTTCCTGTCGGCAGAGAAATTATTTGAGATACGCCATTTTAACTGTCAATTCGGAGGAATCGCATGCAAACGCCCGAAAGCGGTTACGATAATCAGTACGAACAAAGGGGCTTTACCGCCGTGCCGCAAAGCGGCCCGCAGCCCCAGCCCTACGGTCAGGCGCCTTATTACGCCCAGCCCGGCACACAGATCCCCACGCAGAATGCGATGGGGCAGCCTGTCATGCAGCAAATGCCCTATCCGCCCCAGCAGCCGCCCTACGGACAGCAGCCCTATCCCCCGCAGCAGCCGCAGCAGCCGCAAAGCGAATATTATCAGGACGCTTACCAGCCGCAGCAGCCCGATCCCTTCTCGCAGGACGCCCGCGTGCCCTACCGCGCTCCCAAGCAGACCAATTACAATAAGCTCAACCTGTTCCTCGGTATCTTTATCGCCCTTTTGGCCGTTATGCTCATCGGCGTCGCTTTCCTCAAGTTCGCGGGCAATCCGCAGGTGCATACCGCCCTTGTGGGCGACGGCACGCTGGGTTCCAGCTATACGGGCGAAGCGCTGATCGTGCGCAATGAAACCCTCTATACCGAAAAAGGCATCACCCAGATCGATTATTCCGCCGTCAAGGAAGGCACCAGCGTCACCCGCGGTACCAACGTCTGTACGGTCTATACCTCGGGCTTCAGCACCAAGGAATGGACGAAGCTCCGCGATTTCCGTTCCCAGATCAAGGAATACCAGCTGCTTCTTCTGAGCACCACCAACATCGAGGCCGACCCCCAGCTCAAGCGCTATAATTCCTCCGTGCTGGAGCGCGCTCAGGAAACGCAGGCGCTGGTACAGGGCGCAAGCGGCAACCTTTTGAATCAGGAGTCGCTGCTCAGCCAGTCGATCTCCGACCGTTCCTATTATCTCAAGCAAAAATACGCCGATGACCAGAAGCTCTCCCGTCTGTACGATGACGAAAAGATGCAGCTTCAGCGCATCGAAACGTGGACCAAGCAGTTCGGCGCAGGCGACGTAGGCATCGTCAGCTTCTACACCGACGGCTTTGAGCGTGTGCTCACCTCCTCCACCTGCGGTCAGTTCACCCCCGATCAGGTGGCCGATATGTACAAGGGCAAGCTGCCCGACACCGCTTCTCTTGAGCGCAACGAGATCGCCGTGTACCGTCTGGTGCGTCAAGGCACGTGGAAAGTGCTGATGCTGTGCGACGATACCTCCTGGACGCCCGAGATCGGCGCTTCCTATGAGCTTCTGATCGAAAGCTTTGACAACACCCGCGTATCCGCGCAGGTGGAAGCTGTGACCCGTGCCGGCGGCAGGCTTTTGATCCGTCTTGCCGTGCAAAGCGACGTAACGCCCGTGCTGTACGTGCGCTCCTGCCACGTTCAGCTTTCCGAAAGCGTGTATACGCTGACCGTGCCCTCGGCCTCGCTGACCTCCAGCAACGGTCAGATCGGCATCGTGGTGGTGCAGCCCGACGGCCAGTACTTCCTGCCTGTCACCGTTGTCAACGAGGTCAACAATACCGCCTACATCATCCCCTCCCTGGACAACATCCTTTTCGTAGGCTCCACCGTTCTGGTCTTCTGATCCCGCCGCGCTTCATTTTTACACCTTCCGGCACCGAAAAGGTTGCAAAACAGCCGCTTTCGGTATATAATGAAGGTTACGGACAGAATTGTTTTTCTGTACGCCCTTTCCTTTTATCCGTACGGCCTTACGGCCTTTACACCCGCACAGGAGGATTACATGGCTTTCCAGGATATCGTGCAGAGCGCCAAGCGCTTTTTCGGCGCCGATAATTCTTTCTTCCACGGTCCCCGCGATTATGAGCCGCAGACCGCCCGCGAAGAAGCCCCCGCGCCCCACGCCGAAGCGCCCGTCCCCCCGCAGGCAGAGAACGCCTATCCCCAGCAGAGCTATCAGCAGCCTGCCTACCAGCAGCCCCAGCAGAATGCCTATCAGCAGCCTGCTTACCAGCAGCCCGCTTATCAGCAGGCGCCTTACGGACAGATGCCGCAGCAGGGCTATCCCCAGCAGCCTCAGCCTGTTCAGCAGCCCCAGCAGCAAAATGCCCAGCCCTTCTTCCAGCAGGGCTACCGTCCGCCCCAGCCCCAGCAGAATCCCAATGAATTTGTGGCGCCCCGCAACCGCCGTTCGGCGCAGCATCAGCAGCAGATGCAGATGCCGCAGCAGGGCTATCCCCAGCAGCCTCAGCCTGTTCAGCAGCCCGATCCCGCCGGCACCGTCGTTCCTTTCCCCGGCGCTCCCCAGCAGTCCCAGCAGATTGCCAAAACGCCCAATGCCTGCGTGATCAACGTGCGCGGCATCGGCGATTGCCGCAACGCCATCGGTATGCTGCGCAGCAACGACTGCGTGATCGCAGTGATGGATAATATTGCCGATCAGGCTGAAGTTCGCCGTTATGTGGATACCCTCAACGGCGCGTGCTTCTCCCTGGGCTGCACCATGACGCGTCTTTCCGCCCGCGTGGGCGTATATCTTCTGGCGCCTGCCGGCATGACGGTGTATACCGATCAGGCCACCACGCAGATGAACAGCCAGTCCCGTGCGCCCCAGCGTCAGCAGCGTCCCGCGGCGCCCCAGGGCTTCCGCACTCCCTATCAGGCAGCTGCTCCCTACCAGGCGCAGCCCTCGCCCTACGCTCCCCCGCAGGGATATAACCAGCCCCAGCAGATGAACGCTCCTGCCTACACCACGCAGGAACCTGCCGCCGGTTATGCTCCCGACGCCCCCGACGCCGAATACAACGCCATCTGATATATCGCGGCAGCCCCCACGGCGCGCCCACACGAAAGGAGATCACCCGTATGTCCATCACCGTTGCCATGATCGAAGAAAAGGAATTCAAAACCAAAGTCCGCGGCTACGACCCCGTTGAGGTAGACGAGTTCCTGGACGAGATCTGCGATGAAATGGTTCTTCTTCAGGATGAAATCGCCAATCTGCAGGCACGTCTGGCACAGGCGACCCGTGCGCAGACCTATGCCGCGCCCATGGTCAATCGTCCTCAGCCTGCTGACGATCATGCCAGCGCCAAGAAAATGCTGGAACGCGCCCAGCGTCTGTATGACGAAACCATCGAAGACGCCCAGCGCGAAGCCGACCGCATCATCGCCGAAGCCAAGGCGCAGGTGATCGACGCGGACAGCCAGAAGCTGGAAGGTCAGCGTGACGCGCTGCAGCAGCAGGTTGATGAACTGCGTGCCCAGACCATCCGTTACCGCAATCAGCTGCTTGACCTGATGCAGCAGCAGCGCGAAATGCTGGACAAGCTGACCACCCTGTAAAAAATCACCCGGCTGCATCCCTGCAGACCGGGTTTTTCCTACAAAGGAGGTTCATTTATGGCCGAGATCGTTCCCACTGTAGAAACGGAGCTGGCTCACGCCGCCGACAAACTGCAGTCTTTTTATCAGCATCTCCCCCGTCTTCTGCTGCAGCTGCTCCTTGCGGGCGTTGTGATCGTACTGGGCGTCCTGCTGCTCAGGCTGGTTCGCAAGCTGCTGAAAAAACGCATGATGCGCGAAACCAACCTGACCGTCCGTCAGGAAAAACAGCGCGATACCCTGCTTTCGCTGCTCAGCTCGGTAGCAGGCTACCTGATGTATTTCTTCATCGCTTTGGTGGTGCTTGGCATTTTCGGCGTTGATCTGACCAACATTCTGGCTGTGGCCGGTATCGGCTCGGTAGCCATCGGCTTTGGCGCGCAGACGCTGGTAAAGGATATCATCAGCGGTATGTTCATCTGGCTGGAAGGCAACATCAATGTGGGCGATATCGTTACCGTAGCCGGCCAAACCGGTCAGGTGGAGGACATCACCCTGCGCACCACGCTTCTGCGCGGCACCGACGGCAGCCTGTATGCCATCCCCAACGGCGATATCCGCACGGTAATCTGCCGCTCTCACGGCACCCACGTGGCGCAGGTAAACGTCACCGTCGCCCACGGGCAGGACATCGCCCGCGTCACCGAAATCCTGCAGGACGAATGCCGCCTGATCCAAAAAGATCTCAAGCTGGAGACCGAGCCGCAGGTGCTGTGCAGCATTGCCAATGACGCCCGCTGCCTGACACTGCGTGTGGAAGCTCCCTGCGACGCCGACGAAAGCTGGATGCTGGAGCGCACGCTGCGCACGCGGATGTTTGACAGAATGCGCCGGGAGGATATCAAGCCCTGAGCTGTATGCAAAAAGAGAGAACGCAATGCGTTCTCTCTTTTTTGCGTAAAACCCTTGGGTTATTCGTACACCAGCGTGCACTTTTCCGTATCCAGCGCAGCTCTGCGGCCGATGGGCAGGATGGCGTGATTGACGCCGTGACCAAAGTCATCGCAATAGACCACGGGCACGTTATACTTCTGACCGAAACGGGAAAGGCGGGCGAGAAGGTGTTCATTGAGTTCTTTTGAATAGTGCCCGAAAATCAGTCCGGAAACGCAGTTGATAAAATCGCTCTGCTCGATGTGGCTGATCATGGCGCTCACGTAGGAGGGATCGCCGAAGCTTTCGTGATCCTCCAGGAACAGCAGATACTTTTCGCTTGGATCGTACTTGAAATACTTGCCGCCCTGCAGCATGGCGAAATTGCGGCTGTAGCCGCCCACCAGAATGCCGCTTGCCGTACCTTCATGCTGCACATGCCAGGTGGTATTGGCAAAATGCGCCTTGGCAGGGCCTTCCATCAGGTGTGCACAGAAATGCTCCCAATCGTACTGGCGCAGATCGCAGAAAAGCTTGGGCGTCTGACCGTAATAGGTGGTGACCCCCGTTTGCGACCATACAGCGTTGAGGATGGTGGTGCTGTCGCTGTAGCTGAGCATGGCCTTGGGATGGTTTTTGAAATACTCGTAATCAATGTAAGGCAAAAGCTCGGGGCCTGCTTCGCCGCCGCTGAAAAAAATCAAATCAACCTTATCGTCATGAATCAGCTGATTGAGATCATCCGCACGCTCCTGCACGGAGGGCAGATAGCCGTCGGTCAGCTTACAAATATTATCCGCCGCCACCACGGAAAAGCCCATGCGCTGCATACCGCGAGCAATCTTTTCCACGCTTTCGGGGCTGATCTTGCTGCTGGGGCTGCACAGGCCGATCACAGCGCCTTTTTTCAGATTGGGAGCCAGCATACTGATTTCTCCTTTTTACATTTGTGTTTTCGCAATAATTTCCGCATTGATCCTGCCCCGCAGGCGTTCAAAGAACTCTCCCTCTTTGGGATAGGCCGTCAGCGTCAGCTCGCCCTTTGCGCACTCCTGCAGGATATTCAGGGTTTTCTCTCTGCCGATAAGGCTTTCCAGCCACCGGAGGGCGCGCAGATCCTGCATCGCCTGATGAAGCACCATAAGCCTGACCGATTCCTCCGGCATGCCCCCTCTGCCCGGATACACCTGCAAGGGATCGCCCGCAGGGAAACGCCCGTCGGCATCGGTGGTGTGATAGGGATCGATGGAATGGGTGGACCAGAAGGAATTGTAGAAGTTGAAGCCCCACTGCAGGAAGCCCGCCAGATCGTATTTGTACAGCTGTACACCCAGCATACGCGTGCGCGGCGAGGGCATGGCGATGAACAGATTCGTCACGTCTTTGTACTGGCTGACGCAATAATACGTCCACAGATCGGGCACCTTGTTTTCAAGGAAGGGATCCATGTGATTGATGGCGGGAATGGGATGGGTCACGGCGCCGGATGCATAAAACGCATAATCCGACAGCGCGTCCATAATGACGCAATCCTCTACATAGGGCGCTACCAGCGCTCGGGCCGCCCGGTAATCATCCATCATTTCGGCACGGGGCTCGTCCGAAATATGGAAATACGTTTTTTCCTTGATGCCAAGCCCTTTTATTTCTTCCATCAGCCGGGGCAGGAAGCAGCGCAAAAAGCGGGCGTATGCTTCACTTGTCGCTTCCGTTTCCCAGCCGAAGATGCGCTTGCAAACGCCGTCAGCCTCCGCCATGATCTTGGGTGCATGCTTGGCGCCCCACTGGGTAAAGAGGTGGGACATTTCAAAATATTCCATCCCGCAGCGCTGCGCCAAACGAACCCAGCGGCGGAATTTTTCAAAGCCAAAGGCATATTCTCCGCTTCGCACGGTGACGTCAACCAGCTGCACCGTCAGCCGCTCGCCCCCCACCTGCGTATCAAGCGGCGGCGTAAACAAGGGCGTGAGCAGCATATTGTATCCCCGCTTGGCGGCGCAGGAAACGAAGTTCTCCACAATGCGCCAGTATTCTTCGGAGAAAACTTCCACCCCATAATACTGCGCCAGACAATCGCTGTGGAACCAGCTGGTGCGTTTGAGGCTCTGCTTAGGAAGCATCCCCGGCAAAACGGTGATCTGCGCCGAAGCCTTGGCCAATTCCGCACCTGTGAGTTTATTGTAAACGGTCAGATGAACGGGATATTCCCCCGCGGCAAAGCCCTCCGGCTCCACGTCGATCCAGAAGCACTGCCACTGACCCGCATAGCCGAACAGATCCCCCGAGGGATCATCGGGAATAATATCCCTTAAAAGGTCGGGATACAGCCCCGGCGTTTTGCGTAGATAATTGTCATCGGCATTCACAGGCGCAGCCAGCCGCACGGGCACGCTGCGTACCGAACGGATGCGGATATGCTCCGCAAGCGTGCTTTCCGCCCGCAGCGAAAGCGGCATCGTATGCGTGCTTTCATCCCCGCAGACAGCCAGCTGAAAGGAAATACACTCATTCTGAAAGCCCGAAAACGCTGTGACCTGACGCGCCTGCAGATTTTCGTCGGCAAACACTTTTTCCAGCGGGGAAATGACCCTGACTTGCATTCAAGCCCCTCCTCCGGGATTTATGCCTTGCGCACGCCGCCTGCAAATACGCCGTGTACGCGGCATTCTTCGTCCAGCAGCACAATATCGGCATCCTTGCCCGCCTCCAGCGAGCCCTTGCTGTCGCCCATGCCCACAGAACGGGCGGCATACAGCGAAGCGCAGTTCACAGCCTCATGGAAAGGAACATGGGCGTGATCCCGGTAATTGCGCACAGCATCGTTCATCTTCAGTACGCTGCCGGCAATGGTGCCGTCCTGCAGGCGGCATTCGATGCCCTTGACGAAAATGGGCTGACCGCCCAGCGTGTATTCACCGTCAGCCAGACCGCCGGCGCGGGTGCAGTCGGTGATGATGACCAGCTTGTCACCCTTGACCTTGTGCAGCATCTTATAAAGGCCGGGATGCACATGGAAGGTATCGGCGATCAGCTCGCAATAGGCATGGCAGCAGCACAGTGCCGCGCCCACGGTACCGGGGCTGCGGTGAGAAAGGGCGCTCATGGCATTAAAGGTATGGGTAGCATGGTTGGCGCCCGCCTCAAAAGCAGCCATGGTTTCTTCATAGTTGGCATTGGTATGACCCACAGACAGCACAATATCGCTTTCGCTGCGGATCTTTTTGGCAAATTCAATGCCGCCGGGCATTTCGGGCGCAAAGGTCGCCATACGGATCACATCCTTATGGGCCAGCATTCTGTCCGCATCGGGGGGCAGAATGGCGTCTTCGGGCTGCGCGCCCTTCTTGGCGGGATTGATGAAGGGGCCTTCGGCATGACAGCCCAGGATCTGCGCTCCCTGCCAGGTTTTGCTTTCGGGCATCAGCGTGCGGATGACCTCGAAAGCACGCTCCAATTCGTCCCATGCCACCGTCATGGTGGTGGGAAGGAAGGAAGTAACGCCGTTTTTCAGAATGCCTTCGGCCATCTTGCGAAGGCCTTCGGCGCTGCCGTCGGAGGCGTCCTCGCCCAGATATCCATGGATATGCACGTCAACGAAACCGGGGGAAACATACAGTCCCTCAGCGTCGATGATCTCATCGGCCTGCACGTCTTTTTCATCCACGATCTTTGCGATTTTTTCATCAAAGAGGATCGCCTTACCCTCGACCATGCCATCCTTCAGCAGCAATTTACCGTTTACAATCGCTTTCATTTGCATTTCTCCTTATCTGCACATGGAGGGGCAGCCCGCGCAGCCGCCTTCGCCCGTTTCGCGCAGCGAAGAAGGCATGGCGTCGCCCACCTGACGCATAGCGTCGATCACTTCATCACAGGGAATGGGACATACGATGCCGGAAAGCGCCATATCAGCCGCCGTCAGCGCAACGGAGATGGCGCCCACATTGCGGAACACGCAGGGCACCTCCACCAAGCCCTTCACAGGGTCGCATACCAGCCCCATCAGGTTCATCAGCGCAAAGGAACAGGCGTCTGCCGACTGCTCCGCGCTGCCGCCTTTCAAATATACGATAGCCGCGGCAGCCATGGCGGCGGCGCTGCCGCACTCCGCCTGACAGCCGCCCTGCGCGCCCGAAATACTGGCGCGGGTGGCAATCACCAGACCGAAGGCGCCCGCCACATACAGCGCATCCACCAGTTGGTCATCGGTATATCCGTATTCTTCCTGCAGGGTAATGAGCACCGCAGGCAGAATGCCGCAGGCGCCTGCGGTGGGCGCCGCCACGATACGACCCATGGCGGCATTGTATTCCGCCACGCCCAGCGCCCGGGCAGCGATCCGTCCCAGCAGGCTGCCGCCGGCGGTCTTTCCCGCTTCCACGGCGGTCATCAGCTTATAGGCATTGCCGCCCGTCAGACCGCTGACCGAGCGCAGATCACTGCGCATGCCCTTGACGGTGGAATCGCGCATGACGCCCAGCACTTCATGCATATAGGCGTCCAGTTCCTCCGCCGATTTTGCGTGTATGTCATTTTGCAGCTGCCAGTCGCGGGCGGCTTTTACGATATTGCCGTCCGATTCCTGCAGCAGACTTTTTACGGAATGATCCATTTTGATTTCTCCTTACAGCTTGGTCAGAAGCGTTACGTTTGCAAAGGCATCCATGGAGCGCAGGGACATGAGCAGCTTGTCCTCCGGCACGCTGTCCAGTTCCAGGGCCATCACGGCACGGCCGCCCTTATCCTCACGGAACACGCGCATGGTGGCAATGTTCATCTGCGCCCATGCCAGCATCTGGCTGACCTGCGCAATGGCGCCGGGGGTATCCCGATGCTGAATGATCAGCGTGGTACGCTCACCCGAGAAGCCCACTTCCATATCATTGAGATACTGCACGAAAATGCTGCCGCCGCCCACCGACGCCGCCTGCACCTTGACCTGCTTGCCGGTCATACCCGTCGCCGTGATGATCACGGTATTGGGATGGGCGTCCCGCAAATTCGTGGGCGCAATGGTATATTCCATGCCCTTTTCAGCCGCCAGCTCGCGGCTCATGCGCATTCTCTCGTCCGCAACGGCAAGCCCCAGCAGACCGCCGATCACCGCGCGGTCTGCGCCGTGGCCTTCCCACGTTTTCGCAAAGGAGCCGTGAAAAAGGATCTCCGCTTTTTTTACTTCTTCTCCCAGCAGCATCCTCGTTACCCGGCCAATGCGTGCCGCGCCCGCCGTATGGGAGGAGGAGGGGCCGATCATCACAGGGCCGATAATATCAAACAGATTCACAAGAAAACCTCCATTTACCACTTCGTATAGAAAACAAACGTTTTATTGTCTTATACTTTCCACTATTCCTTCGAAAATGCGGTATATTTAATTCCTATATACCACTTTAGAACAATTCCTCCGATGGCATATCGCTCATTTGCCCCTGCTTATCATAGACATACACAGGCTTTCCGAAAGGCGGAAGCGCCATGGACATATCGGGATAGCCTTCGGGTTTTTTCATGGCGAAAGGCTTGCGCTCAAGGATGGCGCGAACGAAGTCCTGCTCCGATTCAAGGGGCGTATCGAAAATCACGCCCGCCATGCGCTCCGGCGGCACATGGCCGCAGAAATGCACGTCCCCTCCCGCGATCATCAGCTTATTATGCTTCTTTGCATACATTTCCGCCCGCAGGTTGGCATCCTCTGTATTGTTGGCGTTATAGCCCTCGATGGCGTCCACCCCCAGCGTCACGCGGATGGCGCCCATATAATCGCGGTTGCGGAAGGGGTGCGCCTGTACGCAGCAGCCGCCGGCAGCATGGACATTTTTGAGATAATCGGCCCGCGTCCATTCCCGCATTTCGGGATGAGCCAGCAAAAATTCCTTGTTCAGGCCGTAAATCAGCCACTCGTCGTCATAGCCCGCGCCGTGATTATTAAAGCGCTCCTCCAAGCCGAAAAATACCTTGAAGCCGATCTTGTCGCCCTCTTCCTTGGCTGCTTCATAGCCGCGGCAGTACTGATTGACCCAATCTTCCCATTTCAGCTCGCGATCGGGGCGGCAATTTCCCCAGTAAAAGTGGTCGGTAATAAAAATGCCGTCGTATCCCGAATCCTTATAAAAACGCACATATTCGCGTCCGCTGACCTTGCCGCAGGCGCTTCCTTCCATGGTGTGCAAATGCGTTTCGTACAGAAAAGCCATTGTTTTTTCCTTCCTATTCCCATAGAAAATAGACCTTTTTCCCTATCTTCCAGTATACCCCCCTGCGCCGCATTGTGCAACATCTTTTTTCGTTTTCAACAGCTTTATTACAGCCGGAATATTCACAAAAGCCATCATCACGCAGGCCATCTCCGCCACTTTCCACACAGTCCCCGCTTCGATCACCGAAAAAGGGATCACCGACAGCGAAAAGACTGCCAGATACGCCTTTTGCCCCCCCTCTCCGCTCAAATATTCCACGCACCGCCGCCCGTAAAAGCTCCAGGCCATGAGCGTTGAAACCGCAAAGCAGGCCAGACACAACGAAATCAGAAAAGCGCTGCCTTTCTCTCCGAAAACCGTGGCCAGCGCCTGCGTCGTTACTTCGGCTCCCGCTTCGCCGCCATAGGGAATGCTGCAGCCGCTTGTGAGGATCCCCAGCGCCGTGAGGGTACAGATCACCATGGTATCGATAAATACCTCCATGATCCCCCACAATCCCTGCTTATGGGGTTGAGCGCCATAGGCGGCAGCATGAGCCATGGCAGAGGAGCCCATGCCTGCCTCATGGGTGAACACGCCGCGGGTAACGCCTGCGCCCAAAGCATGACGCATCGAGATCCCCGCTGCGCCTCCCAGCACGGAAGGCGGGGAAAATGCGCCTGCAAGGATATCCCCGAAGACTGCCAAAATGGCTTCCCCGCGCAGGATGATCACGCACAGCATGCTCAAAATGTACACCGTGCTCACAAAGGGGATCATCCTTTCGGCGACACAGGCAATGCGGCGTATCCCGCCGAAAAGCATGAGAAAAGTAAGCATACACAGGATCCCCCCTGTGCAAAGCCTCAGTGCATTCCCCGAAACCCCATGAAAAAACGCCTCTGCCAGTGCGCAGACGCTGCCCGAAAGGGTATTGACCTGCACCGCATTTCCGATGCCGAAGGAAGCCAGCACGCCGCACACGCAAAAGATTTTCGCTCCCCGTTTTTGATGCAGCCCCTTTTCCATATAGTACATGGGCCCGCCTGCCCACGCCTCCCCATCTTTCCTGCTTCGAAAACGAACGGCAAGAAAAACCTCTGCGTATTTCACTGCCATCCCAAAGAAAGCCGCCGCCCACATCCAAAGCACCGCGCCCGGGCCGCCCAAAGCGACAGCGCCTGCCACGCCGGCGATGTTTCCCGTCCCCATCGTTCCCGCAAGGGCGGTGCACAGCGACTGAGCCTTGGTCATTTCGCCGCAGCCGCATGGTTCCTTTGCGCAGGAAAAAACCTCTTTCAATGCAGGCACAAAGCACCGAAGCTGCACCCATTTCAATTGAAAAGACAGATAAATACCGGCACCCAGCAGCATCGACGCCCCCGGCAGGCCGCATAAAAAGCCGTGCAGAAATTCCATTCCTCCACCTCCGCTTCAGTATACGTTCCGCTCTTTGCAAATAACCCAAAGCCCGCCCGCTGCATACACTGATACAGATAAGGAGGAATCATCATGGGGCGATATAAAGTAATCGTTTATGCCATCTGCAAAAACGAAGAGCAGTTTGTTTCCCGCTATATGGCTTCCATGCGCGAAGCGGACGGTGTATATATTCTTGATACGGGTTCAACGGATGAGACCATGGAAAAACTGAAAGAAGAAGGCGCCGTCGTCACCCGGGAGCTCATCTCCCCCTGGCGCTTTGACGCCGCCCGCAACCGCTCGCTTGATCTGGTGCCCGAGGACGCCGACATCTGCGTATGCACCGATCTTGACGAATGCTTCCTGCCCGGCTGGCGCGAGGCAGTGGAAAAGGCATGGGCACAGGGCGCCGATCAGCTGCGGTACAAATACGTTTGGAGCTTTACGGAATCCGGCGGGGAAGACGTGGTCTTTTACGCCGATAAGATCCACGCGCGGCACGGCTTTTCATGGGTGCACCCCGTTCACGAAGTCATCACCTGCACCCGGGGAACTCCCCGCCGCGTCCTGTGCGAACAGATGCAGTTGAACCACTATCCCGATCCCAATAAATCCCGGGGACAGTATTTGCCGCTGCTGGAAACGGCTGTTGCGGAAGCGCCCGAGGATGACCGCAGCCGCCATTATCTGGGCCGCGAATACTTTTTTCACGGCGAGTGGGACAAGTGCATCAGCACCCTCAAGGAGCATCTGAAAATGCCCTCCGCCACATGGAAGGACGAGCGCTGCCAATCGCTTCGCTATATCGCCCGGGCTTACGGGGAAAAAGGCAGCCGCTGGCAGCAGGAAAGATATCTGCTTTACGCCGCAGCCGAAGCCCCTCATCTGCGGGAACCCTGGCTTGATCTGGCTCAGTTTTATTATCGGGATATGAATTGGCCTGCCGTGCTGTTTTTCTGCGAAAGAGCGCTGGAAATCCACGACCGCCCGCGCACCTATATCACCGAGGGCGCATCCTACGGCATCCTTCCCCATGATCTGCTTTCGGTGGCGGCCTTCCATCTGGGGCTGAAAGAAAAAGCCCTTGCAGCCGTCAGCGAAGCCATCGCCCTTGAACCCCATAATAAAAGGCTGAAAAACAACAGAGAATGGATCGAAAAAATGTCCTGACGGGATTTGCCGATTGACAAGATAAAACATTGTCGAAAAAGCATATCTGTGATATAATATGCGGCGTGAAAGGAAGGTGTAGGCATGCGGGGAAAGAAAGTTCTGCTCAGCGTAGTGGGCGTGGTGCAGGATGTCGGCGCGGAAGAAGCGAGCGACGAAATGCGTCTGGTGACCACAGGCGAACTGAGCGGAGAGGATGACTCCTGGAAGCTGCGCTACATCGAAACGCAGCCCGACACCGCCGAAACGCACAAAGTGACCTTCACCATGAAGGACGGCGTTGTCACCATGTCACGCGAAGGCGAATACCGTACCAGCATGATCTTCTCCCAGGGCAGCCGCTTCGAGGGCAATTACGAAACCCCTTACGGCGCGCTGGAAATGGGCGTTTATCCCACTCAGGTCAAATACAAAGTGGATGAACATGACAAAGGAGAAGTGCTGCTCAAATATCAGCTTGATATTCAGGGCCAATTTGCCTCCATGCGCGAAATGCGCATCCGCTTTGCGCCCAGCCGCCGCGCATGAGTGCGCTGGACGTATTGCGGCAATCAGCGCGCGCGCTGCTGCCCGGCGATTGTTTTTTGCGTCGGGATCAGCAGCTGCGTGCGCTTTTTGTCACCGATTTTCCCAGAAGAAACGGGGATCAGAAGGAAAATGCACTGTCTGCGCTGCGGGAAAAGGGCTTCACCGTAACGGAAGAAAAGGGGCTGTGGCTCCTTGATCTGGGGGAAGAAGCCCGCTGCGGGTTCATTGCATCGCTGCCCGCGCCCGCCATTTCCGCCGATCTTCCCCTGCCCGTCGCCGCCCTTTGCCGCAGTCTTTTGTTCGGCGGCGCCACGCCCCCGTCCCAGCAGCCGTGGGAGGCCGTAAAACGCACGCTGCTGCGTCTGGACGCCGGGGAGATGCATTTGCTCATCCCAGAGCTGAGGCTCCTGTGCGCCCGATATAAGCGGCAGAAAACGCCGCTGCCCACCTGTATCGTTTCGCTGCTTGACTGCAAGGAGGATATGCCATGCTGATACTGCATCACGGACACAGTGAATTTCTGCTGGAAACGGCGGATGGCTTCCGGATCCTCACCGATCCCTATGACGCCCACGTGGGCTATCCCATGAAGAAAGTGCCCTGCAGCGCCGTCACCGTCAGCCATTTTCACGGCGATCACTGCTTTGCGGATAAGGCAGAGGGCGACGTGGTCATTGCCGACAAGGCAGGCGAGATCCGTTTGGGCTATGACGTGACCGCCACGGGCATCCCCTCTTATCACGATGAATGTGAAGGCCGCAAGCGGGGCAGCAATCTGATTTTTGTCATGGAAGCCGAGGGGCTGCGCATCGCCCATCTGGGTGATCTTGGCGCATGGGACAGCCATCTCGCCGAAATGATCGGCTATGTGGACATCCTTTTGATCCCCGTGGGCGGCTACTACACCATCGACAGCGCACAGGCTGCCGCCATCGTCAGGGAGCTCAAGCCCCGCATCACCATTCCCATGCACTATAAAACGCAGGTCAACGCCGATTGGCCCATTTCCCCGGTGGAGGATTTCCTTGAGCAGATGAACGTTCCCCATGCGCCGCGGATGCCGCTTTTGCGCGTAACGGAGCAGGACTTGAGCGAGCATCCCGCCGTCATTGTGCTCTCTGACCGCTGATTTTGCCCTGAAAAAAAGTTTTTTTCCGTATTTGATGCGATTTTTCGGAATTTTTGTTCAAAACCCCTTGTTTTTTTCCTCAAACAGGTCTATAATGGCTTTCGGTTAAGGTTCGGGTCTGTGGTTGAAAGCCGAAGCCAGTCGCAGGCGAAGCGGTCCACGTAAGCCGGAAAAATTCCGGTGAGCATGGTGCGGTTTAGACGTAAGTCCGGCCGAACGCATCGCGTTCGAGAGAGCAGCGTGGGGGCCTATAATGGCTATGAGCAAAGCTCCTGCCGGCGAGTGTGGGGTCAAAGACCAGGTCAGCCTTCCTTAAACCGATAAACATTTTTCAGGGGGTTTACCTACCATGTACGAAGACAAGACGCTGGTATGCCGCGACTGTGGGCAGGAATTCGTGTTCACCGCTGGCGAACAGGAATTCTACGCCGAAAAGGGCTTCCAGAATGAGCCCACCCGCTGCAAGGCTTGCCGTCAGGCTCGCAAGGCCAGCCGTCCGGCTCCCGGCGCTGCCCGTGAGACCTACGCCACCACTTGTGCGAACTGCGGCGCTGAGACCACCGTTCCTTTCATTCCCAAGAACGACCGCCCCATCTACTGCAGCGAGTGCTTCGCCGCGATGCGCCGGTAATTGATTACCGCTTAGGTGAGTGCAATCAGGAGTTGTGTGAAAACACAACTCCTTTTTCGTTGCAGTAACAAAAAGGGAACGCATAGTGCGTTCCCTTTTTGACAGCGTTCATACCCCGATTTTTTGAAAATCGGGTTTATTTATTTTCCTCTTCTTTCAGGCTGCTCAGCGCCTCACGAACCGCCGCAACAACAAACGCCGAAAAGGTGCAATCCTTGCCCTTGATGGCTTCTTCCACTTCTTCAATCACATCATTGGGAAAACGGATGCTTTTGCTGGTTGTCGACGGTACAACGGGAATCTTGAATTTACCCATAAACACCCTCCGCATTACAAACGTCATACAATCAGTTTACGGATATTTTGCATTTCGTATGTATTACAGTTGTAATGCATTTGTCTTGCATTTTCACAAGAAAACCATTATCCTTAATACGGAGGTGTTTTTAATGGCTGAATTCTGTATGGACTGCATGAAAATCATAAGCAAAGATCCCGATGCAAAATACAGATACCTGTATTCCCACGATCTGGATTTGTGCGAGGGCTGTGGGCAATGGAAACGCGTCATTGTCGGCCGCAATCCCTTGTATCCCTGCAACGCGCTGGTGCACGGCTTATTCGTCCGTCGCAAAAGCCCACGGAAAAAGACCGATGATCTCGGTCTTTAAATCAATTGAAACAGCCGGTCAAAGACCGGCTGTTTGCTGTTATTCCACTTCTTTGGCTAAATCGCGCATTTTGGTCAGGAAGGCTTTCCATGCGCCTTTATCGATGAAGGGATTATAGTCCTCCGTCATGCGGGGCAGCTTATCCAGCAGCTGATTCTGACTGGAGTGATTGCCAAGGAAGATATCCACGTCCTCGTCCATCACCTTATTCATGTTATCAATGTAGTCCTGCCGCCAGTCGATGTTGTACTTTTCGCGGTAGGCCTTCACCAGCGTGTTCAGACCCGCGCCGCCGTGCAGCGCAGCCTTCAGCGTCTGCTTTCCGTCCGTCACAGGGAAGAAATAGCTGGTGGCGCCGGGGCAGTGACCGGGGGTATGCACGCAGCGGATGGCAGTATCGCCGAAGGTGAATACGTCGCCGTCGTTTACTTCCACATCGGGCGTAAACAGGTTAAGCGGACACGCAGCACCGGCAAGACCTGCCAGTTCGGGACGCTCGCGGAACATTTTCGCATCCTCTGCGCCCAGATACACCTTCGCACCGGACATCTGACGGATCAGTTCCGTGGTGCCGAAATGATCGTAGTGACCATGGGTATGGAAAATGGCAATGATCTTGCGGGGATCAAAGCCCGCTTCCCAGATGGACTGGATCTCCATGGCCGCCATGGTGGGATAGTTGGTATCAAAGAGGACGGGGCCGGCGCTGGTTTCCACGATCCACGAAGCACAGTTGGCGTTGCCCACAAAATACAGGTTGCCGAACACGCGGAACGCGGGCACCTTCATCTCCCACGGACGCTCGTTGATAATGGTTTTTACTTCGTTGATGGCCATAGCGTCACCTCAAGGTCTGGTAAGAATACCGTTGTTTTCAAGGATCTTCGCACGCACCTGCTGTACGTCCACCTCATGGGCTTCAATGCCCTTATCCAGCGCCTGCGCCGCGCCGTAGCCCGCCGCTTCGCCCAGCGCCATGCACACGGGCATGATACGGGAGGAGGCCATGACCTTGGCATCCACGCCCACGCTGCGGCCGGCCACCATCAGACCCAGCACGTCCTTGGGAACGAGGCAGCCGTAGGGCATGCCGTAGGCTTCCTTGATGGTGCTGAAGATGGTGGAGCGGTCCACGCCGGAGTGGATATCGATCTTGTAGGCGTTCAGCGCCACGGTCTGATCATTGATCTCGCCCGCCACCGCCTGCTCGGCACGCAGCGTATCGTGGCAGCGGATGCGGCGGGTTTCGCGCACGCCCAGATTGGGCTGGATGGCGGCGATGAAGGCATTTTCAAAGCCGGGCACTTCCTGACGCAGCACTTCCACCAGCGCGCCTACCTGCCGCTGACCTTCCAGCTCGGCATTGGTCAGGCTGACGATATCGGTGGCGTCGGTACGCAGAAGACGGGTGGAATTGATGTAGATCTCGCCGGGGTTGGGGCTCTTGATATAGATCAGCGTTTCACGCTCAACAGGCATTCTGCCTTCATTGCGCAGACGGGTGAAGGTGGAACGCAGACCCACGAACACGTGGTTCTTGCTGGCGCGGAAGTAGGGAGCATCGTAACCGGGGCGGTGATCGATGGTGGCGGAATAGGTCATTTCATCGGGATGCTTTTCGATATGATCAAAGAGCTTGGCAGTATCTACGCCCTCCACCGTGCACATGACGGTGGGAGGCTGCAAAACGCCGGTATCCTCCTGACCCATATCGTACTCGGCGCCCGCCAGATAGGCCACGTCGCCGTCGCCCGTGCAGTCAATGAACATATCGGCTTCCACCTGCACGCGGTTGCCCTTGCCGTAGAAGGTCACCTTCTTCAAACGTCCGTCCGCAACCTCGGCGTCACAGGCTTCCAGATGCAGCAGCACGTCGATCTTTTCTTCCCGCAGCCAGTCGATAGCCACCAGCTTGAAGGTTTCGGAGTGGAAGCAGGTCACGGAATTATGCTTGGGGCATTCGCGATGACCCTCGCACATACCGCGCTCGGTCAGACGATCCACCCACTCCTGCGCCATACCGGCGATGATCTGCTTGCCGTTCAGATCCAGAAAGCCCAGCAGCGGCAGACCCAGTGCGCAGTTGCCGCCCAGATAGCCGTTCTTTTCCACCAGCAGCACCTTTTTGCCCTGACGGGCGGCGGCGATGGAAGCGCACAGGCCGGAAGGACCCGCGCCGATGACGGCAATATCGTATTTCAGCGAAAGATTTTTCATAC
Organism: Clostridia bacterium; assembly: GCA_017549335.1. Lineage (GTDB taxonomy): Bacteria > Bacillota > Clostridia > Christensenellales > Aristaeellaceae > SFMI01. The sequence goes on along the minus strand of JAFYVB010000003.1, from coordinate 181,350 downwards.
TCTTTCTCCTCAGAACAGCGGATTGACGGGCTTTTCGCCGTTGAGCACGTTGATGATGGACTGGGCGCAGATGATGGCGCCGTTATGGTTGGTTTCGTAGCTCAGGGCAGCGCAATGAGGCGCCAGCGCGGTGTTTTCCACATTGAACAGGGGATTGTCCGCCGTGACAGGCTCCACTTCGTATACGTCGATGCCGGCGCCGGAGAGCTTGCCGCTGTTCAGCGCTTCGATCAGTGCCTTTTCATCCACCAGCTTGCCGCGGGAGGTATTGACAAAGTAAGCGCCGTCCTTCATCTTGGCAAAGAAACCGGCGTTGCACATATGATCGGTTTCGGGAGTATGGGGCAGGTGCAGGGACACCACGTCCGCCTGCGCCAGCAGCTCGTCCAGCGTCACGGCCTTGGCGCCCAGCGCAGCGGCCTTTTCGGCGTTCAGGTAGGGATCGTAGGCCAGCAGGTTCACCTTGAAGCCCTGCAGCAGCTCCGCCAGACGGCGGCCGATGCGGCCAAAGCCGATGATGCCCACGGTCTTGCCCGTCAGCTCCTTCATGGGATAGCGCGCCCACTTGCCCTGACGCACGTCGCGGTCCAGACGGGGAGCGTTTTTCATGGCGGACAAAAGCAGCAGCAGCGCGAATTCGGCCACGGAATCGTGGTTGGCGATCACGCCCACCTCGATGCCCTTTTCCTTCATGGTCTTCAGATCAAAGTTATCCACACCCACGCCAAAGCGGATGACAGCCTTCAGGTTATCGCAGCCCTCCAGCATAGCGGCATCATACTTCTCGGTACCGGCGATGACGGCATAAGCGTCCTTGATCATTTCCTTCTGCTGATCGGCGGGCAGCGCAGCGCCCGTTTCGTTGCAAACCAGTTCGAAGCCTGCATCCAGCAGCATCTGACGGGCCTGAGCATGTACCAGCGCTTTCTGGCTGCGGAAGGGCATAGCGACGATCTTTTTCATGGTTTATTCCTTCTTTCTCAATAATTATTCTTTGGTTTCGCGCAAAGCGCGGATGATCCGTTCATTGAGTTCTTCCACGTCGATGGAAGCGGGATCGGTGGCGTCCACCGTAATGCGCGCGCCGCCTTCGATCTGCAGCTTGTCCATGCCCAGCATTTCAAACTTCTCGCGGAATTCTTCGCGGGTCATTTCATACTCCAGGTTATCCCCCGGCCACGGCGGATAATGATCCTGCAGCGCGTGTCCGCGGTGACGGGCATGGGCATTGTCGCGCTCCACATAACGGCGGTAGAACACGTCGCTGTCACCGCCGAAGAACACGATGACGCAGCGGCAGTCGTACTTGCCGATCAGCTTTTCCAGCGCATCCTTGGCGTCGTCACGGAAGTTATTCACCATGATCAGCGACTGCCCGCAGGAGAGGATATCATCAGCCACGCGCAGCAGCACGGCGGTCGCCGCCACGTCATGACGGCGCTTTTCGGCGTAGCAGTTAAAGCCGATGGTATCAAAAAGTTCTTCCTTGATATTGTCCTTTTCGATGATGGGATAGCCCACAGCCCGCGAAAGCTTTTTCGCATAGGTGCTTTTTCCCGACGCCGGCATACCGGCAATGACGATCAGTTCCATATCGGTCAGATCCTTTTCTTTTTTATTGCCAATTTCCTATTTTATATTATACCTCTTTTTCGATGCCATGTAAAATATCAGTTGATATATATTTGCATATTTTTTATTGTATGGTATAATCCGGACAAAGGAGGCGGATCCCATGGAGCTTCTGCAGCTGAAATATTTTCTCACGGTGGCGAAGACAGAAAGCGTCACCCGGGCCGCGGCATACCATCGCATCCCCCAGCCCGCCATGTCCCAGACCATTGCGCGCCTTGAAAAAGAGCTGGGCGGCGTAAGGTTGTTCGACCGCAAGAACAACCGCATTTATCTCAACGAAAACGGGCGGCTTTTTCAGCGCTATGTGGAAAATGCGCTGCTGGAGCTGGAAAACGGCGTACAGGCCATGCGCTCCAAGAGCGAAAACGTGTCAGGCTCCATCCGCATTCTGGCGCTGGAAGGCCGGCGCTTCTGCTTTGACTGCGTTTCCCACTTTGCCGAGGCCTATCCCCACATCAGCTTTTCCATTTCTCATGATTATTCGGGCGAAAGCGGCGGCGAATACGATCTGTGCATTTCCACCGTTCGTTCTCACGGGCCGATGCAGGCCTCCGCGCCGCTGATCTGCGAACCGCTGGTGCTGGCGGTACACGAAAGCCATCCCCTCTCCGGGCAAAAATCCATCTGTCTGGCCGATCTGCGGAATGAGAAATTCATCACCATGTCGCCCCGCTCCACGCTCTATGCCCTCACCTTCGAGCATTGCCGCTCGGCAGGCTTTGAGCCGCACATTCCCTTCATCTGCGACGATCCCTACTACATCCGCAAATACGTATCGGAAAACATGGGCATCTCTTTGGCGCCTGCCATCTCCTGGGCGGGACGTTTCCGCAGCAATACGCGGCTGATCCCCGTATCCGACCCGCCGCTGCAAATGACCTCCTACCTCCTTTGGGATGACAAACGCTATCTGTCCTCCGCCGTACGCACCTTCCGCGATTATATGCTGTCGCAGGCCTCCCTGATAGAAGGCAACCTGATTTAAATCTCCGCATATTTCTGTTTTTTTTGTTGTTTTACCGAGGAAAACCCTTGATTTTGGGGGATCTGCAATGTTATAATAAAATGATTTTAAAAATACCGTTATAAAACGTTCCGCAAATCAGCAAAATATCATCCATACAAAGAGGTGCTCAACATGATCGAATTCGGTACCGGCGGCTGGCGCGCCGTCATCGGTGACAAATTCACCCGCAGCAACATCCGCCGTGTAGCGTGTGCTTTGGCACGCCGCATGAAGGAAGAAGGCACTGCCGAAGAAGGCATCTGCATCGGTTATGACCGCCGTTTCCTCAGCCGCGAATCCGCCATCTGGTTTTCTGAGGTCATGGCCGGCGAAAACGTCCCGCTGTTCTTTGTCAATCTGTCCGCTCCCACCCCGCAGATCATGTTCACCGTCAAGCATATGAATCTTCCCTACGGCGCTGCCGTCACCGCCAGCCACAATCCCGCCGTATACAACGGCATCAAGCTGTTTACCCGCGGCGGCCGCGACGCCACCCAGGACGTGACCGATCCCCTGGGCGCCGCCGCCAATGCGCTGCGCGAGGAAGAGATCAAATCCGTCGATTTTGAAGAAGCCCGCGCGCAGGGGCTGATCACCTTCATCGATCCCCGCGACGCTTACCTTGATTCCATCATGGCGCAGATCGATATGGAGGCCATCCGCGCCCGCCGTCCCCGCGTGGAGCTTGACCCCATGTACGGCGTGAGCCTTACGGGCCTTTGCACCATCCTCTACACCGCCCGCTGCGACGTAGACGTGATCAACGACCGTCACGACGCTTTCTTCGGCGGTCATCTGCCCACCCCCAACCCCGATACGCTCTACGATCTGAAAAAGCAGGTGCTGGATCACCACGCACAGATCGGTATCGCCACCGACGGCGACGCTGACCGTCTGGGCATCATCGATGAACTGGGCAATTACGTTCCCGCCAACGAAGTGCTGGTGCTTTTGTATCACTACCTGCTGAAATACAAGGGCTGGAAGGGCTCCGCGGTGCGCAACATCGCCACCTCCCACCTGCTGGACCGCGTCGCCGAAAAATACGGCGAAACCTGCTATGAAGTGCCGGTAGGCTTTAAGCACATTTCCTCTGCCATGGACGCCCACGACGCCCTCATCGGCGGCGAATCCTCGGGCGGTCTGACCGTTCGCGGTCATATCAGCGGCAAGGACGGCCTGTATGCCGCCTCCCTGCTGGTGGAAATGATCTCCGTTACCCGCAAGCCCCTGTCCGCACTGGTGCAGGAGATCTACGACGAGTACGGCGAAATGCACATGGCCGAATACGACTGGGCGCTCACCGAGGAAAGCAAGGCCAACATTCAGCAGCTGATCCTCACCGACAAAAAGCTGCCCGACTTCGGTATCCCGATTTCCAAGGTCAGCTACATGGACGGCTGCAAGGTATACTTTGAGGACGGCTGGATCATCGTTCGTTTCTCGGGTACCGAGCCCAGAGTGCGCGTTTTCGCCGAACGCGATACCATGAAAAACGCCAAAGCCCTGGTCAAAACCATGGCCGATTTCACCGGTCTCCCCTTCAGTGAATAAGCACCCCGAATGCTTAGCCGGCAGGAGAACTTCTCCTGCCGGCGTTTTTATTTATCTTTTCAAAAGCTTTTTCAGGGTCTTTTTCAGTCTTTTTTCCCAACGCTGTTTTATGCGGTCTGTTTCCATCCGTTTCTCCGCCTGCTTTTCCTTTTCGCTCCGCGCAACGGGATAAAAGCAGGGTTCCCAGAAAAACCGAAGCGTAATTTTCTTCCCTGCCTTTACCTCCTTCTTGAGGCAGCAGGGTTCGTCATGCCAGACTCTATAGGTTTCGTACCGTACCTGATCATCGACGGTAATCTGCTTGTATCGAAGCCAAAAAGGAATATGTCTTCCTTCTTTATCCCGACTGTCAAGACTTCGCAAAACAACGCGCAGCAAGCCGTCCGTATCGCAGCGAATCGTCATTTTCAGATTCATCCTTGTCGATTCGATCACGCATCCGCTTCCGTCTTTCTGGATCCACCAAGGCTGCTCCACCCTTGCTTCGGGATCGGAAATGCTTTCGATTTCAAAGCTGCTGCCGCCCTCATTCAAAAGACGGACGTCGATTCTTGCGGTATAAAAATCCCTGAGATTTATTTTTCTTCCGCAATAGCCATCCAATCTCTTCTTTGTTGAGGAAACGGCTGTCCCGTTTTGCGCATCAATCGCCCGCAGAATGCCAAATACAACATATCCTGCGCTCAGCGGAAAGAATTTTGTCTGCAGCGTATAATTGCGGGCATAGTCATACAATTCCGCAGGAAACTGCGATGCAAAGATCTTCTTTCCCTCTTCTCCTTGAAGCACCTCGTAAAGATAGGACAAAACCGCAGGCGGGTAAAGCGTGGGGTTATCATTCGCAGGCAACCCGTCCCGGGCGTCCGTCAGGTAAAACGCCGCATTCTCCTTTTTCTCTTCAAAAGGATAACTGTCCGCGATTTTCTGCGCATAAGCGATCGTTTTTGCATCAATGCTGCGGCCGCTGTCAAACTTAAAATCAAGCAGCTCTTTCCTGTATCTGCAAAAGATCAGCGTCATGATCAGATTTGTATCCTTGCAATGCGCACTGGTTCCTTTGAGCTTACACAAATCGGGATCCATAAAAGGGGAGAGATTGATGTTATTTGCAAAATAATCCTCAAGGCCGGATTTTGCGAAATGATGTCTGCAGCGCACGTCCCGGTATGCATACAGGGAGAGGATCGGATCCTGCTCATCCTTCACATGATGCTTTTTCCGCAGCTGCGAAAAAGTACGGTCCAGCACATTCTCCATCGACCGCAAGAGCTGCGGAGCCGCCTGCAGGGACATTCTTTTTATCTCGCCCCGTCTTTTTTGAAGGAAAAATCGAGGTGATTCCCGCCAGCACGCGCGAACATTTTCGCCGCCCGAACCGGGAAACGTAAACCGGCGGTTCCTGAGAACACCGCGTTTGAAGTACAGCTGCTCATGAATGCTCAGCTTGGAATAGAACGATACATTCAGGCAATCTTCCATTGTAAAGTTTGCCATTTCATCCAGAAGCACTTTTTTATTCAGTTCCAGACCGTAATGATCGGCGATCTGCGAAGCGATCTCATAGTCTTCATCATGGGTATGGAGCCCGTCGTTGATCGAATGAATCTTGACCCGGCTCAAATCCATCCCCGAATTGAGCGCCAGCAAAAAGACAAGCCGCGAATCAAAGCCGCCTGAAAGCGATATGTTGACGTTCTGCGTTTTCCGCCCCACCGCGCGCATGATATTCGTCCAGCGGCGATACCATTGATCCAGCAATTCAATGCCTTCAGGCGAGCAGGGATCAACGGTATTATCCCCATAATCGACGGGATGCACTTCCATCGTTTTGGCAGCAATATCGATTTCGACGTACGCTTCGCTCTCCAGATCAACGATCTCGTTGATGATCGTTTCGGAATACGCAAAGGAATTCAGCCGGAACATATGATAAGCGTAGTCCTTGTTGACGGTCATTTTACGTTTTCCCGTCAGATACTCCATCAGCAGCAAAAGGGAATTGCTCAGGGCAAAGTAATCGCCCTCACGGTAGCAATACAAACCGTAGCTTCCGTGATAATCCTGACGAATGGTCAGGGTGTTTCCGCTGCGCACAAGCGCAATATAGGATCCGCGCCCGTTGAAATCCAGCTGCTTTCCGGCTTGAAACTCCGCATCCTCAAAAATGCCGTCTTCCTGAACACAATATCCGTACAGCTTTGACCGTACATCGTCAAGGCGCTCCGAATCAAACACAAAAAAATGGTCCTGAACCGAAAAAACATTCTTTTGAAGGAGCTCTTGTCTTTTCATTATTTCAACCTCTCGTCAGCATTACAAATATTATATCACGCCGGAAGATGGCATACAAGAGAGTTTTTATTGCCCTTTTCCCTCGGATATGATATACTTTCCGTTACCCTGAAGAAAGGAAAACCATAATGAACGATATTATCACCGTTTCTTCTTTGAAGAAATCTTTCGGCAAAGTCAAGGCGGTCAAGGGCATCGATTTTGCAGTCAAAGAAGGCACGCTTTTTGCCTTTCTGGGCCCCAACGGCGCCGGAAAATCCACCACCATTGATATTCTCTGCACCCTCAGTCGGTATGACGAGGGCAAGGTCACGGTAGCCGGCTGCGATCTTGACGCGCAGTCGGAGCAGATCCGCAGCAGCATCGGCGTTGTGTTTCAGGATAACCTGATGGACAAACGCCTGACCGTTCGGGAAAACCTGCTGATCCGCGCAGGCTTTTATCACAAAACCGCAGCTGCGCGAAAGGAAGCCGTGCAAAAAGCCGCCGTGTATGCCGAGATCACCGAGTTCATGAACAGAACCTACGGCACGCTGTCGGGCGGTCAGCGCCGCCGGGCGGATATTGCCCGGGCGCTGCTCAATACGCCCCGTATTCTGTTCCTGGACGAGCCCACCACCGGTCTTGACCCCCAGACAAGAAAGCACATCTGGGAAACGGTGGAACGGCTGCAAAAGGAAAACAACATGACCATCTTCCTCACCACCCACTACATGGAGGAAGCCGCCAAAGCCGATTACGTGGTCATCATGGATGACGGCCTGATCGTTGCGCAGGGAACGCCCTACGAACTGAAGGAAAAATACAGCTTTGAGCACGTCTGCATCAAACCCAAAGCCCAAATGCAGGCGCCTCTTCAGGCTTATCTGGATGAAAAAAAGCTGTCCTATACCGTCAGAGCTGATTTTGTGGACGTAAAAATCAAATCCACCCTGGATGCGCTGGATCTTCTCGCCCCCGTCAAGGACCTTGTGGAAAGCTTTGAGGTGCTTTACGGCACCATGGACGACGTATTCCTGAACATCACCGGAAAGGAGCTGAGAGAATGATCCGGATGACCGTGAGAGGATTAAAGATCTTCTTTAAGGACAAGGGCGGCGTGTTTTTCTCCCTCCTTGGCGTGCTCATCATTTTCTGCCTGTTCGTTTTCTTCATCGGCGATTCCATCACCGACGGGTTGGAATTCCTCCCCGACGCCAAAGCCATCATGACTTCGTGGGTGGTGGCGGGGATGCTGGCCTCCTCGGCCATTACCACCGGCATGGGCGCCTACTCCGTAATGGTGTCCGACCGCGAAAACAAATGCATCAAGGATTTTTATTCCTCGCCGCTCAAACGCAGCAGCGTGGCGGGCGGCTATATGCTTACAGGGCTGATCATCAGCATCATTATGTCCGTGATCACCTTTGCCGTGGGCGAAGCGTACATCGTATTGAACGGCGGTGAAGCGGCGAGCCTGATCACCCACCTGAAGGTTCTGGGCGTTATTCTGCTGTCCTCCTTCGCCTCCAGCGCCATGGTATGCTTTGTGGTTTCCTTTATCAAAACAAGCAGCACCTATACCACCGTCAGCATCATTCTGGGCACGCTCATCGGTTTCCTCGTGGGCGCGTACATTCCCATCGGCTCGCTGCCCGAGGGCGTGCGCTGGGTGATCAAGTGCTTTCCCTGCGCCCATGCCGCCGTGGTTTTCCGTCAGCTGCTGATGCACGACGGCCTGACCGCCGGCTTTGCCGCGCTGCCCGAAACTGCACGGGAGGAGTTTGAAAAGGAAATCGGCGTCACCTTCGACTTTGGCTCCTGGCAGCCCGAAATCGGCTTCCACCTGCTGGTGCTGGCAGGCACGGGCATTCTGTTCTATCTGCTGGCCATCCTGAGCATGTCCCGCAAACAGAAAAAGTACTGAGAAGGTTCCTGTATCATTCAGACGGTCTTGCCGACCGTCTGTTTTATTGCTATAATATAAAAAAACCGAAGGAAACCTCACAATATGCAAGCCATGTTGAATTTGTTCGATCCGTCCCGCCGTCCGGGCAGTTATCTGCGCCGCGGCCTGCTGGGTGACGTGCTGTATTCCTCCTATGCGCACAGGGATATCACCCTGTATTTTGGTGCGCTCGGCGGCGGTGTCACCCGTGTGCAGGATGCGCTGACGGACCGGATGCTGCAGTCGGGGCATATCACACAGGCAGAAAAATCCGCCTGCGATCTGCGTATCCAAGCTGCCTTCTCTACCCCCGAAGCCGTGCACGGATGGGATAACGCCTCGATGGAGGATCTGTACCGTCATATTCAGCATCTTCGGCGTGAAGCGCTGGCTGATAAGCTTGATACATGGCGGGAGGCTCAAATCGAATACAGCGATCTGCTGATCGACCAAAGCGCACAGAAAAACGCGCTTTTGCTGCAGGTTTCCTCTGTTATTTTCGCCGTATACGATACGGCCTATCTGCAGCACCTGCGCAAGGATGCGGAAAATGCGCTGCGCCTCGGAAAAGCCGTTTATGTGCTGCTCGGCGAGGATTTTGTTTGTGAAAACCTGCTGAATGACGCGCTGAACGGACTCCCCGCCGTATTTATTTCCGATGATACGGATTTTTCTGATGCATCTGCCCTGTTCGCCTACGGCGAAGAAGCGCTTTTGCAATGCCGTTCTTTGCGTATCAACGCCGTAATCCACGCGCGCCCCACGGGGTTTTATGCCCGTGCGCTGATCGGCTCTCTTGACCGCATACGCAGCTGCATCGTATACGTACCCGCCCACTTTGACGTAACAGAATACGTCCCGCTGCGGGAGCGCACACGGCTTTCCTATCTGCAGTTGTGGCAGCTGCAAAAGCGATTCGGCGATTCGATATACACCCTGTCGGCAGAAGAAATGTACCGCCGCTATCCCGAGCAATTCATCAATATGTATCAGGATGCCGGCCTGCCGCTGCACCTGTGTATGCCCCGGGACAAAAACGCCTTTGCCGCCCATGACCTCGCCCGTGAGCAGGCGGTATCCGATTATCTGAACAGCTTCAAAAATCTCACTTTTTCCGCCCATTATTTTGATGAAACCCTTTCCCCCGCGCCGCTGCCCTATGCCGCAGAAAGCCCGTCAAAGGGCATCCTCGTGCACGCTTTGCGCGTCACCTCCGCCAGAAACGCAGGAGTGCGCAGCCGGGATGAGAACAGGCCGCTGCGCGAAATGTTTGCTCCGGAGGAAACAGGCGTATTCAGCAATTTTCTGTTCTTCATGACGCCCAAGCTCTCCGCGCTGTATAACGAACTGCGCCGTGACCGTCCTCCGGAACAGGCCGACGTAACGGCGGGGCATCTGGATTACAAGCTGTGCTTTGAAGGGAACAGACGCGTGGAAACCTTCCCCCTGTTCGCCAAAATGTGCATGGCCATGAAGGAAGACGGCACCTTCCTGTTTTGCAATTTCCGTCTGGGCGGCGGCAGCATCCGCGTGGGCGATCACGTCTTTTCATGGGATCGTGAGTGCGTCAACGCGCAAAATGACGCCCCCGTATGCGTGTACACGCCTTATCTTTCCCGCGAAGACAGCGACGCCGACCGCAAAACCTATCGGAAAACGGTGGGCGAAGGCCGCGTGAATCTGGTCATTTTGCAGGATCGCATCCACTGTGTACGCGCAGGCGACGTGATTTTGCCCAGTGCAGGCGTTGTGGTATCGCTGCGCGCCGATGCAGCGCAATCGCTGCTTGCCCATCTTACACCGCTGCAGGATGGCTACTATGATGCCTCCGCGCTTCCCTTCTCGGTCTGTCTGAACGCTCCCGAAGGCGTCGATCCCGAAGCATGGCGCCGCGTTCGCTGGGCCTACGGCGGCGGTCTGTCGCTGATTTGCGAGGGAAAAGCCCTTTGCGATGAAAGCGATCTGACGGCATGGTTTGCAAAAGAGGGCTGGACCTCCCCCCTCTCCCGCCAGACGCAGGAATCCGATCTGCACACCCTCAGCCGCCATCCCCGCACAGCCATCGGCTGCACAAAAGGCGGCGATATGGTGCTCATCGTCTACTCCGGCCGCACACGGCTGTCTGCCGGCGCCGATTACGTCGAAATGTGCCGTATCGCACGGCAGCTCTGCCCCGATATCCACAATCTGATGAACGTGGACGGCGGCGCCTCCGCCGTTATGTGCATAGTGAAGGACGGTACAGTGACCGAGCTGAACTGCCCCTCCACCTCCGGTCAAAGCTGCGCCGGCATGGCCCGCCCCATCAAAACGCTGCTCTACATCCCCGCGGAATAACAGCGCATATAAAAACATTCCCTGCTGCAGATATTGCAGCAGGGAATTTGTTTGTATTTAGCGTTCTTCCTTGCGTCTGATCACGGCGATCATCAGCGCGGACGTTGCCAGCAGCGCAAGCCACAGCCTGGGCATGGACAGGTCCGCCGTGGCAGGGATCTTGGTATTGATGATCCTGCCGCCGTTATCGGCATGATCGCTTTCCGTGCCGTCCGCCAGCTCATACTTCACCGTGCATCCGCCCATGGGCTTTTCCTTGACGGTATACACCGCTGTTTCGCCGTTTACCGTGGCAGGCAGATCGTAGTATCTGTACTCGCCGCGGCTGTTGGGCGTGGGCGTCTTTACGTCGGTCTCTACGCCGTTGCACAAGAGGATCAGCTCGATCTTCGGCGCTTTCTCCTTGTTTTCAAGGCCCTTCCAGACCTTGGTCACCGTGAAGGAGGGCACCTTTTCCTTGCGGTTGATGATGGTGCCACCGTTGTAGATCATCCTCGTTTCATCCTCGTAGGGCGCCACGTTATCGTAAATGGTAATGTAGCCGTCCACATAGCGCTCCTTCGCAGCATACTCAACGAGCTTTCCGTCCTTATACTTCTGCAGGTTGTGATAGATATAGCGGTCGCCGTCGCGCTCGCATACGGGCTGGGGATCCATCTTTTCGCCGTCGGCATACAGCGTCAGCTGAATGGCGCCGCTGCCGCCTCCCTGCCATTCCTTGGTCACGGCAAAGGATACGAGGATCGTTTCATCCTTGTTCTCATCATAGCGGTTGGTAAAGACGATGCCGTCCTCCGCGCCCTCCGCAACGATATCCAGCGTGCCGTCGCCGTTGTCGGTGATGATCAGCGTTACCTCATACTCCGTCTTATCGTAGGTGATGCCGGGCAGGCTGCCTGCGACTTCGTGGATCACATAGGTCTTTTCACCTGCGTCAGCGTCTTCAAAATGCAGCGTGGCAAAGAGGAAACGGCCTTCGGCGTCATTGGTCACGCTCTCGATGGGCAAGCCGTCGCTGCCGATCAGTTCAAAGGTGAACTGACCCGCCTGCAGTTCGGCATTGTTGAGCACCTTCACGCCTTCGAAGCGGTGTTCGCCCTCGGCATGATAGGTATTGGTGAACACGGCCTCTGCCGTTTCATTGACCTTGACCGTGCCCGCTGCGCCGGTACTCGTCTGACGGAAGCCGTCTTCGACGTCCTCCACGATGCTGTACCTTGCGCCATGGGGCAAGCCGGTGATCTCGGCGGTTTCGCCGTCTGCCAGCGTCAGTTTGCCCGCGCCGCCGGTTACGGTCAGCGTTTCGGCATCATTCAGCGGATATTCGCCGTTCAGCGGCTGACCCTGGGCATCACTGAGATACACCGTGAAGGCAAACTGCTTGCCTTCGTGGATCTCCTTGCCGTTCACCACGGTCTTGGTCAGCGTGAACGCACCCGTTTTCACCCGATTGGTGATCACATTGCTGCCGCCGGCATAGCTGACCGCGGCGGTCAGGCGACCCTTGCCCTCGGTATCCTTGACCGTTACGGTCACTTCAAGGGGGGCATCGGCATATTCCACCGTGGCGTCATCGCCCGCGGTTTCGATGATCTTGTAGGTATACTCGCCTTCGGCGGTATAGGTGATCTCGGGGAACGCGGCCAGATGCCTGTAAGCATAGCCGTCGCCCTCAGGCACGCGCACATAGGCATTGGACGCGGTGCCGATCTCGTTATTGTTGCCATCCACCAGCGTGAAGGTGAATTCGCCGTCCTTAGGCGTGCGGCCGATCAGGTTCTTTTCCGCCTCGATCACCGCCGCGCCTCTGGCGCTGTACGCATTGGTGAAGGTCACTTCGTCCGTCTTGGTGGACTTGATCACGCCAGTATGCACCGTTTCGTCCACCGTCCAGCCGGGATAGCTGCCCGTTTCCTTCACTTCATAGCGCACGCTGGCAGGGATATCGCTTACCGTCACGGTTTCGCCGCCGGTGATCGTCAGCGTAAGCTTGCCGTTCACAGTTTCGGTTTCCGTGCCATCCACCTTGACCTCGCCGTTCCATTCCTCACGGTTCTTGTCAGCAAAGGTAACTTCCACGGTGAATTCCTGCTCCGCAGCCTTGGCGGTGGCGCCGCTGACCGTCTTTTCGATCTTCAGTGCACCAGGCTTATGGGTGTTGCGGAACACGGGTACATCGGCCAAAGGCGTCGTTTCCTCGCCCTTGTAATAGGTGACCTCGGCGGACAGAACTTCCTCTTCCTCCACCGTTTCCACAGAAAGGGTGATCACGGCGCGGTAAACGGTTTCATCGTAATTAAGGGTACTATCCTCGCCCTTGATTTCCTTCAGGTAGTAGGTAATGGGCGAAGCGTCCAGATCGTTCTTGTCAAATTCAAGCGCAGTAAAGGTAATGCCGCCGCCCGCAGCGCTTTCCACCGTTTCTATGGTCTGTCCATCGGCATCCAGCAGCGCAAATTCGAAGGTATCCTCCGCAGGCAATCCATCCACCAGCTTGCTTGCGCGCAGCCAAACCTTCACTGCATCGGGCGTCCATTCGTTGGTGAATTCCGCTTCGGTGGTCTTCAGCGGCTCGATCACGCCGGTATCGTTGGTCTTTTCTACCAACACCCAACCTGCGGGGGTTTCTTCCCAGATTTCGTAAGCCGTTCCGGCGGGAATATCGACAAATTCTGCCGTTTCACCGGTCATCAGTGCAAAGGCAAACGTGTCTTCGTCCATTTCCACGGTATACTTTGTTTTTTCCCACAGAGCGGTAAGGGTAATTTCTGCTTCACCGGAATACCGATTGGCAGGGATCGTAACCTCTCCGTTGATCACGGGATAGAAGTTGCCGTTTTCATCTTCAAATCCCGTAATGGCATGCCGATGCCGGACGAATTTGGGCGTAAACGTATGGGCCATGGTGGTCAGCGACCTTTGCACAGGCATAGCGCCGGTACCTTCGCCCGGGTCAAAGGACATTTTGTAAATGCCTGTTCCCGATCTGAGCCACAGACCGCCGTTTCCGCCTTGGGTCAGCAGATTATATCTGCTTATACTTTTTCCGCTGTCCGCATTATACCACCAATAGTTGGGCAAACCCGTATAAGTATCGACATTGGTAAACTTGAAATTATCTCCAACCGCCAGTGCTCGTAAATTTCCACAATCATAAAGGAAACGGTTTTTCGTTGTTACCGAGCGGGTATCAAAGCAGCTGATGTCCAGATATTGCAAGCTGGTACATCCATGAAAAGTCTGCAGCATCGTCGTTACTTTGGATGTGTTAAAACTGGACAAATCCAAATACTTCAAACTTGAGCAGCCCTCGAACATAAACTCCATGTCCGTGACATTAGACGTGTCAAAATTTGACAAATCCAAATGTGTAATATCACTCTCTGCAAACATTGCATACATCGTCGTGTTTTTGGATGTGTCAAAATTGCTTACATCCAACGTTTTCAAAGCTTCGCAATTCGTAAACATGCATCTCATGTTCTCGACATTGGATGTGTCAAAGCCGGATACGTCGATCTGCTTCAGGACAAAGCATTGGCTGAACATCGCACGGGTCGATACAGCTGCACTTGTATCAAGCAGATGCAAATCGATTTCTGTCACATTATGAAACTCGAAAAAGAACGAGAAGAGTGTAGCAGGTTTCAGGGCACCAGCCATTTCCACACGGGTCACCCGTTTGTTATCTCCCCATTCCTCCCACGGACGAAGTGTTTCTTCATCCATGATTTCTTCATCTACAGGATAATAGACCAAGCCATCCTTTGTCCATCGGTCTGCACCTTCAGGCATGCTGAACGCTCTTCCGAGGTGATCCACCATCTTTTCATCCGAACGGAAGAATGTCATTACGCCATCACTGTCTATCACAGCATACGCATCACCCTGCAGCTGTTCCGGCGTCGCGTAGAAAGGCTGACCGCTGCCGGAGCTTTGTTCCTGATCATCCAGAATATCGTCAAAATCCTCCGGCTGCAGCTCGCCGGTGAAGCGCAGTTTGAAATTGAATTCCTGCTCGGGATCGGGCAGTTCGCCCTCCACGGTCTTGGTGATCGTCAGTGCGCCGTCATACAGATCGTTGACAAACACAGGGGCAGCATGCAACTCAGTCAGCGCGCCGTCTTCCAGCTTGAACATTTCCTGACCGAAGCTGAGCGTACCGTCCTTATTGTCATAAACCGTTATGCGGAAAACGAATTCCCGCTCGGAATAGATCACGGTTTCGTCGTCACCCGCAGTTTCGGCGGCAATGTAGGAATACACCGCCGGTTCGCTCACGCTGTTGCTCAGGTGATCCTGCGTAAATTTAAGCGCAGGGAACACAACGTTACCCTCGGCATCGTTGGTAACGGTGGCAATGACTTCACCGGCCGTGCCGCTTTCTTCGTCATAGGAAGCGAGGGTGAAGGTAAACTCGCCGTCCTTCAGATCGCGCTTGAGCAGCTGCTTCCATGCGCGCAGAACGGTCTCGCCCTCGGCTTTGTATTCATTTTCAAAGACGATGGAAGCGGGATCGGTCGCGTCCTTGCCGTCCTGCGTTTTCGCAACCGCGGTCATGGTGCCGTCGCCGTTATCGGTCACGGTGACGGAAATCATATACTGCGCATCGTCGTAGGTATAGCCGGGCTTGGCGTCATTCTTTTCAACGATACCGTATTGGAAGGTCTTGCCGTCGTCCGCTTCGGTGTAATTCAATTGACCGAAGTAGGCGGGCGCCGTGCTGGAAAGGGCTTCGCCCTTGCCGCCCGCGGACGCTGCCGCGTTGTTGTTATAGGCAACGCGGATCATTTGGGGATCGGGATTGTCCCCATATTCGATCGCATACAGTTCGAACCCGAAGCTGCCGTAGGTGAGCACCTGACCGTTCATCTTCTTGGTGACCGCCAGCTGCACCGAGCCCTTGGAAGAATAACGGTTGACAAACACAGCCTCCGCCGTGCGGTTTGCGCGGATCATGCCGGAGGCATTGACGCTTTCGGTCAGGGTAAAGCCGGGAACCTCGTTTTCTTCAACGGCATAGGTGCTTTCGGAGGGCAGATCGTACACCACGATCTTTTCTCCGCCCCGCAGCGTGAACTGACCGGAACAGGAGATCGTGCCTGTGCGGGTTTCGGTCCATTCACCGTCTTCAAGACGGAATACCTTGTAGGCATACTCGTCCATCAGCGGCGCAGGCTCTTCAGCGCCTGTCTTTTCCGCCAGCAGCGTCAGCGTGAAGGTGAATTCCTTGTCCTTCGCCGCTTCGGTAACGTTCTCCAACTGCTTTTCAATAGAAAGATCGCCAAAGGGATCGTAGGTGTTTTTAATATTCAGAACGTCCTGCGTATCCGCCGCGTACTTGGGAACATAGTCCTCTTCCACGGTATAGACATACTCGCGGCCGCCCTGCGCATATTTGTCCAGATCGCCGAAGGTATAGCGCCAGCGTCCGGCGGAATCGGGCCGGACAGTGATCTGCCTGACGTATTCGCCGTCACGGTACAGCGTCAGCGTAATGCTTTCGGGACGCAGACCCCGGACATTCTCGTCATCCTCCCAGATCTTTTCGCCGCTCAGCGTTGTTTGCACGTTGGGATGGCTGTTGACCAGCGTAAAGGCGTTTTCGCCCTCGGGCTGCATCGTGAGCGTATAGCCGTCCACCGCATTTTCGGTGACGGTGTACAGATACGGATTGCCCTGCGGATCCGTTACGTCCAATTGGTCAAAAGTGCTCGTCCAGCCGTTGGCCTCACTGAGCTCCACCGTCTTCGCCGCGCCCTGCGCATCGGTCACTGTTTCGTATTCGCCGCCGCGGATCTTGCGAAGCAGCGTTACGGTGACGCTTGCGGGACGGAGGTTATCGTGGTTATCCTGATCCTGCCATTCCTTGGTAACGCGGATCGCCTTCGCTGCGATGCCTACACGGGTATAATCGTTGCGCATGACCCACCGGGTGCTCCCGGAGTCGGGCAACGTACCCCGCTGGATGCACTTGAGGAAGGTATTGTTATAGGCGTACATGTTGTTGGCGGGATCCTGCGCCTTTTCCCAGTCGATCTCGGAAAGCACGGTACCGTCCGCCGCCGTCTTGTGGGCAAACGCACCCTTGGCGTTCCACGTATCGGGGTCGCCGTTATCATCGGGGGCGGTCATATGCAGATAGACCGACGCCGCTTTGCTTTCATTCAGTTCAAAGGGCGTGCCGTCCGTCTTTTCACGGGCGTCCACCGCAATGGCAGAGATACGTCCAAGCATGTTTTCGGGCACTGTCCACAGGCCGTTTTCGTTCAGCTGAGCCCTTTGCCAGATATTTTCGTCCGTCAGATCATATGCGCCCTGCGAGTAGATCGCATGGCTTCCGTCCTGCGCAGAGCCGGTGCCCACCTGCAAAAACTGCAGATCGGGGGTCAGCGAATAATACACCTTGGGCGCTGCGCCCAGGCGGATGAATTCGCCGGCGTCCACGCTTATGAGCGTGCCGCGCCACTGGCCCTTGTTTTCCCATGCACCGGGCCAGTTCAGTTTCTGCTGCTGATCGGTATAGTCATTTTCCTTGGTGGCGTCGGTTTCCGGATCGGGCAGACGGTAGTTTTCCACGCTGTCGTACAGCACGATCTCCCCGGTCAGCGTGCCTGCGGCGGACTTGACGCGCAGGCGGTAGGTATAGCCCGTGCCTTCGTAAACCGTTACCTGCTCCTGTCCCTCAAGGCCGGTGGAATAGGCGCCCTTGAGATCGGACATGACGGTTTTGGATACGCCGGACACCGCGGAAATATTGGCATTCACGTTCTGCGTGGCGCGGGCATACAGGAAGCGGTTTTCATCCGTCGCGGGATCCAGATCCTTCAGCCAGCCGGCGATCTCAGCGTCCATGACGGGGGTGGTCACGTTATTGCCGCCCATGGGATCGTCAGGCTCCGCCGTCTCATTGCGGATGCTGCCCAGCGTATTGTTGCGAAGGTTTTCCGTTTTGGATTCGAAGGCCATGTAATTGACCGTCGTGGCGCCCAGAACGCTGATGTCCTCCCAGCTGTACACCGCATCAAAGGAGATGGAAGGACTGTCAGCATAGCCGTTGCTGCCGTATTGGGGCGCGGGCTTCAGTTTTGCCTCCACCACCAGCAGCGTTCTGCCGCTGCCGCGCCAGTTGGGCACGGTATACATGTTTTCAATGGTGTCGCCGTTGCGGAGTTTCACCGTGTCCGTCAGCGGGAATACGCCCTCGGGCAGCAGGTCATACCACACGCCCGCCGTTTCCTCGGGAATGATGCCTTCGGCCACGGCCTGCAGGTAATCCTCGTAATCGGTCAGATTGCTCTGTTCCTTCACCGCGGCGCTGTAATGCAGGATCACCCGCTGATTCGCCACGTCGTTGTCGCCGCCGTTATCCGTGCTGTTGCGGTTGAACGAAACTTTCTTGCTCAGCGATACGCCGTAGCTGGCGCCGCAAAGCGTGGCGCGGGACATGTTCGTCAGTTCTTCCGCGAACAGATTTTCGCCGCTGCCGCTTTCGTTTACCCAGCCCTCCACGGTCATGTGCACGTTGTTCCTGAACTTGGCAGCAGGGGTATCGGAAGACGCAAACAGTTCATTTACTTTCTCCAGAACCTTCTCGGAGGGCTTCAGCGTCAGAGAAGGATACACGTCCCAGATCACCGCTGCCAGTTCGCTTTGTTCCGCCGTTTTTCCGCCGTACACATTGCTGACAAAGCTCCAGCGGATATCCGTGGTGTTTTCGGGGAAAAGCACCGTCATATCCTGCACGGTGATGCCTTCTCCCAGTTCGGTAAAGGCACACTCGCCCTTGCCGTCATCGCCCCACTGCGCCACAGCTGCCTGCAGCCACTGTCCGCTGTCCTTTACCTGATATTCGATCTTCATATCGGGCGTAGGCAGTTTGGAGTCGGCAAAATAGCCGTACCGACCCGCGGGAACGGTTCCATCCACAACCTTGCCGTCCTTTTCATAGTGGCCGACCTTGGGAACGGAGGTTTTGGCATAACGGTATTTGGAGGGAGCGCCAACCGTCAGGCTGTCAAACTCAAAATCTTCCCAGGTAAGCGGGGTGTTTTCGCCGGCAAAGAACGTCTGCCGATCCTCGATCACCTGACGCCAGCCCAGCGTGCCGTAGCTTTCGCGTTCCGCTGCTTCCGGATTTTCCTGCGTAGCCGGGGACGTCCAGAAATAGCCAAAGCCTATCGCACGATGACGGAAATTCAGTTCATACTCCTCGCCGCTTTTGATGCGGTTGAGCGCATACCCGTATGTAATATCTTTTTTATTGTCTTCTGTCCATTTGTTTACGTTGAAATATCCCTGCGGATGCTCCCAGCGCACGGGAGAATAGGTCACCTGCGCGCTTGCCTGCATGACGGTTTCTGTTTTTCCGTCCGTATCGACCATAGCCCATTCGGCATTGTTTTCAAAATAGTATGTGACTTCCGGTTCACTGGCCAGCGGCACGCGGAAATCGGCCTTGGGATATGCCGACCACAGATACACCGCATGGTCATAGCCCGAGGTGGAGGTGGCGTGATACTGATCCTCCAAAATCTCGGCGGTAAAGACGTTCCGATCCTCGCCGAGGAACTCGCCGTCCACATTGGTGCTTCCCAGAAGAATGCCTTTGGACACCGTCTTATTGCCTTCGTCCGTCTTTTCATACGCATCCGCCAGCGTATCCTTTACCGTCAGTGCAAAGGGCTGGTTGCCCCGGTGATGCACATAGGTATACCAGCGGATATAAAGAAAATCTTCGGGGTCTGCACCTTCGGGCAGGTTATCAAGCAACCGCTGGGGGATCGTCTCGGGCAATTCCTCATACAATTCATTATTGCTGTTCTTGTGGGCATTGGTCAGTTCCTGGAAGGTATTCAGCTGCGCCGTAAGCGCTTCGCTGCTGCGGGAAATCACATTGCCCTTATGGGTAATCACCTGACAGGTGGCTGCAAGCGGCTCGCTGACGGTAAGATCCACCACATGATGGGGCACGATATTCTGAATCGTTCCCTGAATCATGATGCTGCTGGCAGCGCCGATGGTACGGGTGTTGGTCAGCACATACTCGCCGTTGATGATCTGCCAGTTAAAATCGGCAGCAGTAGCCGGCGCAGCAGGCACCGACAGGTCCATGCGTCCCATGAGCTTTCCATCTCTTCCGCGCATGATCTGCGCAGGAAAAGAAATATGCACCGTGCCGGGGGCATAGTCATTTTCACCGGAGAATGAAACTTCCAGCTGGAAATCCATGCTAAGCTTCGCATCGCTGTCCGTGGCAATGCTCAGGCGGTTCACGTCCCCGTCTTCCATCCCCCGGTCGGGCGTGCGCCACTGCATCGTCACCTTGGTGATGGCGGTGCCGTCCGCCTCCCATTTTGCCTCTGCCGTTTCCGCACAGGCAAACGACAGCATGAGCAGCAGCGCCGCGCACACGCAAAACCATTTATTCAGCAAGGACTTTAAATTATTTTTCATTTTTTCATCTCCGAATTGATCGCCTGTGAAACATATCCATTTTAGGCAACAATCTTATTAATATCCAATTTTACATTATATGCTCTCTGTGTTTATTTGTCAATCGTTTTGCTGAAATTTAAAGCCAAAAATCCTTGAAAACACTGGGTTTTCAAGGATTTAAGAGAGAAGGCGCCCAAGGGCGAATTACGCCTCCTGCATTTCGTCAAATTTTCTGTTTTTACATTTTTCATCATTGCTTTTGATCGCAATTTTTTGCCACAGCATTGGCAACTCTGCCCTTTTCACGCACTGTGCTCCATGCTCAATTTGTCCGCGACCAGGGCGATGAACTCGCCGTTGGTGGGCTTTTCCTCGGGGATGGCCACCCGGCAGCCGAAGGCGCGGTTGAGGGTATCGATGCGTCCTCGGCTCCACGCCACCTCGATGGCGTGTCGGATGGCACGTTCCACCTTGCTGGCGCTGGTGCCGAAGCGCCGCGCAATGGCGGGATACAGTTCCTTGGTGATTCGGTTAATGCGGTCAGGCTGCTCGATCACCAGCTTGATGGCTTCGCGGAGGAACTGATAGCCCTTGATGTGCGCGGGAATGCCAAGGCTCAAAAAGATATTGCTCAGCCGGTCATCCAGCGTACGGCTGGCGGCCACAGGCAGCACAGGCGCATCCTCATACTGCGCATCCGCCTGCCGCGCCGCATCCCGGATGCGATCGATCAGCATACGCATTTCCACAGGCTTCACCATATAATACTGCACGCCCAGACGGATCGCTCTGGCAATAAAATCATCCCTGCCCAGCGCCGTCATGACAATCACCTGCGGCCGGGAGGATGGATTCATCTTCTGCAGCTGCTCCAATACCCCGTAGCCGTCCAGCTGCGGCATGATGATATCCAGCAGCATCACATCCACCGTATGATCCGTGATCATCTGCAGGGCCTCGATACCGTTCCGGGCTTCCCCTACCACCTCAATGTCTTCCTGAAGGCCCAGCTGCTCGCGCAGCGCGGCGCGTATTTCGTCGTTATCATCCGTAAGAAGTACACGAATGGAATCCACGGTCAATTTCCTCCTGTTTTTGTCGTTTGCACAGGCATTATAGCAGGAAAAAGGAGGAAAACATAGGAAATCGGCAATAGCAGCAGTTTTTCTGACAAAGGTTCTTATTGTTCTTCTTGATCCGACAAAGGACGCGCGAAAAAAACTGATAATCTTTTTCTAATTATCCATAAAAAAGGGGTTGACAAAAAGGAAATTCTGCGTTAATATATATAACGCACCGTCGGTCTGTAAGGACAGACGAAGGAGCAATGGGAGCATAGCTCAGCTGGGAGAGCATCTGCCTTACAAGCAGAGGGTCATAGGTTCGAGCCCTATTGTTCCCACCAAATTCGGCCCGGTAGTTCAGTTGGTTAGAACGCCAGCCTGTCACGCTGGAGGTCATGGGTTCGAGCCCCATTCGGGTCGCCATATTTGCCTTGGTAGCTCAGTAGGTAGAGCAGCAGACTGAAAATTTGCGTGTCGGTGGTTCGATTCCGCCCCAAGGCACCATTCATGCGGTAGTAGCTCAGTTGGTAGAGCGCAACCTTGCCAAGGTTGAGGTCGCGAGTCCGAGCCTCGTCTACCGCTCCATTTTTTACGGTGCCATAGCCAAGCGGTAAGGCGAAGGTCTGCAAAACCTTTATTCCCCAGTTCGAATCTGGGTGGCACCTCCAGTATATAGCACGGAAATCCGAAAGGGTTTCCGTGTTTTTTGTTGTTTTGCGGCGTTTTGGAGCAAAAAGTGAGAAAAACGGATTTTCGGGTTGTCTGGCAAAAAGGCTTGAAAATGGGTGGGGAATGGGTGATAAAAAGGTCGCTAAACGGTCGCTAATTTCTCACTGATTTGAAAGGCCTCCGGCAAGGAGGAACCCCAAAATGAAATCAACGCGGGCCTATGGAGAAGGAACCGTCTATCAGGAAAGTGCAAACAAATGGACAGCCAGAATTACTCTGGGGAAAAAGCCTGATGGCAAACCCCTCACCAAGCGTTTCAGCGCGAAAACCAAAGCGGCGGCAGAGAAGAAACTGCGGGATTTCAAAAAGGCGCAAAGACAGGAAGCAAAGCCCGCCGCCGTTCATTACACATTGGCGGCCTATCTTGATTTCTGGATGAAAACCTATCAGTATCAAAAACTCAAACCGCTCAGCTATGACCGCCTGGAAAGCACCATCCGCAATCACATCCTGCCGCAACTGGGAAAGATGCGGTTTGACCAGATATCGCGAGATGACATTCAGAAGCTCATCAACTATCTGTATCGGCAGAAAAAACTTTCTTATTCCAGCGTGAAGAAAACATATCTCGCCCTCAGCGCTTGCTACTGCAACTGAGCCTTTCATCAGGTGGTGAAAGGTATTATGAAGCGAGGTCTTTCATTTCGAAGTATTCAATCATCCTCATCAAAGTCCCCAATAGGTCTAAAAGCGTGTTTCCGCGATTTTCTCAAAACAAAGAGCATCAAAAAAGCCCGTAAAATAAGGATTTCCTGCGTATAGGTAAGCAGTGGCTTGCCCCACTGCAAAACCTTTATTCCCCAGTTCGAATCTGGGTGGCACCTCCAGTATACAGCACGGAAATCCGAAAGGGTTTCCGTGTTTTTTGTTGTTTCGGTGGATTTACAGGACAATATGGACAGCAGAAAAATTTGGCTGATTGGAAATGCAGTGGCTTGGTGAGGATAAGTTCATCCCCGATTTCTTCTATGAAAACTGCGGTCTGTTGCCGCACACTACACAGCCTTTCTTCCATACCTTTCAAAAAACGAGCCCGTTGGTTATTATGCCAACGGGCTTTTTGCTTGGGCCGCAATACTATTCTTATTTTTCTTTCAACCAGGATGTCGCCTGCCCGTTGGCAGAAAAGCCATTCGGTTCCGTGCGTTTGATTTTTTCGTGCGGAGTTTTCCTGACAGCTTAAAAACTCTATTTCCGGACAGCGAAAACGGGCAGCAGGATTACCCTGAGCTGTCCGTTTTATTTCGCTTGTGATTTGCATTAAACGAAACGATTGAACCAATACAACAGTTCCTTATACATCACGTTATTCAGTTTGTGGCCGACGTTTTCCATTTCGTGATACTCCACGTAGCAGCCTGCGCGGCGGATGGAGGCCACGAACTCCCGCGTCATAACAGGATCCACGGTTACGTCCGCATCGCCCTGCCACAGTTTTACGGGGCAAGGCGGGATCACCACGCGCTTTCCGTCGGGATTTACATAGCAGCGGGCGCGATAGGGATTAAAGCCGATGGTGTTTTCTTCGCACCACGCATCCTCGGGAAAGCGGAAATTTTTTACCACGTGATCATGGGTGCTCAAGCCGCTGGCGCCCTTTTTGGTTTTATCCCAGGTGCCGATACAGTAGTGTCCGTCAATGGTATCTCCGTCGATATTGATGCGCGGATAGAAAAGCCCCAGCGCCAGCACGATGGACGGGAACGTATTGGCAAAGTTCAACGCCGTATGTCCGCCCATGGAGCCGCCCGCGACCAACACCTGACGCGATACGTTAAAGTGCGTTACCGCATAACGATACGCCTTGTACAGCGCAAAAATATGCTCGGAACAGCCCATGGTAAGGCCGTGCGGCTGCGAACCGCTGACGTCCATGACGGCATAGCCGTTTTTCAGGCATTCGCAGGAATAGGCAACGCCGCCCGTGCGCCCGTCTGCTTCGCAGACAGTGCTTCCGGCGCCATGACAGGAGATCACCAGCGGTACGGGCTCACCCTCTTCACTGTAATTCTCAGGGAGGGCGATCACGCCTTCGCATTCCTGCATTTCCTCGCGGTCGGTTACTTCATTGGCAATGGAACCGCTGACCTCGCGGAAGCTGTTAAACGGCACTTTGAAGAAGATACATTCCCACCGGTTGCTTTCCCCCGGGGGATCACACGACAAAATATTGGGAATGATTTTTCTGACTTCACACATCGTCTTTCCTCTGATAAAGAGGGCGGGACGGTTTCCCGTCCCGCCCTAAGCAGTGGTTGCAGATTACTTGTTGTAACGATCCAGAGCAGCCTGGTAAACGTCGATAACATCCTGCAGGCCCATATCCATCAGTTCGGCCTGGAAGTTGTCCCATTCGGCGTCGATGTCAACCTGACCGGTGACAAAGGCAGCGTGCATCTGGGTCACGTAGGTGTTGATGTCAGCCCAAACGTCCAGATAGGTATCATACTCGTCCTCGGTCAGCTTCAGCCAGCCGGTACGGGTGATGGTGGTGGCGTAGGGATAGAGGTTCTTCAGAACGCGGGAGCCCTTCAGGTGGGGAGTGCCATCGTCAGCAATCTGAACGGAGGGAACGTCGCCGATGTAGGGAGCCCAGCCCAGCATAGCGCCGGAGGTGTAGTCGGTGCGCTTTGCGTAGCCTTCACGGGTCAGCAGGCGATAACCGGCACGGTTATCAAGCCATTCCCAGTCAAGGCCGCACTTGCCCAGCCAGAAGGACAGGCCCCACAGGCCGCCGTCGTCGTCAATGGGGTTGTCTTCGGTAGCGTACACAGCGTCAACATAAGCCAGGATAGCATCCAGATTTTCAGATTTGGGGTTGATCAGGCCCAGCATCCAGCCGTACTTGTCGCCCATCAGGACGCGCTTTTCGCTCTGCCATTCGCTGGTCAGAGGTTCGGGGATGATCAGGTCGGTTTCGATGTTGCCTTCGGGGAACATGCCAGCGGTCATGGAGGACATGTTGGAGTTAACGGTGGTATGACCGTCAGCCATGAAGGGCTTCATGAAGTCAGTAGTGGAAGAGAAGCAATCCTGGTCCAGGATCTTTTCGGTGTACAGGGTGTTGTAGAACTTCAGCAGGAGCTTATACTGTTCGGTGGTGAAGCCAACAGTAATTTTCTTGCCTTCGTCAGTGGTGGTGATGCCGGTTTCCAGCAGATCGCCGAAAGCGGGGAAGAAGGCCAGAGTGGAGTTGCCGTTCCAGGTGTAGGAAGCGCCGTTGTAGTCGGTCATGGCAACGTACTGAGGATCGATAGCATCGAAGTAGGCCTTGCAGTCGCGCAGGCACTCAACGAACTCATCGATGGTGGTGGGAACATGATCCCAACCGGCCAGCTTGATATGGTCAGCACGCATATAGTACACGGGATGCGCAGCAGACATGGTGAATACGTGAGTGGGCAGGGTGTAGAAGCTGCCGTCGGCATTCACTACGTAAGAGAGCAGGGCGGGGTCGCGCTCGATGGCGGCCTTCAGGTTGGGCATCTGATCCAGATATTCAGCGTAGTTCAGCAGGGCGCCGGCCATGCCGTATTCGTTGATCTGGTCGATGGTCAGGGAGGTGCTGGTGTTGCGGCCATACAGGAACTCGGGACGGGACTTTTCGTCGGCCATCATCAGCGGAACCTGTTCCTTGGCAACGACGTTCATTTCGAAGTCGATACCGGTAGCGATCGCGAAGTTGTCAAAGAAGGGATACCAGTCTTTTTCCTGGAATTCGGTAGAAGTGATGGTGAACTTGTAGTCGCCTTCCAGCGGATACTTATCCGTGTTCTTGAAGGTGGCTTCGGCCAGGGCGCTGCAGGTACCAAGCAGCATGACCAGCGCGAGGAACAGAGCGAGGGTCTTTTTCATGGGTTATCTCCTTTCTATTTTTACCAGGCTTTTCTGCCTGATAGTTACATGGGAATGAGCATTTCCCCTCCACTGGAGGATGATCAATTTTGCTCCCGGTCGCCCATATTGTCGCGAACGGCCCTTCATGGGCCCTTCGCTCTGTATGGGCTCACTAAAAATTGATCATAATTTCCTCCACTGGAGGATGATCAATTTTTAGCCTTTGACGGAACCGAGCATAACGCCCTTGTCAAAGTACTTCTGCAGGAAGGGATAGAGGATCAGCACGGGCAGGGAGGATACAACGATAACGGCATACTTGATCATGTTGTAGATCTTGCTGTAGTAGGCGATCAGTTCCGGATCATCCGAGGACTGCGACAGAACCACGTCCTGCATGATCTTGCGGATGACCATCTGCAGCGGCCAGTAGTCGTTGGTAGCAGGCATATAATAGAGTGCGGTGGTGTAGTTGTTCCAGTGCGCTACGGTGTAGTACAGCAGGATAACACCCATCATTGCCTTGGACAGAGGAAGCACGATGCGGAAGAACGTGCCCGCCGTGCCGCAGCCATCGATCTCCGCCGCTTCTTCCAGTTCTCTCGGAACACCGGAGGCGAAGAAGGTACGCGCCACGATCAGGTTGTAAGAGGACACAGCGCCCGTCAGCGGGATTACCCACCAGTTGTTGAGTAAGCCCAGATTACGCATGTTGATGAAGCTGGGGATCAGACCGCCGCTGAAGTACATGGTAAACACAATCATGGTGGTGAAGAACTTGCGGCCGTTCAGGCTGGGCTTGGACAGCGCATACGCAGCGGGAATGGTCAGGCCCATGTTGATGACCAGACCGGCCAGAGTCTGCGTGATGGTGTTCCAGTAACCGCTCATCAGATCTTTATGACGGAAAACCTGTCGATAACCGTCCAGATTGATACCCTGCGGAAGAAGAAAAACCTTACCGGCATTGACTCTGTCGGGATCCGAAATGGAGTAAACGATCACCAGCCACAAAGGATAGATGCAGATGATCACGATGATAGCGACCACAAAATAGCAGAACGCCCGGAACAATCTGTCTGTAAATGAATCTTTGATCTTCATACTTTTCCCTCCTTACAGCAGACTGGTTTCGCTTACTTTTTTGGAGATGAAGTTTACGGTGAGCATCATAGCCAGGTTGACAACATTCAGGAACAGACCAACCGCAGCAGCATAACCGAAGTCACCGCCCAGCAGACCGCGATTGTAAACGAAGGTGCCGATGGTTTCGGAAACCGCCATGTTTACGTCGTTGCGCAGCAGCAGGCTCTTTTCGGTGGACAAGCTCATGATGCTGCCCACACGCAGGATCAGCGTGATAACGATCGTGGGGAAAATCGTGGGAATATTGATGTGTCGCACGCGCTGCAGCAGGCTGGCACCGTCCAGCGTAGCGGCTTCGTGCAGACCGGGGTCAACACTGGAGAGAGCCGCCGTATAAATGATGGTGTTCCAGCCCAGTGATGACCAGATGCCCGACCAGACGTACAAATGCGGGTACACCTTGGTGCTGTTCATGAAGTTCACTGCATTTCCGCCCAGCGCCGTGATGGCCGCGTTGACAATGCCCTTCGATGCAAAAAACAGCTGGATCATACTGATCAGAATAACCAGCGATACGAAGTGGGGCGCATACATAATGGTCTGCGCTACGCCCTTGACCTTCTTCTGCTTGATTTCATTGAGCATCAGCGCCACAATAATGGGCAGCGGGAACAGAGCCAATGCGTACAGCGACAGGCGCAGAGTGTTGATGATCGTAGTCGATGCATATTTGGACTTGAAGAAGCTTTCAAACCACTTCAACCCCACGTATTTCGCTGCAAATACGTCGCCTACGCCCTTGTAACGGGTAAAGGCAACGTAAAGACCGCCCATGGGCAGATAGTGGAACAGCACGTACCAAACCAGCGCAGGCAGCACAAACAGGTAAAGAACCTTGTTCTTCCAGATGTTTTTGGTCAGCCGCTTCCAGTAGGTGTTCCTTTTCGCGACGCCGCCCGGCGTTGCAAGTGTAGCGTTTTTCATGTAATCCTCCTGACATCATATTGGGAAAACCTCACGCATGAGGATAAAATCAAGACAGGGGTGCGCTGCGGAAGGATCAGCCGATGGTTTCCAGCTGCTCCGTATCCACGGTAATATCCGCCCATGCCTGCTTGCCGCCGTAGGTTTGCGCACATACCTGCACGCGGTGGAGTCCTTTTCCGACGGTAATGTTGTGCAGCATCAGGGATGCAGCGCCCTTATTCACGCCGTAATGTCCCGGGATTCCCGTGTATTCCGTTCCGTCGATCAAAATACGCAGCCGCTTGTAGTCAAGGGGCACATAGCAGGGAAGCAGGTCGCCTGCTCCGAAGTATGCCGTGATCTTGATCCGCTCGTCCTCGCCGACCCGGGGGTACTTCTTTACTGATATACGTTTGATTTCCGGAAGCAATGTGTCATCATCTAAATAATCGTATATCAGGCGGAAAATGTCAATAGAAAATCGATCCGTTTGTCCGCTTTCCGCCGAAATAATGAACTTCAGCTTTTGCTCCTGCAAATCTCCGCATTCGACGGGGGCTTCCATGTACGTCCATACCGAATCCGAAGGCTCGCCGTGCACAAAAGCGGCAGGCGCCGTAACCTCTTTTCCGTTCTGAACGGTCAGGCTGAATGCGGGCGCCTTCCCTTCCTCGCTGTGCACCCACATCCCCACTGCCTTCGGTTTTTTGTGGGGAAGAACCTCAAGCCGCAATTCGCATCTTTCCTGCTGTTTTTCGACCCGGTAAACCCATTGCCCGTGGCGGGAAGAAAAGCCAAGCGGCCGCTCGCAGGAAACGGTGCAGCCCGCCGTTTCGATTTCGCAGGGCGGCACGTCGATCTTTTGCGGAAGTCTGCCCACGCGCACGTGCAGCGTGACCGCCGGTCCGTTGTTTTTTGCGGAAACCAGCACGTCGCCCTCGCAGGCTTCGTTCTTCGCATGAAACAGCCCCGTTTCATCCATCCGGCCGATGTCTTCCGGCAGCCGGAAGCGATAGCCGGTATGATTGGCAAGCACGCTTCTCCCCTTCAGGAAGGCGGATACCTTCAGCTCGTGCACCTCGCCCTCGGCACAGATCTGCGCAGCGTCGGCCTGCAAAGCGTCGGGCGTTCGCACATGAAGCAGGGCCGTGCCAAGAAGCTGCTCTCCCGCCGAAACAGAAACCGTCACGTCGCAATCGGTTTCGGCAGCGATGAAATCTCCCTGCGCAGAAATCCTGCATTCGCTGTCTTGGGGAACGGAGAAGCGCACGTCCCCGGGCAAATCGCAGGGCCCGCCCAGGCTGTCCAGCCCGTAAGCCGTCAATTTGAGATGCGTTCCCGGTGCAACGTACTCCTGTTGGGGCGTAACGTATACGCTGCGGCAGATCCCATCCCCCGTCCCTTGCGCAAACAGAGCCATACCGTTTGCGCAAACCCGTTCATACCCGTCGGAGGGAGTGGTAACGATTTCGATTTCTTTTTGCCCCGGTGTGCGCAGAGCCATGACCGAGGAGCCGCCGCCGTCCAGATTCAGCGCTTTTTCCGCACCCAGCGATTTAAGATATCGGGCGAACCTATCCAGCTGCAGCCCTTCTGCCTTGCCGGGATTTCTCCCCTCGGTCACAACCAAGAGCAGATCGCCGTTTTCGCAGATTCCCACCCCCGTCCGGGGATGGCAGCCGCCTTTGGGTTCCAGCACCGCCTCGGGAAAATTCTCTCCGTCAACCAGCAGATGCCGTCCGCCGACAGCCGTTTTCAGCGTTTGTTTGTTTGTAAGAAAATCCTTTTTGTCCCCGATGACGTACGTGCCGTCCCGGCGAATGCCGAAAAAATAGGTGTTGTCCGGCATATCTTCTTTTATAAGGGCTCCGTTCATCACAACAGGCCCCTGAGGAACGCCGTTGGTCATATTGAAAAAGTCGGCGTTGACCACACCGATCAGCGTTTCGTTTTCCTTTCGGCAGGCTTTGGCAGAAACGCTGGGCTCCTGAAGCTTGAACTGCCCGTCCGGACTCATTACGGTATCGATTCTCACGTCCGCTCCCCGGCAGATCCGCAGAATAAAAGCCCGCTGCCGCCCGTCCTGCCGATCCTCAAAAACCTCTTTGACGTACCGGATTTTCGGGAAAAGCGTCAATTCCTGTCGAAGTATGATCGTGCGCTGGCTGTCCATCATACGTTTTCCTCTGATTCATCCCATGCTTTTTGCACTTAAATCCTGAAAACAGATTCCCCGTCGATCCGCTGCGCGGAGATGCGGATCAGCCGCGGCGGTCTGTCCTCCTTGCTCCGGATGGCGTCGATGAGCAGTTCGACGGCATCGGCTGCAATTTTTTCTGCCGGCAGCTGAATATACGTAACGGGTGGCTTGAGAACGTCGTTGAGAACGCCGCAATCGAAACCGATCAGCGCAACGTCCTTGCCGATTTCCCGTCCCAGATGATGAAGCGCGTTGATCCCGGCAATGGTCAGCCGGTAACCGGGAAGCACCAGCGCGGTCAGCTCCGGATGCGCCTGCAGAAAGCCGGTGATTTTTTCCTTGGATACAACCGGCCAGCGGTTTTCATCGTCAAAGCTGAACAGCAGCTCTTCATCCGCGGTCAATCCGGCGTCTGCATACGCCCGGCAAAATCCCGCCTTCCGCTCCTGAATCTTATAGGCATTTCTGGGCGCCATGATCATGCCGATTTTTCTGTGGCCGTGCTCCAGCAAATGCGTTACGCAATCGTAAATGGTCTGTGCGTCGTCGGGCAGCACGGCATCGGCCTCGATGCCGTCCACCCGGTTGTTCACCAGTACAAACGGAATATGCGCCGCCTGCAGATCGCAAAGCTCCTGATAGACCTGTTCGCTGATCCGGCCGCCCAGCTGGATCACGACGCCGTCTACCATTCTTTGACGGAGAAAAGCAATTTTTTCAGCAAATACGGCGGCGCTTTTATTGTAATTGCACAGCACGAGGCTGTAATTGATATCGATCAGCCGTTTCTCGATTTCATTAAACAGCGACGTGGAGAAAATGTTGTCGATGCTCCACACCAGCAAACCGATCATCTTGGAAGTGTTCGTTCGCAGCCCTCTTGCAAAGTCGTTGACCTGATAATTCAGTTCCCGAACGGCTTGTTCAATATGAGCGTAGCTTTTGGAAGATACCGCCTTATGATTCAGGTACTTGGACACGGTAGCAGGAGATACGCCGGCTCTTTTTGCCACGTCCGAAATTGTCGCGCTCATTCCGCTCCCTCCCGAATCTTCTGTTATCATCCAAAAGTAAATCGATTTACCCTCATTTATATATTATTCTACCACTTCTTTTCTTTTTTGTCAACATTTTGACCATAAAGCACAAACGATCCCTCACGCAAAAAGGCACGGAACCTTTTCGGTTCCGTGCCTTTTGATACCGCGCTTACTTGAGCAGCGAGGTGAATTTCCGGGAGGCTTCGGTGATCTTGTCCCACTCGCCGGCCTTGACCCATTCCTTCTTGAACAGGCAGCCCGCAACGCCGGTACCCACGGCGCCGGCGGCCATGTAGTCCTGAATGTTGTTCGCATCCACGCCGCCCACGGCCAGCATACGCACCTGGCTCAGGGGAGCGGAAACGGTCTTGAAGTAGGAGGGGCCAAACACGTTGGCGGGGAACACCTTGATGAAGTCGGCGCCGAAGTTGTGGGCGCTGGCGATCTCAGTGGGGGTCAGTGCGCCGGGGATGGAGACCATGTCCGCCGCCACGGTGGCACGGATCACTTCTTCATTGGTATCGGGAGATACGATGAACTGCGCGCCGGCTTCCTTAGCCAGGTTCACCATTTCAACGGTGGTCACCGTGCCGGTACCGAAGGCCATCACGTCGCCCAGCTCCTTGACGAGCAGCTTCACGGTTTCCACGGTGCGCAGACGCTCTTCGTGGCTCTTCTGATCAAAGGTGCACTCCAGCAGGTTCACGCCGCCCTCATGCAGCGCCTTGGCCAGATTCAGGCAATCTTCATCATAAATGCCGCGAACGATGGCGACCACTTTTTCGTCCAGGATCTTTTGGATAATTTCAGCTCTCATTTCAGTTTCCTCCTCCATTTAAGCCTGACAGGCAGAACTTTCAAGATACCTTTATTATACGCCCATCCTCATTGCTTGTAAAATATGATATAATGTATAATAGCATATGCTGATATGTATGGCTCGGCGGCATATTTCCATATCGTTTTTTCGTTTTTTCTGTTACAATATACATACCTTCTGCAAGGAGAACTGCTGTTTATGGCTTTTTCTGTTGATCATCCGTGGATCGCCGAGCGCGAAGCGACGATCTGCACCTGGAAAGCGGATTACAACCGCGGCTTCATCAGCAATATGAACGTTTCTCTTCTGTCGGATTTTCTTACCATGTCTGCCCGTCAGATCGAAGATTATGTGCTGATGATGAAGCACTGCGGTTTTACGGGCATACAGGTCACCGATATGGTAGCCGCATGGCGCGCCTGCGGCTCATGGGAAGCAGTGCATGACCGCTATAAAACGCTGGCCCGTGCGCTGCACAATAACGGCATGAAATTCACCGTTTGGTGCTGGGCTGCGGAGTTTTCGGGACACGGCTGGCATGATGACGAAGCGGTCTATGAAAACGCCGATCCCGCAAAGCCTGCCTGCGAGGATGGGCGCGTACGGGCGTTTTTCAGCAAGTACTACGATATTTATGCCGATCTCGCCCCCCATGCAGACCGAGTGATCGCCCACTTTTTCGATCCCGGTCGCCTGAAGGATACTCAAAGCATTCTGTATTTCACAAGGCTGCTTGCCGACAAGTTCCGCCAAATAAACCCCTGTGTGCAGATCGCTGTGGATACATGGGGCTGTCCTGAGGATTATCCTGCCGAGCTGGTGGCAGCAGGGCTGCAGGATATTATGCTCATGGAGCTTCCCTTCCTGCCCACATGGCGTCAGGAAGGCAAGCGCGCCGCTTTCCGAAAAGGCGTAAAAACACTGGGCTGCGGGCTTGGCTCATGGGGCTGGTACACCTGCGAATATGAGATCGACCAGTTTCCCTTTATGTGCGTCAATAACCGCGTGCTGAAGGATGTATATCATCAGACCCGCCTGCAGGGCGACAGCGTTCTCGCCCCGACTTACTGGAGCGAGATGGATTCCTATCATGTGCTCAATTTCTTTTCCATGTATGCCGCGGGACATCTGCTGATCGATCCCGATGCCGATCCCGATCAATTACTGGCAGAAAGTGCGGAAGCGATCACAGGAAAAATGCATCCGCAGAATAAAGCCCGGCTTTTGCAGGCGCTGGAACTGATCCGCGACGCCCGCAGCGGCGACACATGGCGCAGTTACTGGTGGCAGGAAGAGGATTATATACTGCTGCACGGTGATTTTTCGGATATTCTCCGACGCGCCGACAAATGCATCCGCGATTTTGAGCAGCTGCTAACAGAGGATGAGCCTTCGGACGGCATCTCCTTCCCCATCTCCCGCCGTCATCTTTACCGCCTGATGCTGCCGCACCTGTATCAAATCCGTCAGTTTTCCTGGTTCAGACAGGTGCTGAGCGATTTAATGCAGCGCTGCGCAGCGGGAATGACACAAGAGGAAATGCAAAATGCGGCAAACGCGCTGCCCTATGAAATACCCGAATACAACTGCGTGATCGGTCTGTGGGGACAGCCTGAGGCGCGGATCGCTTATCAGATGGTCTGTGATTTCTGCAGATCCCACGGTCTTTCCGCCCCCGATCGCGGACATATGCGCTTTGTTTTCAAGCGCAGGCTCTATGATGCGCTGTGCACCCGTCAGCGCGGGCTTAACGCGCCCGTTTATGTTTCTCCCCGCTTTTATGAGGGCGGAAAAGCTCTGGGCGAAGAGTATACCGCCTCGCTCCTTGAGGAAATGGCGGCAGAGGGCGTTCTCATCCGCCGTGAGGACGGCAGATTCGCCCTGAAAAACTGGGCGGATTTCCGCTTTGATTTCAACATCTGATCCCCATCTCCGTCAACAAGCGGTTGCGGGACGAACCAATCTGTGGTATACTGTGTCTGTTGCCGAAGTGGCGGAATGGCAGACGCAGGGGACTTAAAATCCCCCGGCTCCGGCTGTACGGGTTCGAGTCCCGTTTTCGGCACCAAATAAAACGCCCTGAAAATGGGCGTTTTTTTATTTTTCTGCAAGAAAAGCGGCTGCATGTTCGTTTATATCACAGAAGCCTGTCACAAATGTACTTTTCAGGAGGACTTTTCCATGAAACGATTGCTGCTGTGCGCCGCGCTGCTGATGCTACTTTATCTGTTTTCCGCATCCGCAGAAACGCTGGGGTTTGGATACGTTAACGCTACGGATGTTGCCCTGCGTCGGGGTGTGGGCGGCGCGATTCTCACCCGCTTGCCCAAGGACACCTGCGTATGGATCAGCGACAGCAAAACCGATGCGCAGGGCGCGCTTTGGTATAAAATCAACGCAGGATTGCACGTTAACCACGCCAATTACGATTATTCCGGCTGGATGAAGGCGGATTTCATCGATGCAGGCGATGCGATTTGGCATGACGTCACCGCCCTTGCCGCTGACAACTCCGGCCTGATCGTGCTGCGCAGCGACGGCAGCACCGAAACCGCAGGCCGCCCCATCATCGCTCCGGACGCTTCGGGCTTGATCTCACCCAGAGGCTGGGCTGCGCATTACGGCAAGGTCATCCGCGTTGGCCTGCCGCCTTGGGGCAACGAATACTTCATCGTCACGGAAAATAATGAATTTATATCTTCCGTCAACCGGCTGCGGGTTGCGGAAGGAATGGCAAAAGCCGATTCCTGCGAAACTGCCGAGATCCCCGAAGGGCAAAAACTCCCTGCATGGAGCGGCGATGCAGACCTTATGGATTTTCACATCATCGGCATCTGGAATGATGCAAAAAAAGCAAATCTGACCGTATCCGTCGGTCTTCGCTCGGACGGTACAATGATCGCCGAGCCCGCCTCACTGAACGCCTCCCTTGCCGATTGGAAAGATATTGCAGTCATCCGCCTCTCGGACTCCTTCGTCGTGGGGCTGAAAAAGGACGGAACAGCGCTGCTCTCCGCGTTCTCAGGCAGCAATCCTCCCGATGTCTCCCGCTGGCAGGACGTGATCGCCATCGCCTGCGGCAGCGACTATTGCGTGGGACTGAAAAAGGACGGAACGCTGCTTTTTGCCGGCGACCACATCTTTATGGGCGAAGGCCATACGCGCAACTGAACTGAAAAACCACCGGTTAACCCGGTGGTTTTGCTTTACAGCTTTTCCCGATGATACTCTTCCCCGTTCAGATCTTTCCAAAGAGCAAAGTCGTCCTCCAGCAGCATATAACCATGGGCGCTGCCCTCCTTGGGAATGGATACCGAGCCGGGATTGAGATAGAGGTTATCTTCGCCAAAGCGCTCCCATGCGGGGACGTGGGTATGCCCGTGGAGCAGGATATCGCCGCGCTGCAGCGGCGGCAGGGATTTGAGGTTGTAATTGTGGCCGTGGGTGGCGTAGATCAGCCGCTTTCCGCCCGTCAGAAGACAGTAATCCGACAAAATCGGGAAGGAAAGCACCATCTGATCCACTTCGGTATCGCAGTTGCCCCGCACGCAGAAAATGCGCTGAGCAAGGGGATTGAGCATAGCGATCACCTCTTTGGGCGCATACTCCCGGGGCAGATCGTTGCGCGGGCCGTGGTAGAGGATATCCCCCAGCAGCAAAAGCCTGTCCGCGCCCTCCCGCTCAAAGGCGTTCAGCAGTTCACGGCAATAATACGCCGAGCCGTGGATATCCGATGCGATCATGATCTTCATTGGTTTTTCTCCTTGCGTTCCTCGCGTTTTTTGCGCACGGCATTTATCAATTTTTCCCGCCAGTGCTTGAGCACCGCCAGCGTGCGCTGGTCATTGGGGAAAAGCCAGCGCAAAAGCGCAATGGCAATGGCAGCGGTAATGATCTTTTCAGGGGTAAAGGGGATCCACAAAAAGGCCATGTACGCGCCCGCCACCACCGTCATCCAGTTGATCCTGAAAAACGTACCCAGTGCAAACAGCACATACGACCAGCCGTTGGTGATCATCCACGCGATGGCCACACAGATCACCAAATGGGGATTGAGCAAAAAGCTTGTGATTTTTCGCAGTTTTTCTTTCATTATAAGTATCCTTTAGGGCATTTCGATGCTTTCAAATTGTAACAGGCATTCTGTCCCTTGTCAACAAGGGGGCAATCGGGTCGATAATGTGTCACGCTCTTCCCTTCCGAAGCATTGTATGATACACTGTCTTTAGTTTACCAAAGGAGGTTTCCGCATGGACAACCGCAAAAAGGAACTGATCCGTTCCCTTAAATTTACCCTTTTCTCTCTGAGCGCAGGCTTGATCCAAATCGCATCCTACGCACTGTTTCTGGAAGTGCTGAAACTGCCCGAATGGGTCAGCTATCTGATCTCGCTGATCCTCTCCGTGCTTTGGAATTTCACCCTCAACCGCAAGTTCACTTTCCAGTCGGCCAGCAACGTGCCTGTGGCCATGCTGAAAGTGGCGGGCTTCTACCTCGTTTTCACGCCCCTTTCCACCTGGTGGACCAAGGTGCTGACCGAGGATTACCTGTGGAATGCCTACGTGGTGCAGATCGGCACCATGCTCATCAACTTCGTCACCGAGTACCTGTTCCAGCGCTTTGTGGTATTTGGCAAGAGCCTTGATACCGCCAAGAAATAACGTATCAAAAAGCCCGAATACCGGGCTTTTTGTTTGTCATTTTTCTCCGGACATGGTATAATATTTCCATTCAATTCCGAAAGAAGGAACCGTATATGAGAAAGATCGGCATGAATCTTGCCACCATGATCGTAAATTCCGAAAACGAAATGCCCTCCGTGATCGCAAAAATGGCGGAATGCGGCTTCAACGCCACCTTCACCGCCATGTTCGATATGGAAAAGCAGCTGGAGGTCGCAAACCTTCTGGCTAAGCACGGCATCGAATACGAAACGCTCCACGCCCCCAGCGCAGGCATCAACCAGATGTGGCTGCCCGGCGAGGAGGGCGATGACAAGCTGCGCCAGCTGTGCCAGTGTGCCGATCACGCCAAGGCCGCAGGCGCAGGCATCATCGTGGTGCATCTCTCCTCCGGCGAAGCCGCTCCGCCCGTAACGGACATCGGTCGCGAGCGCTTCACCCGTCTGGCGGAGCACGCCGACAAACAGGGTGTGCGCATCGCCTTTGAAAATCAGCGCAAGGTGTCCAACATCGCCTGGGCCTTTGAAACCTTCCCCAAGGAAAGCAACGTGGGCTTTTGCTGGGACTGCGGACACGAAACGGCCTTTGCCCGCGGCAGGCAGTATATGCCCCTGTTCGGCGACCGGCTGATCTGCACCCACATTCACGATAACTTCTGCGTTTTCCAGCAGGATAAGCATATGCTGCCCTTTGACGGCATCTTCGATTTCCAGCGTTTCGCCCGTCAGATCAAGGAATACGGATATGTTGGCTCGCTGATGCTGGAGGTGGATTACAAAAAATCCCCCGATCTGTACGGCAAGCTGACCTACCTTGAATACACCGAGCGGGCGGCGCAGGCTGTCAAGCGTCTGCGCTATCTGGTGGACGGCGAAGGCCTGTAATTCTTGACAGAAAAAAGCAATTGTGATATAACCGAATTAACACCAAACCAAGGAGGAAAATATTATGGATATGCTCAAGAAATTCTTCCCCTTCTCCTTCAACGCCAAGGACATCGGCAGCATGATCATCCATATCATCATCTATCTGGTCGCCGGCGTTGTGGGCGGCTGGGTACTGGGTCTGATCGGCATCATTCCCTTCATCGGCCTCATCACCGACCTGATCGGCAAGCTGCTTGGCCTGTACTGCCTGATCGGCATCGCGCTGGCTGTGCTGGACTACTTCAAGCTGCTCAAATAAAGCCAACAAAAAAGAGCCGAAAGGCTCTTTTTTTATTTGCCGTATTTCTTTAATAACCCTTCGCAGCCCGCCTTGATATCCTCAAAGGTTTTGTCAAAGCCGCCGGTGTACCACGGATCAGCCACGTTGCCGCCGTGGGCAAAATCCAGCATTTTGCAGATCTTCCCTTTGGGATCGCCGCCCAGCATGCGGTGCATATTGCGAATGTTCAGATCATCCATGGCAATGAGCAGATCATATGCTTCATAATCCGCCCTGGTCAATTGCCGGGCTCCGCGATGCTCGCATTTTACCCCCCTGCGCGCCAGCTCCGCCCGCGCCGGCGGATAAACGGGGTTTCCGATCTCCTCCGTGCTGGTGGCGCAGGAGGCGATCTCAAATTCCCCCTCCAGCCCGCGCTTTTGCACCATATCCTTCAGAATCATCTCCGCCATGGGGCTGCGGCAGATATTGCCATGGCAGATGAATAAGATTTTAATCATCGTCTTATCCTCCGCTGTTTTTATCTGACTACAGAAGAATGACTATAAATATAGAATTCTTCCTGACTGGGCATCCATTTCTTTTCTTTGGGCGGGAAGGCGGCGTCAAAGGCTTCCACGGCGGCGGTATCCTCGCAGCAATCCGCAGCGGTGCTGGGAATGTACATCCATTTCTTGCCTTCCAACGCGCCGGGAACAAGCTCGCAAACCAGCAGGGCGGTGGGGAAATTACCGGGAACGACAAAGCTG
The DNA here is from genome assembly GCA_017549335.1 of Clostridia bacterium. Lineage (GTDB taxonomy): Bacteria > Bacillota > Clostridia > Christensenellales > Aristaeellaceae > SFMI01. Next base: position 142,821 of record JAFYVB010000003.1, on the reverse strand, counting down.
ACGTTCTTCTTTTTGCAGCTGACAAAACCGCGGCTGACATAGTTGCCGGGGTTGCCGAAATTGACGTTCACATCATAGCCCATTTTGCGGGCTGCCTCAAAGGAATGCTCAATCAGGATCTTCCCCAGCTTTTGCCGCTGATATCTGGGCGCAACGCACAGCGGGCCGAAGGAAAGGATCTCCTTTTGTTCCCCCTTTTCATCTTTAAGCCATGCCTTGGTGTACATGATGTTGCCAATGATTTCACCGTCCTTTTCCAGAACAAAGGCCAGCTCCGGGATAAAATCCGGATGCGAGCGCATTTTATGGACAAAGTAATGCTCATCCGCACCGGGTTTATACACGTTCCAGAAAGCCTCCCGGGTCAGTTCCTCTACCGCCCGATAATCCTTCTCTGTTTCCAACCGAATCGTCAAATCATTCATGAATCTTTCCTCCAATCAGGGAATCGTACGTCATAACAAGGCCCGTACCGAGCAAAATGCCGCCGATGATATCCGTCAGCCAATGCACGCCGGAAACAAGTCTTCCCGCAACCATAAACACAGTAAAAGAGATGATTGCGCCGGTAACCGCTTGGCGAAGTGCGCGGTTCTTTATACGCCCCCGAAGCTGCATCATGGCAGTTGGCATCACGCACAGCACAAGCAGCGTTGTGGAAGACGGATAAGAGGCTTCCAGATATCCCTCGATCAGCACGGGCCTGTAATTGACCGCATACCTTTCAAAGAATACGTATGCCGCCAAGGTAACAAGATAAAATGCCCCCAGGATGAGAATGCTGCGATCAACCTTCCGTATGCTTTTTCTTTTGATCCACTGCGTAAGCCCCAGCCATGCAAACCCCAGCCCAAATGCAACCGGAACCAAGCTTAGCCAATCGGTCATGATATACAACTGCATATGCACACCGGTGAGCCTATGTACCATGCCGTTAAGCGTTGCAAAGCCCACAGCTGATCCCTGCGGGCCGATGGCCTGCACGTCGATCAACCGCAGGGCAGCTGTCCAAATCACAAATACCGCAAGGAAACCGAGCGCTGTGCAGAATTTCTTTTTCTTCATTTTCCGACCTTCTTTGTTTGTACTCGGCTTTCGCCTGCTTACAGACTAAAGAAAGACGGTCGGGAATGCAAGAAACAGGCCGTCACGTCCGTGACACGCTTCGTATCATTGTTTTTTGACAAGCATTGCCGCCTTGACCGCCAGATAAATGAATACCGTTGCAGCGGCATAAGGCTGTGAGCTGATGATGAACAAAAGTACGGCAGCCGCATTTATCAGCAGCGACAGGATGCTCCTATTTCGCACCCAAAGCGCTCCCCGGTAATTCTGAAGCGCAAGGGCAGCGATCCCCCATGCCGCCGTACCGATTACCGTCGCAAAGTATGCCGCTTTCAAATAAGGGGCGATTTCTGTCAGGAGCAGCAGAGAAACGGCCTGCACGTTACCGTCTGCTTTTTGCCCGAAGAACGGGGCGAAAAAGAACATGGCAACGCTCAAATCCATCAGTCCAAACACCCTGTCCCGGAGAGCTGCTTCCTTTTGTTTCTGATCTTCTTCTGCGATGGTCAGCACCTCTTCGCCGGACAGCAGTTCGTCAATGGTCACGGAAAAGAACTTTGCGATCGCTTTCAGGGAGTCGATGTTGGGATACCCCCTGCCCGACTCCCACTTGGAAACAGCCGTTCTGGACACAAAAAGAAACTCCGCCAATTCTTCCTGAGTAAGCCCTTTCTGTTTTCTCAGTTCCTGTAATTTTTCATGAAACTCCATAAGCATCGCTCTTTCATAAATTGCTCTTGCTGCGATTATAGCGCAGGAATATGCGAAATGCAAGATAACCGGAATCAGTTGACAATCATGGTGAATAACGCTACACTGAAATCAGGGAGTGACTGCAATGAACGCAAACGAATGGATCCAAAGCTGGAAAGCCGAAGAGGAAATTGCCCACATTCACGGGTGGGATTTTTCCCACATCCACGGGCGCTATACCGAGCAGGATGATCTGCCCTGGGATTACCGGGCTGTAATTGAAAAGCACCTGACCCCGGACATGAAGATTCTGGATATCGACACCGGCGGAGGAGAGTTTCTGCTGTCGCTGAACCATCCCCATGAAAACACAGCGGCCATGGAAAATTTCCCGCCCAATGTGGCTCTTTGCCAAGAAACGCTGCTGCCCTTGGGCATTGATTTCCGCCCCGGCGACGGAAAAGGGAAAATGCCCTTTGACGACGGTTGTTTTGATCTGGTGATCAACCGCCACGGCGACTTCAACGCAGAAGAGATCTACCGTGTTTTAAAGCCCGGCGGGGTGTTTATCACCCAGCAGGTGGGCGCAGAGAACGATCGGGAGCTGGCGGAGCTTCTTTGCGGCGTCACCGAAAGCCCCTTTCCCGGCCAATATTTAAATATAGCAACCGAAAAATTTGAGAATGCGGGCTTTGCCATTTTGCAGAGCGAAGAAGCTTTCCGCCCCATCCGGTTCTTTGACGTGGGCGCTCTGGTATGGTTTGCGCGGATCATCCAATGGGAATTCCCGGACTTCTCCGTGGACACGCATCTGGATCGTCTCCTGAGCGCTCAGAATATTCTCGAAACACAGGGCTCCGTTGACGGCAGCATCCACCGTTTCTTGCTGGCGGCGCAAAAATAAGCCTCACAGGCTCCTTGGAGGTAACAAATGGAACGCTATCCCCTCACGGAAAAAGATAAAGAACTGATCAAGCTGGGCTTGCAGGTGCTGGCAGAGAACTTTGACGACGGCGTGTACAATCACACCGTGGGCTGCGCCCTGCTTTGCAAAAACGGGCACGTCTATCAGGGCGTGAACTGCGACGGCATTCACGGTTCCTGTGCCGAATATATCACCGTGGGCATGGCGATCTCCAAGGGCGAGCGGGATTTTGATACCATCGTTGCCGTGCATGAAAAGGCGCATAACTGCGTTCTCCCGCCCTGCGGCAACTGCAGGCAGATGCTCTTTGAATACTGCCCCGATATCAAAGTGATCGTCAACGACGAAAACGGAAATTTGATCAAAGTGAAAGCACGCGACCTGCTTCCCTTTGCATGGGAGCCGGTAACTTGCTGAAAAGCGGCGTGCAATCTTTCGAAGACGAATTGTCAATATAGAAAAAGCAATAACGGAGTGATTCTTATGAAAATTTTACTGACCAGCTGGCTGGGCGGCATTGAAAAGGTGAACGGCGTTCGCGTGCCCGCGCCGCTTGCCAACCGCAACTGCCTGCTTGATACGCTTAAATCCATCTGGATTCAAAACGCAAAGGTGTTCATAGTTTGCGGTGACCCGGATAATCATGCCAAAAACGACGCGATCTGCGCCTGCCTGAAGGAAGCCTTCCCCATGAGCGGGCTGAGCATTTCGGGCATTGTCAGCTGCGACGACCGCAATCCGAACGCCGCAGAGCAGCTAAGCGATACCGACGTTCTCGTGCTGGCGGGCGGTCATGTGCCCTCGCAGAATGCGTTCATGAAGAAAATCCACCTGAAAGAGCGGCTGGAGACTTTCCGCGGAATCATCGTCACATGGAGCGCAGGAGCCATCAACTGCGCCGGCATCGTTTATGCCGGACCGGAGCTTGACGGCGAAGCCATCGACCCCGCGTACGAGCGGTGGATCCCCGGGCTCGGACTGACCGAGTTGAACCTCTTCCCCCATTATCAAAGCCTTAAGGAAGATATGCTGGACGGTCTGCGGTTGATGGAGGATATCACCTATCCGGACAGCTTTGTACACGAGCTCATTGCGCTCAACGATGGCAGCTACATCCTGCTTGACGACGGGAAAGCCACGCTCTTTGGCGAGGCCTATAAAATCCGGGACGGAAAGCTGTGGCAGATCTGCCGGGATGAAGAATCCATTCCCCTGTAATCGTACCGGACACACCGTGTCCCCCGAAATTGCGGCATTTCTCGCTTTGTGTCGTGGATTTGGGCGGGGATTTGGGATAAGATGACCGCGAAAGGAGGCATTCGGAATGAATGAACAAAAGACAGGCGAATTTCTCAAACGCCTGCGCAAGGAGAAAGGGCTGACGCAGGAGCAGCTGGCAGAAAAGTTTTTTGTCTCCTCCCGCACAGTATCCCGCTGGGAAACAGGCAGCAATCTGCCGGACGTGCATACGCTCATCGACCTTGCGGATTTCTACGATACCGACATTCGCGAGATCATTGACGGAGAAAGGAAAAGCGAGAACATGACAAACGAAACCAAGGACACTTTGAAAAAAGTGGCGGTATATGCCGCCGAAGAAACCAACCGGCGAAATAAAAGGCTGCGCACAACGACGGCCTTTTCCACTTGTCTCATGCTCATTTGTGCGCTGCTTTTCCGTGCAGAGAACAAAGGCGGCTTTCTTTACGGCATCGTTGCTCCCGAAATTTGCGAACTTATCGTATCCTTCAGCATCGGCTTTGCCCTCAGCTGTCTGGTTATCTATTTCCTCCATTCTGCCGGAAAACTGGATAAGTTTTCCCTGTGGAAAAGAAACCTCTTCAAAAAATCCCATTGACCCCGCCCATAGCATAAAAACCGCCGTCTCTTTCGGGAGACGGCGGTTTTTGACTGAATATCGGGCATTGTCTTATTCATATCCCCAGTTGCCGACCTGCCATTCGCCGCCCTTTTCACGGTAAAGAATGAAGCGATACTCCCTTGCTATTCCGTAAGCGGCGATCTCAAATTCATAGAGATTCATGCTGCTCAGATCGGCAAACAGCTTGACGCCCTCGCGGTTTTCCTCCTCAGGCTGCCACCAGGCCGTAGGATCTGTGCTTTCTTTTTCAATATAGCTGACAGACAAAAGCCCCGTGCCGCTGAAATGCTCGTACACCGCATCCTTTACAGCTTCCATCGCCGCATAAATATCCGCTTCGGCATAGGTTTTGGCCTCATCAATGGAAAAAACCGCCTTTTCCGCATAGCCGTATTTCATATCCACCGCAGCGGCAGGAACAAAGCCCATAAACCGTTCCTTGCCAAGAAAGCCTTCGACCAGCAGAAAATCCTTGTCCCGCATCAGCATAAATACACTGGTGCCTGCGGGGAGCTGTTTTACGGCATTTTTGCTGTAAAAAGGATCGTCCGTGAGCACCGCATCCTGTGTCAGCACGCCGCAGATGTGCATACTCATCTTATCCTTGGAAAAGTTGAGCCTGTCGTAAGCATTCGCCTGCGAGGAAGGCAGCGCATTCAGGCTGATCCATCCGTAGCGGTGTTTGTTTTTGCTGATCTCATATTCGATCAAAAGCCAGCCGTTGTGCGTGCCGTAACAGTTGATCGCTCCATTGGTGGATACCACGCCCTTGCCGCCACCGGAACGCCCGTATTCTGCGCCCGGCCCTTGATAGACGTCGTATCTTTTGTTCTTTGAAAACTTTCCCTTTTCCGCGTGCAGCATGACGATCGTATCCATGGGATGATTAGCCAAAACAAGGTCGCCTATTTTAACCGGCAGATAAAATCCGCCGCTCTCCCCTTCGGGAATATGGATTTCTCCGCTGGCATCAAAGCGCTGGATCTCCCACTTACGTTCACGACCGTCGGGATAATTTTCGATCAGGTACTGTTTTCCCTCTTCCCGCACGGTTTTCCATGTAAACTTTTCATCCGTACGAACAAACCGGGTCAGCGGAAAATAATCGTAACTGAGTGCCTCCAGCCATTCGCCGTTACCATCGGCATACAGCTTAAACCCGTCGCCGTGCACCTCCGCGCCGCCCGAAAAGCCCCATACGCCGACCAGTTCTTCCTCCGCCCCCGCGCCCAGCAGCAGACACATCAGCAGCAAACAAACGCAAACAATCCTTTTCATCCGTATCACCCCTTTACATATTCAACGAGCAAGTACGCCGTTTTCATGCAAAGGGTTATTTTTTCAGCCATTTTTCGCGAAGCAAGGGCATGAAGATGCCGCCCTGCACGCTGCGGCCCATGAAATGCTCAATGCGGCCTGTTTTGGTATCGTACCAGTCGCCGAAGGGGACGCGGGTGGAGGTCTCCGCCATGTAACGGGCGATGGGCGCGGAATAGGCTTCCACCGTGCCCGCTTCATCGCTCATGGCTGCGCACCAGAGGATCCAGTCGGACTTGGTATAATCGGCTCTGGAATCCAGGGGAACGCCGTAGGTATTGGTCTTTTTCAGGTAGGTTTCCCGCTCCTTGCGGAAGAATTCTTCGGGCAGGAAATTCAGTTCAAACAATACGTCCCATACCGCGTTGTATTTCAGGCTCCAGCCCTTGCCGTCCAGCGTCAGCGCCGTGCCGTCCTCGGTTTTTGCCTTTTCGTATACCGCCAAAGCCATCCGGCGGCTTTCGGCATAGTATTTTTCGGCCTCCGCGCTGTCGCCCAGCTTCTCCATAAGATACGCATAGCCCGCCAGACCGTACACCGCCTTGAAAGCCAGGTTCACATTATGCGCCAGATGCCCCGCGAAGTCATCGGTACACAGCTGTTCGCCGGGATCTTCGCCGTAGGTTTCAAGGTACTTAACCCACTTTTTCAGCGTGGGCAGATACTCCCGAACAAGGGAAAGATCGCCGTCCGCTTTGGCGGCGGCTGCCAGCATGAGGATCATATTGCCGCATTCCTCCACGGGCATCTGGCGGTAGTGATCGTACATATTTTCCTCACCCTCATCCAGATACAGGAGCGGATAGCACTCGGCCTGATGCACCTTATCGCACACACCCATGTCGTAAGCATGGGAGGCAAGGCCGTATACCTGTCCTGTGGCATGGGGATAACGCCCGATATCGTGGGGCGCGTAATCGTACTTCCACGCGGGCATATTGGCAAACTTGAGAATGCCGCGGCACAGTCCCCGCACCAGTTCGGGGGCATACAGAAGATACAGCGGCATGGAGGGATAGCTCACGTCCGCCGTACCGATGCAGCCGTTGGAGTCGTTCTCTTTGGAGAGGAAAACGGCGTTTCCTTCCCGATCGGCGATCAGCTTATGGGCGCAGATGCTCTGACGGTAGGAAGCAACCACCAGCGCGGCATAGCTTTCGCCTCCGGTGTTATAAGCATCCTTCAGCAGCTGCTCATCCAGCGCATCCAGCCTTTGGTAAATGCTTTCGCGGCTGCGGTACATTTCGTGCATCGCCTGCACAATGGTCTTGCCGTTTCGGGCATAATAGGCTTTCGCCGTGAAGTCAAAATACTGGATATCCGCTACCTGATCATATCCCAGCAGGATATGCGCCTCCTGCCTTTTTGAATCCGCCTGCCAGGCTCGCTCAAAGGTCAGCCCCCAATGCCCGCCGATGCGTTCAAAGCGCACGCCTTCATCGGCTGCCATGTAAGCATAGCCCCAGTCGATACTCACATGATCGCCGGAATGGCACAGCATATTCTGCTGGGTTTTGCCCATCCACGCAATGTGCATCTCCTGCGCCCGGTAATCCTTGCCGATCATGGGCACGGGATGCTCGCCTGCGCGGCAGATATCGTCATGCCAGGTCAGACGCACAGTGACTTCGCGGGACGTTTCATCCTGCGACTGCACGGAAACGTCCGCAAAGTTGACGGGCGTGCTCATCAGATCCAAATCATCAAGCAAAAACGGCGCGCGGAAAGAAAGGGTAATCAGCACACCGCCGCACTCAAATTCATACAAAGTTTGGGTGGGCGTTGTATCGATCCGTCGGACAAGAGCATGCTTTACTTCCCGGTTTCTGCCCATCAGCGCATACATTGCGCCGTCCACCACAGCTTCCGCCGTGATGCGCTTGACCTGACCGTACCACATACGGGTATCTGCGGAAGCGGTTTTTTCGGTATAGCCCCAGACAGAAATAAAAGGATCGATCGTCAAAAGCGGATAAGCCGCCAGCTTAACTTTCATATTCTCCTCCGAAACAGCAGTTTTTTCCATTATACCACAGCCGTTTTTCACGGTCAATTTGCTTTTTCGGGCGCAGTATCGTATACTTTACATAATGAATCCTTGGAGGTGCTCCCCGGTGAAAAAGTTCCTGTGCCTGCTGCTTTTGTGCACGCTGCTGCTTTCTTCTTTTCCCGCCCGTGCGGACAATTACCGCAACTGGTACGAGGTATTTGTTTATTCCTATAAGGACTCGGACGGCGACGGCATCGGCGATCTGAAAGGCCTGATCGAAAAGCTTCCTTACATAGAAGATATGGGCTATAACGGCCTGTGGCTCATGCCCGTCATGGCCAGCCCCAGCTATCATAAATACGACGTGACCGATTATTGCTCCATTGATCCCCAGTACGGCACCATGGAGGATATGCGCGCCCTGGTGGAAGACTGCCACCGTCGGGATATCAAAATTATCATCGACCTGCCCGTCAATCACACCTCCACGCGCCATCCCTGGTTCCTTGACGCCGTTTATTCCATTCAAAAGCGCACCTATGACAGCCCGTATCTGGAATACTACTGCTTTACCCAGCAGCCCGAAGCAAACCATGTGCAGGTAAACGGCGCCAAATGGTACTATGAGGAACAGTTCGCAGGCGGAAATATGCCCGATCTGAATCTGGACAGCGAAAAACTGTACAGCGAAATCGAATCGATCCTCGCCTTCTGGCTTGAGGACGTGGGCGTAGACGGCTTCCGTCTGGACGCGGTCACCAGCTTTTACGCCAAGAACACCACAAAGAACGTGGAATTTCTCAACAAACTGAAAGCAAGCTGCGAAAAGATCAAGCCCGGCAGCTTTCTGGTGGGCGAAGTATGGGCCGGCATCGGCACCATCGCCGAATACTACCAAAGCGGTATCGACAGCTTCTTCCTTTTCCCCGCTTCCCAGGCGGAGGGGTACGTGGCCCGCGCCACCCGCGGCCGCTCGCCTGCCAAATCCTATGTGCAGGATCTGACAAATCTGTATGAAACGCTGCCCGGCGTGCTGCTTGCGCCCTTTATCGGCAATCACGATACCGGACGCGCCGTGGGCTCCCTGCAGGGGCGCAGCCTCCCCGCAAGAGCAAAATTCGGCGAAACGCTTTTGAATCTCATCGGCGGCGCCGTGTTTACCTATTACGGCGAGGAGATCGGCATGGTGGGCTCGGGGGACGATCCCAACAAACGTCTGGCCATGTACTGGTCAGAGGGCGATATGACGCAGCAGCCCCCCGGCGTAACGCAGATCGAATACCATTTCCCCTGTGCAGAGGAGCAACTCAAGGACGAAAACTCCATCCTCAATTACTGCCGGGCGCTCAATCACCTGAAGCTGAAAGTGCCTTCCATCGCCCGCGGAAAAACGGAATTTGTGTACAGTGACAGCAACCTGTGCGTGATGAAAAAAACGTGGGAGAACGAAACCTGCTACGCCGTGCTGAACTTTTCCTCTTCCAAGACGTACGAATACACCCTGAACGTGCCTTCACTCACCCTTGCAGGCATCCTTGACGCATCGGAGGAAAAGGCCTCAGCCGTGATCGGAGAGACTGCCGCAGCCGTTACGCTGCCCCCCTTCGCCGCCGTATTTTTCACGGTTTCCGAGTAATGGAAAATATAAAATGTGTTTATATCCGAATTTAAGAAAAATATAGGTATAATTGCACATTTTTACGCATTTCGTCACAAAAACCCTCTGTTTTTTTGTTGACTTTTTTCGCAGAATGTACTAAAATTGATGATCGTGGGGCGCGGAGGCACAGTCTGTCCGCAGCATCCGCAGGTGGGGGGAGGCTTCCCCGCCGCACACCGTATTTAAGCGGTTCTGCCGCTTAAACATATTTTATAAGGAGGATTTCCACATGAAGAAGTTCCTTTCTATGGTTCTGTGCCTGATCATGGCGCTGTCCCTGTGCAGCGTTGCGGGCGCCGAAGCGGCTTATGCCGGTGAGATCAAGGTTTGGGTAGCCGACAACGCCGTCGAACTGACCAAGACCCTGATCGAGCAGTTCAAGACCGAGCATCCCGAGTACGCCGGCATCACCGCTCTGGTTGAAGCCGTCGGTGAAGGCGATGCCGCCAACAAGATGATCGTCGACGTTGACGCCGGCGCTGACATCTTTGGTTTCGCTCAGGACCAGCTGACCCGTCTGGTCGCCGCCGGCGCCCTGATCGACATGCTGCCTGAAAACGCCGCCATCGTCGCCGCTGAGAACGACGCCGGCGCCGTTGCCGCCGCCACCGTTGGCGAAGTGGTTTATGCTTACCCCATCACCTCCGACAACGGCTACTTCCTGTACTATGACAAGTCCGTTGTGACCGACACCACCACCCTGGAAGCCGTTCTGGCTGCCTGCGAAAGCGCCGGCAAGAACCTGTACTTCCAGATCAACTCCGGTTGGTACAACGCTTCCTTCTTCTTCGGCGCCGGCTGCACCCTGACCTACGATACCAACGATCAGGGCCAGTACACCGCCATCAACACCGACTATGACACCAACCCCGCCGCCGTCACCGCTCTCAAGAGCATGATCAAGATGGCCAAGTCCCCCGCTTATGTGAACGGCTCCTCCGTTCCCAACGCCACCAACATCGGTGCTGTTGTTTCCGGTGCCTGGGATGCCGACGCTGCTCAGACCGCTCTGGGTGAAAACTACGCTGCCACCAAGCTGCCCACCGTGGACGGCTATCAGCTGGGCGGCTTCGGCGGCTTTAAGCTCCTGGGCGTGAAGCCCCAGACTGACGAAGCCAAGCTGACCGCTTGCGACGCTCTGGCTCTGTACCTGTCCAGCGAAAAGGCTCAGATCGCCCGTTTCGAAGAAAAGGCTCTGCAGTGGGGTCCCTCCAACCTGAAGGCTCAGTCCTCTGACGCCGTGAAGAACAACATTGCTCTGTCCGCTCTGGCTCAGCAGCTGAACTTCGCTGTTCCCCAGGGTCAGTATCCCGGCTGCTACTGGTCTGCCACCGAAGCGCTGGGCGATCAGATCCTCTCCGGCATGTACAATGAGTACACCGACGATCAGCTCAAGCAGGTTCTCGTTGACCTGGTCAAGAGCTGCTCTGCCGACGTCATCCAGTAATCATACACACCGCGGGCTGGAGGCATGCGCTTCCGGCCCGCTTTTTTCACAAATAACTTAGGATAAGGATGTGCGGCATGACAGATCTGGAATATTTCAAGCTGAGCAAGCCCGCGAAAATGTGGCATAACCTGCTCACTTCCCTCCGAAATCTGCCCAAATCCGTATTGGGCAAAATCAAGTCCTTCTTCATGTTCTTTGTTCACCTCTTCGTTGGTTTCTTCAACGAAATCAAAGACATCGTCCTCACCTACAAAAACGGCGACTGGAAAACCCGTGTTTCCTTTACCGTCATGGGCTTTGGCTCCTGCGCCCGCGGCCAGTGGCTGCGCGGTCTGCTTTTCTTTGCCTTCCAGACCGTTTTCAATCTCTACATCATCTTCTTCGGCGGTGCGTATCTGGCCAAGTTCAACACCCTTGGCACCGTAGCCACCACCCGCAAAGGCCGTGTTACCGTATACGGCGACAACTCCTTCCTCATCCTGCTTTACGGCATCCTCACCATCTTCTTTGTGCTGGCTTTCATTTATACCTGGCGTATGAACGTAAAGCAGAACAAGCTGGCTGAGGAAGTGCTCAAGGCGGGCAAAAAGCTCAAGTACGCCAAGGATGATATCTCCGGCCTGCTTGACAGCCAGTTCCATAAGACCCTGATGGCGCTGCCCACGCTGGGCATCTTCGTTTTCACCGTGCTGCCCATCATCTTCATGATACTGGTCGCCTTTACCAACTACGACGCCAACCACCAGTCCCCCACCAACCTGTTTACGTGGGTGGGACTGCAGAACTTCCGTGACCTGTTCTCCACGGCCAACGCCAACTACGCCAATTCTTTTGGTCAGGTGCTGCTGTGGACGCTGATCTGGGCCTTCTTCGCAACCTTCCTGAACTATTTCCTGGGCATGCTGGTTGCGATCATGATAAACAAAAAGGGCATCAAGCTGAAGAAAATGTGGCGTACCATTCTGGTCATGACCATTGCCATTCCCCAGTTTGTATCCCTGCTCTACGTTTCCAAGATGTTCGCTGCCGACGGTCTGGTAAACTCCTACCTCATGCGCTGGGGCTGGATCGAGCGTCCGCTGCCCTTCTGGACCGATCCTGCCTGGGCGCAGATCACCGTCATCATCATCAACATCTGGATCGGCATCCCCTATCTGATGCTGATCGCCACGGGTATTCTGATGAACATCCCCGCCGATCTGTATGAATCCGCCCGTATCGACGGCGCCAACGCTGTGCAGACCTACGGCAAGATCACCCTGCCCTATATGCTGTTTGTCACCGGCCCCTACCTGCTGACAAGCTTCATAGGCAATATCAACAACTTCAACGTCATCTTCCTGCTGACTCAGGGTAAACCGGACGTCCTTGGCAACAAGGCCGGCGCTACCGACCTGCTGATTACCTGGCTGTACTCGCTGACGGTAGAAGACACCAACTACAAGATGGCCGCCTGTATCGGTATTATCGTGTTCGTTGTCTGCGCTGCGATCAGTCTGGTGGTTTACAACTTCATGCCGTCCGTCAAGAACGAGGAGGACTTCCAGTGATGAAGAAAGAAAATCAGATTCCCGAAGTCGATATCGTCGTCGACCATGAAGCGGGCGTGATCCGCGAAGTAAAGCCCGAAAAGCTGCGCAGCAAGAAAGGCCATGAGCGCCGCGTCAACACAAGCATTTATGTGCTGCTGACCGTGATGAGCATCATCTGGCTGGCTCCCTTCGTATTCCTTGTACTGCAGTCCTTCCGCTGCGAAAGCGGCGGTCAGGTCAATTACCTGCTGCCCAAGCAGTGGGGTCTTGACAACTACGTGTTCCTGTTCACGGAAAGCAACTTCCCCCGTTGGTTCATGAATACGCTGACCATCGGTCTGGTGGTTGCCGTGGTGCAGACCGTCATTCAGCTGTCCGTCAGCTACACCCTCTCCCGTATGCGCTTCCGCGGCCGTAAGCTGTTTATGAAGGCCGTGCTGGTGCTGGGCATGTTCCCCGGCTTCCTGACCATGATCTGCCTGTACTTCCTGCTCAAACAGCTGGGCATGACGCAGGCAGGCGCGATCCCCGGTCTGATCCTGATCTATGTGGCCTCCTCCGGTATGGGCTATCACATCTCCAAGGGTTTCTTTGATACCATCCCGAAATCTCTGGACGAATCCGCCCGCATCGACGGCGCCACCCGCTTCCAGGTGTTCCTCAAGATCATCATGCCTCTGGCCAAGCCCATTGTCATTTACACCATCCTGATGGCGTTCATGGCGCCCTGGGGCGACTATGTATTCGCCTCCTATGTGGCCTTCGGCAAAGCCAGCAGCTACAACGTAGCCGTAGGTTTGTATCAGTGGGTCAACACCAACGACTTCCAGGGTTATTTCACCCGCTTCTGCGCCGGCGGCGTCATCGTGGCGATCCCGATCACCGCACTGCTCCTCGCGCTGCAGAAGTACTATGTTGAAGGCGTCACCGGCGGCACTGTAAAGGGTTAAGGAGGACGAATAAAATGGCTTGTGTTAAGCTTGAACACGTAAAGAAGATTTATGACGGCGGCGTTGTTGCCGTTCAGGATTTCAACCTTGAGATCAAGGACAAGGAATTTGTGGTATTCGTCGGCCCCTCCGGCTGCGGCAAATCCACCACCCTGCGTATGATCGCAGGTCTGGAAGACATCTCCGAAGGCACGCTGACCATCGGCGAGCGCGTTGTCAACGACGTGGAGCCCAAGGATCGCGATATCGCCATGGTTTTCCAGAACTACGCGCTCTATCCCCACATCACCGTATATGAAAACATGGCTTTCCCCCTGCGCATCCGCAAGATGAAGAACGATGAGATCCATCGCCGCGTGTGCCAGGCTGCGGAGATCCTGGGCATCACCGAATATCTGGGCCGCAAGCCCAAGAACCTCTCCGGCGGTCAGCGTCAGCGCGTTGCCATCGGCCGTGCCATCGTCCGTGAGCCTCAGGTCTTCCTGATGGACGAACCGCTGTCCAACCTGGACGCCAAGCTGCGCAACCAGATGCGCGCCGAGATCATCCTGCTGCGCAAGCGTCTGGACACCACTTTCATCTACGTTACCCATGACCAGACCGAGGCCATGACACTGGGCGACCGCATCGTCATCATGAAGGACGGCTTCATCCAGCAGGTGGGTACCCCCGAAGAGGTATTCGATACCCCCCACAACCTGTTCGTAGCCGGCTTCATCGGCGCTCCCCAGATGAACATCTTCGAAGCCAAGCTGGATAAACGCACCGACGGCTATCATGTGCTGCTGCAGGACATGGATCTGAAGCTGGACGAAGACAAGTGCAAGCTGCTGGAAAACAACGGCGTCAAGTCCATGGACAAGGTGCTGCTGGGCGTCCGTCCCGAGCACATGACTGCCTGCAGCGAAAGCGAAACCAACTGCGTCAAGGGCACCATCATGGTTAACGAAATGATGGGCAGCGAGCTGCATCTGCACGTTGCCACGGGCATGCCCAAGAACACCATCCTGCGCCTGCCCACCGTAGATCTGACCTCTGCCGAGCGCGCTGCGCTGGTGGCGGGCAACAAGCTGTCCTTCACCTTCGCCAGCAAGGTGGTGCAGCTGTTCGATCCCGAAAGCGAACAGAGCCTGCTGTACAAATAATCACAGTTTTTCCCATGAAAAAGCCGACAGTTTCCTGTCGGCTTTTTTGTTATGCTTTCTGAAGTACCCACACGCCGAAGGGGGCAATTTCCGCCTCCGCCGGTACGTCTGTCAGCAGGTTGATCCACTTGCCGGTGAGCTGCAGCGTTTGCGCCCGGTGGGTGTAATTCTGCACAAAAACGCAATCGCCGCGCTTTGCCGCCACAACGCCGCAGGGCAGCTGATCGGGCAGCGCTTTGTCGATCTCCAAGGCATCCGCAATGTGCCCGTAGAGCGCATTCAGACCCGCCTGCTCCGTCTTTGCAGCCAGATACCAGCTTTGACCCTTGCCGAATGTATGATGGGTCAGGCAGGGAGAGCCTGCATAGAAATCGCTTTCATAGGTGCCCAGCACCTTAGCGCCCTTGAGCTGCAAGATCTCGCACAGTTCGGTGATCCCGTACCGTCCCTCTTCCGTCACCAGCCCGTTTTCCTGTCCGGGATAGAGGGCATCCAGCTCCGTAGCCCTTATGCCCAGCACGTCGGTCAGCCCATGGGGGGCTTCCCCCAGACAGGCCAGATCATATTCGTCCACCATGCCGCTGAAGTAGGTCATCACCAACGCGCCGCCGTTTTGTACATAATCCCGCAGCTTTTCTTCCATGCCGCCGCGCAGCATGAACAGCATGGGCGCGATCACCAGCTTATAGCCGGTCAGGTCGGTGCTCTCCCGCATATCGCAGAAATCCACGGCGATGCCCTTTTCCCACAAAGCGCGGTAATGCATATTCACTGTGTCAAAGTAGCGCATATTGCCCTTCTGGCCTGTCTGCGCAAAGTCGATCGCCCAGCGGTTCTCCCAGTCAAAGAGGATGCATACCTGCGCCTTCACCGGCTTTTGATACACTGCTTTTTCCAGTTTTTCAAGGGTCTTGCCCACCTGCGCCACATCGCGGAAAACACGGGTATCCCCCGTTCCGTCATGCCCCACCACAGCGCCGTGGAACATCTCCGACCCGCCGCGGCCTTTGCGCCACTGGAAATACTGCACGCTGTCGCTGCCGTGGGCCACGGCCTGCAGCGAGGAAAGCAGATGCATCCCCGGACGCTTTAATTTGTTACGCGGCTTCCAGTTCACCTGCGAGGGCGTGGATTCCATCAGCAGGAAGGGCTGTTTTTTCAGGCTGCGCATGAGATCGTGATTCATGGCAAACTCGGCAGCCTCGGCGATATTGTCCTCATTATGCCACTCGGGATAGCTGTCCCACGATACAATATCCATGCTCTCGGCAAGGGAGAAATAATCGTAGTCCCAGAACCGCTCCATCAGGTTGGCAGTGCAGGGAAGCTTGGGCGATACGCTTTGCACCGCCTCGCGCTCGGCGGCAATAAATGTTTTGCACTGATGCGACATAAATCGCTGCCAGTCCACGCGCATGGCAAGGTTGCTTCTGTCCGTCAGCAGCGAGGGCGCTTCGATCTGCGCCCAGTCGGTATAGCGGTGGCTCCAGAAAGCCGTCCACCACTTTTGATTCAGATTTTCAAGCGTCGTATACTTTTCCTTCAGCCAATCGCGGAAGGCCTGCTGACACAAAGGGCAATGGCACTCGCCGCCGAATTCATTGCCAAGATGCCACAGGATCACCGCGGGATGCGCGGCATAGCGCTGCGCCAGAGCGGTATTGATCTGCCGTACCTTTTCCCGGTAATAGGGCGAGGTCAGGCAATGATTGTGCCGCTCGCCAAAGTGCATCCGCAGATGCTGGGTATTGACCCGCAGCACCTCCTCGTGATGCTGCGCCATCCACGCGGGACGGGCTGCCGAGGGCGTGGCAAGGATCACATAAATGCCGCCTTTATACAGCCTGTCGATCACCTGATCCAGCCATGCAAAATCATATTTTCCCTCCTCGGGCTCCAGCATTGCCCAGGAGAAGATGCCCACGGATACGCAATTCACATGGGCTGCGTGCATCAATTCAATATCTTTTTCCAATATATCGGGCCGGTCAAGCCACTGATCGGGGTTGTAATCGCCGCCGTGCAGAAAACCGGTAATACGCGGGATCATAAGCCACTTCCTTTTCCGTTGCTGACTTTATTGTATCCGTATCCGCGCCGGTTGACAAGAAAAACTTTTTACAACATTTAACTTTTTGGTTAAATATCTATTGACATCGGCGCACCCTTGACGTATAATACAATTAACCGCTTGGTTAAATGAAAGGAGAAGCAACATGTCCCTGCAGCAAACCATGCGCGCTCTGGGGGATCCCGCCCGCCGGGAGATCCTGACACTGCTCAAGGAAAAAAGCCTGTCCGCAGGCGAGATCGCAGAGCATTTTCCTTTTTCCGCCGCTGCCGTATCCAAGCATCTGTCCATCCTCAAGGAGGCAGATCTCATCCGCGACACGCGGCAGGGCAAGTATATTTATTATGAGCTGAACGCTTCCGTACTGGAAGAAATTCTTATGTGGATCAGCGATCTGAAAGGAGCCAACCATGAAAAAGTGGAATAAAAAGCTGTTTTTCATCACGACCTTTGTGATTTTCATCCCCATGATCGCCGGTTTTCTGATGTGGGACCGTCTGCCTGACCGGCTGATCACCCACTGGAACGCCGCCGGCGAGCCGGACGGCACCATGGGCAAGCTATCTGCCATCCTGACCATTCCCGGCTTCATCTTCCTGATGCATCTGTTCTGCCTGTTCATGACCCATCTGGATGCGAAAAACGCCGCTCAATCCCCTAAAGCGCTGGCTGTCGCCTACTGGGCCATGCCCGTCACCGCGCTGTTTTCCGGCGGGATGCTGCTGGGCGGCACGCTGGTCGATCAGCTGCAGGTCCTCAGCTACGTCAATTTCCTGCTGGGCGCTTTCTTCCTGATCGCAGGCAATTATATGCCCAAATTCCGCCCCAACGGCTCTCTGGGCATCCGCCTGCCCTGGACGCTGAAAAGCGAGGATAACTGGCGCAAAACCCACCGCATGGCAGGCCCATTGTGGATGATCGGCGGATTGATTTTGATCCTCTGCGCCTTCCTTTCAGAGCGCCTGCAGCTGATCATTTTCTTTTCCGTGCTTCTGATCCTCTGCATTGCAAACATCGTATATTCCTATAGACTGCATAAAAAAGAGCAGCGCCCGTAAGGCGCTGCTTTTCCTTATGCTTCCCAAACGGGCACCGTGAAATAAAATTCACTGCCCTTGCCGGGCTCACTGTCCACGCGGATTTTGATATTCATTTTCTGCAGTATCTCTTTGGCAATACTCAGTCCCAGTCCGCTGCCCTTGGCTCCGTGACTGGGATCAGCCTGATAAAAGCGCTCAAAGGCATGGCGGACGGTGTATTCATCCATGCCCACACCGCTGTCTCTGACAAAGAATCGCACGCCTTCGGGCACGTTCCGGGCGCCGAGGGTGACGTTTCCCCCTGCAGGCGTGTACTTGATGGCGTTATCCAGCAAAATCGTCAGCACCTGCTGCAGACGATCCTCGTTGGTTTTCACTTTCACCGCTTTTTCCGGCAGTTCCATCTTCATTTCAAGCCCTTTTTCCCCGGCCAGACGCTCGGTGCGATCCATCAGCTCATACAGCGTTTCTGCGGGATCCACCTTCTCCATTTCAAAAGCGGAGGAAGAAGCCTGCAGATGGCTCAGCTCCAGCAGATCGTTAACAAGCCGCGACAGGCGGTGCACTTCGGTGACGATCATCTCGTAATAGCGCTGCTTGTCCTTTTCCTCCACCAGGCCGTCACGCAATCCTTCGGCGATACCGCGCATGGAGGCAAGGGGCGTTCTCAATTCGTGGGAGATGTTTGCCACGTAATCGCGCCTTGTAATTTCAAGCCGCTCCTGCTCGGTGATATCACGGATCATGGCGATGGCGCCGCGCTTTCCTTCCTCGCGCACGGGCAGCGGACTGAACACTGCAAGAAGCGTGGCGTCCCCCACCTTCAATCGCAGCGCGGGCGTCCTCTCCTCCAGCGAGCGGAAAAGCTCGGCGTGCAGCTGCGCATAGCTTTTGCTTTCGCGGCCTCCCAGAAGCTTTATAGCCGCCTTGTTTTCATGCAAAACGGCGCCGTCCTCGCTGACGGCGATCACGCCTTCGTTCAAGCCCGCAAGCACCAAAGCAAAGGTATTGCGCTCGTATTTCAGATCACCCTTGGCCTTGCGCATGGTTCGGGCAATGCGGTTAAAGGCGCGTCCGGCCTTGTCCATTTCCATGGGCAGCGATTCGCTCACGTGCACGTCCTCGCCTTCACTCAGGCGCTGAACGGCATTGACGATCTCATTGGCGGGCCTGCCCATATACATGGAAAGCGCCATCGTGATGCCCAGCATCACCAACATGACGGGCACCATGTAGGTGATCAGCGTGGCGCGGAAACCGCGCACCGCGCTGTCATAGGGCAGCATGGGCTTGCCGGCGATGACCATGCCCTGCGCGTGGCGCGCAGCCATGAGAAAGCAGGTATCTCCCGTTTCGGGCTGACCGTCAAAAACGGTATCCGCCGTTTCCAGCTGCTTGACCAGCTGCGCAAGCCGTTCCTCATTCAAATAGGAAACGGCATGATCAGTACGATCCAGCACGGTGCCGTTTTCATCCGTCAACAGAAAAAACACGTCATCATGGCGGAACCGGGGATTGATCTCCTCGTGAAGCTGCGCAAGATCGATCTTGCCTTCCCGGTATTCGGAAAGCAGCTCCTGTCCCATCCGCACGCTGCCCAGCAGCTCCTCCCGGGACATATCGGCATAGGAACGGCGGATAATGGCGTTGCAGATGATATACAGCGTTACGGTGACCACAACAATGCACAGCGTTGCCACCAGCATCAGCCCGCGGAGAAACGCCTGTAATTTACGCATCTTCCACCTCGACCTTATACCCTACGCCGTACACCGCCCGCAGCTGCAAAGAGGTTTTCTCCGGCAATTTTTTGCGGATCCGCTTGATGGAGGTATCCACCACGCGGCTGTCGCCGTCAAAATCAAAGCCCCAGATGGAATCCAGCAGCTGTTCCCGGGTAAATACCTGCCGCGGATGACCGGCCATCAGGTGCAGTATCTCCACTTCCTTGGGAGAGAGCACCACGTTTTCGCCATTCACCCGTACCTCATAGCAGCGCAGATCGATCTGCGTATTGCCCACTTGCAAAAGGCTGTTTTCGGGGGCTACCTGCAGGGAGTTGAGGCGGCGGAAGATCACCTGAATACGGGATACCACCTCGCGGGGGCTGAAGGGCTTTACGATGTAATCATCCGCGCCCAGCGCAAAGCCAAGAAGCCTGTCCGTTTCCTCGCCCTTGGCTGTCAGCATGATGACGGGCGTCATGCTCACCGCCCGGATATCGCTGCACACCTGCGTACCGCTGCGTCCGGGCATCATCACGTCCAGGATCACAAGATCGGGCCGCATCCGCGTAAACGCTTCCATCACGTCGCTGCCGCGGAAGACGGAATACACTTCGTATCCCTCGCGGTTCAAATACAGCCTCAGCGATTCGTGGATGCCCACTTCGTCGTCTGCGATCAGAATCAGTTTTTTCCGGTTCATACTTCGATCTCCCGTACATCCATAAAAAAAGCGGAGGGGTCAGGTAACCTTCCGCCCTCCGTCTTTAACGCAGCCTTGCGTATTACTTGTTCACTTCGTCCTTAAGAGCCTTGCCGACCTTGAAGGAAACAGCCTTGGACGCGGGGATCTCGATTTCTTCGCCGGTGCGGGGATTGCGGGCAACACGGGCAGCGCGTTCCTTGGCTTCGAAGGCGCCGAAGCCCACGATCTGAACCTTATCGCCCTTCTTCAGAGTTTCAGTCACTACGTCAAACAGAGCGGTCACAGCCTTGTCGGCGTCCTTGCGGCTGAGCTCGGCAGCCTTGGCAACGGCATTGATCAGTTCGGTCTTATTCATTGATTGGTTCCTCCTTAATAATGGTGCGCAGGGCACCTGCGAATAGCTTTTTATAAGCGCGCAGCGCTCCTTTTACAGTATACATAGATTTCTTCAATTGTCAAGTTTTCCAGCAATTTTCCTTCCAAATTTGCCTCTTTTTCAGCGTTTTCCATGCATTTTATGATTTTTTGCAGGGCATGATGCACTTTTTCCTCGGCGCACAGCCCCTGTTTGCGGATCTCCTCCTGTGCAGCGAGCAGCCGCATTTCGGGCGTATCGCCCAGAATGTCCCGAAGCAGGACAAGGGGATCGACGGAAAGCTTTCCTGTTTTTTCCAAAATCTTCTCTGCGCGTCTGAGGGAAGGCAAGCCCTCGCTCACGTCTCTCAAACGGGCTGCAAGGGTGGTATTCCCCCGTTCCTTTTGTTTCATACGCTCCCAGAAATCCCGCACGTCGCCCGCCGTCTCCAATTCTTCTTCCCCGAAAATATGACGGTGCCTGTGGATCATTTTACGGCAGATGGCGGTGGTGATATCGCTCAATTCAAAGGTGCCGTACTGCTCGCCGATGGCAGCGTGGAAATACACCTGCAGCAGCACGTCGCCCAGTTCGTCCGCCACATGCTCCCAATCCTCTTCCTGCACGGCCTGGGACACTTCGTAGGCTTCCTCCAGCAGATAGCGGGCCAGCGATTCGTGGGTCTGCTCCTTATCCCAGGGGCAGCCGTTTTCGCCGCGGAGAATGTCCATGACCCGCTTGAGATCATGGGCGTCAAAGCGCTCGCGCTCGGTCAGTCTTACCGGCGGAATGTACAGCGCACAGGTATGATTATACTTGCCCTGCCTGTCCATTTCACACAGCGGGATCTTCACAAAGCTGCGCTCCGGCTTTTCGGAGGGCGCGAAGAAATACACCTCGCACTCGTCGCCGTACCAGGGCGTGAGCTTTAATTTGCACTCGCCTGCCAGCATCCGCGAATTGAGCTCCACGATCAGAAGCCCGTCCTGCGTCTGGGGAACGGTCAGCTCCATGGCAGACGTGATGCGCACGGGCATCTTTGCGCCCGCCGCCTGCAAAAGCGGCGCAGACAGCGGAATACCGCCCGTGACGGTCACGCTTTCGGGGCACAGTTTGCGCAATTCATCCACCGTGGCGTCCGCCAGGGCATCCAGCACGGCGTAAACCACGTTGGCGCGCTTGGCAGCTTTCATCACCTGCCCGGCTGCCGCAGAGGCGAACTGCTCAAAATCCTCGCATTCCTCATGGAGTGCATCCAGCGTTTCAAAAGCGATCCCCTTTTCCTGCAGGAACCTGGCAGCATCCACCTCGCCCGTGCGCAGGATCAGGCGTTTGGCCTTTTCCAGCGTTTCCATGGCGCCCAGCGTGATGTGTGCGCGGGAGCCCGGCCCCAGCGATACAACGGTTATCTTATGCATAGCTCACTTTCTCCAAATCAGCCGGCGCACACGCGCAGGCACATCTTCCTTTTTGACGGCTTTGAGCGCGACCGCACCCACGGCATATACCGCGATGCCCGCGCCCACGCACACGATCACGGCGATCAAAAGCGTAAACCGCCCGGCAGAGAGCGTTTTTTCGGTGAACACAAAATGCCACAAAGCGTACACCACGGCGCCCATCAAAAGCGTTGCCGCGCCGGGGCGTGCAATCAGATCGCCTGCCGAGAAGCGGCAGCCCGTGTACCTGACCACATAATAAAGGTTGGGCACCATGCTCACGGTATAGCACACCAGCGAAGCGATGGGCGCACCGTGAATATCAAAGCCCGGAATCCCCACCAGCACATAATTGAGGATAACCTTGAAAACAACGCCCGCCATCAGCGTATACATGGGAATCCGCTGTTTTCCGCAGCCCTGCAGGATGCCGCTGGTAGCCTGTACCACGGTAAACAAAACGATGGTCATGGCGCTGACGCTGAGAAGCTCCGCTGCAATATTCAGCTGCGCCGCCGTATAGCTGGACGAATAAAACAGATACAAAAGCGGTTTTGCCAAAAGGCTCATGCCCACCGAGCAGGGGAAACCTACCAGCACCGCCACCCGCAGACCGGTGGCGCTCTCCCCGGCGGCTCTTGCCCTGTCATTTTTAGCCAGCGCCGCAGAAATCGCAGGCACCAGATTGGTGCTCATCGCCATGGCCAGCGCTGTGGGCACGTTGATCAAGGTGATCACCATGCCGGAATACAAGCCGTAGCGCACCAGCGCTTCTTTGGCCTCCATGCCTCCCTTTTCCATCAGTTCAGTCAGCATGAAGCTGTCGATCAGCCCCGCCAAAGGCACGATGCACGCCCCCAGCGTAATGGGAACGGAGATAGCCAGCAGCCGCTTGCCGATGGTTTTTCCCGAAAGCAGCGAAGCAGAGGCATCCTGCTGAATGGCGGAAAAATCCTTCTTTGCACGGACATGAGTCGCCATCATATACAAAAGCGCCGCGCCTTCGGCGATGGAAGTGCCCAGCAAAGCGCCCGCAGCACCGTAGCCGGGTCCCCCTTTTTTCATGCCGATCACCGCCAGCGGCAGCGCCACAGCCACCTTGCCCACCTGCTCGATCAGCTGGGATACGGCGGTGGGAAGCATGTGCCGATGCCCCTGCATATAGCCGCGGAAGGCGCTCATCACGCATACAAGGAACAAACTGGGCGCAATGGCGATATAGCCCGCCTTTGCCTCCGCCGTTCCCGATTCATTGGCAAGATACCCGCTGGCTGCGATCAAAAGCACCGTAGCCACGGCGCCCAGTGCCGTCAGCGCCCATGCCGCCACGCGGAAAATGCGCTTGGCAGAGCGGGGATCAGAGCAGGTGACATAATGGGATACCATCCGCGAGATGGCCACGGGAATCCCTGCAGAAGAGATGGTCAGCAAAAGGTTATAGGCCGGGAACACCTTCTGATAGATGCCCAGTCCCTCACCGCCGATATACGCTGCCAGCGGAATACGGTACAGTACGCCCACAACCTTGCAGATCAGCCCCGCCAATCCCAGTATGGAAATGCCGCCGATCAGCGACTTTGATTTCTGTGACACAGTCATTCTCCCTTTTCGGAAAGCATAGTTCAACGATTGTATTATAACGCAAAAGCGCCCTTTGGAAAAGATGGACAGACAATTTCTTTTGCCCGATTTCGCTATCGCTTTACATTTAGCGCCTCTATGCTGTATAATAGAAGGCGATGATTTGATTTCCCGGAGGTTTTTTATGTATACCAACGAAATTTTGCAGGATATCCGCAAGCAGCTCAAGATCCGTCTGCTGGGTTTCGGTCTGCCCATTCTGACGCTGATTGTGCTGATGCTCGTTTCTTTCTTTGTCCGCTGGCCGGAAGCCGTCACCGTGATCCTCACCGTCGCTTCTTTCGGCTCCGCGGTATTTATCTACAGCATGCTCATTTCTCCCCTGCTTGCCTATAAAAAGCATATCCAGCATGCCCTGAACGGCCGTACCCGTCAGAATACCGGCTCCTTCCTGCACATGGAGGAAGAATCCGTCTGGCGCGACGGCGTGCAGTTCTATCCCTTCATGATCTCCGTGGGCGATAAGAAAGAAGAAGGCAACCACCGTCTTTTCTATATGGACGCCAACTTCCCCCGTCCCGAGTGGAAAGAGGATGATCTCATCACCCTCACCTCCTACGATAACCGCGTCACCGCGTGGGAATACGCCAAAGAATAACCCTCCAAGCTTTTGACAGACAGAAGATCTTCAGAGATTTTCTGTCTGTTTTTCTGTTTCACCCCCTGCTTTATCTTGCAAGAAATACGCCTATCATGCTATAATATAAGATGGTAAATTATCTAAAGGAGCTATTCCATGGGTTTTCTGAAAAATCTGCTTACTCCCAGCCCCGAGAAACTGCTCAAGCCGCTTTTCAGGCAGGCCGACGCCATCGACGCGCTGGAGAATGAATACGAAAAGCTGACCGACGACGAGCTGCGTGCCAAGACCCGCGAGCTGCAGCAGCGTGCTCAGGGCGGCGAAAGCCTTGATCATCTGCTGGTGGAAGCCTTTGCCGTTGTCCGCGAAGGCGCCAAGCGTGTGCTGGGTCTGCGTCCCTTCCGGGTGCAGCTGGTGGGCGGCATCGTGCTGCATCAGGGCCGCATCGCCGAAATGAAGACGGGCGAAGGCAAAACGCTGACCGCGTCCCTTCCCGCCTATCTGAACGCGCTGACCGGCAAGGGTGTACACATCGTCACCGTCAACGATTATCTGGCCAAGTTCCAGGGCGAGGAAATGGGCAAGCTGTACCGCTTCCTCGGTCTGAGCGTAGGCATTATCTTAAACGGCATGACCCCCGAAGAGCGCAAGGCAGCCTACAACTGCGACGTCACCTACGCCACCAACAACGAGCTGGGCTTTGACTACCTGCGCGACAACATGGTGGTCTACAAGGAAAACATGGTGCAGCGCGGTCACGCCTTCGCCATCGTGGACGAAGTGGACTCCATTCTCATCGACGAAGCCCGCACCCCCCTGATCATTTCCGGTCAGGGCGAAAAATCCACCGATCTGTACGAAAAGGCCGATCGCTTTGTTTCCCGCCTTGAAAAGGGCGAAAAGCTGGAAGATCCCTCCATGTCCCAAAGCACCGCCACCATGCGCCGTCTGATGGGCGAGGAAGTGGAATTGACGGGCGATTACATTGTGGAGGAAAAGGAAAAGGCCGCCCGCCTCACCGAGCGCGGCGTGGAAAAGGCCGAGAAGCACTTCGGCGTGGAAAACCTTTCCGATCCCGAAAACACCGAGCTGTACCACCACATCATTCAGGCGCTGAAGGCCAACGCCATCATGAAGCGGGATGTGGACTATGTGGTGCAGGACGGTCAGGTCATGATCGTGGACGAGTTCACCGGCCGCATCATGGTGGGCCGCCGCTTCTCCGACGGTCTGCATCAGGCGCTGGAAGCCAAGGAACACGTCAAGGTGGAGCGCGAAAGCCGCACCCTGGCCACCGTTACCTATCAGAACTTCTTCCGTATGTACGATAAGCTTTCGGGCATGACGGGTACCGCCAAGACCGAAGAAGACGAATTCCAGGGCATTTACAGTCTGGACGTTGTACAGATCCCCACCAACAAGCCCATGATCCGTCAGGATCTGAACGATATGGTCTACACCACCCAGCGCGGCAAGTTCAAGGCTGTGGTGGAAGAGATCGTCCGCCGTCACCAGACCGGTCAGCCCGTGCTGGTGGGTACCATCTCGGTGGAGGTCAGCGAGCTGCTCTCCGCCATGCTCTCCCGCCGAGGAGTGGAGCATGAAGTGCTCAACGCCAAGCACCATGCCCGCGAAGCTGCCATCGTTGCCCAGGCCGGTCACTTCGGCGCCGTTACCATCGCCACCAATATGGCGGGCCGCGGTACCGACATCCTGCTGGGCGGCAACCCCGACTTCATGGCGCGCCGCACCATGCGTCAGGAAGAATACCCCGATGAGATCATCGAGGAAGCCACCGGTCACAACGAAAACGTGTCCGAGGAAGTCCTCGCCGCGCGCAAGCATTATCTGGAACTGCGCGCCGAATACAAAAAAACCACCGATCAGGAGCATGAGCGCGTTGTTGCGCTGGGCGGTCTGCATATTCTGGGCACCGAGCGCCACGAAAGCCGCCGCATCGACAATCAGCTGCGCGGCCGCGCCGGCCGTCAGGGCGACCCCGGCTCCAGCCAGTTCTTCATCTCCATGGAGGACGATCTGCTGCGCATCTTCGGCGGCGAACGCATGAAGATGCTCTCCACCCGTCTTGGCATGGACGAGGATACGCCCCTTGACGCCAAGCTTTTGACCAGCCAGATCGAAAACTCGCAAAAGCGCATGGAATCCCGCAACTTTGAGATCCGCAAGCACGTGCTGCAGTATGACGACGTGATGAACCAGCAGCGCGAGCTGATCTACAAGCAGCGCCGTCAGGTGCTGGAAGGCGAGGATATGCACGAGACCATCGTGAATATGATCACCGAGCTCATCAGCGCCGCCGTGGACCGCGAGTGCAGCGAAAGCGACAGTTCCCTCTGGCAGCTCAAGGAGCTTTCGGATTATCTTTGCAGGTTGTGTCTGCCCCAGTCCGTCATCACCGGGCATGAGGACGAGCTGCGGAAGATGACCGCCGCCCAGCTGAAGGAACACCTGAAGAGCATTTCTCTGCAGGTGTATGCCGCCCGCGAAAAGCAGCTCACCGATTTCGGTCACGATATGCGCGAGCTGGAACGCGCCTTCCTGCTGCATTCCGTTGACCGCCGCTGGATGGATCACATCGACGCTATGGATCAGCTGCGGGACGGCATCGGCCTGCGCGCCTACGCCCAGCGCGATCCCATCAACGAATACAAGATCGAATCCTACGATATGTTCGACGACATGGTGCGCCTCATCCGCGAGGACACCGTACGCCTTACTTTCCTCGCCCACGTGGAGGATCGCAATGCTCCCCGCCGCCGCGCTGTGGCGACGATCACGGGTACCAATGACGCCAAATCCGTCATGAAGGATTCCCAAACCCGCAGCCGTGAAGCGCAGAAGGCCGGTCAGGCCGCGCAGCCCGTACGCGTGGATAAAAAGCCCGGCCGCAACGATCCCTGTCCCTGCGGCAGCGGCAAAAAATATAAGAACTGCTGCGGCCGCAACGACGGTTGAGCACAGCCAAACCCGAATGGATCAAGAACCAAAGGAGAAGATCACATGATTCTTGAATTTGAAAAATACCGTGCAGACGTGGACGTTCTGCGCAAAAAGCTGGTGGACGTGGGCGAGGGCCTGCACATTCATCTCATGGAGCAGGAACTGACCGAGCTGCACGAAGAACAGAACGCCCCCGGTTTCTGGGATAATCTGGAGCGCTCCACCCACGTGACGCGCCGCATTTCCCATCTGGAAAACAAGATCAAGCATTACGAAAGCCTTGTCGCCGCCTGCGATGACATCGAAGTGATGATGGAGCTGGCTGAGGAGGAAGACGATCACAGCATGGTAGCCGAAGTGGAAACCATGCTGACCGATCTGCGCACCCACACCGAGGAGCTGGAGCTTGAAACGCTGATGCGCGGCAAGTACGATGACAACGACGCCATCCTTTCCCTGCATGCCGGCGCCGGCGGCACCGAAGCGCAGGACTGGACCAGCATGCTCTACCGCATGTACACCCGCTACTGCGAGCGCATGGGCTTCACCATTAAGCTCCTTGATATCCTGGAAGGCGATGAAGCCGGCCTGAAATCCGTATCCTTTGAGATCAGCGGCGATCACGCCTACGGCTATCTCCGCGGTGAAAAGGGCGTGCACCGTCTGGTGCGCATCAGCCCCTTTGACGCCAACGCCCGCCGTCAGACCTCCTTTGCCTCTCTGGACGTGGCGCCCATTCTGGAGCAGGACGACAGCGAGATCGAGATCGACATGAAGGACGTTCGCGTGGATACCTACCACTCCTCCGGCGCCGGCGGTCAGAACGTTAACAAGACCTCCTCTGCCGTGCGTATGACCCACTTCCCCTCCGGCATCGTCGTTGCCTGCCAGACCGAGCGCGACCAGGTGCAGAACCGCGCCACCTGTCTTCGTATGCTGAAGGCCAAGCTGCTGGAAATCCGCGAGCGTGAACGCGAGCAGGAAATGGCCGACATCAAGGGCGAAATGAAGAAGATCGAATGGGGCAGCCAGATCCGCTCCTACGTTTTCCAGCCCTACACCATGGTCAAGGATCACCGCACGGGCTACGAAATGGGCGCCATCAATGACGTGATGGACGGCGCACTGGACGGCTTTGTGGTGTCCTACCTGAAAATGCAATAATGTTAAAACGCACACTTTGCGTTGCCCTGCTCTGCCTGCTGCTCACTTTGTGGACGGCGGGCAGCGCTGTTCACGGCATGGCCAAGGATGAAAAGCTGCTGCTTGCCTGCTTTGACCGCTATGCGCAAACGGCGCGTTTCGGCGTGGAAAAAAGGGATTATCCCCTGTTTGCGGCCCAATTATCGGCTTTTTTCCGCCATGAAACGGATGATCCCAGCGTTTCGGCTTATCCCTTTCACGATTACGAAGTCCTTCATCTTTTCGATGTACGCTCGCTCATGGACGGGATCGCTTTTGCAGCCGGCGTTTGCCTGATCCTGGCTTTCGCAGCGGCCTTCGCCCTTTTCTTTCTGTATCGCCGCAAGCGTTTTTCCTTCGGCCGGGGCTTTATTGCCTTTCTTGCTGCCGCGGCGGCTGTGATCGTGTATGCGCTCCTTGATTTCAACGCCGTCTTTACGCTGCTGCACAAGCTGCTTTTCACAAACGATCTGTGGCTGCTCAATCCCTACACCGATCTGCTCATCGCGCTCATGCCCGAAGGGATGTTCATTCATCTTGCTGTACGCATCCTGTGGCATGTGCTGCCGCTGTTTGCGGCCTTTACCCTCCTTTCCTTCCTGATCAAAAAACAAAAACGAGGCACAGACAAATGACCTATGAGGAACGCTGCCGCGAAAAGCTTGCGGCGCTGAAAGAAAAAGAAAACGTCAACCTCCTCGCCATTGAGTCCTCCTGCGACGAAACGGCGGCGGCTGTTGTGCAATCCGGCAGACGTATTTTGTCCAATGCCGTCTTTTCGCAGATTCCTCTGCATGCCGTATACGGCGGCGTGGTCCCCGAGATCGCCAGCCGCGCCCACGTGGACGCTGTGGACCGCATGGTGGATCAGGCGCTGAAGGAAGCGCAGATGACCTTTGACGACATTGACGCCATCGCCGTGACCTACGGCCCCGGGCTGGTGGGTGCGCTGCTGACGGGCGTGAGCTGCGCCAAGGCTCTTGCCTATGCCCTTGACAAGCCCCTGATCCCCGTCAATCATATCGAGGGGCACATCTGCGCCAATTACCTCACCCACGAAGAGCTTGAGCCGCCCTTTGTGTGCCTTGTAGCCAGCGGCGGTCACAGCCATATCCTGATGGTAGAGGATTACGGCGTGTACAGGCTGCTTGGCTGTACCCAGGATGACGCTGCCGGCGAAGCCTTTGACAAAGCCGCCCGCGTGCTGCATCTGCCCTATCCCGGCGGTCCGCTGCTGGATAAAATGGCGCAGACCGGCAATTCTCAGGCCCTCAAGCTGCCCCGCCCCCATACCCCGGGCGCCTATGATTTCAGCTTCTCCGGCCTGAAAACGGCCTTTATCAACGCCTGTCACAATCTGGAGCAGAAGGGACAGACGCTGCCGGCCGAAGATCTGGCTGCGTCCTTCCAGCACGCGGTGGTGGATCAGCTGCTGGTGAAAACCATGCAGGCTGCCCGGGACTGCAAGGCTCCCCGTCTGGCATTGGCAGGCGGCGTATCCGCCAACAGCGGTCTGCGCGCAGCCTTTGAAAAGGCCTGCAAAAAAGAGGGCATCCTGCTGTATATGCCCCAGTTGAAGCTGTGCGGCGACAATGCCGCCATGATCGGCTCGGCGGCGTATTACCGTCTTTTGCGGGATGAAGTCGCTCCCCTGACCCTCAACGCCAAGCCCGCGCTGCGTCTGGTATGATCCATGGTCAGATCCAAGTCTTTTTACAAACAGCTTTTCCGCCTGTCCCTGCCTTCCGCCTTCCAGAGCGCCATTTCGCTGCTGGTGGTCATGGCGGATAACGTGATGGTCACCCGAACGGGCGAAAATGCGCTGTCTGCCGTATCCCAGTCAAACACCATCTCCACTTTCGTCACTGCGCTGCTGAGCGGTCTGTCCGCCGGCGCGGTGGTGCTTATCAGCCAGTATTGGGGCAAAAAGGATGTAAATCGCATCCGCACGGTTTGCGCCGTGACGCTGAGCGTGTGTCTGCTGGCCGCGCTTGTGAGCGTGCTGACGGTGACGCTGATCCCCCAAACGCTTTTGAAGCTTGTGATCAACAAGGGCGAGACCGCCGTGATCGCGCTGGCTATGGGCTATCTGCCCATCGTTTGCCTCAGCTATATTCCCCAGGCTGCGACCGCCGCCATGGTGGCTATGCTCAAGGGCGTGGAAGTGGTGCGCGTTACGCTGTATACCACGGTTCTGTCGCTGATCTCCAATATCGGCCTGAACTATGTGCTGATCTTCGGCAAGCTGGGAATGCCTGCGCTGGGCGTGTCGGGCGCTGCCATTGCCACGGTGATCGCCCGCGTACTGGAATGCGCATTGGTGGCCGTCTATCTTTTCCGCAGGCAGAAGGTGCTTCCCCTGCAGCCTGAAGATCTGATGCGCCACGAAAAATGGGCGTGGCAGGACTATGCCCGTTTCGGTCTGCCCGTGGGGCTGGGCGATGCCCAGTGGGCGCTGGTATGCCTTGGCAAAGCCGCCATCATCGGTCAGATGGGCAAGACCATGATCGATGCCGCAGCCGTCACCGATATGATGATGAACCTGGGCACCATGTTCACCTTTGCTTTGGCCGGCGGCGCCTGCGTTATGGTGGGTAAAGCCGTGGGCGAAAAGGATTACCGCCGGGTGCGGGAATATTCAAATACCATTCAGCTGCTGTTCCTTTTCTTCGGCGTGATCATGTCCTCTCTGGTTTTCATGGCGAGAAAGCCCTTTGCATCGCTGTACAGCCTCAATGACGCCACCTTTGCGCTGGCAACGCAGATGATCGGCATCTGCTCTGTTTCTCTCCTTGGCACAACGTACCATGCCTCCTGCTTCCTTGGCATCAACCGCGGCGCAGGCGACAGCCGTTTTGTGATGCTGGTGGACGTTTTCTGCGGCTGGATGGTGGTCATCCCCGCCGCGCTGCTGGGCGCATTCGTTTTCCATCTTCCGCTGTGGGCGGTATATCTGTGCACCCGCATCGATCAGTTTTTCAAATGGATCATCGCCTTTGTCCGTTTGCGGGGCGATAAATGGATCAGAAATGTGACCCGTGAAACCGCTTAAAGGAGAACCCTATGATTCAGGATGTTTTCGGTCTTCCCGTAAACCTTGCATCCCCCTTTGATTTCAGCTTTTTAGGCCGCTATGGGCGGCCTTTTTGCGTTTTTTACGCCCCGGCAAGCGGCACGGTTTCCTTTGGAACGGAAAGTCGCGAGTACGGGCGGCTGCTGTGCCGTTTCGCAGGCGCACCTATGGAGGACACATGGCTCACGCCCGGTCAGGCGGCGGATAATCTGCGCAATGCCGCGCCGCTGTATACCGCATTACGGCACAAGGCCTTGCCGCAGCTGTTGGGACAGGGCGAGGTGGCAGGAGGATATATGTTGCTGTTCCGCTGGCCCGAGGGCGAAAATATCAGCTCCGCAGAGGTGAAAAAACGGCTGCGGCATCAGCCGCTGATCGCAAGGCTGCAGCTGCTCGACCGCGTGTTTGATTTTCACCTGCACTGCGCCAATCAGGGCTACACCGCCGTTGGCTTTGACAGCGAAAAGGTGATGTATGACTTCGCCACCGGCGAAACCACCGTCTTTGATATTGATCTGTACGCCCCCGCGCCTGCAGTGAATACCATCGGACAGATGCCCGGCTCCGCCCGTTTCCGCTCTCCCGAGGAATACGAGCCCGGCGCGCCCATCGATTCGCTGACCGTGCAGTACAATATGGCAGCTTTAGCCTTTGACGTACTGGGCCGCGACGGACTTCAGTACGCGGATTGCTGGACGGCTTCCCCCGCCCTGTATGCCGTTGCCGCCCGCGCCATGCACCCCGACCGGGGACAGCGCTATCCCGGAATCGGCGCGTTTTTGTATGCGTGGCGGGATGCGGTGAAGCACTCCACCGTATATTGATTTTCTTTTTCTCTTTGGCTGCCGAAAATTGTATTACAAAAGTTTAACATATACTTTATCTTGCGTTCTTTCCTCTTGTAATAGTTTTGTTTCAATGTTAATATATACAATATATTGTATTGAAAGGAGTACTCCGCTGTGGAAGCTTTGGCTTACGTGGCAATGTTTGCCGCGCTCATTGCAGGAATACTCCTGCTGGTTCGCTACTACCGCGAACGCCAGAAAGAGTTGTACCGCATTGAAGCGCTGCGACAGAACCGCGTATACAAGGATATGTACCCGCTGGTGTAGCGCGCCGCCGCAAAAGATCTGGATCAGGTGCGCATCGAGCGTGACCGTATCGTCTTTACGCTGGTTTCCCCGCCCGGCATTTTGGGCGTATACGAGCTGCGTCAGTGCGGACACTCCCAGATGTCCCGTACCCGCACCCGCGTGATGACCGAGCTTCTGGCCGAGGATATTGACCTTTTGCGTGACCGCAGCAAGTACAGCCTCACCCGCTATCGCATCACCCGCTCCAACGGCAGCACGGATTTTGGCTATGTGTATACCATCCGCTCCCCCTATAAGGACAGAGTCATGGCCGCCCGCCGCCGTTTGACATCCTATATTCAATAAAAAAACCGGAACATAACGTTCCGGTTATTTTTTTGTTCCGATTACCAGTAGTATCCCGGGCAGGTGCCGTTTTTCTGATTGAAGATGATGGTGGTGATGTCAAGGCCGCCCTGATTCTGAGTACCCAGCGCATCCATGGTGCGTTCCACCTTCTTGATCAGATCAATATTGTTCCATTCCAGCGAGCTGAGGGTAGCATCCTGATAGCCGCCTGCGGTATACCAGAGCTTGGGGTTGAAATACTGAGCAAACTTATTGGTGCTGCCAAAGGAATAGCCATGGCGCGCCAGAATCTCATTGCGGATATAGCGCAGCGTTTCACGGCTGTAGGCCCACAGTTCACCCTCGGTCAGCTTGCGGACATTGCTGTCGGGAATGATAAACTGCTCGTTGTAAATATAATGGGGCTGGGAGGGAACGGGCTTGCTGATGTTGCCGTAGTCGTAGCCGTAGTCATAGCCGTAATCGAAGCTGTTGGTTCCCACAGTCTTGCCCGAACCGTTGCCGCGGGCATTGCCATAGTTCAGACGGTTTCCAAAGCCGCCCACGGAATTCTGATAAGCAATAATATCCTGAATATCAATGCCGCCGGCGTTCTGGGTCTTTTGCTTATCCATTTCCTTTTCGACCTTTTTGACCAGCGTAATGTTATCCCACTCGCGGGCGCTGAGCTTGCGGGTGGTATTGTAGCCGCCGGCGATATACCAGGGCTTGGCATTGAAATAATCGTAGAATTTATCCATGCTGAAGGCGTAGCCGTGACGGGCCAGCAGCTCGTTGCGGATATAGCGCAGCGTTTCGCGGGTATACTGCCACAGTTCACTTTCGGTGAGCTTGCGGGTATCGCTGTCGGGGATAATGTAATAGGGATCATAGGCCAGCGCAGCGGGAGCAAGGCCCGTAAAAATCAGGATGCAGCAGAGCAGCAGCGCGGCAAGTCTTTTCGTCAACATTTTTTTGTCCTCCTGTCCGGTTTCACTTATATAACGCGCAGCAATGGGAAATTTATCCCGCAAAATAAAAATTATTTCAGTAATTTTTCAATTTCTTCCGGAAGCGGGCTCTCAAAGGTCATCTTTTCGCCCGTCACGGGATGAATAAAGCACAAACAGGCCGCATGCAAGGCAAACCGTCCGGGCAGCTGCTCGATTTCCCTCCCGTACATGAAATCGCCCGTCACGGGATGTCCCATGGCGCTCATGTGTACGCGGATCTGATGCGTGCGCCCTGTTTCAAGGCGCAGGCGCAGCAAAGAGCGTCCGTTTTCCGCCCGCTGAAGCACTTTGAAATGGGTCACGGAGGGCTTGCCGTTGGGATCGATGCAGCGCTTCACGCCGTTTTCCATGCCGATAGGCAGATCGATCACCCCTGCGTCTTCTTCGGGGGCGCCGTCGATCACCGTCAGATACTCCCGCACATAACTTTCTGTGTGCAGCGCCCGCTGCATCCGGTCATGAGCATGGGCATTCAGCGCAACGGGCATCAGGCCGCTGGTTCCCTTGTCAAGGCGGCTGACGGGACGGTATACAAAGCCTTCGGGACAGCCCATATACGCATACACCGCATTTTCCAGCGTTTTTTCGTCCTGATGCACGCTGCGGATGGAGGGCAGCGGCGCAGGCTTATCCACCACCAGCACGTCCTCATCCCGATACAGTATCTTCAGCGGCAGCGCATAGGGTACAAGCTCGGGGCCGTGATCCCGCATCTCGATGCGCACGGTATCCCCCGTTTTGACAAAAACGCCGGTATGCACGCACTTGTCCCCCAGCCAGATCCCCTCACAGAACTTCAGATGACTGATCTGGCGGTTGGACAGCTTCAGGCGCGACCGCAGGATCTGGGACAGCTTTTTGCCGTCGTCCTCCGGAAGCACGGTGTATTTCAGCTCACGCATGGGCTTTGGTGATATTCTGGATCCACACGCCCTTGCGGATCAGGATATAACCGATCACGCACTTGACGATATCGATAAACTGCATAGCGCCGTAAACCCACAGAATGGGCGCAGCGAACACCTTCACCAGCGTCAGCGCCAGCGGTACGCAGATGGCCCAGGTATAGCCGCTGTCAAACAGGAAGGTAATGATGGTTTTGCCGCCGGAGCGAAGGGTGAAGTACGAGCAATGCGCAAAGGAATGCAAAGGCATGGCGGCTGCGGAAAGGATGAGGAAGCCCGTCGCCAGCGAGCGCGCCTCCTTGGTAACGCCGCTGTACAGATTGGGAATATAGGGTGCCAGCAGGATCAGTGCGCTTCCCATCACAAGGCAGGTGCAGAAGCCAAAGAACACCAGCTTCCATACCGTGGCCTTTGCGCCCTTGAAATCCTCCGCGCCCAGCGCCTGTCCCACCATGACCGATACGGCATTGCCCATGGACAGGAACACCACGTTAAACAGATTGGAAATGGTGCTGCTGATGCTCAGCGCAGACACCACCGCCAGACCGCTGAGAGAATAAATGGCGGTGAGCGTGCTCATGCCGATGGACCACAGCGCTTCGTTGAGCAGCAGAGGCGTGCCGATCCTCAGCACGTCTTTAAGCAGCGTGGCAGGCACGCGCATGGTGCGGTAAGCGCCGCGGAAGAAGGTATACTTGCTGTTCTTGCGGTGCACCGCGATCATAATGATGAACAGTTCCACATAACGGCTGATGACCGTTGCCACAGCAGCGCCGGCAACGCCCAGTCTGGGAAGGCCGAGCTTGCCGAAGATCAGCAGATAGTTGAAGGTCATGTTGGTAAATACCGCCGCTACGCTGGCGATCATGGGCAGCTTGGTGTTGCCCGTTTCACGCAGCGTACCGGCATAAGCCTGACTCATGGCAAAGGCCGGCATACCGATCAGCATGATCATCAGATACACCTTGCCCCAATGCATCATGCTTTCGGCCATGGCCGCATCGCCGTCGCCCTTGAGATACAGGCTGATCAGCGGCTCGCTGAACCCAAGGAAGATCACTGCCGATACCGCCATCAGCGCCGCAGCCATCATCACCTTGATACGGAAGGAATCCCGCAGACCCTTCATATCCCCGGCGCCGTAGAACTGGGCGCCGAAAATACCGGCGCCTGCCAGACCGCCGAAAATGCACAGGTTGAACACAAACACCAGCTGGTTGGCAATGGCTACGCCGCTCATTTCGGCGTCGCCCAGAGAACCCACCATCAGGTTATCCAGCAGGTTTACAAAGTTGGAAATGCCGTTCTGGATCACCACGGGCACGAGAATGGACAAAACCGTGGCGTAAAAAGCGCGGTTTCCGATGAGCGTATGCTTGATCTTCTTCAAATTCATGCTGTTATTTCCTTACTTTTTCCGGCTGTCGACAAGATACTGCATTCCGTTATCGTCAATGCCCACATTTCCTTCATGCAGCAGTTCGCTGACCTTGACCACCTGATAGCCGTTATCACGGTACCAGTCAAAAATATCCGGCAGCGCGTCCACTGTGCACTTGGCATCGATATGGGCAAGAATGATGCTGCCGCCTTTTACGTCCTTGGTGGCAAACTTCAGGCTGTTTTTCTGAGAGGCTTCCTTGCGGGCGTCGCAGCTGTCATGGGTCCAGCGGATCACCTCATAGCCTGCCGCACGGACAACGGACATGGGCCGTCTTTCACGTCTTCCCTCGGGGGGACGGAAATACTTGGGCCGGATGCCCGTGAGGGATTCGATCAGATCGCTTGTTTTATCCAGTTCCTTCACGATCTCTTCGTACTCAAGCTCGTTGAAATTGGGATGCGACCAGGAGTGATTGCCGATCTCATGCCCGCGGCGGGCCATTTCCTTCACCAGTTCGGGATTCTTTTCGGCAAACTTACCCGTCACAAAAAAGGTGATCTTCAGGCCGTATTCGTCCAAAATATCAAGAATCTTGGGCAGATACGTGGCGCGGGAACCGCAATCCATGGTATACGCCAGCTTCTTGTCGGTACGCTTTACGCCGAAAATGACCATGTAATTCTTGCTGGCGCCCACCGCCAGCAGCGCAGAATCATCAGCCGCCTTCCGGCCGTCCACCCACACGGAAATATTCTTGCCGGGCACCCAGGAAGCGTCGGTCTTCCACGTTATTTTCATGCTGGTGCGGCTTTGACTGTGGGTAGCTGTATGCAAAACGGTACCCTTGTCATCGCGGATTTCGATCTTTGTACCTTTTGCCAGACGTTCAGGCTTTGCGATGGTCAGGCGAACCACCAGATCATTGCCTTCATAGGTTTGGAAAACGCCGGCGTTGAAGGAATACACGGTGGACGCCCTTGACGTTACGGTGCAGGAATAGATCTTTCCCCGTCCGTAGGCGTCGCTTTTCACGATGGTATACGTTCTGGTGCGGCCTGTGGAAGAAAGCTTGGTGCTCACGTCCAGCCAACCGCAGTCACTGCCGGCGGGGATCGTTACCTGATACTTTCCGCCGTTATCATCCTTGACCTGAACGGTACGTTTTTGGTTTGATACGTCAGAAGCGACGATTTTCAGCTTTGCCGCATCGCCCGTCTGCACCGTAAGCTTTTCCGATGAAAAGGCGTATTTGGTTTGCGCCGCGGATACCGAAGGCACCAGCATGCACAAAAGCAGCAAAATGCAAAGCCATCTTTTCATATTTGTTTCCTCCTGTCAAGAAACGCGCTTGCGGCGCGGTGCACGGTGATCGGCAATACCATGCTGAAAGCGGCGGCCCTCGATCTTCTCGGGCACCGGCGAATAGCCCACGTAATGGGAGATCCGCTGGGCGCTTTTGCGCAGTTCACGGCGATTGACCCGATGCAGATGAAGATGGATCACAAACAGCACGCTCATCACCAGCAGGGGCATGATCTTTACATAGCGGATCAGCTCGCCCAGCAGCGACATCTGCACAAATACGCCCCATACCGAAAGGATCAGGCATACAGGCAAAAGGATCATGCTGCCGCGGCGCGTTTTCACCGTCAGCAGCGCAATGACCGCCGTCAGCGCGCACAGAAACATGAAGGCAGGCGCTTCGAAAATGCCCATATCCACATACAGCGCCACACGGTCAAGGGGAATCTTTTCGCCCACAGCCAGATTGACAAACATTTTCAGCGGACCCCACATGGCGTCCACGCGGGAAATCAGTTCATATACGGAAAGTGCCAGCAGCACCAGCGCATCCAGTATAACCCATTTGCGCACACGCTTCATTCTTCTTTCCATGGCGCACCCCTTTCGTATATCATGGCATACCATGCCATGATGCCAGTTTATCCAAGTTTTTCGGCATTGTCAAGATTTCCGGCCGCGAATGCTGTCATTTGCGGGATAATTGTTACATCCTTTGTCAAATTCTTAAAAAGTCGTTGCAATTGTTACAATTTTGTGTTAAACTTGATATGGTAACAAAGAATAGGGGGCTTCTCACCTTGAACTCTTTGATCTTGGATGCAAAAAACGTCGTTTTTGACGTGGGACAAGTGCTTTTACGCTTTTCTCCCGTTGATTTTCTGCCCCAAATGTTCCCTGCGGACATTGCGCAGAAGCTGATGCCGCCCACGCTCTTTGGCGGCGATACGTGGCTTCGGATGGACGAAGGCGTATACCATGCGGAAGAAGCGGCTGAAAAAATTGCCGCGCTGGCCGGCGATAGCAATCTGAAAGAACCCTTGCTGCATTTCATGCTGCATTTCGCAGAGCAAATGGAATTGCTGCCGCCCGCGCACCTGATCCCCCAGCTCAAGCGCATGGGCAAAAAGCTGTACATCATTTCCAATTACGGCGCCGAAACCTTCGCCGCCACGAAAAAGCAATTTCCCCAGCTTTTCAGCCAGTTTGACGGCATGGTGGTTTCCGCCCACGAAAAGCTGCTCAAGCCCGACCGGCGCATTTACGATCTGCTGTGCAGCCGCTACGGCCTTGATCCCGCGGAATGCGTATTTATTGACGATCTGGCTGCCAACGTGCAGGGCGCTGTGGATGCAGGCTTCAAGGGCATCCACTACACCGGCCCCGAAGCCATCGAATAAAATTAGTAATTTTTTCTCATCGACGGGAAACTTTTCTCCCGCAAGTTCGTCTTAATAGATGAAAGATGATTGTATCACCGGAAAGAAGGATTCTCAAAATGAAACAGCGCACCTTCAAACTGATGCTCCTTGCCCTGCTGCTGATCGCACTGTGCTGCACCCTCAGCGGCTGTATCAAGGACCCGTCCAACAATAACGGCATCACCGTGGACGCCACCTGGAAAACCTATACCAACGCGCCCACGCCCGGTCTGAATACGAACACCGTGATCGTCGTGACCCCCACTCCCGATACCGGCGCGCAGCCCTGGGGCGATCCCGACCCGCAGGTGACCGATGCTTTCATCGGCGCCGCCACCCCCTATATGCCGATTACGCCCACCCCCGCCGCTTCCCCCACGCCCACTCTCGGCACGGGTGTATTGAAGCGCGGCAGTCAGGGAGACGCGGTGGCCAACGTGCAGGCTGCGCTCAAGCGTCTTGGCTACTTTGAAGGCAAAACCGACGGCGACTTCGGCGAATACACCGAAAATGCCGTCAAGCGCTTCCAGGCGCAGAACGGTCTGACCGCCGACGGCATTGTGGGACAGGCGACGCTCAACAAGCTGAGCAGCTCCTCTGCCGCCACCTACCGTCCCACCGGCGCTCCCGGCACTCCCACTCCCAAGCCCACCAGCAAGCCCGTTACCGAAAACACCTATCTGTCCAACGGCAACAGCGGCACCAAGGTCACCCAGATGCAGAGCCGTCTGATCGAGCTGGGCTATCTGGAAGGCAGCGCCAGCGGCAAGTTCTGCGATATCACCGAAATGGCTATCAAGTCCTTCCAGACCCGTTCCAGCCTGGATAACGACGGCATCGCCGGTCCCACCACGCTGAATAAGCTGTATTCCTCCTCCGCCCGTAAAGCCAACACCGCCGTGGGCGTGATCGGCGTTTCCCTGAAGCTGGGCGATGCCAATGACGCCGTGCGTCTGCTTCAGTCCAAGCTGAAGGCCTACGGCTTCTACCGCGGCACCGTGGACGGCAGCTTCGGCACCGGTACGCAGGATGCCGTCAAGGCCTTCCAGCGCGCCAACGGCCTGACCGCCGACGGCAAGGCCGGCGCCACCACGCTGAACCGCCTGTTCACCGGCACGGTCAATACCTCTTCCTCTTCTTCCGGCAACGCTTCCTCCAACCAGAAGCCCACCGCCAAGCCCGCTGCCACCCCCACGCCCAACGGCTATGTGCGGGTGACCGCAGCCCCCAACGGTCAGTACTTCACCTTGCAGAAGGGCATGATGGGCGAGCCCGTCAAGAAGCTCCAGCGCGCGCTGAAGAACGCCGGCTACTATAACGGCACCATCGACGGCTACTACGGCGAAGGCACCATCGAAGCCGTTAAGAAATTCCAGACTGCCAAGGGCCTCAAGGCCGACGGTAAAGCCGGCCCCGCCACGCTGCGTTACCTCTACGAAGGCGATTATCCCGATCTGGCTTAATCGATCTATACATAACAGCGCCTGCACTCACGCAATGCAGGCGCTGTTTTTTTGTTAAAGAAATACATTCAGCACGGTTATTTCTTCCTCAAGGCAGAGAACCTCCTCTGCGCTCAACTGCCCCGGAAAGATCTCCTGCTTGTTATGTCCGTGATAATCACTGCCGCTGCTGGCCAACAATCCCTTTTCCTTGGCCAATGCCGTCAGGAAGGCGGTTTCTTCCCGCGTATAACGCGAGTACCAGCACTCCAGCCCCTTGATTCCTTCATCCAGAAGCACCTGAAGCTGCATTTGGAATTCCTCCCGGGGCAGGCGCTTTTCGCCCTCTCCGACCAAGGGATGAGCCCATACCGGTATGCCGCCGGCTGCCGCAACGGCAGCGATGGCAACGCCCGAGGGCAGCCTGTCATCCCCGTCTTTCAGGGGCTCCAGATATTTTTTGATCGCTTCGGAGATGCTCGCCGCCAGCCCTCTTTTCACCAGCATCTGCCCAAGGTGCGGTTTTCCGGGGCTGTTCTGGCTCTTCAGCCAGTTGATCTCCGCTTCCTCCGGCACGATCCCAAAGCGGGAGCGCAGAAATGCCAGCCGCTTTTCCAGCTTATCCTCCCGCAGCTTTTTCCCATCCTCCAGCGCACCGATCAGCTTTTCGTTGTCAAGATCGATCCCATAGCCCAAAATATGGCATTTTCCTGCAGAAGACCTGCAGGAAAACTCCACGCCCGGGATCAATCGCACATCGCCCAAAGTCATGCCCGACAGCTCCGCTGCTCCGTCCACCGTATCGTGATCCGTGCATGCGAAAATCTTTATACCGCTTGCGTTGATTTTCTCCAGCAGCTCCCGGGGCGTATTGGTGCCGTCGGACGCCGTCGTATGCATATGCAGATCAATTTGGCTGACGATCATATTTTATTTTTTCATTTCTTTCCTGAGCATCATGGAAATAATGTTGCGGCGGATCTCCGCATCCTGCTTATGGTGCATGGCCTGGGTATCGAGGATCAGGCCGCAGATCAGCGAGCAGAAAGCAAACAGCAGCAGGAAGCAGCCGAAGAACAGCGTGGGGAAGCGGGGCACCAGACCCGTCATAAAATACTCTGCAAAGACGGGGATCAGCATGGCAAGGCCCAGCAGGAACACAGCAATGCCGATCAAGCCGAAGAACAGCAGCGGCTTGTAATAGCGGAACAGACGGAAGATGGTGCGAATGACCTTGATGCCGTCCTTGACGGTATTCAGCTTGGATACGCTGCCTTCGGGTCTGTCACGGTACTGGATGGGCAGGGACTTGAGGCACAGATTGTGATCCAGCGCATGAATGCTCATTTCGGTCTCGATCTCAAATCCGCGGGAAAGCACAGGGAAGGACTTAACGAACTCGGGCGAGAATGCACGGTAGCCCGTCATAATATCCTTGATATCGCCGTGGAAGAACACATTCACCAGCTTACGCACGGTGGTATTGCCGGTGTTGTGGAAAAGGCGCTTGTTTTCGGTGAAATAGGTGGAGCTGAGTCTGTCGCCCACCACCATATCGGCGCCGCCTTCCAGCACCATATTCACCATTTCCCGGGCGTGATCGGCAGGATAGGTATCATCGCCGTCCGCCATCAGATAGCACTCCGCTTCGATATCGCGGAACATGGCGCGGATCACGTTACCCTTGCCCTGACGGCTTTCGTAGCGCACCACGGCGCCGGCATTGCGGGCGATCTCCGCCGTACCGTCGGTGGAATTGTTATCGTATACATAGATCACCGCTTCGGGCAGCACGGCACGGAAATCGCGCACCACCTTTTCGATGGTCTTTGCTTCGTTATAGCAAGGGAGCAAAACAGCGATCTTATCCATGATGAAGAGTCCTCCTTCGTATTACAAAATCGTAAACAGCTCAAAAAGATGCAGATACTTATCCGGTGAATACTCGCTGATGAAGCAGCGGTAATTGCTGAAAACCATGGCCAGTGCTACGGCAAAGGTAGCCGCGCACACAACCGATACGATCCCCTGCAGCATGCCGCGTTTTTCGGCGGTCTCCTTTGCGGTCACGTCCAGCGCCGCCAGTGCGCCCACAAGGCACAGCGCCGGCAGGATATCACAAACGTACCGCTGGGCAACGCCCGCCACGATAAAGCCCGATACCGCGATCACCACCGTCATGGCAACGCTTGCGCCGTAGCAGAAGATCTTGCCGCGGCGGCGCTTTTCGCTGATGAAGGGCAGGAAGAAAATGCACAGCGTCAGCGGCATCGTGAAGGCGCCCGCATTGCATACGCCGTAGAAATAATTGCCGGTGCGGTTGACAAAGTTATCCGCCACCGTCAGATACGGGAATTCGGGCACGGTTTGCAGCCCATCCAGGAAGAAGTAGTAAACCGCCTGCAAAACGCTGCGCAGGTTGAAGGTGTTGTAGGCAATGTTTTCGGTGGTCACCTGATACTTTTGACCGAACTCAAAGGGCGAATCAAAGCGCACCATGTTATAGTACATGATCACCGCCGCGCCCAGCATAACGGGGATGAGGAAAGACAGCGCATCGCGCACTCTGTCCTTGGCCTTTTCTTTTTTGTTGAGGGCAACGAAGATAAACAGCGGAGCCACGAAAGCCGCGCCCGCCAGTGCACCCGTTGCACGGGACCATACCAGCAGCACCGTGCAGATGCCCGACAGCACAAACCACACCGTGCGGCTTCCCCGCTTTTTCTCCCGGCAGGCACGCAGCGCGGTATACAGCGTCAGGAAGAAGAACAGCTGCATGCTCTGGATGCTCAGGTGATATCTGTCCGCACAGCTTTGCAGCATCAGCACATTGCTGCCCAGCGTCAGCGCCGCAGCGCACAGACACAGCATCACCAGCCCTGGTTTTCTGACAAACCTTCTCGCCGCCTCCATCAGGCACAGGAAAGCCGCCGCCACGCTCGTCAGCGCAAAGAAGAAGGCAGACGTGGTGTAACTGGGCAGATAGCCCATCAGCGCGTAGAAGGGCGCGTAGAATATGATCACCGGCGTCAAACCGAAGTAGCAATAATACTTGCCCTCATAGAAGGCATAGTCAAACATGTAATCATCCACGTCCTGCGCGGCGCGCTGAGTGGGATCATAGGGATCTTCCACCGCCGCGAAATCGGTGGCGGAATAATCATAGCGCATTTCCACCGTGCCGTTGGCCAGGGCGTCAAACATCAGCGCATGGGCAAAGGTGCGGTATTCGTAGGGCTCTTTTTCAAAGGGATATTCCAGCGCACGGGTATAGGGGAAGCGGGTGGTATCAAAGGGCGTGCACAGATACTGCACCCACACCACCAGCAGCACGCATACCAGCGCAGTAGCGGCATAAACCATGAGATGTCTGGAATTTTTGCGGTCAAAGACGATCAGGTACCATTTGAAATGCACCACGGCTGCGATCAAAAGCAGCGGCAGGCAAAACACCGAATACCGAAGCAGGCTGAAGCCATAGGCAACGGGCGCGTTCAGTTCCACGCTCACCAGTTCGGCGGAAGCATCCTCTGTTTCAAAAACGATCTTCACCGCCGCCAAAGCGCCGTTGCTGTCAAAGGCGGTCACTGCGCTGTGATGCTTTTCACTGCCCGGCGCAGCCTTGACAGTGTTTGCCAGTGCAAAACCGTGGGCATACGCTTCGTCGCGGATATAAATATCAGCATCCAGAATACGGTTATCCCCCGCAAAATCAAGGCGGATCGTTTCGCTTTCCGCCCGGAGATCTTCAAAGACCACCGTGGTACGGTAAATGGGGGCGATATCCTGTCCCGAAGGCGTAACGGCGGACAGAAAAGTTTCCTCTCCGGGCAATTCCTCTTTGGTGATCACGGCGGAGGATATATCCAGCAACTGCGGTTCAAGCCCCGTTGCGGTCAGCCCCTGCAAATTAAAAACCACACCCTCCAGCACAAGGCAGGCCAGCACGATGCAGCCGGCTTTGCGGAGAAATTTCATTTTTTGCAGGACAAAACCCGCCGCCAGCAGCGCGGCGCCCACAATCAGCACAAAAACGGGCAAAAGGATATTCATACGTACGTATGCTCCTTGTATCATCAGTTATCTTTTTTATTATATATGATTTCGATCCAAAATGGAAGCATCAATATAAAAAGGTAGAATCCAGCAACTCCAGGCGTTTTTCCATGAATTCTCCGATGTATTCGATCTCTCCGTATAC
The DNA here is from genome assembly GCA_017549335.1 of Clostridia bacterium. Classification (GTDB taxonomy): domain Bacteria; phylum Bacillota; class Clostridia; order Christensenellales; family Aristaeellaceae; genus SFMI01. The sequence continues at coordinate 98,348 of JAFYVB010000003.1, read as the reverse complement.
GTCAAGCGCATGGGTCTTTTGGGTGGTAACGTCGGTGTAACGGAGGAAACGGATACCTTCTCTTTCGATGGCGCCGTTTGCCTGCAGATGATCGGCATGCTTTTCAAAACGGGCCGTTACGTTTTCGGGCAGGAAAGCGGCGCGAAGAACTTTGTAGCGCTCCTTGAGCAGTGCGGAAAAGCGTTCCGTTTTCAGCAGTCTTTCATACATGGGCGAAGAATACCATGCGTTTGGGTCGGACGGCTCCGCATTATACAGTCTGCCGAAGGCCGCATCCAGATCCCAGGGCATGGGATAGAATTTTTCGCCGTCCCATGCAAGAAAAAGATTCTTTTCGATATTATCCGACGCGCCGATGGCATTGACGAACAGATAGTAATCGGCGAATGCGGAAAGATCCAGGTAGTTTTCGATCTCCCGGGCAAAGGAAGCGTCATCTGCCGATGTCAGGAAGGCGTTGAAGTCTTCCATCGCCCGCCAGCCCTCGTCGCCGTCGGGATATACCTTGCCAACATTGTACCACGCTTCACCTGCGGGCGCCTTCTGCGGAGACTGCGAAAGAATATCCACCCCGTCCACCCGCTGCGCCAGCACGCGGTAAAGGGCGCCATCCTTGGGAACGCCTGCGCTCTTGCGGTCGGGACGCTCCACCAGTGCATAAACTCCCTTGTAGTATTCCCCGAAAAACACTTCGCACAGGGCCGCTTCGGGGGCGTTTCCGCCGATGGCGCGGAAAAGATCAAGCCCCACGGTGATACGCAGCCGCGAGGGATCGGAATACCCGCCCAGCAAGGCGTAGTCATCGTCCCGGCGCAAGCCCAGCAGGCTCTCTTTCAGCTGCTTTCCGTCGGCGGTTTTCAGATGCAGGGTGTAATTGCGCTTGAGCGTAAAAGAAGCGGAATATGTGCCGCGGTACTTCATGGCGGCGTCGCATTCCATGATGCCGCGCTGCGGATCGTACACCGTGATCTTTCCCGGTTTGCTTTCAAGGGTGCTTAACAGCGCTCCGTCCAAACGGATCACGGGAAGATTGGAAACATAAGTCGTTTCCCCGTTTCCCGTGCCCGCACAAGGCGTTTGATCGGTCACTTTGAGCACCGTATTTTTATTGATACGGAAGCTGTTTTCCGCGCTTGCGCCTGCCGAAAAAGCCAGCGCCAGACACATCGCGGCAATATTCCCTTTAATTCGTAATTTTTTCCAATCCATCCTGTTTTTCCGTCACTTTTGCAATTTGCGCTTGTCCAAAACATTGACGATTGCGCTTGTCGGATGATATAATACCATGGGTTTTTCCCATACCAAGTATTCGGAGGAAACTGTCAAATGAACATCTTCAAGCGCATTCTTTCGGCGGCACTGATTTTGTGCATCGTCATGAGCCTCAGCTCTGTGGCGATGGCTGCCGCGCTCTACAAGCAGGGCGATTCCGGCAAAGAGATCACCAAGATCAAAGACCGCATGTATGAGCTTGGTTATTATACCTCAAAACCGACAAATGTGCAATTCAACAGCACCATGGTGGAGCGTGTCAAGCAGCTGCAGAAGGCCAACGGCCTCAAGCAGACGGGCGAGATCGATCAGGCGCTGTATGATCTGATCTTCTCCGACGACGTGCTGCAGAAGAACGGCCGCAAGCTGGGCACGCTGCAGGAAGGCGACAGCGGCGGACGCGTGCTGGCGCTGAAAGAGCGTATGCAGCAGCTTCAGTATTTCGCCTCCACCGCCAAGCTGAACGACGTTTTCAACGAGGGCATGACCACCCGCGTAAAGGAGCTGCAGAAGGTCAACGGTTTTGAACAGACCGGTAAAGTCACCACCGAGCTGTACGAATTCATTATGAGCAGCAAGTGCCTCAACAAGAGCGGCACGCAGCCCGGCACCCTGGCTGAAGGCAGCAGCGGCGATAAGGTATATAAGCTCAAGAAGCGTATGCAGGAGCTTTTGTATTTCTCTGAAAGCACCAACATCAGCAGTTCCTTCACCGAAAGCACCGCCACCCGCGTCAAGCAGCTGCAGAAGGTCAACGGCTTTGAAGAAACCGGCATCGTCACCCCCGAGCTGTACGATTACATCATGAGCAGCAAGTGCCTCAACAAGAACGGTCTTCCCGTGGGTGCGCTGGCTGAAGGCGACAGCGGCGATAAGGTGCTCAAGCTCAAAAAGCGCATGCAGGCGCTGCGCTACTTCGAATCCGACTCCAGCATCAACAACTCCTTCACCGAAACCACCACCCAGCGTGTGAAGCTTCTGCAGGAAACCAACGGTCTTGAACCCACCGGCATCGTTACCAAAGAACTGTACGATTTCATCATGAGCAAGGACTGCCTTAAGTGCGGCGACTGGCACAATCCCTACTACAACGTGGAAGCCCGTCTTAACTATGAGCTGGACGGTGAAAAGCTGTTCTCTCTGTCCGAAAGCGGCAACGTGGTTGTCTTCGTCCTTGACTTCTTCGCCAACAACTACATGAAGAGCCTCCTGCGCGCCTATCCCAAGGCCATGGATCCGTTCAAGGATTTCACCTATTACACCAACTGCGACCCCCGCTACATCGGCACCTATCCCTCCATCACCCATATGCTGACGGGCGTGGATTTCGACCCCGATATGCTGGTGGCCCAGTGGTTTGAGTATGCCTGGCAGCAGCCTTCTGCCAATCATCTGTACGATTCCATCCATCAGCTGGGCTACAAGTTCCACTATTATTACTATTCCGCCATCTCCAACGGCATGAAGGCGGAGGCCGTCGGCAAGGTGGATAACCTGATCGATCTCACCCAGCCCGGTCACAAGACCCCCAAGCCCATCTATTCCTACGATAACTTCCTTACCCAGCTGGAAGCCCGCGGCCTGACGGCTGACAAGACCGAGGACAAGTACATCCAGATGATCCACCTGCGCGGTGCCCATGCTCCCTACACCGTGGACGCCAACGGCCGCTATAAGGAAGATGCTTCCCGCGAGGAAACGATCGCCGGCTATCTGAAGATGGTGAAGGTTTACATGGATGAAATGAAGCGTCTGGGTCTGTATGATGACGCTACCATCATCATCACCGCCGACCACGGCGACAAGAACGGCAATATGCAGGTGGTCTACTTCATCAAGCAGCCCGGCGAAACCCACGACAAGATGGTGGAAAACGCCGCGCCCATCTCCCATGACGACTTCCCCGGCACGCTGCTCGCCCTCATCGGCGGCGATTACAGCAAGTACGGCACTTCCATCTTCGACTGGAAAAAGGGCGACAAGCGTCAGCGCACCTGCGCCATCACCAGCCGCGACGCCAATCTTTATCCTTTGGGCTCCTGCTACAGCGATAAGGGCGTTGCCTCCCATAACGAATGGAAGATCTACACCTACACCGGCGACGGCGACGATCTTATGAAGCTCTTCAAGCGCGGTAAATATAAGTCTGTACCTCTCAAGCAATCCTTCAACTAATGCAATATCAATGATTCTTTGCGCGTAAAGGCAGTTTGCTTTTGCGCGCAAAGCCACGAAAGGAAAGCTATGGATATTATCTCCGTTCTGGGCGTGCCTCTGGGCTATGTGATGGGCGTTTGCTTCTCGTTTTTGAAGAATTACGGCCTGTCTATCCTGCTCTTCACCCTGATCACCAAGGTGATTCTCCTTCCCATCGGTGTGTGGGTGCATAAAAACGCCATCAAGATGGTGCGTATGCAGCCCGACATCAACTTCATCAAGGCCAAGTTCTTCGGCGACGCCGATCAGATCGCCGAGGAGCAGAACAAGCTGTTCAAGCGTGAAAAGTACAACCCGCTGGTCAGCCTCATCCCCCTGGCCATCCAGATCATCCTGCTGATGGGTCTGGTGAACGTGATCTACCATCCCTTCGATCACCTGCTGCACCTGCCCGAGGATACCGTCACCGCCCTCAACGCGCTGACCGTCAACCTCCTGCAGCTTGATCCTGCAGTATCCACCCTGCAGATTCATACCGTCAATGCCATTCATTCCGGCCTGTATACGGCGGAGTTTGCCGCGCTGAATCTGCCTGAAGCCGTCGCCGCCATCGAAAACCTCAACGTGCATTTCCTTGGCATCGACCTGGGACAGATGCCCATCAATGCCGGCGGCATCCTGTGGCTGATGCCCATCCTCGCCGGCCTTTCCTCGTATCTGCTGTGCGAGATCCAGAACCGCAAGAACGTGCTGCAGCATGAGCAGGGCAAGGGCAACCAGTACGGCACCATGATCCTCTCGGTGGGACTGAGCCTGTATCTGGGCGTGTTCGTGCCCGCAGGCGTTGTGATCTACTGGATCATGAGCAACGTGCTGGCCATCGTGCAGCTGCTGATCCTCAATCGCGTGATCGACCCCCGCAAGTTCGTCGATTATGCTCGTCTTGAGGAAAGCAAGAAGGCGCTGGAAGGTCTCAAGAGCGTGGGCGGCGAGCGTACCCGCGAAGAAAAAGCCCGTGAAAAGGCGGACTACAAGCGTTTCTTCTCCATTGCCAACAAGCATCTGGTGTTCTACAGCGAAGGCAGCGGCTTCTACAAATACTTTGACAAGCTGATCGACGAGCTGCTCCGCCGCTCCAATGTGGTCATCCATTACATCACCAGCGATCCCAACGATCAGATCTTCAACATCGCCAAGGACAACGAACGCATCCAGCCCTACTACATCGGCGAGCGCAAGCTGATCACGCTGTTCATGAAGATGGACGCCGACGTGGTTGTGATGACCATGAGCGACCTGAACAACTTCCACTACAAGCGCAGCTACGTCCGCAAGGACATCCGGTATATCTACCTGTTCCACTATCCCCTGTCTACCCACATGGTGCTGGGCACGGGCGCGCTCAATCATTACGATGAGATCCTGTGCGTGGGCGAATTCCAGTTTGAAGAGATCCGTCAGGCCGAAAAGCTGTACGGTACCAAGGAAAAGAAGCTCATCGCCTGCGGCTACGGTCAGTTGGAAAAGCTGCACGAGGCCTACGAGCAGATGGACAAAACGCCCCGCAACCGTCCGCAGCTGCTCATCGCGCCTTCCTGGCAGCCCGATAATATCCTTGACTCCTGCATCGATGATATGTTAAAATCTTTGCTTGGCAAGGGTTACGACGTGATCGTGCGTCCCCATCCCGAGTATAAAAAGCGCTACGGCGCCAAGCTGGATGCACTGGTCAACCGCTGGAAGGACTACAAGGGCGACGATCTTCGCTTCGAAACGGACTTCTCGGGCAACGAAAGCATTTATGCTTCCGATCTGGTCATCACCGACTGGTCGGGCACGGCCTATGAATTCTCCTTCATCACCTTGAAGCCCTGTGCCTTCATCGATACGCCCCCCAAGATCAATAACCCCGATTACTCCAAGCTCACCGTAGAGCCCCTTGAATTCTCCCTGCGCGACCGCATCGGCGTTCGCATCGCCATGGATGAGGTCCGGCACATGGATGAAAAGGTGCAGAAGGTGCTGGAAGCCAAGGATCGCTACCGCGAGGAGATCCTCGGCATCCGCGAAACCTACATCGCCAACTTCGGCTCCTTCGGCAAGGCCGCCTACCGCGCCGTGATGAACGCCATCAAGGAACAGGCCGCCAACCACAAGGACGATTGATCCGTTACCCCGCTTACAAAAGCATCATATAAAAGAAAGGATTCTGATTCCCATGAAAAAGTCCGAACGCATCTTCCTGCTTCTCATGTTCATGCTCTCCCTGAACATTATCCTCTGCGCTTCCGCCTGCGCCTACATCGATCCCTCGACGACCACCTTCATCATTCAGGCCGTTGCCGGCGTGGCTGTTGCCGTGGGCGCCGTGTTCTCCATCTGGTGGCGCAGAGCCAAGAAGAAGGTCCAGAAGACTCTGGGCATCGATGAAAACGCCAACAAGACCAAGGAAGCCGACATCATCGAGGATGACGACGAGGATTGATGATCTCGTGGTCTGAACCGCAGCAGCAAGCTATGCAAATGTATAGCTTGCTGTTTTTGTACCGTTGTGAAAAAACAATGAGATAAAGCCGAGTAGGTATGAGCGATGAATACTTGTGAATGGTGTGCTTATCAAGGAAGCGAATGGTTACTGCATAAATCACTGTATTGGTCTGTTTATTTAGCGGATGTGCAGGACTATGCAGGCAGATGTATTTTGGTGCTGAACAGGCATTGCGGAAGTCTTTCAGAACTGAATCTTTCCGAATGGATTGAATTAAAAACGATCATAGACAAAATAGAATTCGTCTATAAAGAAGTGTTGGGAGCAGCGCTCAGTAATTGGAGCTGTTTACTGAATAACTTTTATAAAGAAACCACGCCCAACCCTCATTTACATATACATGTAAGGCCGCGATACAAAAATGCTGTCGTAATCAACAATCACGTGTATGAAGATGCAGAGTTTGCCCACCACTACGCTCTGAAAAAAGAGACTTCTTTACTCGATGATGACAGAAAAACACTGTACACGCTCATGAAGAAGCATTTTACCCAGTCTTAACATTGCTGTGATAGAGGCACAAGGACTGCCTTTGCATATTCCGTCCACAAAAAAAGAGCCCTTGCGGGCTCTTTTTTTATGTGTTGATTTGATTACTGAGCGTCTTCGATGATCTCGTTGATGGTCTCGGCGCAATCGGCCAGCGTATCCTCAACGGGAGCGCCTTCGCAGAAGATCAGGCCCAGAGCCTTCATCCATTCATCCGCGCAGGACTGATAGTAGGTACGGGCGTCGGAGGGCAGGATGTTGTCAACATTGGCAAACATGCCTTCGTAAGCGGGGGTCTTTTCGATCAGCGCGTCATACGCGGGGCCCTGCATCGCAGAGTAACGGCCGGGCATATAGCCGGAGATCTCCGCCCAGTACAGGCTGGCTTCGCCGGAGGTTACCCAGTTGGCGAAGAGGAAGCCGGCGTTCTTCTGAGCCTGAGAAGCCTTGCGCGGGATCACCAGATGGTTACCGGACAGACGGGTGTTGGCCTTGTCGCCCACGGCCGGGAAGCCGGCGATGTCGAATTCGAAGGCGCCCGCGATCTTGTCACGGTAGGTGGTGATCAGAGAGCAGGTATGCACAACGGCGAAAGCGGTCTGATCCCAGAAGTGTTGACGCATGTTGGTGGAAGCGCCGGAGCCGTAAGCCCAGTAGCAGTAACCGTTGTCGATCCACTCTTTGATCTTCTCGGTGATCTCAATGGCAACGGGGTCGGCGATACCGGTGGTGCCGTCTTCCTTGATGACTTCAACGCCGTAGTTGAGGAAGAAGGTCTCGAAGTACTGGGTGCCCCAGCCGCCGAAGATCATGGCATAACGGGCAGTGGTGCCGTCAGCATTCTTCACGGTAGCCTTCTTCATGAACTCATCCATCTCTTCCCACTTGGTGGGCATGGTGATGCCTTCCGCCTGAGCGATGGTCTTGTTGTAGTAGATTACCTGGGTGGAAGCCAGGAAGGGGAAGGAGTACATATTGCCATCGGCAGCGCTGGTAGCGGCAGCGCGGTAGCCCTTGACAAAGTCGTCCTTATTGATGCAGTAGGCTTCGAAGTAGGGCTCCAGGTTGGTGGTCACGCCGGACTCGGCATAGTTGGCCAGATAACCAACGTTGCACTGGGAAACGGCGGGAACGGCGTCAGCCTGATGGGCAGCGATCAGCTGGTCAGCCAGCGTGCCGCCGGCACCGATGTACTGGGGAATAACGGTGATCAGGGGATACTCGGCATGGAACTTCTCAACCAGCATCTTGATGTCTTCGGTGTACTGGTCTTCGTTGCTGTGCCACCATTCAATGGTGATGGGCTCGGTCACAGCGTAGGGGTTCTCGGCGGCGAATGCAGCGCTCACGGAGAGCAGCATCAGCAGAGCCATAAACAGCGCAGTGATCTTCTTCATGGGGGAATCTCCTTTCATTTTTATCCTAACAATTTAAAGCGTTTCCGCTTCAGGATCGGTGATTACTTCATGCTGGCCTTGCTTAGACCTGTCATGATGTACTTCTGCAGGATCAGGAACAGCGCAACGATGGGCATGATGGCCAGCACAGCGGCTGCCATGATTTCGTTGTAGTTCTGAACCTCCAGGCCGGAGAACGTCTGGCGGATGTGGTTGATACCTACAGCCAGCGTACGGCGGGCATTGCTGGTGGTGATCATCTTGGGCCAGAAGTAGGAGTTCCAGCCGTTGATGAAGGTAATGATGGAAACGGTGATCAGCGTGGGCTTGCACATGGGGCACAATACATAGAAGATGGTGCCGATTCGGCCCATGCCGTCGATCTGACCGGCCTCGATGTAGCTGTTATCCACCGACATGAAGTTCTGTCTGAGCATGAAGATGAAGTAGGCGGATACCAGGTTGGGGATGATCAGACCGGGGAAGGAGTTCATCCAGCCCATCTTGGAGATCAGCACGTAGATGGGAACGAAGGTGACCTGCAGGGGAACCATCAGCGCGCCCAGCACAACGAGGAACAGCACGTTCTTGCCCTTGAATTCGCCCTTGGAGAAGCCGTAGGCCGCCAGAACGCCGATGCCCAGCTGGAAGACCATCTGGAAGAAAGTGGAGTAAATGGTGTTAAAGAAGTAGGTGCCGAAAGGCGCACGCTTGAGCACGTTGGGGTAGGTGTCAAACACCCAGGTTTCAGGCCACAGCGTGGGCGTGGGAGCCAGCAATTCATCCGTGTGCTTGAAGGAGGAAATGACCATCCAGTACAGCGGGAAAATCATCACCAGCGCAACCACGGTGGCACCCACGTTCTGGGCAATACCCGCAGCCTTGCGCATCCGCACCTGACGCTGCACGTCATTGGCGATCACGGGGCTGACAAAGCGGATCAGCACCAGGCCCATCGCACCAAAGCAGCAGAAGCCCGTGCACAGAGCCGCCATGAAGCCGCGGTTCTTGGCAAACCAGTCCAGCGCCTGCTCGCGCTCGTAAGCGCCCATGGCTTCGGTGTACGTCTTGGCGGTATTCACGTAGGAGATCTGACCGATCAGCGCCACGATACCAAAGATCAGACCGATGCACACGATACGAACCAGCACATCAAACCAGCCGTGCATCTGCATACGCGTCAGATGGGAAACTTTATTATTGTTCTTCATTACATTCCCCTCCTTCGCTTACTGATCGTAGTTGACGTTCTTGTTGCCGTAACGCATCTGAATAACGGTGCACAGCAGCAGAATCAGGAAGAAGATAACAGAGGCAGCCGCAGCGCGGTCAACCCGGAAATCCTTGAACGAGAGGTTGTAAACCCACTGAACCATTACCATGGTGGCATCGTAGGGGCCGCCGCTGGTCATAACGTCCACCGACTGGAACACCTTCATGCTGGAAACGAAGGTGGTAACCACCAGGAACAGCGTGGTAGGCGCCAGCAGAGGCAGGGTGATGAAGCGGAAGCGGTGCATACCGTCGGCGCCGTCGATGGAGGCCGCCTCGTAATAGTCCGCGGGAATACCCTTCATGGCGGAGAGGTAGATCATCATTGCGTAACCCACCGTACGCCAGAAAGTCAGCATCAAAATACCGGGAAGCGCATAGGTGGCGTCAGCCAGCCAGTTGGGGCCCTGAACACCAAATACGCTCAGCGCCCAGTTGATAATACCGTGATCGCCGTTGAGCATCCACACGAAAACGATGGCGCTGGTGGAAACAGCGATGTATTTGGGCATAAACACCAAAGCGCGCAGGGCGTTGAAATAGCGGGTCATGCGGTTGAAGAGCATGGCCAGCAGCAGACCGCCGGCAAGGGAGAACAGTACTTCCCAGAAGGTATACTGTACGGTGACCAGCAGAGAGTTGCTCAGCTTCTTCCAGCCCGAGCCGTCCAGCAGCCACGTATAGTTCTTCCAGCCGACAAACTTGTATTCTTCCTTCATCAGGTTCCAGTTGGTAAAGCTGATGCGGAACAAATCCAGCAGCGGATAGTACGTGAAAACCGCCAGCGCAACAATGGCAGGCAATACGCACAGGAAGTCGCGGTAGCGTTCAAACTTCTGTCCCGTCAGCATCCAGGCATTGAGGATCAGAAGCAGGCCGATGATGATCACGATCATCGCGAACTTGATGGCATAATAGCCCACGGCGTCAAAGGCAGCCATTTTAATACCGGAATAGAGCTGATTCTCATATACGGTTTTAAAATGCTTGTCGATGTCTGCAAACGCCGGCAATTTCATATCGCCGACCAGGAAGCAGAACACACCCGCCAGCACAATGAGCGCGCCCAGGATATAAAACACTGTGCTCAGTGTTTTCTGGTAACGCTTCATCACAAGGGGGCGCGGCTTGATAGCAACGGTGGACACTTTCATTCCTCCTTCTTATTTATATCATTCCACGAGCGCTTTTTGCAGCGCCTCCATGGAGGAATACTGATATTCGGTGGGGGCTTTCCCCTCGCAGAAGTTTTCGGGATCAAACAGTGCACCGCTCATACCGGCGTTGAGACCGGCTTCCACGTCCAGCACACGATCGCCCACCATCACGCACTCCTTGGGATCAAGACCGTGCTTGCCCACCAGATACAACAGCGCATCGGGCGCGGGCTTTCGGGGGAAGTGATCATCCTTCGTGATAAAATCGGCGAAATATTCCTTCAGCCCGTAATGCTCCAGCGCTTCAATGGACACATGATCACGGTGGGAATAAAGATAATTCTTTCCGCCCCGCTCACAGATGGCTTTCAGCACTTCCTTGGTGCCCTCATAGGGCAGCATGGCCAGCATGGTTTCTTCCTCGGGAGCAAAGGTATAATAAGTGGAAAGAATTTCCTCTGCCGATACGCCGAATTCTTTTTCCAGTTCCTTGGCTGTCCAGCCCAAAGAGTGCTTGGTCATCCAGCGCAGTTTTTCAAAGGTAATTTCAATGCCCAGCTTCGTCACGGCCCGATGGTACGCACGGGTAACGGCATCGTATGTATCAAACAACGTTCCGTCGTAGTCCCAAACGAAATAGTTAAACTTCATATATTTTTCTCTCTCTTTAAAATAATATAAAACGAAATCGTTCTTCCATTTTTTGTCAATTTCGGTATCATTTCATAACTTTCCAAACAGGTTTAATTAAATATAGCACAATTCTTGAAATTTGTCTATTCTTATGTTATGATATTTTATATAAGAAATACTTATAGAAAGGTCTTCCCTGTCCATGGATCTCAAGGATATTTCCTATATTCTCGCGGTATTTAACCATAAAAGCATCTCTCAGGCTGCTCAAAGCCTGTATATTTCTCAGCCTGCGCTCTCCCAGCAGATTCACAAGATCGAGCTGCAGCTGGGCAAGCCGCTTTTCACCCGCTCCGGCCATACGATGCTCCCCACAGCCGCATGCCGCTTGATCGCGGAACAAGGACGCAAGCTGCTGACCGAGCGTGATATGCTGATGCACGCCGTACACCATTTGCAGGAAACCCCGGAAGAAACCCTGCGGTTCGGCATGTCCCCTTTCTATGCCCGCCACCTGCTGCCGGGAATTCTCAAGCATTTCCAGCAGAATCACCCCCAGTATACCCTCAATTTTCTGGATCGCGGCACCTCCCGCACGCTGGAGCAGGACGTCATCGACGATAAGCTGGACTGCTGCCTCGTTCCCATGTATCCCGCGCACCCCGACCTGGATTATCTGCTGATCGGCAAGGAAACCATCTACCTGGCCGTCCCCCGCGAGCATCCCCTCAATCAGCTGGTCGCACCCGACGGCACCATCGACATTACCAAGACCCGGGACGAACTGTTTATTCTTCACCGTGACCGGGACAAGGTTTCCGAGCTGCAGAACAAGCTGTTCGCCTACGCCGGCTTTACTCCCCGTGCCATTCACAGCACCTCGGGCTGGGACGTGGTCATCTCCTTCGTTCGCAGCGGCATGTGCCTTGGTACCATCACCGAGCTGATCATCGGCGACTATCCCGCCGAGGATATGCCCTGCTATTACCCCATCCAGAACATCGATATGTCCCGTCATTTCGCTTTTGCCTATCGCCGCGGCAGTGTGCTGACCCCTGCCATGGAACAGCTGCTGGAGATCTCCAAGATCGAATTTGCCCGTACCAAAGCACGCACCCACATAAAATAACACAAATCCCAAAAGTTTTTCATTATTTTATGCAAAAACCTCTTGCTTTTTTTGCTGAGCTGCTGTATAATACATCTTGCGTCAAATGATGCGCTGATATAGCTCAGCAGGTAGAGCGCATCCTTGGTAAGGATGAGGTCCCCGGTTCAAATCCGGGTATCAGCTCCAAAGGACTTGCAGAAATGCAAGTCCTTTCTTTGTATCGGTATACCAATGAACAGAAAAGGAGCCGTTATCCATGATCTGGTTCATGTTCGTCACCTTTGTTTCCTTCATCGTCAAAGGATTGTGCGGCTTTGCCAACACCATGGTGTTTACAACCCTTTTGAGCTTTGGCGGCAGCGTGATGCAGCACATCATGCCTGTCAACCTGTTGCTCAATTATCCCACCAACGTCATCATGGCGTGGAAGGATCGCAAATCGCTGAATCGCAGCGTGTGGCTGCCGTTGAGCATCATGGTGGTCGTTGGCACCATCCCGGGCACCATCTTCTTTAAAAACACGGATACCCGCTGGATCGAGATCATTTTCGGCGTCATGGTGATCCTGTCCGTTCTGGACATGATGTTCAGAAAGTCAAAGCCTGCCGTCGCCGAAGGAAAAATCGACTGGAAGATGGGTATTCTGGGTGTTCTCGCCGGCTTTGTCACCGGTTTTTGCGGCATCGGCGTGCTGGTAGGCACCTACGTCAGCAAGGCAACGGATGACACCCACGCCTTCAAAGCCAATGCCTGTCTGGTGTATTTCATCGGCGATACCGTCAAGCTGCTGATGTATCTCCTCCTTGACCTTCTGTCCGTGGAAATTCTGCTGGAATCGCTCATGCTCTACCCCGCCGTGGTACTGGGTCTGTGGCTGGGCATGAAGGTCAGCAGCCTGCTGAAGGAAGCGGCCGTCAAAAAATTCGTGATGATCATGCTGTTCCTGTCGGGGCTGGCGCTGATCCTCACCAATCTGTGATCTTTGTACTTCACAAAAAGGACTTGCATTTCGCAAGTCCTTTTCTTTTTCGGTTGTTCTTTATACCGTGGGAAGATTGCGGACAAAATGCCGGAGCGCCGGATGATCATCGTGTTTCCGCCAAACCACCAGAATCTCTTCCGTTTCCCCCTCGCCGCACAAAGGAATAAAAACAACGTTTTCCGTACCAACGTCCCACGGGTGAGAATACTCCGGCACAATGGAGATGCCTTCTTCCGCCGCAACCATCATCAAAATGCTTTCCATATCGTTGGAGCGAAGCAGAATGTTAGGCTGATAGCCTGCCTGACGGTAAAGATTGATATAAAACGCATCGCCGAATGAATTTCCTGTACCGGAGGGCGACATAAAGAGGATATTTTCCTGCTTCAGATCTTTACGGGTCAGCTCCTTTCGGCGGGCCAGCGGATGATTGGCATACAATGCAACCCGCAGGGGAACCTGCTCAAACACCTGCATCTGAAGCATTTCTTCCTGCCTTAAGTTGGTACTGTCCCAAGTGAAAATCACGTCATAATCGCCGCTGATCAGTCCGGCTGCCAGCGCATCCGTGTCGCAGCGATAGCAGGAAATCAGCACGTTGGGATATTCCTGATGAAAGCTGCGCAGATATTTGGAAAGATCGCTGTGTTCATATCCCTTTGTATAGCCGATCCGCAATTCGCCTTCAAGCCCGGTTGACGCTTCCCGTGTGCGCAGCATAGCGGAATCCACTCTGGCAAGGATCTCCCTTGCTTCCTTCAAAAACACTTTGCCTGCCGCAGTCAGCACAACCGGCCGGCTGTTGCGATCCAGCAGTTTTGTTCCGACCGTTTCTTCAAGTGCGTGGATCTGCTGTGTGATAGCCGTTTGCGAAATATAATAACTCACGGCCGCTTTGGTAAAGCTGCCGTGCTCGGCGACGGACACAAAATAGCGAAGCTGGTTGAGATTCATGATTCCCCGTCTCCTATAATAAGATAAACTTATTATATTATGAAAACAATGAATTTGCAATCCCTTTCGTTCGGTTATATAATAAGATCGTCTTAAATAAGACAGCACCGGAAGAATACTTCCTGTGCAGCAGACGTATACCAAATGCGTTTGAGCGGAAAGAGTAACCGGGAGAAGCGCTTCAGAGAAATGCCGGTGGGTGCAAGGCATCAGCAATGACCCGGTGAAGTTCATTCTGCGAGCGGTGTGTTGAACCCACAGTAGGCACAACGGGTGCGACCGTTATATCGCTAAGACTTTTCAACCTGTTTGGGGATTTTCTCATCAGGTGCGAAGCCTGACAAGGCATCGGCCGCAAGGCCTATGTAAAGCAGAGTGGTAACACGAGCAATTCGTCCCTGTATCCATTGGATACGGGGATTTTTCATTGCACTTTTTCGAAAAATATCATGGAGGAGATCTATTTATGGAACGTTACTATCAGCCGGAAATCGAATGCGCCCCCGTTGAACAAATCAAAGCTCTTCAGGATGAGCGCCTGATCAAGCAGGTCAGGCATGTATGGGACAATGTGCCCTACTACCGCAAAAAGATGGAAGAAAAAGGCGTTACTCCCGAGGATATCCTGGGCACAAAGGATCTGCACAAGCTGCCGTTTTTGACCAAGGACGACCTTCGCATGGCCTATCCTTACGGCCTGATGGGCAAACCGCAAAAGGAATGCGTCCGCATCCAGTCCACTTCGGGCACCACCGGCAAGCGCGTGGTAGCATTCTACACGCAGCATGATATCGACCTGTGGGAAGACTGCTGCGCCCGCGCCATCATGGCCGCCGGCGGCACCGATGAGGACGTCTGTCAGGTGTCCTACGGTTACGGCTTATTCACCGGCGGTCCCGGCCTCAACGGCGGCAGCCATAAGGTGGGCTGTCTGACGGTGCCCACCTCCTCGGGCAACACCGAACGTCAGATCATGTTCATTCAGGATCTGAAATCCACAATCCTGTGCTGCACGCCCTCTTACGCCGCCTATCTTGGCGAAACCATGAAGGAAATGGGGCTTACCCCCGATCAGATCCCGCTGAAGGCAGGCATCTTCGGTGCGGAAGCATGGAGCGAGGAAATGCGCCGGGACATCCAGAACACGCTGGGGATCAAGGCCTATGACATTTACGGTCTGACCGAGCTCTCCGGCCCCGGCGTGTCCTTCGAATGCTCCGAGCAGTCCGGTATGCACATCAACGAGGATCACTTCATTGCCGAGATCATCGATCCCAACACCGGCGAGGTACTGCCTGAGGGCGCCAAAGGCGAATTGGTTTTCACCGCCCTGACCAAGGAGGCTTTCCCCCTGCTGCGTTACCGCACCCGCGATATCTGCGTGCTGTCCCGCAAAAAGTGCTCCTGCGGACGTACTTTCATCAAGATGGCCAAGCCCATGGGCCGCAGCGATGATATGCTGATCATCCGCGGCGTCAACGTCTTCCCCTCCCAGATCGAAGCCGTGCTGGTGGGCGCAGGGTATCCCGCCAATTATCAGATCATCATTGACCGCGTGCGCAATACCGATACCTTCGATGTACAGGTGGAAATGACGCCCGAAATGTTCACCGATAACATGGGCGAAATCAAAACCGTCAGGCTGCACTGGAAGCGGGCTTGCGGTCCATGCTGGGGATCTCCGCCAAAGTCGTGCTGGTTGCCCCCAAGACGATCGCCCGCAGCGAAGGTAAGGCTGTCCGCGTAATTGACAAACGCAAAATTTGAGGAGGAAACCGTTATGACGTTGAATCAGATTTCTGTATTCGTGGAAAATCAGCCCGGTAAACTGCAGCAGCTGACCGATGTGCTGGCAAAAAACAATATCAATATGCGCGCGCTGTCGCTTGCCGAAGCCTCCGAGTTCGGCATTGCGCGCATCATTGCAGATTCCCCCCAGGCCGCATCGGATCTTTTGACAAAAGAGGGATTTATCCATACTGTCACAAAAGTTCTGGGCGTTATCATTCCCGATACCCCCGGCGGACTGAATCAAGTGCTTCATATTTTATCCGAAAACAACATCAACGTTGAGTATATGTACGCTTTCCTGAGTCAGAAAGACACTGCCCGCGCCTGCATGATCTTCCATGTTCAGGATACCGACGCCGCGGTTAACGTGCTTGCGGCAAACCGGATCGCCTGCCTGTCTCCCGAAGCGCCGGCGCTGTAATTCCTGACAAAACACAAAAAAGAAGCAGAGCCGCCGCTCTGCTTCTTTTTTATTTACCTGGTGATCACAGTTTTCTCATTTTCATTTTGCGCGCACACAGCGTCAGCACCAGCATGAGCACATAAAGAACGCCGATGGTGATAAACACAGCCGGCCAGCCGAAGGTATCCTTCACAAAGCCGAATACGCTGGCCTGCAGCGCAGCGCCCATATATACCGCCCAATCCAGTACGCCCACAACCGTGGAAGAGAAAGCGCGGCCGCCCATATCACCGGCCACTGCCCACACGACGCCGGTGACCATGCCCGATACGCCCACCACGAAGAGCATCACGGAGGCCAGCGACTGCGTACCGATGAAGGGGAAGGTGACCATACCGAAGAACGTCACAATCGACGCCAGCGCCAGCATGGGCTCACGCTTGCCCTTGAACACCTTATCGGTGATCAGCGGGAAAACAAACATGGCACAGGCCTGACCGAAGGGCAGCAGAATGGAGCTGAAGATCCCCTGCTTGATGGAAAGACCCATGGATTCGGTAAAGTAGGTAGGCACCCACGTAAGCAGACCGTAGCGGCCTACGCCGGCGATGGCGGAGATCAGGCAGAAAACAATGACCTTGGGCTCGGAGAAAAGCACCTTGTAGGGATACAGATACCCCTTTTTCGCCATTTCAGCTTCCAGCGCGGCATCACGTGCGGCGGCAGCCTTATCCTCTTCCTCAAAAGGCTTCAGGCCGACGTCCTCGGGCTTGGTCTTGAAGAAAACGGCAAATGCGACCAGCATCAGCACCATGGGCGCCATGGGATAGCGGAAAGCAGAGCGCCAGCCCCATTCGGGATTAAGCTGCATACACAGAAGAATCGTCAGGTACGTTACCACCTGCGCAACGCCGGAAAAGGCCGTCGCCAGACCCGAAGCAAAGCCGCGCTCCTTCTTGGGCCACCACTTGTTGAGCACGCCCACGCCGTTGGACCAGACCATGGACTGGCAGAAGCCGTTAAGCCCCCACAGCACGGCGATCACGGGAACGGAATGCTGGAAGGAGATGATCACGTTGATCAAAGCAGACGCCGCAACGCCCGCCATCATAAATTTTTTATAGCCGAAGTAAGCGCCCAGACGACCGTTGATCAGCTGTCCGAAGGCATAGCACCAGAAAAGCGCAGAGGATACCACGCCCATGGCGGCGGTGGTGGATCCGAGTCCCTCCGCCATCTGCGTCATGACCAGATTGATGTTCTGTCTGCCGTTGTAGAAGAACATATAGGTCAGGCCGAAGCTGAGCAGCATCTTCCAGGCAAATTCCTTGAAGCGGGAATATTCAGCAGGCGTATAGCCGTAATGTTTGTTTTTCGATGGGGTCATTCTTTTTCTCCTTTGTTGATTGTCTCCACAATTCTATATCATTTTTCTATCTCTGTCAATCTTCGTACCATTTCTTGCCGCTTGAGGCATTTTAGGATGGACATCCGCGCATATCTATGCTATATAATAAGTAGGAAACACCGTTCCGAAGGAGGTTACTCCGTTGAGCAAAAAGCTTCTCAAAGCCCGTCCGCAGCGGATCGGATGATCGTGACGCTGCTTAAGCTGCGGCTTTCCGAACGATGAGATACCGTTCAGAAGCGACGCATTCGGAACTTCGAATACAATATCACGAGGGAATAACAGCAATGAAAAAACTGTTCGCGCTTACCGCGTTTCTATGCTGTCTGCTGTGCACAGCTGCACATGCGGATATTTATATCAGCGAGGCTGTCAGCAAAAACCTGACCCTGCATCCCGACGAAGGGGGCAAAGTGCATGATTACGTCATTTTGTCCAACAACGGGCAAGCTTCCGTGCCGCTGACCGGCATGACACTGTGCGATGAAGCAGGGAAGGCGTATCCGCTGCCGGATCGTTCCCTCGCCCCCGGCGAACAGCTGCTGATCTACTGCACCGGCAAAGACGGCGGCGCGCCCTTCAAGCTTTCGGATGAGGGCGAAACCCTGTTTATCAAAAATGCGGACGGGAGCGCCCACGGTTCTCTGAACATCCCGGCTTTGAACGCCAACGAACGCTATGTGGACGGAAAGATCGTGTTTGACCGCAAGGCCGGCGCGGCGGTTTCCTCCGTAAGGCTCAGCGAGGTGTGCGCCAGCAACTCCATGGTGGCTGTGAACGGCGAAACGCCCGACTGGGTAGAAATTGAAAATACCGGAAGCCAGGCGGCGGATCTGTCAGGGTGGTACTTGTCTGACAATGCCTCCAAGCCGCTCCGCTGGCGTCTTCCCGAGGGCTTTACCCTGGCCGCCGGCGAAAGAAAAGTGATTTATCTGCATGAAAGCACAGTAAATTTCAAGCTTTCTTCCGAGGGCGAAGCCGTTGTGCTGACGGACAAATCGGGCCGCGTTATGGATTACGTTGTTTTCGGCCCGCAGAAAAATGATACCTCGCTGGTGCTGAAAAACGGTACGTGGCAGACAACCTACTTCGTCACCCCCGGAAAGGCCAACCAGATCGTTTCCAAAGCCACCTATGAAAAAAAGGTGTTTTCCGATAACAAAACCGGCGTCTATATCAGTGAAGTGCTGACCGCAAGCGCCAATTACACCAACAAAGGCAATCGGTACGACTATATAGAGCTGTACAACTCCACCTCCAAGCGGGTATCGCTCAGCGGCTGGTATTTATCCGACAGCGCTTCGAATCCGAAAAAATGGGCGTTTCCCAAAAACGCTTTCATTCCGGCAAAGGGGTATGCCATCATTTATGCCGACGGCAGGGAGCTGACTACCCAACTGAACAGCGTATACTATGCCACGTTTAAGCTCAGCCAGGATAACGACGTCGTTCTTCTCAGCAAGGGAGACAAGATCGTCGATCACATTTCTCTTGGCGATCAGTACGGCGGCATTTCCTGCGGACGCATGGAGGGCGGCGCCGGAGAAATCGTGTTCTTTGAAAAGACCACGCCGCAGAAAAAGAATCCCCAAACCGGTTACCGTGTGCAGACGGCGGCGCCTGTTCTTTCCCATAAGGGCGGCATTCTCACCAAGAGCGTTTCCGTAAAGATCACCGCCCCCGCCGGCGCAACCATCTATTACACCCTCAACGGCGAAACGCCCACCACCAAATCCAAGGTATATTCCGGGCCGATCTCCGTTGGCAAAACCACCCTGCTGCGCGCTGCCGCATACAAAAAAGGCGAGCTGATTTCGCCCGTTGTTTCCGCAAGTTATCTCTTCGGCGTTTCTTCCGCCGTGCCCATTGTATCCCTGATCACCGACGACAAGTACCTGAACGATTACGACATGGGGCTTTTCAAGCGCGGCGACGACAAAGAGCCCAACTACATGAACGACTGGGAATATCCCGTTCATGTGCAGTATTTTGAAAACGGCGAGCTGAAAATCGATCAGCTGTCTTCCTTCCGCATCACCGGCGGCACCTCCCGTATGCGCGCACAAAAAGGCATGGCCGTCTATGCCCGCGGTGCATTGAGCGAGGACCGCTTCCCTTACAGTCCCTTTGAACACCGGGATTATACGGATATCAAGGCTTTCACGCTCCGTGCAGCGGGCACCGAAAGCAGCGGCACCCGCTTCAAGGACGCCTTCCTCACCTCTCTGGCCGCCGGCACCCATGTGATGTACCAGGACGCCCGCACCGTCAATGTATATATCAACGGCAAATTCTGGGGACATTACAACCTGCGCGAAAAGATCAACAAGTATTCCATCGCCCAGTGGGAGGGCATTACGGATGAAGACGTGATCGACAACATCATCATCCTCAAAAACAAGGGCTATATTTTGCAGGGCAGCCGTGATGATATAACAGAGCTGATCAAATTCTGCCGCACGAAGGATCTGAACAAAAAAGCCAATCTGCAGTACGTGCTGGATCGTATCGACGTGATGAGCTGGTTTGATCATACCATCTTTGAGATCATCAGCGGCAACAAGGATCTGGAAAACGTGCGCTATTACAAAGTACCCGGCGGCAAATGGAAGGTATGTCTGTTCGATCTGGACAACGGTATGAAGGATACCAAGGCGTATCCCATCGGCAGGGTGCTGGCCGACCCCAACGATCAGGAGGTTACGCACCTGTTCCATGAGCCGATGTCTGCGCTTTTAAAGGTGCCTTCCATGCGGGATCTGTTCCTAAAGCGCTTTGGCGAGATCCTTTATGAGAAATTCCAGCCCAAAGCGCTTGATGCGCAAATCGATGAATGGGTAAAAGTGATCTCCCCCCTGATTCCCGCCCAGCATGAGCGCTGGGGAACAGGCGATATAAAAGCCTGGAACAAGTCTGTTTCCACGCTGCGCACATACTGCAGGGAGCGTCCCGCCGCCGTTGTGGAACATCTGCGCACCCGCTTTTCCCTGTCCGACGCCGAAGTGAAAAAATACTTCGGCGCCTTCCTCGGCACCGTCAAATAAACCGCTTTGCTTGCGCAAATCCGCCTGACAAACGGCAAAAACGGTTTTCATTCAAACACAATCTCAAAGAATCTCCGGTGTGTTCTCTCACGCCGGAGATTTTTTTGTATCATGATTTAAAACAGGATAAAACGCCTTCTTTCTATTGTAAAATAACGGAAGTTATGGTATATTTATCCTTGTTCAATCGTGAACATATTATCGATTTATTCGTATGTAAGGAGTTCACTATGAAAATCACTGTCTGTATCGGCTCCAGCTGTCATCTGAAGGGCTCCCGCCCCATTATTGAAACACTGCAAATGCTGGTAAAGGAACACGGCCTGTCCGACCGCGTTCACCTGGCAGGTCAGTTCTGCATGGGAAACTGCCAGCAGGGCGTGTGCGTAACGGTGGACGGCGAAGCCTTCTCCCTCTCCCCCGAAACCGCCCGGGATTTCTTTGAGAATACCGTTCTGCCGCGTCTTTAAACTGTTTCCGAGGTCGATTCATCATGCGAATGTTTGATACCTACGTACAAAAACTCAAATACATGGTGCTGCGCGAAGTAGCCCGCCATGAAAACGAAAATACCCTTCAGGATTGCTATCTGGACATCCCCAAGCTGATTTCCCCCGGTCCCGAAAGCACCATGCGCTGCTGCATTTATAAAGAGCGTGCCATCGTGGCCGAACGGGTAAAAATGGCCATGGGCGGCAATAAAAACAACAGAAACGTGATTGAAGTCATCGGCATTGCCTGCGACGAATGCCCGGTAAGCGGTTATCGCGTAGGCCCTGACTGCCGCGGCTGCATCGCCCATCGCTGTCAGGCCGCCTGCCCGTGGGGCGCTATCTCCTTTGACGAAAACCACCATGCGCACATTGATCCCGACAAATGTGTAAACTGCGGCAAGTGCGCCTCCGTCTGCCCTTACAGCGCCATTCAGAGCCACGTTCGTCCCTGTGAACGCGCCTGCAAGGTCAAGGCCATCAGCCATACCGAAAACCACTACGCCTGCATCGACGAAACCAAGTGCACCGCCTGCGGCGCTTGCGTATATCAATGTCCCTTTGGCGCGATTCAGGATAAGAGCTTCCTGCTCAACGCGCTGAAAATCATCCGCGAGAGCGATCATAACCGCAATTACCGGGTATACGCCGTGGTGGCTCCCTCCATTTCCAGCCAGTTCGTACACGTGAAGGTGGGCCAGGTGATCACCGCACTGAAAGAACTGGGCTTTTACAGCGTGATCGAAGCCGCGCTGGGCGCTGACATGGTGGCCTTTAAGGAAGCGCAGGAACTGGCGGAGAAGGGCTTCCTTACGTCCTCCTGCTGCCCCGCCTTTGTCAGCTATATCAAAAGCTCTTTCCCCAAGCTCAAAGAGCTGGTCAGTCATAATCTCTCCCCCATGGCAGAGCTGGGCCGCTTCATTAAACAAACCGATCCCGACGCCAGAGTCATTTTCATAGGCCCCTGCACAGCAAAGAAAGCCGAAGCGCAGCGGGAAACCGTGCGCGAATACGTGGATTGCGTAGTGACCTTTGAAGAGCTTCAGGCGTGGATCGACAGCCGTGATTTGGATTTGAGCGTTCTTGAAGAAGGCGTGCTGGACAACGCCAGCTGCTTTGGCCGCATCTTTGCCCGCAGCGGCGGTCTCAGCGAAGCCGTTTCTCAGGCGCTCAAAGAACAGAACATTGATTTTACCGTCAATCCCCTTGTTTGCGACGGCATCGAGGAGTGCCGCGTAGCGCTGCTCAAAAAACAGCGCAATCTCCTCAAAGAAAACTTCATCGAGGGCATGGCCTGTCAGGGCGGGTGCATCGGCGGCGCAGGCTGCCTGACCCACGGTCCCAAGGACAAGGGCGAAGTGGACAAATACGGCCACGAAGCGCTGGAAAAGACCATTTTCGATGCACTGGGCCAGTGCTGCTGGCAGCAGGATACCTGACCGGAGAGGATCACCGATATGCAAGATATTCTCAGCTTGAACAAGAATAACTGCGCGGACTGCTACAAATGCATCCGCGACTGCTCGGTCAAGGCCATTACCTTTGCCAATGACACTGCCGAGATCGTACACAGCGACTGTATTCTTTGCGGTCGCTGCTATGTGACCTGCCCGCAGAAAGCCAAGCAGGTGCGAAATGATATTCATTTGGTAAAGGCGGCTATAAAAGCCGGCAAGCGCGTGGTTTGCAGCCTTGCGCCTTCCTTTATAGCCAATTTCCGCATCCGCTCGCTTTCGGTGATCGCCGACGCCCTGCGCACGCTGGGCTTTTCCGACGTGCAGGAAACAGCCATCGGCGCGCAGCTGGTCAGTGAAGAATATGCCCGCATCATGCGCGAGGGACGTCAGCAGGTGCTTATTTCCTCCTGCTGTCCCTCCATTAACCGCCTGATCCAGAAGTTCTATCCCTCCATGCTGCCTTATCTGGCCAAGGTGCTCACGCCCATGGAGGCTCACTGCAAGCTGATCAAGGAACAGCAGCCGGATGCTTTCACCGTGTTCATCGGTCCCTGCATCGCAAAAAAACTGGAGGGCGACAAGAGCCCTTATACAGATGCCGTGCTCACCTTTGACGAGTTGATCGACTGGTTTTCCGCGGAACACATTGAACTGCCCTGCGAGCACGTGGATCCCCTCAGCGAGGGCGCGGTATCCCGTCTTTATCCCGCCACCGGCGGCGTACTCAAGGCTACTGCCAAGGTAGAGGGCTACCGCCGCATCGCCATTGACGGCATCGATAACTGCCGGGGCGTCTTTGAGGAGCTGGAAAACAACGAATTCGGCAAGGTGTTCATCGAAATGAGCGCCTGCGAGGGCAGCTGCGTCAACGGCCCCTGCATCCGCGATCACGCCGAGCGCCGTTTGAAAGGCGCCATGCGCGTGGATACCTTCTCGGGCAGCGGTGAAACGCCCTTTGAGATCGACCGCGAAATGAACATCCGCGCCGATTACCCCTTTACCGGCGGCAATAAGCAGAAATTCGGCAGCGACGCCATCCGGAATATGCTCTACAAAATGGGCAAAACCAGCCCCGAAAAAGAGCTCAACTGCGGCAGCTGCGGTTATAAGACCTGCCGCGACAAGGCCGTGGCCATTCTGGAGGGCAAGGCCAAAATCGAAATGTGCCTGCCCTTCCTGAAGGAAAAGGCCGAAAGCTTCTCCGACACCATTATTCACAATACTCCCACCGCCGTGATCGTCATGGACGAGCACCAGATCGTGCAGCAGATCAATCCCTCGGCGCTGAAAATGTTCCGCCTTTCCGATGCAAAGGAAATGCTGCACAAGCATATCCTGACCATCCTCGATCCTTCGCCTTACCAGCAAATCGTCACTGCCGCGCTGTACACCCAGTCCTCCAAGCGTTATCTGGACGAATACGGGCTGTACGTGGATGAAACCATTCTCTACGACCGCCAGTATCATGTGGTCATCACCCTGATCCGCGACGTTACCGAGCAGGAAAAGCTGCGTGTGCAGGGCGCCGAAATGAAACAGCAGACCGTGGAGATCGCCGACAAGGTGATCGAAAAGCAGATGCGCATCGTGCAGGAGATCGCATCGCTTCTGGGCGAAACCACCGCTGAAACGCAGATCGCCCTCACACGGCTGAAGGACGCCATGGCCCATGAATAACCTGTGGATCGAAACGGGCTGGATCAGCCTGAATCATGTGGGCGAAACACTGTGCGGAGATAAGGTGGAGATCGCCGGCGGCGGCGATGAGGATCTCACCCTGGTGCTGGCCGACGGTCTGGGCAGCGGCGTAAAAGCCAACATTCTTTCCACCCTGACCAGCAAAATCCTGTGCACCATGATCTCCGGCGGCATCCCCCTTGAAAACTGCGTGTCCACCATCGCTGCCACCCTGCCTGTGTGCAGCGTAAGACAGGTGGCCTATTCCACCTTCACCATCCTGCGCATCCTGAAAAACCAGACGGCGCACATCATCCAGTTTGACAATCCCGCCACCGTTGTTCTGCGTCACGGCGAGGTCTTTGATTATCCCCGCACGTTCCGCACGATCAACGGAAAAAGCATCTGGGAAAGCACCTTCCCCATTGAAGCGGACGACGTTTTTATTGCCATGAGCGACGGCGCCGAGTGGGCGGGCGTAGGCATGACCATGAATTTCGGCTGGACCCGGGATTCCATCGCCGACTACGCCGTTGGCAACTATCTGCCCCAAAGCAGCGCCAAGTCCATCGCCGGCTTGATCGTGGACGAATGCAACCGCCTCTACGGCGGGCGTCCCGGCGATGATACCACCATCGCCGTTGCCCGCGTGTGCACCCGCCATACCGTCAATCTCGTGGTCGGCCCGCCGGAAAAGCAGGAGGACGACGAAAAGATGATGGAAGCTTTTTTCTCCCTGAAGGGCCGTCATATCGTGTGCGGCGGCACTACCAGTCAGGTGGTCAGCCGTTATTTGGACAAGCCCATAGAAGTATCGCTGGATTACGTGGATCCCGAGATCCCGCCCGTCTGCCGCATTCCCGGCGTCGATCTGACCACCGAGGGCGTGCTCACGCTGGCGAAGGTGCTCACCTACGCCCGGGATTATCTGGATCAGGCGCATCTGGCCGGCACATGGCTGCATCAGCAGGACGGCGCCAGCCTCATCGCCCGCGAGCTGTTTGAAAGCGCCACCGATATCAATTTCTTCGTGGGCCGCGCCATCAATCCCGCCCACCAGAATCCCAATCTGCCCATCAATTTCGCCATCAAGCAGCAGCTGATCACCAACCTGGCTGACTGTCTGAAAAAAATGGGCAAGCATATCGAGCTGACTTACTTCTAAAATAAAAAACAACCTGCTGCCGCAGGTTGTTTTTTTCTTATTCAACAGGCATTCCGTCTTTGAGTTTTACAACGCCCGTTTTCAGGAAGGATTCGGGCAGATTGGTCATGGTTTCGCTCTTTTTTGCGTATCTGACCTTTTTGAATACGCGCAGACGGTCGGCTTCTTCCGTCAGCTCCTTGGGTCTGTAATCGCCTCTGCCCGTCGTGGTAAAGGGAATGACTTTAAGCTCCGTCATAACGGGATCTTTTCCGCTGATATCAAAGGTCACCTGAAAAATGCCTGTATCGCGGTCCACCTTGGAGGACATGGAACCGAAGGTCAGGTTGCCGGTGGAGTGCATCACGATGCCACCCTTGTAGAACTGCACCGGCTGAAGCACATGGGGATGATGCCCCCAGATGATATCGGCGCCGGCTTTGATCAGCTCCCGGGCGAACTTCATCTGTTCGCTGGTCTGGGTGGGCTTGGTCTCCTGACCCCAATGCATGCTTGCAACGATGATATCGCAGCCTGCATCCTTCAGCTTCTGAATACGCTGCTTCACGATTTTCAGATCGCTTTCCTGGGGATAGCTGAAGCCCACGGCGCCGATCTTGATGCCCTTTACTTCTGTTTCCAGCAGCAGGTCGCTGCCGTATTTCGAATTCACGTATACGGAGCCGAAATGCTTGAAGCCTATTTCATCCAGCGCTTTAAGGGTATCCATATACCCTTCGTAATTGAAATCGAAGCTGTGATTGTTGACGGTGTTCACCGCATCAACGCCCGAATGCAGCAGCACCTGCGCATAGTAGGGCTTCGCCCGCAGATTCGTGCGCTTATCCTTATGCTTGCTGCGGGTGGTGAATACCACTTCCAGATTGGCAAAGGTAAAGTCGTCTGCATCCAGATATTTCCGTACGGTGGAGAAGGGCCAGTCCAGACCGTTCTTATCCACCATCCACGAAAAGCCCTCTTTGGAGCCCTGACTTTCGATGGTTTCGCCGAGGCTGCAGTCGCCGACAAAGCTCAGCGTCAGCGTTTCGCCCACGGCAAACGCGGGCAAAAGCAGCAGGATCAGCAAAAATGCCAAATATTTTTTCATCTGCAAGGTATCTCCTTCTCTATTCGGACAAAATTCCCGATCATCTTTTCGTTAAAGCATTTTCATTATATCAAAGAAAAAAAATCGAATCAATACTTTTGTCTTTTCCACCGTTTTGAGCCTATGATTTTTACAATCAAAACCGGCTGAGCATATTCTTCATATACCGTACAAAAATAATGGCAGACATGAAAGTGCTGCCATTATTGTATCACTTTACGATTTTACCTCTTCAATTTCTTCGCACATGCTTCTCATGCACCGATAACATTCTCCACCGGCACATAATCCAGCTGCAGGCTGTCCGCCACATTCTTATTGGTGCACTTTCCGCAGTAGATATTCAGGCCCTTAGCCAGTCCCGCATCCCGTTTCATGGCTTCTTCAAGGCCGAGATCAGCCATTTTTACGGCATAGCCCACGGTAGCATTGCCAAGAGCAATGGTGGATGTACGCGGAACGGCGCCGGGCATATTGCCCACGCAATAATGCACGATGCCTTCTTCGATATACACAGGATCCTTGTGCAGCGTCACATGGGAGGATTCGCAACAGCCGCCCTGGTCAATGGCGATATCCACGATCACCGCGCCGGGCTTCATGAGCTTGAGATGCTCTCTGCGCACCAGTTTGGGCGAAGACGCGCCGGGGATCAGTACCGAGCCGATCACCAGATCCGCCTCAGCCAAGCTGCGGCGAATATTGGCTTCGGTGGAATACATGGTGGTTACGGACGCGCCGAAAATATCTTCCAGATAGCTCAGACGGTTCAGGCTGATATCCAGCACCGTCACCTGCGCATCAATGCCCACTGCGGCCTTGGCAGCATACGTACCCGCTACGCCGCCGCCGATGATCACGATCTTGCCGCGCTCCACACCCGGCACGCCGCCCAGCAATATGCCGCGGCCGCCGAAGGAACGCTCCAGATATTTCGCGCCCTCCTGGATGGACAGTCTGCCGGCGATCTGACTCATGGGACGCAGGCAGGGCAGGTTACCGGAAGCGTCGGTGATGGTTTCGTACGCCACCGCCTTTACACCCTTTTGCAGCAGACCCTCCGCCAAAGGCTTGTTGGGCGCCAGATGCAGGTAAGTGTAGAGAATTTGTCCCTCGTGCAGAAGCGGAATCTCGCAGGCTTCGGGCTCTTTGACCTTGATGATCATTTCCGCCGCGTCGTATACTTCCTTCGCAGTTTCAAGCACCTTGCAGCCAGCATAGGTATATTCCTCATCCGCAAAGCCCGCGCCCGCACCCGCCTGCGTTTCCACCAGCACGCTGTGCCCGTGCGCAATCAGCATCGCTGCGTTATCCGGCGTGAGACCCACGCGGTACTCGTGATTTTTTAATTCCTTGGTACAACCGATAATCATAGCTTCCTCCATAATTTAAAGGAATAAAGCGGAAGGCATAATGCGCCTTCCGCTGATGCTTATTTAATTCCGCGGCTGAGGTTCTTGGCGCGCTGTTCATGAGAAAGCTGACGCTTGCGCATACGCAGGCTCTTGGGGGTGATCTCCAGCAGTTCATCGTCATCGATAAACTCCAGACATTCCTCCAGCGTCAGCGGATGCACGGAGACCAGACGCAGGCTGTCTTCGGCAGAAGCGGAGTTGCGGGTGTTGGTCACGTGCTTCTTGCGGCAGACGTTGCATACAATATCGCCGGGCCGGGCGTTGGCGCCGCAGATCATGCCGGCATACACAGGCACCTGGCTGCCGATGAACAGCGTACCGCGCTCCTGCGTGTAGAACAGACCGTACTGGGTGGTCTCGCCCGTTTCGTAAACGATCAGCGCGCCCACGTTGCGGTGGGGGATCTCGCCGCGGAAGGGCTCGTACTTTTCAAATACGCTGCTCATGATGCCTTCGCCGCGGGTATCGGTCATGAACTCGCTGCGATAGCCGAACAGACCGCGGGAAGGAACCAGGAACTCAAGGCGTACGCGATCCATGCCCTCCATCTTTTCCAGCACACCGCGACGGCGACCGATCTTTTCAATGACCGCGCCGGCATAGGGCTGGGGAACGTCGGCCACCATGCGCTCGATGGGCTCATGGAGCACACCGTCGATCTCTTTATAGATAACCTCGGGCTTGCTGACCTGGAATTCGTAGCCCTGACGGCGCATATTTTCGATGAGGATGGACAGATGCAGTTCGCCGCGGCCGCACACGTCAAAGCAATCGGGCGTTTCGCCGTCAGTGACGCGCAGGGACATATCGGTCTGCAGCTCACGGTACAGGCGGGCGCGCAGGTGACGGCTGGTCACATACTGGCCTTCCTTGCCGGCAAAGGGACTGTCGTTGACGGAGAAGGTCATGGTCACGGTGGGCTCGGAAATATTGACAAAGGGCAGTGCTTCCACGCAGTCGGGAGCGCATACGGTATCGCCGATGGACAAATCTTCCAGACCGGTCACCGCCACGATATCGCCCATGCTCATTTCTTCTGCAGGCAGACGCTTCAGTCCGTCATAGGTGAACAGACCCGTCAGACGCCAGGGAGCGGCGCTCTTTTCTTCCTTATCGTTGCAGCGCACTACCATCTGACCGGCCTTGAGGGTGCCGCGGGTCATACGGCCTACGCCGATGCGGCCCACATAGTCGTTGTAGTCGATGGTGGAGATCAGCACCTGCGCGGGGCCTTCCATATCGCCTTCGGGCGCGGGGATGTACTTGAGGATGGCCTCAAACAGCGGGCGCAGATCCTCGCCGGGCTGTTCCAGATCCAGCGTGCAGGTACCCTTGCGGGCGGAAGCATACAGGATGGGACGCTCCAGCGTATCGGGATCGGCATCCAGCTCGATCAGCAGATCCAGAATCTCGTCCACCACTTCTTCGCAGCGGGCATCGGGACGGTCGATCTTGTTGATGCAGATCAGCACCGGCAGCTGCAGCTCCAGCGCCTTGGACAGTACAAAGCGGGTCTGGGGCATGGGGCCTTCAAAGCTGTCCACCAGCAGCAGAACGCCGTCAACCATCTTCAGCACGCGCTCCACCTCGCCGCCAAAGTCGGCGTGGCCGGGGGTGTCGACGATGTTGATTTTGGTTTCGCCGTAGTGCACGGCGGTGTTCTTGGAAAGAATGGTAATGCCGCGTTCGCGCTCAAGATCGTTACTGTCCATCACGCGGTCGGCTACTTCCTGATTGGCGCGGAAAACGCCGCCCTGCTTGAGCAGTTCGTTTACCAGACTGGTCTTGCCGTGGTCAACGTGAGCAATGATAGCAATGTTGCGAATGTCGGAACGGATCATTGATTTCGCCTTCCTTACAGGTCGTTATATAGGAAAAAAGTAGCTTTTCTGTGATCAGAAGATCTCGCGGGGCGCGAGCTCGGCCAGCTTGAGACCCTTGTTGTTCTCTTCCGCCAGACGGATGCTCCAGTCGTTTTCAAACAGCAGCACCTCGCGCTCCTCCGCGTCAAAGGCGCGGGCGGAGGTGGAAGTGATCTTCAGCTCCGTGGCGGGGCAGTTGGCCTCCACCACCCAGCGGACGTAGCGGTAAGGCAGATGCTCCACCACCAGGTCTACGCCGTACTCGCCCTTGAGGCGATGGGTAAGCACGTCAAACTGCAGTACGCCTACAACGCCCACCAGGAAATCCTCGCGACCCGTTTCATTGCGGATAAAGGTCTGGATGGCGCCTTCCTCGCTCAGCTGCATCACACCCTTGACGAACTGCTTGCGCTTCATGGAGTCAAGGGGACGCACTCTGGCAAAGTGTTCGGGAGCGAACACGGGGATCTTCTCAAACTTGATCTTGCGGCCCACGCACAGCGTGTCGCCCAGATGATAAATACCGGGATCGAACAGACCGATGATGTCGCCGGGATAGGCGGTCTCCACGCCCTCGCGTTCATCTGCCATGAACTGCTGAGGCTGTTTGACCTGAATTTCCTTGCCCGTGCCCGAATGCCACACGTTCATGCCCTTGCGGAATTCGCCGGACACGATACGCAGGAAGGCCAGGCGGTCGCGGTGGGCGGGGTTCATGTTGGCCTGAATCTTGAAAATGAAGCCCGAGAAGCGCTCGTCATCGGGATAAACCATGCCCTCGTTGCTCTCGCGGGGAGTGGGAGGCGTGGTATAGCCCAGGAATCTTTCCAGGAAAGGCTCAACGCCGAAGTTGGTCACCGCGCTGCCGAAGAACATGGGCGTCAGTTCGCCCTTGCGCACGCGCTCGATATCGAACTCGTCGCCGGCTTCGTCCAGCAGTTCGATCTCCTCATGCAGGCGGTTGATGTAATGCTTGTCCAGCATTCCGGGCAGCGCAGGATCATCAATGTGCACTTCGGTCTTTTCGGCCTTGTTTTTGCCGTGGTCGCCGCCGAAGTACAGCTCGATCATCTTGGTATCACGGTGATACACGCCCTGGAAGTCGCCGTCGGTACCGATGGGCCAGCAAACGGGGCAGGAACGGATGCCCAGCACGTTCTCCAGCTCGTCCATCAGCTCAAAGGGATCCTTGGCGGCGCGGTCCATCTTGTTGACAAAGGTGAAGATCGGAATACCGCGCATACGGCAAACCTTGAACAGCTTGATGGTCTGCTCTTCCACGCCCTTGGCCGCGTCGATCAGCATCACAGCGCTGTCGGCCGCCACCAGCACGCGGTAGGTATCCTCCGAGAAGTCCTGATGGCCGGGAGTATCCAGAATATTGATATTGCAGCCGTTGAAGGAGAACTGCATGGCGCTGGACGTAACGGAAATGCCGCGCTGTTTTTCGATCTCCATCCAGTCGCTGGTTGCATGGCGCTCCGCCTTACGGGCCTTGACCGAACCTGCCTGCCGGATAGCACCGCCGTAGAGCAGCAGTTTCTCCGTCAAAGTGGTCTTACCGGCGTCGGGATGGCTGATAATGGCGAATGTGCGTCTGCGCGCAACTTCGTCTCTGAGCATGTCGTTTCCCCTTCCTGAAATGCGTTATTCACAATCGTTAATTATACGGCATTTCAGGGCAAAATGTCAATGTTTCTTCCCTTATATATTGCGTAAAAAAGAGGAAGATCGTCTGCATCCTTCATTTGACAAAAAAGCCGAAACCGCATTATAATAAACACAGCAAAACATACCGTATTCAATGCTTTTTATGAGGTGAACCAATGAAAAAGCATCTGTTTTTCATAACAATCATACTTTCATTCCTGCTGACCGTCTCCGTCGCCGGTGCAGCCGGTTTTACCGGCGATCCGGATGCCGTTGAAAAAGCGTGCAAATCCGTACTGATGCTGGAAGTGATGAAAGACGGTGACGTTATCGCCACCGGCAGCGGTTTTGTTGCTTTTGATAACAAAACGCTGGTAACAAACTACCATGTGATTGAAGATTCCGATATGATCATAGCCTTGAGTGATGACGGCTATGAATATATCATTATGTCTGTTTGCATCGCCGATGAAGAAAAGGACTTGGCTATCCTTCGTTTCTTCTCTCCCACTGATCTGCAGCCGCTTCCGCTGCATACCGCTGTCGATCAAAAGAGAATCGAATCCGTTGTTGCCATCGGAAGTCCCCGTGGACTCATCAATACAGTCTCCACAGGCAATATCAGTGCCGTCTTTTTTGAAGATGGTACGCAGTGGATTCAATTGACCGCCCCTATCTCTAACGGAAGCAGCGGCGGTGCGTTGTTCAACGATAACGGTGAAGTCATTGGCGTTACCACACTCACAAGAAAAGACTCGCAGAATATCAATTTCGCCGTTCACGCAAAAGAAATAGAAGCACTTTACAAAAACTGGAACGGTTCCATCACTTATCTTGACGAATATACGCTTTCAACACCTACACCGAAACCTACAAAAAAAGCTACAGCTACGCCTGCGCCTACCAAAAAACCTACAGCTACGCCTGCACCCACCCAAAATCCAAGTACGCAATCAAAGGCTACCGTTAAAAAAGCCAGTGTTTATTCCCTGACTCCCACATCCGTCAAACTTACTTGGTCATCTTCCAACGCAGTCAGTTGTTCCATTTACTATAAAAAAAGCAGCGAAACCTCATGGCACTATGTTGATACATACACATCTAAAAATGCAAACGTATACGGATTAGCCCCCAATACCTCTTACGACTTTGCATTTTATGCCAAAGATGCAAAGGGCGCAAGTTCTGCTCCTTACATCATTTCTCAAAAAACCTCAACTGCCACACCCACTCCAGCTCCTCCGGCAATCAAGCAAGCTTCCATTGTCGCTTCATCAACATACGCCTTTATTACCTGGTCAACATCCAACGCTATCAGTTGCTCAATATACTATAAAAAAGCATCTGAAACCATTTGGCATTATGTTGACACCTATACAACCAACAGTGCTACCATCCACGGTCTTGAGCCCAACACTTCCTACAATTTCATTCTTTATGCTAGAAATGCAAAGGGTGAAAGTTCTGCGCCTGTTAATCTCTCTCAAAAGACTTCTGCATCTACGCCCACCCCTACACCGCGGCGCACTGCTACACCCGCACCCTCAACAAAAGCACCTTACCGCCCCAAAATTACTTCCGTTTCCTTCACAAACGTAACATCAACCGCAATGACTGTAAACTGGCTGCCTCCAGCGACAGTGCATCGTATGAATTGTACTACAAAAGTGGCTCACAATCTTCATGGATAGCATTTCCGAACACTACTTCAAAAAGCAAATCCTTTAAAAACATGACGCCAAATACAATATATTATTTCAAAGTAGTGGCCATCGGCAAAAACGGCACCAAATCCGAAGCATATATCGCCAGTAAAAAAACGCTCTCTACCGCATCTTCTTCCATCCCCGCCTCGCTTTTGACGGTCAAATACGAATTCGGCATGACAGACCCTGCCATTCAGACCATCAAAAAGAAAATGCAGTCCTACGGTTACTACACAAAGGGGGCTGATGTCAGTTCGAAATATAACGACATCATGGTGGAGCGCATTGAGCATTTCCAGCGCAACAACGGCTTGAAAGTCACCGGTAAAATTGATACCGCTTTCCTGCAAAAACTATACTCCGGGAACGTGGTCAAAACAAACGCTTATGACTGATTTCCTGCAAAAAGGGGCTTGAATAAGCCCCTTTTCAGTTTCCCTGCATGGCCTGCCCGGTCATGAATGTGCTTTGGGCTTGGTTCTGCCAGTCGAAGGCGTTGACAAGTCCGTTTTTTTGCAGCGCCTGTTCCGTGGATTGCAGGATGGGCGTGCCTGCGCCATACAATCTGCCCCCGTGGGGAGAAATGAGCCCCGCATCAGCCAGCTGTTGCTGGGCGTCGCTGCTGCAAAGAAAAGTCAGGAAGGCGCGGGCTTCCGCGGAGGATTCCCGCATTGCCGCGCCGTAGAGAACCAGATCGGTTTGGTCTGCGGAGGACAGCACCTCCATGCCCATCCCCCGGGCGGACAGCTTGCGCAGGGCGAGGGTGCTCAGCAGCACCGATTCCGCTTTGCCCTGTAAAAAGGCCTCCATTGCCTGTTCTTCGGGCAATATTTCTCCCGTGATGCCCAGCTGCAGCAAAAGCCACGCGCCGAAGCGATCATCCGTCACGGTGTTTTGCGGCCACTTTTCCCTTGGAACAGGAGTTGCCGCTGCTGTTTTTGCGGGGGCAGGCGTTACGCCGAAAAGGCTGGTGGGCGCAGGAGTGGATGCTTCTTTGGATGCCCGCACCAGCGCATATCCCGCCATGCACACAGGCACTGCCAGCTGCCGACCGGCATACTGACCGGTACTGTCACGGCAAAAGGAGAGCTCCTCCAGCCACTCAGGCTTTACCTCCTCCCCTGCCATAAACAAAAGCAGGTCGGGCGCAGTGTGGGGAAAATCCGCATCCAACGCATCCATATCCGCCCCGGAAGCCGTGCGCACCCAGATGCTCGCGCCCGGATGCGCCTTCTGATACGCCGCTGTCTGCTCCCGCACCCAGGGCGATGCTCCCAGCCTGTCGCCATAGATCCATACCGTCACCAGCTGCCGCTGCGCCCGGGGAAGAGGTTCGGCTGTATGCAGCTGCTGCAGCGATATCTTCCACACCAACGCAAGACAGGCGCACAGCAAAATCAGCGAGAACAGCCGAATACCGGTTAAATACTTTTTCATGGACATTTCTTTCCTCCTTTTACAGAATATGCTTGCATTCACCGGGTTTATTTCATATAATTATGGTGGAAAAAAAGGAGGTATTTTACCATGTCTGAATTTTCTTACCGCAACGCTTACGAACTGTGGCTTCGTGACTTCGCCAATGATACCGAACTGGTCAATGATCTTGCCCGTCTGACGGACGAGAAGGAAATCGAAGACCGTTTCTATACCGAACTCTCCTTTGGCACCGCGGGTATGCGCGGCGTGCTGGGATACGGCACCAACCGCATCAACCGCTACGTTGTCCGCCGTGCCACCCACGGTCTGGCCAACTACATCCTCACCAATGAAGAATGGACCCGCCGCGGCGTGGCCATCGCCTATGACAGCCGTCATATGAGCGCCGAGTTCGCCGAGGAGACTGCGCTGGCGCTGTGCGCCAAGGGCGTAAAGACCTACCTGTATGAGTCCCTGCGCCCCGTGCCCATGCTCTCCTTCGCCGTGCGTCATCTGGGGTGCATCGCCGGCGTGGTCATCACCGCCAGCCACAATCCCCCGCAGTACAACGGCTACAAGGTGTACTGGGAAGACGGTGCGCAGCTGTCCCCCGAAGCCGCCGAGGGCGTGACGAATCACATTCGTCCCCTGCCCTATGCCGGCCTTGAAACCATGGACAAGGATGCCGCCATCGCAAGCGGTCTGCTCACCATCATCGGCAAGGACGTGGACGACGCCTACATCGATATGATCAAGGGCCTGTCCCTGCGTCCCGAGCTGCTGGCCGCTGAGGGCAAGAACCTGAAGATCGTCTACACACCTCTGCACGGCTCGGGCAATATGCCGGTGCGCCGCATGCTGGACGAACTGGGCATCAAGAACGTGACCGTCGTCAAGGAACAGGAAGCTCCCGACGGCGCTTTCCCCACGGTTTCCGCTCCCAATCCGGAAGATCCCGCCGCCTTCAAGTACGCCATTCCGCTGGCGCAGGAAGTGGGCGCCAGCGTGGTATTCGGCACCGACCCGGACTGCGACCGCATGGGCGTTGCCGTGCGCGACAGTGAGGGCACCTTCCATACCCTCACCGGCAACCAGATCGGCTGCCTGCTGCTGGGCCACGTGCTCACCAGCCGCAAGCTGACGGGCAAGCTGCCCGAAAACGGCGCCATCTGCAAGAGCATCGTTTCCACCGAGATGGCCCGCGCCATCGCCGAATCCTACGGCCTGACCTGCTACGATACGCTGACGGGCTTCAAGTTCATCGGCGAAAAGATCCAGCAGTTTGAAGATACCGGCGCGCACACCTTCCTGTTCGGCTTCGAAGAAAGCTACGGCTTCCTCAGCGGCACACAGGTGCGCGACAAGGACGGCGTCAACGCCTCTCTGCTTCTGTGCGAAGCCGCCTGCGTGTGCATGCACGAAGGCATCACGCTCTATGATCGCCTGCAGCAGCTCTACCGTCAGTACGGCGCCTATTCCGACCGCGTGATCAGCCGCACCCTGCCCGGCAAGGACGGCGTGGAAAAGATCAAGAATATCATGATCTCCCTGCGCAAGGATCCCCCCGCCGCCTTCGGCGATGTGAAGATCACCGCCGTGCGCGATTACCAGACCGGCCTGCGTACGGAAAACGGCAAGAGCGAGGAAATGGGCCTGCCCAAGTCCAACGTTCTGTACTTTGAGCTGGAAGGCGGCAGCTGGCTGTGCGTACGTCCCAGCGGCACCGAGCCCAAGATCAAGCTCTACGTCAGCGCCAAAGCTGCCGATATGCCCGCCGCCGACGCGCTGGCTGCCTATCTGCTGGATCAGGCCGGACAAAAATTACAATAATTCATAACTTTCTCCTCAGTTTGTTGCAGAATACGCTTGACTTTGTAACAATCTTGTAATAGAATTGAAGTGGATTATTCTGCGTACACGCATACGAGGTGTATTTTATGAACAAGAACTCGTGGTTTGAACATTCTATTCTTCGGCGCGCACTGGCGCTGCTGTCTGTCCTTGTGCTGACAGTGGGTATTTTGCCTGCCGCCGCGCTGGCAGAAACGAAGTACGGCTTCATCAATGACGATGACGTCCGTTTCCGCAAGCAAGCCAGCAGCACCGAAGTATGGACGATGCTGGATACCGGCTGGGTCGTGGAGATCCGCAGTGAAAAGCGTTCGGGAGGAGAGGACTATTATTACGTCGTCTCCAATATTCCCAAGCATTTGGACCGTACTTACTACGGCTACATCAATCAGGACTATGTTACCCTGATGACGGCCGAAGAAGTCACTGCCTGGAAAAATAAGGGCGGCAATGGCGGAGAAATCTCCACCGGCAGCAGCGAACCCGCTGTGATGACCGACTATGCCCGCCCCAACAACGCCAGCACCAATTATTACAGCTTTGACGGCAGCTCCCTGACCAGTCTGGGTCTTTTGTCTGCCTCCGAGGCGTATTATGTTTCCGGTTCTTCCACGATCAATGACGAAGCCTATTATATTATCAGTGTAAATAACGTCAACTGCTACGTTCGTGCCGACGCCATGACGATGATCACCACCGGTGATTCCGCCGCGACGCCCGGTAAGGCGCCCGAAGGCCATATCGGCATCATCCGCCTCGTCGCCGACGGAACGGTCAACCTGCGTTCTTCCGCCACCATGCGGTCTGACAACGTGGTGCATAAGGTCAAGCAGGGCACCGAGCTTCCTTATTATAAGACTGTGCAGTCTGGCAACCATACCTGGTACTACTGCTATAATGCCGGCTCCGAAGAATACGGCTACATCATCGATAACTTCGCAAAGGTGATCTCTACCGTAGCCACCCAGCCGCCCGCATCCACCGCTACCGCTACGCCCAAGCCCGGAGCCAGCGGCACTGCCATCGGTCAGGTGAAAATCACCCCCGAGGGCAGCACTCACATCCGCAAAACCACGAAGATCAATTCCAACAACGTGGCTGCCAAGGCTGAGCAGGGCGATATTCTGCCCTACTACGCCGTCAGCGTAGTCAACGGCAGCCGCTGGTATTACGTATACCATGCCGGCAAGGACGTATTCGGTTATGTGCTGGGCTCCTGCGTGGACGTGGTAGGCGGCGAAGCCAACGCGCCCACCGTCAAGCCTTCCGCCACCCCCAAGCCCAATGATTCCACCGTGAAGGGCTACATCGTGCTGACCGCCGGCGGCGTAAACCTGCGCAAGACCGCCAGCACCGGCGCTGCCACGCTGGGTCAGTTTGACAAGGGCGATATCTTCCCCTATTACAGCACCACGGTAAAGGGCTCTGTCACTTGGTATAAAGCCGCCACCGAAGAGGGCGTG
Source organism: Clostridia bacterium (assembly GCA_017549335.1). GTDB lineage: Bacteria > Bacillota > Clostridia > Christensenellales > Aristaeellaceae > SFMI01. The sequence continues at coordinate 60,487 of JAFYVB010000003.1, read as the reverse complement.
GGTTACTTCCACGGTGATTTCTGCTCTCCCTCCGATGCTTCCGGCGACCCCATCGCTCCCAATCCCGGCAGCCCTGCCGAGACGGAAAGCTTTGTGGTAACCACGAAAGATAAGGTATATCTGCGCAAGAGCGCTTCTACCAAGGCGGGCACCTACGGCCAGATCAAAGACAAAGGCACACTGATCCCCATCGTGGGCGCCAAAGCCCGCAATAACGGCTATGACTGGTACCGTGTTGAATACAACGGCAATACCGGCTATATCCGCAGCGACTGCGTGAAGGTGCTTACCAAGGAAGAGGCCGAGCATTATCAGTCCACCGGCGCTCTGCCTACGCCCAAACCCACCCCCACCCCCGCGCCCAAGCCCACCGAATACATCATTACCACCGTAGATAAGGTTTGGGTACGCAAGTCTCCCTCCACCAAGGCCGGTACCGCCGGTCAGCTGAAGGAAGGCGCCGTGTTCAAATTCACCGGCACCACCAAGGTCAGCGGCGTAACCTGGTATGAAGTTCCCTTTGACGGCGCTACCCGCTACATCAAGGGCAACTGCGTCAAGGTGATGACCAACAACGAATATAACCAGTATCTGGCCGGTCTGCCTACCCCCACGCCTGCTCCCACGCCTACGCCCGAACCCGATCCTTCCACCCTCAGCGATCTGGCGCTGACGCGCATCGAAAAGGTTATCGTTCGCGGCTCCGGCAAGGCAAGCGGTAAACAGCTGGCGCTGGTCTACCGCGCCGAGACCGAGTGCAAGCTGCTGGGTCAGACCAATAAATCCGACGGTTACACCTGGTATTACCTCAAGGTGCAGGGCACCACGGGCTGGATCCGCGGCGATTTGATCCGCGTTCTGACCAAGACCGAGGCTGCCATGTACGAAAAGGTGGGCGATCCCGACGCCAAGCCCGAAGCTTCCTATACCACGCTGCAGTTCGGCGCGACGGGCGAAGCCGTCACCAATCTGCAGAAACGCCTGAAGCAGCTGGGCTACCTGACGGATGCTCAGGTCACCGGCACCTATGACGAAGCTACCAAGAGCGCTATCAAGAAATATCAGGGCGATCATGAGATCACCGTGGACGGTATTGCCGGTTCCATCACCCAGCACTCGCTGTTCGGCACCGTTGAAACGGGTTACTACAACCAGAACAACGGCTCCAGCACCACCGTGGTACTGCACAAGCCCGAACTGATCGACTGGTACAAGGGCGGCATTCAGCAGATCTTCCCCAGACGCGGCATCGCTGTTCTGACCGACGTTCGCACCGGCATCTCCTTCAAGATCAAGCGCTGGTCCGGCGGCGACCATGCTGACGTTGAGCCGCTCACCGCGGCTGATACCGCTGCCATGTGCCGCATCTACAAGGTAAAGGATGCCCAGGAGATCAACGATAAGAACCTGTATCAGCGCCGTCCCGTGCTGATCACCATCGGCAGTCACAGCTACGCTGCCTCCATGTTCGGTATGCCCCATAACTATCCCGCGGGCGATACCATCTCCGGCAACGACTTCTACGGTCAGTTCTGTATCCACTTTACCAATTCCCAGCTGCATGACGGCAAGGGCGTGGATAAGCCCAGCGCCAAGAACGGCTACTTCAGCCATACCATGGCGATCAAGGAAGCCTATGAAACGGCTGTGGAAAAACTGAACATCAAATAATGATGAACAAACAAATTCTCATTCTCGGCGGCGGGGCGTCTGGCCTCGCCGCCGCTGTCATAGCAAGTGAGCTGGGCGCAAGCGTTACCGTGATTGAACGCAGCGACCGTGTAGCAAAAAAACTGCTGGCCACCGGCAACGGAAGATGCAATCTGGCAAACACCGGTGAGCCCGTGTACTTTGGCGACGCCGATTTCGCCAATCAGGTGCTGTCCAAGGTCGGAGCACAAGCTGTCCGCGCCTTTTTTGAGCGCTTGGGCGTTCCCACGCGTCCCGACAGCGCAGGCCGCGTGTACCCCGCCTGCAATCAAGCGGCGGCAGTGGTGGATGCGCTGCGTCTGCGCCTTCAGCAAAGCGGCGTACGCATCGTAACAGGTGCGCAAGCGACAGCGATCCTCCCAAGCAAAGACGGCTATACGGTGAAAACCTCCGCCGGAAATTTTGCCGGCAATAAAGTGATCGTTTGCTGCGGCGGTCTTGCCGCACCCAAGCTGGGGGCGGTAAACGCTTACGGCCTTTTGACACAGCTTGGCTGCCGGCAGGTGGCTATGGGGCCTGCACTTACGCCCATTGAAACGGACAAAGCACCCATCAAGGGGCTTTCCGGGCTGCGTTTGCCTGTAACGCTGACGCTTTGCGAGGGCAAAAAGCCCGTTGCTGCCACGCAGGGTGAAATGCTCTTTGCCGATTACGGCGTCAGCGGTGTATGCGTGATGCAGCTGGCCCGCGATGCACATTGCTTGCTGCTGCGCAAGGCAAAGCCCATGCTGTATGTGGATTTTTCCCCCGCCATGGGCTTGGGCGATTACCGCATGGAGCGGCTTCCTGCGCGTAATCCTTTCGCCAACAAAGAGCGGATGCTGCGCTATTTGCAGGAACGCGAGGCGTTTATGCCCGAAAACGATCTGCTGCTGGGTGCGCTTCCGCGTATTCTGCGCGAGCGTTTGCCGCACCTTCCTCCGGAAGCGCTGGCTGAGCTTTTGTGCGCCTATCCCCTGCCTGTCACCGGCGTGCGCGGCTACGATCAGGCGCAGGTCACACAGGGCGGTATTGATACCAGGGATTTCTCCCCCGAAACGCTGGAACACAAACAGCACAAGGGCTTGTACGCCTGCGGCGAGATCCTCAACGTGGACGGTGACTGCGGCGGATTTAACCTGCAGTTTGCCTTTGCCTGCGGCATGATCGCAGCGGAGCACGCAGCGGTTACGGAGTAAGGGAGAACGGGAAAACGAGGAGAACGTTCCTTTCTTGCGTCAAGAAAGGAACAAAGAACCTGCGTTTAAGTTGAACGTTGGCCGCGCATAGTCAGCGGGCACTGCCCGCAGCGGCAGTCGGACGGCTTGCCGTCCGGGTTTGCGAAGCAAACGAAAAAGGGAGAGAAACCGAGGGGCGAGCTTGCTCGCACAATCGGGTTCAATCCCTTTTTCTTATACTGTCGCGTCATTCACGCAGCCAATCAACAAAGCAACGCAGGTTTTCTGTTTCTCTTTTGACGCAAAAGAGAAACGTCCTCCCTCATCCGCAAAAAGCAGCCGTCTGTCCAAAGACAAACGGCTGCTTCTTAAAATATCTTACTTCACGCCGGCGTACTTGTCGCGGGCAGTGTAGTGGGTGTGCAGCAGGTGATGCGCACGCTCGCCGCCGATTTCACCCAGGTAATCGGTGTACAGCGCCTTGATTTCCTCGTTCTCCTGGCTCTTGCGGCGGGCCTTGCCGGCATCCTCGGTATAGAGGGCCTTGGCACGCTCAGCAGAAACGTTCACGCCGGCGCGAACGTCAGCCTTCACGATGGGCTGACCGCCGCCGGTGACGCAGCCGCCGGGGCAGCACATGATCTCAATGAAATCATAATGCTTTTCGCCGGCACGGATGCTGTCCAGCACCTTCTGGGCGTTGGCAGTGCCGTGAGCTACGGCGATGTTCAGCGTCAGGCCGCCCAGATCGATGGACGCTTCCTTGACGTTTTCCAGACCGCGAACGGCCTCGAATTCCACCTTATCCAGCTCCTTGCCGGTGATGGCTTCGTAAGCGTAGCGCAGAGCAGCTTCCATAACGCCGCCGGTGGCACCGAAGATGACGCCGGCGCCGGTGGATTCGCCCAGAACCTTGTCAAAGTCTTCATCGGGCAGGTTGGCAAAGTCGATACCGGCAGCGCGGATCATCTTGGCCAGCTCGCGGGTGGTGATGACTTCGTCCACGTCCTGCATGCCGTCATGACCCAGCTCGGGGCGCAGCGCCTCAAACTTCTTGGCCGTGCAGGGCATAACAGAGACCACGCTCATGTCCTTGGGGTTGATGCCGGTCTTTTCAGCATAGTAGCTCTTGACCATGGCGCCCAGCATTTCATGGGGGCTCTTGCAGGAGGACAGGTTGGGAATGAAATCGCTGTTGTAGGTCTCGCAGTACTTGACCCAGCCGGGGGAGCAGGAGGTGATCATGGGCAGAACGCCCTTGTTCTGGATGCGGTGCACCAGCTCGGTGGCTTCTTCCAGAATGGTCAGGTCGGCAGCCCAGTCGGTATCGAATACCTTTTCAAAGCCCAGACGGCGCAGCGCGGCGACCATCTTGCCGGTGACGGGGGTGCCCATGGGCAGGCCGAATTCTTCGCCCAGCGCAGCGCGCACAGCGGGAGCGGTCTGCACGTATACGTGCTTGCCGGATTCCAGCAGGCCGTTGACGGCATGGATGGAATCCTTTTCCTTCAGGGCGCCAACGGGGCAAACGGCGATGCACTGGCCGCAGCCAACGCAGCCGGTCTGCGCCAGCTTCAGGCCCCAGGGAGAGGTGATCTCGGTGGTGAAGCCGCGGCCCACGGGGCCGATAACGCCCACGTGCTGCTGCGCATGGCAGGCGGCAACGCAGCGGCGGCAAAGCACGCACTTGTTGTTATCGCGCACAACGCTGGTGGACAGGTCGTCGATTTCGTACTCGATGCGCTCACCGGCGAAGCGGTTGTCATCTTCAATGCCCAGATCGCGGCACAGATCCTGCAGTTCGCAGTTATTGTTGCGGGTGCAGGAGAGGCACTTGCGGTCATGGATGCTCAGCAGCAGTTCCACAACAGCCTTGCGGGCACGGCGCACGGCGGGAGTATTGGTCTTAACCACCATGCCCTCGGACACGGGATACACACAGGCAGCCTGCAGGGCGCGGGCGCCGACGTCCACCACGCACACGCGGCAGGCACCGATCTTGTTCACGTCCTTGAGGTAGCACAGGGTGGGAATATGGATATGCGCCTGACGGGCAGCCTCCAGCACGGTAGTACCGGCGGGAACGGAGACCTGCACGCCGTCGATGGTCAAATTAATCATATCAGCCATAGTTTGCAGTCCTCCTCATTACACACGGGAAATGGCGCCGAAGTGGCACTTCTCCGCGCACGCGCCGCACTTGAGACACTTGGCAGTATCGATGGTGAAGGGCTTGCGCAGTTCGCCGGAGATGGCATCCGCCGGGCAGACCTTGGTGCAGGCAGAGCAGCCGCGGCACTTTTCGGGATCGATGCGGTACTGCAGCAGCGCCTTGCAGTGATGGGCGGGGCAGACGTGATCCTTGATGTGGGCGATGTACTCATGACGGAAGTAACGCAGGGTGGACAGAACGGGGTTGGGAGCGCTCTGGCCCAGGCCGCACAGCGCGGTGGCCTTGATGGACTCAGCCAGTTCTTCCAGCTTATCCAGATCTTCCATGGTGCCCTTGCCCTCAACGATGCGGTTGAGGATCTCCAGCATACGGCGGGTGCCGACGCGGCAGGGAGTGCACTTACCGCAGCTCTCGTCTACGGTGAACTCCAGGAAGAAGCGGGCGATGTCAACCATGCAGTTGTCTTCGTCCATAACGATCATACCGCCCGAACCCATCATGGAACCGGCAGCGATCAGGTTATCGTAATCAACGGGGGTATCCAGCAGCTCGGTGGGCAGGCAGCCGCCGGAGGGACCGCCGGTCTGCACGGCCTTGAACTTCTTGCCATTGGGAATGCCGCCGCCGATATCGTACACGATGGTACGCAGGGGAGTACCCATGGGCACTTCCACCAGACCGGTGTTGTTGATCTTGCCGCCCAGCGCGAACACCTTGGTGCCCTTGCTCTTTTCGGTACCCATGGAAGCGAACCAGTCGGCGCCCTTCAGGATGATCTGGGGCACGTTGGCGTAGGTTTCCACGTTGTTGAGCATGGTGGGCTTGTCAAACAGACCCTTGACAGCGGGGAAGGGAGGACGCGGGATGGGCTCGCCGCGCTTGCCTTCGATGGAGCGCATGAGAGCGGTTTCTTCGCCGCAGACGAAGGCGCCGGCGCCCAGACGGATCTTCAGGTCAAAGCTGAAGCCGGAATCGAAGATGTTTTCGCCCAGCAGGCCGTATTCCTTGGCCTGTTCGATGGCGATCTCCAGACGCTTAACGGCGATGGGATACTCCGCACGCACGTACACATAACCCTGGCTGGCGCCGATGGCATAACCGGCGATGGTCATGGCTTCGATGACGCTGTGGGGGTCGCCTTCCAGCACGGAGCGGTCCATGAACGCGCCCGGGTCGCCTTCGTCGGCGTTGCAGGCAACGTACTTCTGATCGCCCTTGGAGGCGTAGGTGAACTTCCACTTCAGGCCGGTGGGGAAACCGCCGCCGCCGCGGCCGCGAAGACCGGACTTGAGGATCTCCTCGATGACTTCCTCGCGGGTCATCTTGGTCAGCGCCTTTTCAAGGGCCTTGTAACCGTCGAAAGCCAGGTATTCGTCGATGTTTTCGGGGTCGATCACGCCGCAGTTGCGCAGCGCGATGCGCTTCTGATGCTTATAGAAATTGATGTCTTCGAGGGACTTGTTGGCGTCCTGCTCGTTGGTGGCATGGTCGGTATACACCAGACGCTGCACCTTGCGGCCCTTGAGCAGATGCTCGGTAACGATCTCATCCACGTCCTCGGCCTTCACGCGGGAATAGAAAGTGCCTTCGGGATAGATGATGACCACGGGGCCGGCTTCGCACAGGCCGAAGCAGCCGGTGCGGATGACCTTGACTTCATGCTCAAGGCCGGTTTCTTTGATTTTCTGCTCAAAGCGCTCGATGATCTGCGAAGAACCGGAAGACGTACAGCCGGTACCGCCGCAGCAGAGCACATGTGCGCGATAGATATCCATGAGCTATTCCTCCTAACAGCGGTTAATTACTTGTCCTCGGTCGCGCCGATGGTATATTCCTGCACGGGACGGCCGTTGACGATATGCTCGGCCACCACGCGGGCAACCTTTTCGGGGTTCATGTGCACATAAGTGACCTTTTCCTGACCGGGCAGATAAACGTCCACCATGGGCTCAAGACGGCACATGCCGATGCAGCCGGTCTGGGACACGGTCACATGATTGAGGCCGCGCTTCTGGGCTTCTTCCATAAAGCTGAGCATCACGGGACGGGCGCCGGCAGCGATGCCGCAGGTAGCCATGCCCACTACAACGCGCACGCGTTCGTTTTCATCATCCTTGCGCAGGTTGATGCGTTCCAGCGTCTTCTTGCGGATGGCCTCCAGTTCAGCCAAAGATTTCATAGGATCACACCTCCAAAAATCGGTTCGATTTCTTCCTGAATAGACGACAGCATCCATGCTGTGATTTCGGGTTCGTTTAAGGAAACGCCCTCCAGTACCTGTCTGATCTGCCGTGTATCAAAGGACATTTCTCCTTTGGGCGAGGAGCAGATAAGCACAAAATCGGGCTTTTCGGGATTGGCGCCGATCAGCGTAACCATGGTGCCGGCCAGATCGCCCAGCGGCAGGCAGTCAATACTGCTCCCGTCCAGCGTCACGGTAAGCACCGTTCCCTTTCCCTCTTCGCTGTCGATCGTCACGTCGCCGCCCGTGAGCCTGGCATTTTGCGCCATCAGCGGAATGCCCAGCCCCACCTTGCGGGTGGTACGGGTGGTAGCGAAAGGACTGAGTACGCGCTCGCGCAGCTCCTTATTCATGCCGCAGCCGTCATCGCAGATCGAAACGGTGATCCATTTCTTTTCATCCGCCGATACCTTTACGGTGACAAGGGATGCGCCCGCACGCACGCTGTTTTGCACCAGATCAAGCAGGTGCAGCGACAGATCCCGCATACGTTTCCTTATTCCTTATACTTGGCGATGATGCCCGGGATATCTTCGGGAACCAAACGGCCGTATACTTCTTCGTTTACAGTAATAACGGGAGCCAGACCGCAGGCGCCCAGGCAGCGGGTGGCCTGCAGGGTGAACAGGCCGTCCTTGGTGGTGCCGCCCACCTTCACGCCCAGCTCTTCGCTGAGCTTATCCAGTACCTTCTGAGCGCCCTTGACGTAGCAGGCGGTACCCAGGCATACGCTGATAATATACTTGCCGGCGGGTTCCAGAGTGAACTGGGCATAGAACGTGGCAACGCCGTATACTTCGCTGAGCGTAACGCCCAGACCTTCGGCAATGTGCTTTTGCACATCCAGAGAAACGCAGCCGAAAATGCTCTGCGCCTTCTGCAGCACGGGCATCAGAGCGCCGGGCTGATCTTTCAGCTCGCTGATCGCAAGATCAAGCTGCGCAAACTTTTCTCTCATGTCAGACATGATCGGTTATTCCCTCCTCGAATTAACTGCGGATCATATTACAACTGACCCACTTTATCATTATAGCACATTTCTGCTACAATTGCACCTATATTTTATAGAAAAATATCGATATTTGGTTATTTTTATTGTTTCCGCACGAAAGAATACAGCATTCTCCGGCCGGAAATATCATAACACACTCTTTTCGTTTACGCACCAACTATTTATATATCGATACCCTCTTATTTGTCATATTTGGAAATGCATCTCCCTGTTTTTTCACCAAAATGCAAAAAATCGGCTGCGACAGATCATTTTCCGTCACAGCCGTCTTTTATTCGCTTTTTATCGAGCGCATCCACCGCAAAAGTTCTTTTACCGTGCCCTCCCGCAGCTGCAATGCGTGCTCCCGCTCCTGAATATCCCCCAGATAATGGGCGTCGGAAGAATGCAGCACATGCCGCCCGCGCAGCGCGCCTTCCTCACAGGGCAGGTGGCGGGAAGATTCCACCGTGGTATAAAAGGGCGCATCCGGCATCAGACCCAAATTGATGAGCAAACCGTTGGAGCCCCGGTTGATATGGGCAGGCACGGGCACACCGCCGAAGGAAAGCACCAGCTCCGCAGCAGCTTTCAGCGGCAGATCCGTGGCGCCGATCAGCAGCGCATCCTCCTCATCCAGCACTTCGTCTTCTTCGTTCATCACATACTGATGTCCGAAAAACCGGGGATTGTTTTTCTTTTGCGGAAGGTGTTTTTTCAGCTCTTCCCCGAATTTCAGCGCATCCTCCACCGTTTCAAAATAGGCCAGCAGATGCACTTCCTCTTTGGTGGTGATCTCCATTCCCGGCAGCAAAAGCAGCCCGTATGCGCTGCAGCACGATTGCACTGCCGGCAGATTGCGGGCACTGTTGTGATCGGTAACGGCAATGATATCCAGCCCCTTGATCTTTGCCATGCCGGCAATATTCGCCGGCGTCATGTCGTCATCCCCGCAGGGAGAAAGGCAGGAGTGGATATGCAGATCGGCAAAATACGCCATCTTCAGTTTCCTTTATCGCTGACACCCGCGGCATGGAGCCTGCCGCAGATCTCATAGCCGCTCAGCGGGCTTTTCAGCACGCAAAGCCCCTCGGCTTCGGCTTTTGCAAGCACGTCCTTATCCATATCGATGTTTTCGGGCAGGATCACGCAGGCCATCTCAGCCAGCACCGCCACGGCGATCACATTCATATGGGTCTGCACCGTGACCCACGCCATCCCCTCGCGTCCGTTAGCCATCACCCAGCTGAGCAGGTCGCAGGTGTAGCCGCACAGAATCTCTTTTTCCGCATCGGCGGAGGGCGTCATATTTTCCGCTTCGATCAGCGGCAGGATCTCTTTTACTTTCATTCTTTTTTCTCCTCATAGGAACTGATCTGCGCCAGATCCACCATGCGCTGCGCCATGATCTTCAGCTGCTCGCGCATCTTATGAATGCACGCGTTTTCGGTGAAATAGCCGCGAACGATATCCTCGGCAAAGGCACGGCAGGTGGGCGAGCCGCAGGAGCCGCAGTCATACCCCGGCAGGCCTTCGATGATCTTGTTCATCCGCTCCATTTTTTCCATGGCAGCGTGCATATCCTCGTCCAGCTTCATCACAGGATTGGGGCGGATCTCTTCGTCCATGTACAGATCGTATTTGTTCATCATGGATACAGGCACAGCCTGGGCGGGATCTTCATTCTTTTTCGCTTTGGCAGCGCTGACCAGCTTGCGAATGTTGTTCTTGGCCACGTAGTTGTTTTCATACACCAGCGGGCCGCCTACGCAGCCGCCCACACAGGCATTGCCCTCGAAAAAGACCAGATCGCCGAATTTATCGTTTTCAATTTCCTCCAGTACGCGGATGCAGTTATGGATACCGTCCACCGACAGCGAATCATCGGGGCAAACCACCCTGGATTCGCCGTTGCTGGCCGCCCAGCCGATGCCGTAATGAGTGGACCGGCTCTGCAGCCCCTCTTCGTTCTGCATTTTGGCCACATGAGGGCGCAGCACGCGGTAGATCTCCATCATGGAGATGGCGCCGTCCACACAGCTCTTTTTCTGACCGATGGGCGAGCGGATGGCCGTCATTTTCGCCGGGCAGGGGGTGATGAAAAACACGCCCACCTCTTCGGGGCTGCAGCCGTTCTTTTTGCAAAATTCGGTGCGGGCAATATCCGCCGCCACCTCCATGGGCTGACGGATATCCACGATATTGGGGATCAGATCGGGAAAGCGCACCTGAATCAGACGCACCACGGTGGGACAGGCCGAGGAGATCAGCGGACGGGGCAGCGTGGGATCGCGCAGCTTATCGCGGATGGCGCAGCTGACAATATCCGCCGCGCGCGCCACCTCAAACACATCGTCAAAGCCGATCTTTTTCAGGCCCGCCAGCACATATCCGATATCCTTGAGATTGCGGAACTGGGCATAAAGGCTGGGCGCCGGCAAAGCGATGCTGTATTTGAAGCTGCGGATACTCTCCAAAGGATCGGTCTCCACGATCTTGGCATGATAGTCGCACACGCGGATGCACTCGCCGCAGTCGATGCAGCGCTCATCGATGATATGCGCCCGTCCGTCATGCACACGGATGGCTTCCGTCGGACAATGCATCAGGCAGTTTGTACAGCCCTTGCACAGCTTTTTATCCAATCGCACGGAATGAAAACGCTTCATTTCGCTCATAGTCATATCATCCTTTCCCCTCAGGCAAGGGCAAACATCATATCAATGGTGGTGCCTTCGCCCAAACGGCTTTTGATGGCAAAGCGGTCTGCATTTCGTTTCATATTGGGCAAACCCATACCTGCGCCAAAGCCCAGAGAGCGGGCCTCTTCATCAGCGGTGGAATACCCCTCCCGCATGGCCTGATCGATATCGGCAATGCCCGGGCCTACGTCTTGGGATTTCAGATGCACGCCCTCGTCATCCACCTTCAGCGTCAGCGTTCCGCCGTCGGAATGGATGACCAGATTGATCTCCACCTCATAGCAAGCCACCGCCACGCGGCGCAGCACCGTGCTTGATACGCCCAACTGTTTCAGCGTGCGCTTGATATCGGCCGATGCTTCGCCCGCACGGGTAAAATCGTCGGCCTCTACCTTGTATTCCCGATAAACAGCGCTCATGCTCCGCCCTCGCTTTCCGGCCACTGGATGGCCACTCCCCGAAGACCCGCTTCATAGAGCTTTCCGCAGGTAGTAAAGGCCGAATCCGCAGTTGCCAGTACTGTAATGCCCAGATCCCGCGCCTGAGAAAGCACGGCCTCGGGAGGAATTTTTCCGCGAACAAAAATCATACAGCGGATGTCCAGCATCTCCGCCGTGCGGATCACCTGCGGATTGATAATGCCGGTGATCAAAACCGTTTTTTCGTTTACAAAAGCCAAAACATCGCTCATCAGATCAGAGCAGAATGCCGAATGTACCGTGCGGTCCAGCCTGTGTTCTCCGCAGAGCACCTTTGCGTCAATGACGGATACCATATCCGCAATCGTCATATACAATTCCCGCTTTCAAATCAAATTTCAATGGTTTTGTGTTTATTGTATCCTTGCAAATATCCCTCTGTCAACATAAAAAAACGGGCCAAGGCCCGTTTCAGATATAATTGTTACTCTTCTGTGAGAATTTCCTGCATGGGATTGGCCAGATGATTGGACAAAAGCGCATAGGAAACCGCCATATCCTCGTTCTGTACCAAAATGCGGGAAGGCACGTGCAGATAGATATGCGCAAAGTTCCAGATGGCCTTGACGCCGCCCTCCACCAGCTTATCGCACACTTCCTGCGCACAGCCCACGGGGGTGGTGATGATGCCCACCTCGATATTCCTTTCGCGGCAGATATTCACCAGCTCCTCCAGGGCATACACCTGCACGCCGCGGATGCTTTTTCCGATCAGATCGGGCGACACGTCAAAAACCGCGGCAATATTCAGCCCGTGATTTTCCAGCTCGCTGTAGTTCATCAGCGCCTGACCCAGATGACCCGCGCCCACCAGCACGGCGGAATTGGGATTGTCGTAGCCCAGGAAGTGCTCAATGTCCTCAATCAGCGCGTTCACGGTGAAACCGACGCGCGGCTTGCCGGGCTGACGGGAGATAGCCGCCAGATCCTTGCGAACCTGAACCTCATATATATTTAAAGAATCCGCGATCGCAGACGCGGGCACATAAGCCACTCCGTTTACCTTCAATTCTTTCAGAAATTTCAGGTAATACGGAAGACGCTTGATGCCCTGAATGGACAAAACGCGCTCCTGCATCCCGGCACGCCCCCCTTATGTTTCAGTTGCAATATCAGGAAGTAATTATACCATATCTGTCAAGCGTTGTAAATCCTTTTGAAAGATTTTATACAATTAAATATCAAATAATCTTGCGTACGGTCTTCTTTTGTGCTATTTTGAAACCATCCTGCACAAAAGGAGGGATTTTGATGCCTGCACAGCCGCAAAATCCGCTGCTGAAGGATCTGTCACAGGAAGAGCTGGCCCTTGCGCTGCGCTTTTTTGACGCCCGGGAAATTGCCTATTCCCGGGGCGCCGTCATCAAATCCGCCCTTGATCCCATCACCCGTTTCGGTCTTGTGCTCAGCGGCAGCGTACAGGTCAGCATGGATGATGCAAACGGACGGCAGATGGTGCTCAACTGCGTTCGGGAAGGACAAACCTTCGGAGAAGCGCTGTGTTATCTGAAAAAAGAAGCGCCCCTCACCTTCCTCGCGCTCACCGACGTAACGCTTCTTTGGCTGCGCTGCGATCAGCTTCATTGCCCCCAAAGCGATTTTCCCGCTGCGCTGCGGGAAAAGCTGATTTCCCGTTTCACCGCCATGCTGGCGCAGCGCACGCTGCACATGAACGACCGCATTCAGATCCTCTCCCGCGGAGGCATCCGGGAAAAGCTGCGGGCTTTCTTTGCCGAATGCGCCCGCGATGCAGGCTGCCGCACCTTCACCGTGCCCTTTGACCGGGAGGGGATGGCTTCTTATCTCGCTGTTGACCGCAGCGCTCTTTCCAGAGAATTGTCGCGGATGCAAAAAGAGGGCGAGATCACTTTCCGCAAAAACGAATTTACCCTGAATCAATAATTTTGTTGCAAATGCAACGGATTTTGCACTCAAATTATGGTATACTTTCTTTGACCCCACAGGGTGAAAGGAAGTATTTTTATGAAAAAACTGATTTGTATTGCTTTGTCCCTGATGCTTTTCATCTCCTGCACGGCGCTGGCTGAAACGGAAAAGCCCGTCGTGCGCCTCGCCGCCATGACAGGCCCCACCGCTATGGGTCTTGTCAAGCTCCTTGACGACGCCGAAAAGGGGCTGAGCGAAAACACTTATGATTTCCTGCTGGCCGGCGCCGCCGATGAGATCTCTCCCCGCCTGATCCAGGGCAAGCTGGACATTGCCTCCATCCCCGTCAATCTGGCCGCCGTGCTCAACAATAAAACAAACGGCGCGCTGACGCTGCTGGCTGTCAATACGCTGGGCGTCATCTACATCGTGGAAAAGGGCGGCGAAACCGTTTCTTCCCTTGCCGATCTGAAAGGCAAAACCGTTTACGCCACGGGCAAGGGCTCCACGCCCGAATACAATCTGACCTATCTGCTCAAGCAGGCAGGCCTGACGGTGGGCGAAGACGTGATGATCGAATGGAAGAGCGAGCCTGCCGAGGTGGTTGCTCTCATGTCCCAGCAGGAGTCTGCCGTGGCCATGCTGCCCCAGCCCTATGTGACGGTGGCACAAAGCAAAGTGGAAAACCTGCGCATCGCGCTGAATCTGACCCATGAGTGGGATGCTCTCGGCCTTGACAGCCGCATGATCACCTCAGGCATCGTAGTGCGCACTGCCTTCCTGCAGGAAAATCCCGAAGCGGTAGCCGCATTCCTGAAGGAATTTGCCGCATCCGCGCAGTATGCCAATGAATTCATTCCCGAAACGGCGCAGCTGATCGAAAAACTGGGCATCGTCAAGGCGCCCATCGCTCAAAAAGCGCTGCCCTTCTGCAACATCGTGTGCCTGACGGGCGAAGAAATGAAAACCGCGCTGGCCTCTTATCTGCAGGTACTGTATGATCTCAACCCCGCTTCCGTGGGCGGTGCGCTGCCGGCGGACAGCTTCTATTACCTGAATGAAGAAAACAAGTAACAAAACAACTGCATTTCTCTCCCGCGCTGCTGCCGTGCTGCTATGGCTCCTTGTCTGGCAGGCGGCAGCCGCGGCGCTGAATCAGCCGCTTTTGCTGTCATCCCCCACGGGCGTGATAAAGCGGCTGTTTGGCTTGCTTGGGGAATCCGATTTCTACCGTGCGCTGGCAAACAGCTTTACACGCATCGCTCTGGGCGCTCTTGGCGGCCTGCTGCTGGGCGCGATCCTTGCCTATCTCGCGGCCCACAGCCGCCCCATCGCCTTTCTTTTGCAGCCGCTGGTGATCGTGGTGCGCACGGTGCCCGTGGCCTCGTTCATCATTCTGGCGCTGATGTTTCTGTCCTCCCGCGACCTGAGCATATTCATTTCCTTCCTGATGGTGCTGCCCATTATGTACGCCAATCTTTTGGAAGGTCTGCAATCCGTTCCCCGGGAAATGCGGGAAATGGCGCAGCTGTACCGTCTTACGCCCATGCGCCGTTTGCTTCTGACCGAGCTGCCCCACGTGAAAGCCCATCTGCTGTCCGGTGCTGCCACAGCCCTTGGCATGGCATGGAAATCGGGCGTGGCCGCCGAAGTCATCGGCATCCCTGCGGGCTCCATCGGCGAGGGGCTGTATCAGAGCAAGATTTATCTGGACACCTCGGCGCTGTTTGCCTGGACGGCGGTGATCGTGCTGATCAGCGTCCTGTTTGAAAAAGCGGTGATGGGCGTTTTACGCCTGGGGTATCGCAGATTGGAGCGTTTGTGATGATCAGATTGTCCAACATTTCCAAGCGCTTCGGCGAAAAAGAGGTGCTTTGCAACGTATCCCTGACGCTTGACAGGGGCATTACCTGCCTGATGGGCGCATCGGGCGCGGGCAAAACCACGCTTTTGCGCATCCTGACGGGGCTTGAAAAGCCCGACGGCGGCGAGATCGAAAACGTTCCCCCGCGCATCGCCGTTATGTTTCAGGAAGACCGTTTGTCCGAAACCCTGACTGTGCGCAGCAACCTGCGCCTTGCGCTGGGCAAACGGTACGGGAAAGAAAAAGCGGAGCAGATGCTTGCATCGCTTTTGCTGCCGGACGTCATGGATGAGCGTGTTTCCGCGCTTTCCGGCGGCATGAAGCGCCGCGTTTCCTTGGCCCGCGCGCTGCTGTTTGACGCAGAGCTGCTCATCCTCGACGAGCCTTTCAAGGGTCTGGACGAAGAAACGAAGCGCAGCGTCATGGACGTGATCAAAGCCCATTGCCAAGGAAAAACCGCACTCATCGTGACCCATGACGAAAACGAGGCGCGGTATCTGGATGCAAGGATTATCCGGCTGTGAGGCAAGAGGACGGGGAGGAACGTTTCTTTCTTGAGTCAAGAAAGAAACAAAGAACCTGCGTTGATTTGTTAATTGGCTGCGTTATTGACGCGGCAGTATAAGAAAAAGGGATTGAACCCGAATGTGCGAGCCAGCTCGCCCCTCGGTTTCTCTCCCTTTTTCGTTTGCTTCGCAAACTCCGCAAAGCAAGCTTTGCGGACTGCCGCTGCGGGCAGTGCCCGCCGACTGTGCCGATCATGTTGGTTTTTATCAATGTCCGTCCCACGTGGACAAGCACCTGTTCAGGAGTAACGCCACTGCGGGCGATACCGACCAAGCATACGGCAGGCCGATCACGCTTGCGTGATCGCGTCCGTGAAACGGACAAGAAAAAAGGCCGAAGTTCGAGGGGCGAATTTATTCGCACATTCGAATCTTCTGCCTTTTTTCGTATTGCCTGCCGTAGCATTTACGCCCACAAAAACGCAGGCTTTCGGGTGGGTCTTAGGGAGGGGCTTTGGCCTCCAAAGCCGCCTCCCTATCGTCCCCCCCTCACTTCAAAAAGATCGGATTACTCCATGCCACGCGGCCGCCGATATCGGTCACTTCCACGCGCAGGTAGGGGAAGTAATCGGGCACAGGATCGCGGGAAACCATCTCGATAAACGCATTGCCGTTGTCCGTGCCGCGCTGCACAATGGGGCGCATGGCGCCGCAGATGAAACGGCACTTGACGCAGGTGGAGCACTTGACGTGAGCGTAGCCCTCGTCATCGATGTAGAAATCATGGATCTCCGGGCCGGTGGAGGAATAGAAGGCGCCCTCTTCCAAGGCCTTCAGAATGGCGGGCACGTTGTTTTCGCTGTTGACCATGACCCAGCCCATGCCGTGCTGCGTGGCGGGATGCCCGTCATCGGTGGCCACGCCGAAGATCTTCTTGCCCTGCATGAGGATCTCATCCCAGATCCAGCCGTTGTTCACATCGTAATCGCACCCCAGCGCGCAGCCGGTGTTCCACAGTTCCATGGCAAAATTGCCTTCCATCTGCTCAAACTCGCGGGCGGGGGTTCCCGACCACATGGGATGGCAATAGATGGTCAGCTGCTTGTTCTTGTGGGCATCGTTCAGGTATTTTTCCTGAAAATCGAACTGATCGCGCACCAGTTCGCGCTCAAACACCTGATCCTGCTCATAGGGATTTTCCGGCTTTTCCGGGCCGATCCACACGGTGTGGAAGCAGTGAATGCGGCGCATCGGCGCGATGTGCGCATCCATTTCCATGCCGGGAATGATGGTTAATTTACTGCCGGGCAGGAAATTTTTAAAGTTATAAATGCGATGATCGGTGATGGCGAGGAAGTCATAGCCCTTCTGTTCATGGATGGCAATGGTCTCCTCGGGAGTGGCTTTGCCATCGGAACGGGTGGTATGGCAATGCAGACCGCCCTTTAAGTGTTTCTTGACATTTTCAAATGCTGCCTGACGGATCATGCTGGTTTTCTCCTTTATACAAAATAAACGCACAGGATAGCCTGTGCGTTTATTGTAGCATACAGGAATGATAAAAACAATTGTTTTTACAGCGTGCAGCCTGCGATATCCGCCAGAATGTAGGTATCGTACTCATCGCGGATAAAGCCCTCGCTGCCCTTTTTCGTTTTCATGGGGCGTCCGCGGCGGAGGGAATGCTCCTTCTTCGCCGGGGGCGTGCATACGGGCAGGAAGGGACGCAGCTCCTCCGCATCCACCATCAAATACTGTGAAAAAGCGGCCGGGTATTCAAACATACGCTCCGTACCGTCAAAGTCTGCAACGATGTAATCGTTTCCGCGCGTGCGGGTGACAAGTCCGCAGCCAAAGACGGTGTGGTGGATTTTTTCACCCACCAGACGTTCAGCTTTCATTTCGTCCGTTCAACCTCCTTTGAGATCAGTAGTCGGCAATCTTGCGCAGCGCCTGATGCATGGCGTTGACCGTGGCTTCATCCTTTTCGAATTTCAAGGCGCCGTGGATGTGCGCCTTGGCATGGGGATCGCCGATATTTCCCAGCGCCAGCGCTGCGGCAGCGCGGAACTGCGGATTGATATTACGCAGCTGTGTGACCAGATAATTGACAGCATTTTCGCCGCCGGCTTTGCCGAGGCCCTCAACCGCAGCCAGCGCCACCTCGGGCTTTTTGCACTGCGCCAGTTCGATGAGTTTTTTGCTGTTTCTCTTAGCGGCAGCACGCTCCACCTGCTGCATTTTGTTGCCGAAAATCATGGGAAAAACCTTCTTTCTCTTTTGTAAAAAAGCGAACGGACAGGTGCGCGGAGAGGCGTGCGCAGCTGTCCGTCGCTGCAGCAGTTTCATGCTGCAGGATTATTAAAACACGGAAATATGAATTGAGTATGAATTGCATCGGGGAACTTGTGAACGTTTTGTAAATGCTGTATAAACGTTCGTTTATACTGCCCAGTCGGGCAATTTCAGGTTGTCGAAAAAGTATTTTCGACAACCTGCGAATGAAAGGAAGCAAAAGCATCCTTTCATTCGGGAACATCATTTTCCTGTTCGGCTATGCCTCACGGCCGGAAAATGATAGAGGAAGCAGCCTCACGGCTGCTCCTCGCGCCGTACACGCCGCCGCTGCGGAATGAAAATGAAGGAGCTGCGCCCCTTCATTGCATCCCGCCGAGTTTGTTTTTAGTTCTTTGACAGTCTGATACTGCCCAATCGGGCAATTTTTCAAAACGCAGCATTTTCCCTTTCCACGGGAAGGTGATGCAGCAGGAAAACAGCTGCGGCGCAGTCATTTCGTCCCGTGCGCCGTACTTGTGATCCCCCAGCAGCGGATATCCGCGGGAGGCAAACTGCACGCGGATCTGATGGCTGCGGCCGGTGTGCAACCGGATGCGCACCAGCGAACGCCCATCATCCACAGCAAGGCGCACAAACGCAAGCCGCGCTTCCTTTACGCCTTTGCGCTCACGCTTTACCACAAACACCTTGTTTTTTGCCTTGTCTTTCCACAAAAGATCGGTAAACTCGCCGCTTTCGGGCGCTTCGCCCCGCACAAAGGCGACGTATTCCTTCACCATCGCACCTTCCTGAATACAGCGCGACAGCGCAGCGGCGGCGTTTTTTGTACGGGCATAGACCATCACGCCGCCCACATTCAGATCCAGACGGTGCACGGCAAAGCATTCGCCGCCCAACCGCTTTTTGATCTCTTCGGGCACGGCGCTCTCGCTGTCCAGCCCGACCGACTTTACGATCACGGCAAGATCCTGATCGTGATAGAGAATTTGCATAGGATCTCCTTGAAAAAGGGAACAGCTTTTGCTGTTCCCTTTTGAATCATTTACGAGCGAATTTCCGCTTCGTGACGCTCCTTGCACAGTTTCAGCGCCTTTTTCATAATGGGCGCCAGATGCTCTTCGGTCAGTGTCTGATCGGGAGAGCGGAAGATCAGCGAGAAGGCGCAGCTCTTGAGCCCGTCGCCCAGCTGCTTGCCGCGGAACACGTCAAACAGGCGAATGTCTTCCAGCAGCGCGCCGCCGGCTTCACGCAGGGTATCCATCACGGGACCCAAATTGACCTCTTCCTTCATGACCAGCGCGATGTCGCGGGACACGGCCTGCATGCGGGAAATGGGCTTGACGTGACCCATCACAGCCGCGTAGTCATACATGGCAACCATGTCCACCTCCGCCAGCAGGGTGACTTCGGGCAGATCCATGGCAGCGGTGATATCGGGATGTACCTGACCCAGCTGGGCGATCACTTTGTCGCCGCAAACCAGACGGGCACTGCGGCCGGGATGATAGTAGCAATCCGCGCCGGGCACGATCTTGCATTCGATGCCTTCGGTCTTGAGCAGCGCTTCCACGGCGCCGCGGATGGAGTAGAAATCAAGGCCCTTGCCGTAGGCGCCCAGAGACAGGGCGGGAGACTCGGTGATCAGACCCTCCTCGGTGCGGCGGGTGGCATCAAAGAGCGTGCCGAATTCATAGAGCATGGCGCACTCGTTGCCGTGGTTGTAGTTGCCCGACAGGATGCGCAGCATATCGGGAGCCAGCGTGGTGCGCATGCAGGAGGTATCCTCGCCCAGGGGATTGCGCAGCATCAGGGGCTGCATACGGGCGTCATCCTCGGGCAGACCGAGAGCGGCGATGGACTTCTTGCTCACGAAGGAGAAGGTCATCATCTCGTCGTAGCCCAGACCGCTCATCACGCGGCGGATGTTCTTCTTGCGCTGCATCAGGGGATTGAGGCCGCCCTGAGTGGTTTCGCCGCGCAGACGGGTGGAGGGAATGTGCTCATAGCCCACCATGCGCAGGACTTCTTCGCAGATGTCGGCTTCCAGCTCCACGTCCTGACGGTAGTCGGGCGCGGTAACGGTAAGCGTATCGTTTCCATCGTATTCCACGGTGAAATTCAGCTTCGTAAGGGCCTTGACCATCTGCTCGGCGGTGATCTCAACGCCGGTGCGGGCGGCAATGCGCTTGACGGAGCAAACGATGGGCTGATGGGCTTCCAGGGTTTCGTAGTAGTCGTAATGACCGCCTACCACGTCGCCGGCATCCAGAAGATTTACCAGCTGGCAGGCGCGCTGAAGCGCCGTCATGATGGTCTGGTTGCTTACGCCGCGCTCAAAGCGGCCGCTGGATTCGGTGCGGATGCCCATGCGGCGGGTGGACTGGCGGGTGCCGGTGCGATCAAAGGTGGCGCACTCGAACATGACTTCGCGGGTGCCTTCCTTGATCTCGCTCTCCTCGCCGCCCATGATGCCGGCCAGACCCGTGGGGCCTTCGGCGTCGCAGATCAGCAGATCGCTTTCCTGCAGATCATGATCCTTGCCGTCCAGCGTGCGCAGCGTTTCGCCGGCCTTGGCATTGCGCACGATGATGTGGCGGCCGCGCACCTTATCCAGGTCAAAGGCATGCATGGGATGGCCGGTCTCCAGCATGACGAAGTTGGTGATGTCAACGATGTTGTTGATGGAACGCATGCCGGCGGCATGCAGAATCTGACGCAGCCACGCGGGCGAAGGCGCAACGCGAACGTTTTTGATGACGCGGGCGGCGTAGCGGGGGCAGCGGTCGAAGTTTTCCACCGTGACCTTCACGTGATCGGCGATATCGCCGCCCACGTCCTTGACAGTCACTTCGGGAAGCTTGAGCTGGGTATCCAGCGCAGCAGCCGTTTCACGGGCAACGCCCCAGCAGCACAGGCAGTCGGGACGGTTGGCCAGAATCTCAAAATCCACCGCGTAGTCATCCAAACCGAAGATGGTGCGCACGTCGGTGCCCAGCGCATATTCTTCATTGAAGATCAGCAGGCCTTCGTCGCCCACGGAAGGATACAGTTCCACCGGCACGCCGATTTCGGGGCCGGAGCAGAGCATGCCGTAGCTTTCCACACCGCGGAGCTTGCCCTTTTTGATCTGGAAGCCGCCGGGCAGCTTGGCGCCCACCTTGGCTACGGGAACCAGCAGACCCTCCTTTACGTTGGGCGCGCCGCAGACGATCTGCAGAGGCTCATTTTCGCCCACGTCCACGGTGCAAACGTGCAGATGGTCGCTGTTTTCGTGATCGCAGCAGGTCAGCACGCGGCCGACCACCACATTTTCCAGATTTTCACCCAGATATTCCACGCCTTCCACGCCCGTGCCGCGCATGATCATGCGGCTTTCGTATTCGGCGGGCGATACGGGGATTTCGGCGTACTGATTGATCCATTTCATCGATACTTTCATGATCCAAAACCCTCCTTCGCGGAACTGGCGCAGGAAGCGCTCATCGCCTTCGTACAGAAGACGCATATCCTTGATGCCGTAGCGCAGCATGGTGATGCGCTCCAGGCCGATACCGAAGGCAAAGCCGGTGTATTCCTTGGGATCGATGCCGCACATTTCCAGCACCTTGGGGTTGACCATGCCGCAGCCCAGTACTTCGATCCAGCCCGTGCCCTTGCACATACGGCAGCCCTTGCCGCGGCAGGTGATGCAGGTAAGATCGACCTCGGCGCTGGGCTCGGTGAAGGGGAAGAAGGAGGGGCGGAAACGAGTCTCGATGTCATCGCCGTACAGCTTTTTGAACAGCGTATCCAGGGTTCCCTTCAAATCGCCCATGGTCACGTCCTTGTCGATGACCAGACCTTCGATCTGATGGAAAACGGGGCTGTGGGTGGCGTCCACTTCGTCGGCACGGAACACGCGGCCGGGGCAGGCGATGCGGATGGGGGGCTTGCGGGAGAGCATGGTGCGGGCCTGCACGGGAGAGGTGTGGGTACGCAGCACGATGTTGTCATCCACATAGAAGGTATCCTGCGCATCGCGGGCAGGATGATCCTTGGGCAGGTTCAGCAGTTCGAAATTGAAGTGATCCAGCTCCACTTCGGGGCCTTCCACCACGTCAAAGCCAAGGCCGGTCAGGGCAGAGAGCACCTCTTCCAGCGCCAGGGAGGTGGGATGCGGAACGCCCACGCGGGGCAGCTCGCGGGGCTCGGTCACGTCGATGGCGTCCTTTTTCAGCTTTTCGGCGCGCTCGACGGCCTTCAGATCAGCCATGCGCTCGTCGATCATCTGTCCGATCTCCTCGCGGCCTTTGTTGATCAGCTGACCGGCGACGGGGCGCTCTTCGGGAGTGAGGCTGCCCATGGAGCGCAGCAGCGCGGTGAGGGAGCCCTTTTTGCCCAGCACTTTTTGTCTTACTTCTTCCAGCTGGCGCACATCGCTGAGCGAAGAAAGCTCGTTTTTCACTTCTTCGCGGATGGCGTCAAGTTGCATTTTGATATCCATGCCTATCCTCCAAAACAAAAAATCATCCCATGCCAAAGCATGGGACGCATGTAAACGTGGTACCACCCAATTTCCGCAGGAATATTCCTGCGCTCACAGCCCTGTATCGCGGGCAAAACGGACGCCCTACTGCACATTCAGGCAGTCTGCTCGGGAGCGAATGCCCTGATATCAGCGCAGGCGGCTTTCAGCCGGCGGCACGCCTTCTCTTTTGCGCTGCGTGCTTTTCAGGGGTTGTTCTCCGTCATTGCAACGTTTGAATTGTAGCACAAACGCGCAAGGCTTATTCGGCCCGCGCGCCGTACTATTCAAGAATAGATGAAAACTGTGGTTCTAAGCTGTTACGCCTTTACCATCTTGGCAAGACGCGCCTTCTTGCGGTTGGCAGCGTTCTTGTGGATGATGCCCTTGGCGACCGCTTTATCAATAGCGGAAGTGGTGGCGGCATACTGCTCGGCAGTCTCCTGCTCGTTGAACTTGCGGACAGCAGTCTTCACACCGCTCTTAACCATACGGTTACGCAGGTTCTTCTTCTCGCTCACCTTCACGCGCTTCATGGCGGACTTAATGTTCGGCACTTCCTTCGCCTCCTGTATGTCTTGGTGCCGGACGCTATAGTCCAGCAAAAGCTATAATAGCACATTCAATCCGTAAAATCAAGAGTTTTTTCAGCTTTTTTTGTTAAATCATGCCTGCAATGTCCATTCTCCCTCAAACCGCCCCTTTCCCGGGGTTCAAAACCGCCTTTCTATAAATTAAGGAAAGAATTCCGGCTGCATTGTGTCATTCGATGGGTTGATGCTTGTCAAATCAGGGGCTTTATGTTAAAATACACTGTGATTCAAAAACAAAGGCGGCGAATAGCATGATCCACATTTATCTGGACGCCATGGGCGGCGACAACGCACCCCATTGCACGGTGGAAGGCGCCATCGAAGCGCTGCGTGCCGACAAAGAACTGAAAATAACTCTGGCGGGCGATCTCAAGCAGATCGAGCCGCTGCTGAAAGACTGCGATGACCTCAAGGATCGCATCGTACTTGAACATACCTCGCAGATTATTACAAACCACGACGCTCCCGTCATGGCAGTGCGTCAGATGAAGGACAGCGCCATCGTCAAGGGCATGCTTGCCCTGAAGGAAAAGACGGCAGACGGCTTTGTATCCGCCGGCTCCACCGGCGCCGTGATGGCGGGCGGTATGTTCCGTCTGGGCCGCATCGACGGCATCGACCGTCCCGCGCTGGCCCCCCTCCTGCCCAACGGCAGGGACTTTTTCCTGCTCATCGACTGCGGCGCCAACGTGGACTGCAAGCCTGAGTATCTGCGCCAGTTCGGCATCATGGGCGATGCCTATATGCGCTGCGTCCGCGGCATCGAAAAGCCCCGCGTGGGTCTGATCAACATCGGCGCGGAAGCCGAAAAGGGCAATGCCCTCACCAAGGAAGCCTATCCGCTGATGCAGGAAGCGCCCTTCCATTTCGTAGGCAACGTGGAAGGCCGCGACATCACCGCCGACGTAGCGGACGTATGCGTGGCCGACGGCTTCTCCGGCAACCTGATCCTCAAATTCATGGAGGGCGTAGCCGGCACGCTGATGGGCATCATCAAGGAAGAAATGATGAGCGATACCCGCTGCAAATTGGGTGCGCTGGTAGCCAAGCCCGCTTTCCGCCGCGTGAAAAAGCGCATGGATTACACCGAAGTCGGCGGCGCGCCGCTGCTGGGCGTCAAGGGCGCCGTGGTCAAAGCCCACGGTTCTTCCAATGCCCATGCCATCGCCTGCGCCATCCGCCAGTGCGCCACCATGGTGCGCGGTAACGTAAGCGGCGCCATCGAGGCAGCCCTCACAGGCGCCAAAGAATAAACCGTTTTTTCAAGCAATAGAATTGCTTACAAAGGAGGAAACAAATATGGTATTTGAAAAAATCAAGGGCCTCATCAACACCAACCTGAAGGTTGCCGAGGATAAGATCACCCTGCAGTCCCGCCTGGTGGAAGACCTGGGCGCCGACAGCGCCAACGTGATGGTGCTGATCATGGAACTGGAAGACAACTTCGGCATCATGGTGGAAGATGACGCCATCATGACCTTCAAGACCGTCGAGGACGTTGTCAAGTACATCGAATCGAAGGTGTAACCAACCGACCGATCACGGTCGGAAAACAGGCTGCCCGCATGAGCAGCCCGTTTTCTGCGCGTGGAAATAAGGAGAAATCACAGTGGATTTAAAAGCCTTGCAAGAGGCATTGGGATATGAGTTCCGCGATCTGTCACTGCTTCGGCGTGCGCTGACACATCCCTCCTGCGGGAGCGATAACAATCAGCGGCTGGAATTTCTGGGCGACGCCGTGCTGCAGCTGTGCATGAGCGATATCGTATATGCCGCGCATCCGGACAAAGAGGAAGGCGGCATGACTTTTTTGCGTGCGCGCATGGTGCGTGAAGAAACGTTGAGCGCCGTAGCCGCGAAGCTGAACGTGGGCAAAAACCTGCGCATGGATCACGGCTGCGAAATGGGCGGCGGACGTCATCGCCCCGCCGTGCTGGCAGACGCCATGGAGGCGATTCTGGCTGCCGTGTATCTGGACGGCGGCTTCCACGAAGCCCTTCGTCTGGTGCGCACGCTCTGGCCCAAAGAGAGCGAAGTGGCGCTCCCGCCGGTAACGGATAACAAAACCCGTCTGCAGGAGATATTGCAGGCCAAGGGGCTTCCCGCGCCGGAATACTTTATGATCGCGGAAGAAGGCCCGCCCCACCAGCGGGTATTTACCATGGCCGTTTCCTCTCAGGGCAAAGAACTGGGCCGCGGAACGGGCAACAGCAAAAAGAAAGCCGAGCAGGCGGCAGCCGGCATGGTGCTTGAAGGGGAGGGAAAGGAATGAGGCTGAAAAAGCTGGAGATCTACGGCTTCAAGTCCTTCGCCCAGCGTACGGAAGTCATTTTCAACGGCGGCATCACGGGCATTGTAGGCCCCAACGGCTCGGGCAAGAGCAACATCGGCGACGCCGTCAAGTGGGTGCTGGGCGAGCAGAATCCCCGTGAGCTGCGCGGCGGCAGCATGCAGGACGTTATTTTCAACGGCACCGAAAAGCGCAAGAAGCTGGCCTATGCCGAAGTCACGCTGATCTTTGAAAACGACGACGGCGCGCTGAAAACCAATTTCACCGAGGTCGCCGTCACCCGCCGGCTGTACCGCAGCGGCGAAAGTGAATACTATCTGAACAAAACAGCCTGCCGTCTGCGCGATATCAAAGAGCTTTTCTATGATACCGGCATCGGCAAGGACGGCTATTCCAATATCGGTCAGGGCCGCATTGACGACATTCTGTCCAACAACAGCGAGGACCGCCGTGAAGTCTTTGAGGAAGCGGCGGGCATTTCCACCTTCCGCATCCGCAAGGATGAAGCCGAGCGCAAGCTGACGCGCACGCTGGATAATCTGGACCGCGTCAACGATATTCTGGAAGAGCTGGGCGGCCGCATCGAGCCTTTGCACGAGCAGGCCCAGTCCGCGCTGAAGTATCAGGAGCTGTCGGGCAAGCTCAAGTCGCTGGAAATGAACATTTTCCTGCTCAAGCACGGCAAGCTGTCCGAGCGTATGACGGAACTGCATGACGCCATGGAGCAGCTGCGGGACGAGCTTTTGCAGCATGAAGCCCGCCTGCAGGAAAACAGCCGCGAGCGCGCCGCCATCGATGAAGCGGTACGCATGCTGGACGATGAGATCGGACAGGCCCGCGCCGAAAGCCGTATGCGCACGGAGGAGCTGCATCAGCTTAAGACCGCCTGCGAAAAGACCCAGCAGCGCACGGAATCCCTGCAGGCCGAGATCAGCCGTCTGCAGGAAGATGCTGCCGGCCGCCGCGACCGACTGACCGAACTGGAAAACATGACCCGCGAGGGCGACGGTGCCGATGAGGCTGCCGCCATTGCCCTTGAAAACGCCAGAAAATCGCTGGAAAAGACCCAGAGCGAAGCGGATGCCGCCGCGCAGCGTGCCGATGACGCCGAGCAGGCGCTGGATCAGCACAAGGCGGATATCCTTTCCGCCGTCAACCGCCTCAGCGACGCCCGCAATACCCAAACCCAGAAGCAGGCCATGTGCCAGCAGATGGAGACCTATCTGGTGCAGCTCAAGGGCAACGAAGGCGAATTGAGCGCTCAGGGCGAGGACATCCGCAAGCAGTATGACGAAGCGCTGAAGCTGCAGGAAGCGGCGGATAAAGAACTGGCCGCCGCCCGTGAGGAAGCGCAGAAGCTGGAACTGAACGTGCGCAGTCTGGTGGCCGAGGGCGAGGAAAAGACCGCCCGCATGCAGCAGCTGGCCATGAATATGCAGTCTGCCCGCAGCCGCCTGAAGGTGCTGACCGAAATGGCCCGGGACATGGAAGGCTATGCCAATGCCGTGCGCCGTGCGCTGCAGTTCGCCCAGGGCGATAAGAACGTCTGCGGCGTTGTGGCACAGCTGATGCAGGTGCCCAAGGAGCTGGAAGTGGCACTGGATGCCGTCATGGGCGGCAGCCTGCAGAACATCGTCACCACCGATGACGTCACCGCCAAGCGTCTGATCGAATACTTAAAGCGCAGCGAAAGCGGCCGCGCCACTTTCCTGCCCTTGTCCAATATCCGTTCCCATACCCTCAACAACGAAGAGCGCCGCGTTTTGTCCATGCCCGGCTGTCTGGGCGTTGCCAGCGAACTGATCAGCTATGACAGCCGCTATCAGCCCGTAATGGAAAACTTGCTGGGCCGCACCGTGGTAGCCAAAGATCTGGACAGCGCGCTGCCCATCATGCGCGCCGGCCGCTATGCTTTCCGTCTGGTTACCCTGGACGGACAGGTCATGCACTCCGGCGGCTCCATGACCGGCGGCTCCATGCGCGGCAAGACCAGCAATTTCCTTTCCCGCGAGCGTGAGATCAAAGAACTGACCGCCCGCCTGCAGGAGGATGAAAAGACGCTGGAATCCCTGCGCGCTGATATGACCACGATGCAGGAGCGCCAGCAGGAGGCCCGCCGTCTGCGGGACGAAGCGGCCTATGCCATGCATCAGCAGGAGATCGCCGTCGCCCGCGAGCAGGAGAGGGTGTTCAACGCCTCCACCGAGCTGCAGGCCCACGAGCAGCGCTTGCTGAAAACACGCACTGCCATCAACCAGCTTACCGACAGCATCGAAGAGATCCGGCAGGATCTGCTCCATCTTTCCCAGGGCACGCAGGCGGCTTCCGTTGACCGCGAGGAGCTGGATCGCCGCACGGAGGAACTGCAGCAGGCCATGCGCCGCGCCCGCGATGCCGCAGACGATCTGCGTGAGCGCGTGACGCAGGAGAAGCTGCGTTTTGCCGAGCTGGAGCACTCCATCGAAACGCTGCGCCGCGACAAAGCCCGCTGGGCGGAGGAAAGCCGGAGCCACCTGAACGCGCTGGAACGCATCGAACAGAAAGCCCGGGAGCGTCAGCTGGAAGCCGACGAAAACGAAGCCCAGCGCAGGCAGCTGGAAGCCGCCGTCAGCGAGCAGAAAACCGCTGCCGAGCAGGCCGAAACCGAATCGCAGAATCTGGAAACCGAGCGTCAGCAGCGTCTTGAAACCCAGCGCGCGCTGATGCAGGAGAGCGAAGAGCTGCACGAGCGTCATACCCAGGACGGCGATAAGCTGCACCGCACGGAGATCCTTTTCGCCCGTGCCGAAAACGAAATGAACACCCTCACCGAGCATATGTGGAATACCTACGAGGCAACGCTCTCCACTGCGGAGGAGTTCCGTCTGCCCGAAGGCACCTTCTCCCTCACCTCCGGCGAGCGCGAAGCGGGCGGCATCCGCCGCGAGATCCGCGATCTGGGACCCATCAACGCCCATGCCGTGGAAGAATACGCCCAGACCAAGGAACGCTTTGACGAAATGAGCCGTCAGAAGGAAGACATGACCCAGGCCGAAAGCGACCTGCGCGGCCTGATCAAGCGGCTGCTCTCCCAGATGGAAAAGCAGTTCGTGTCGGAATTTGACAAGCTGAACGAGAATTTCAAGGAGACCTTTGTGCGCCTCTTCGGCGGCGGCATGGCGGAGCTGAAGCTCACCGATCCCAATGATCCGCTCTCCTGCGGCATCGAAGTGGTGGCGCAGCCTCCGGGAAAGAAGCTGCAGCTGCTCTCGCTCCTCTCTGGCGGCGAGCGCGCGCTGACAGCCATTGCCATTCTCTTTGCCATGCTGAAAGTCAAGCCCACGCCCTTCTGCATTCTGGACGAGATCGAAGCGGCACTGGACGAGGCGAACATCAGTTATTTTGCCGATTATCTGGTGGAATTCGCAAAGACCACCCAGTTTGTGGTGGTCACCCACCGCAAGGGCACCATGGAGCGCTGCGATGCGCTGTACGGCGTTGCGATGGAGGAAAAAGGCGTTTCCAGCATGGTAAGCGTCAATCTGGAGAACTATAATTAACCGATAGGAGGCGCAGCAATGGGCTTTTTTGCAAGACTCAAGCAGGGCTTGTCCAAGACCCGAGGCAATCTGACCGAGCGCGTGGATGAACTGGTTGAAAACACCGTGGAAATCGATGAGGATTTCTACGAGGAGCTGACCGACATTCTGCTCTTGTCCGACGTGGGCGTCCGCGCCAGCACCCAGATCATTGATGAACTGCGTGCCCGTGTGGAATCCCAGAAGATCAAGGATGCCGCCGTTGCCCGCAAAATGTTCAAGGATCTGCTGGTGGAGGAAATGAATATCCCCCGTCCGCCTCTGGGCTGGCCCATGGTCATGTTCGTGGTGGGCGTCAACGGCGTTGGCAAAACCACTACCGTGGGCAAGCTGGCGCTGCGCTTTCAGGAGATCGGCCGCAGCGTGATGCTGGCCGCCGGCGATACCTTCCGCGCCGCCGCCGACGATCAGCTGGCTGTCTGGGCGGAACGCGCCAACGTACCGCTGATCAAGCATCAGCCCGGCAGCGATCCCGCCGCCGTGGTCTATGACGCCGTGCAGGCCGCCAAGGCCCGCAAGGCAGACCTGCTGATCATCGACACCGCCGGCCGTCTGCATAATAAGAAGAACCTCATGGAAGAGCTGTCCAAGATGCGCCGCATCATCGACCGCGATTTCCCCGAGGCCACCGTGCGCTGTATGCTG
Source organism: Clostridia bacterium (assembly GCA_017549335.1). GTDB lineage: Bacteria > Bacillota > Clostridia > Christensenellales > Aristaeellaceae > SFMI01. The sequence continues at coordinate 30,868 of JAFYVB010000003.1, read as the reverse complement.
ATCATGGACGCCACCACCGGTCAGAACGGCCTCAATCAGGTGAAAATGTTCAAGGAAGCCGTGGAAATCAACGGCATCATTCTCACCAAGCTGGACGGCACCGCCAAGGGCGGCGTGGCCATCGCTATCCGCCGCGAACTGAATGTGCCCGTATGGTACATCGGCGTGGGCGAGGGCATCGACGACCTGCAGGCCTTTGAAGCCCGGCAGTTTGTCAGCGCGCTGTTCGGCGAAGAAGAGAAGTAACGGTGAGGGGGACGAGTGCGATTATTTCTTGGCTTCCCCTTGAGGGGAAGCTGTCACTGAAAGTGACTGATGAGGTGTAGCGCTCCGCAGAGCGCGTTATCCCCCACACCCAAGCCTGTGCCCGTACACAACGTGATCGGCACAAGGGCCGGGCACTGCCCGGTGCGAAGCAAACGAAAAAGAGCGGTGAAGATCGGTGAGAAAACTTGCTTTCACAGCCGAAATTCCCGCTCTTTTTTATGACGATTAAATGTGAGCGCCGATAGTTCTGTTCTTCATGGTGTTGTAGCCGTAGGCAAGACGGTTGATGCTGTCAATCTGAATGTAGAGAGCAACCAGCGGGCCGATACCAAACAGCAAGCTGCCGAAAATCGACCAGCAAAGCACGGTACCGCCGCCCTTGATCAAACCAGCGTTATATTTGGACGCATTGTCACGCAGACGATTCTGCATGCCGTACTGCCACACAATCGCGTAAATACCGAAAGTGATGAGAGACAGCAGGAAAAGCATCAGGATGCCGTTGGTATTCTTGCCGTCGCCGGCGCACATCCGGTTTACATCCTTCACATAGGAGTACCAGAAGAACAGGGGATAGATTCCGCAGGTCAGGATACTCAGCAGAATCAGAACGATAATACTGCGGTTCGTTTTCATTTGTTATGCCTCTCCTTTTTAAAAAGGTTTATTTGAGTTTATTATAGTTTATTAACATTGCATTGTCAATTCACAGCTAAAAAAACGATCCGCCAAAGGATGCAGATTACCCCCATCAGATCTGCCGCGTTACCTTGTCCGTACCGTAAATCCGGCTGCCTTTCGTCTTCGGGCCCTTCATCTGCGCGTCGCGCCACTTTTCCTCAAAAGCGCGGATCTTTTCACCGGGCAAATGCGCCGCCTTGCGGCCGAAGAAGCGATCGCGCCAGTCATGACACACCCTGGTCATCCCCTCGATCACAGCCTTATCGCACTCCTCCATGGCATAAGCGCGCATCATCACGCCTGTGCCCTGACACAGCCGCTGCATGGGCGCAAAGTAATTGGCCAGCAGGAAATGAGCATAGTTCACCAAACGCAGCGAGCCGTAGCATCGATAGCAGCGGCGGTATTCATCGCCCATCGCCTCCACCGCCACGCAAAGGCCGTTTTTCACCGCGGAAGCAATGGCGTCGTTTTCGTTTTTTTCGGCAAAGCAAACGGTAAAATGATGCGGGAAGGAAGCAGCTTCCGTGATCTTATGCACGTCGCTGGACGCCACAGCGGGAATCTTCACGCCTTCCGCCCGCATATCGTTCCACAGGTTCAGGGAAAGGTTATTATTCACCTGACCGACGCCGCCCACCACTTCGTATGCATCAAACATCCCGCTTTTCAGCAGCAGCTTGGCAAAGGGTTCCTGTACATTGTTCACCATGGATTTCGCAGGCCGCCAGAAGGGATGGGCAAAGATCGCCAGTCCGCCCGCCTCATGAATACGCTCCGATACCCACATCAAACAGGCATAGCGCTTGCGGTATACCTCCGGCACATTTTCAGGCACACGCGTCTCGCATTCCGCGAGCTGTTTTTCGTATGTTTCTTTATCGTTCACATACTGCGCCGCAACGCTGCGTTTTCCGCCCACATGCACGATATGTGCCATGCAGCCGGGCGCGTGCACTTCCTCGCCGCGAACACGGGCAAAGCCGGTGTCCACACCCTCGTATGCCTCGTCGATCTCCCCGCCGGGATAAAAACGGTTATGATCGGTCAGCGCAAAGAAATCATACCCCTGTTCGCGGTAATGCCCCGCCAGCGCCGCGGGATCGCGTCTGCCGTCCGAACGGTAAGAATGCCCGTGCAGATCGCCGCGCAGGGGCGTGAGCGCGTATAGATCCTCTTCCAGCGCGTATACCCGCATATCCTCCAGCAGAGTTTCATCCCTGTAAAGCTGCAAACGGTATTCCATTTCCTCTTCAAAGGTATAATCAAACTCCAGCGCGCCGTTGTGTCCGCGGAACGTGAGATAGCGATGGGTCACGGGCGCATCGTAGTAATCGGTTTCATCGCCGTTGATCGGCACGATCTTCAGCGTGTATTCCACATCCTCAAAGGCAAGGAAAGCGCGTTCCTCGGCAATGATCGTCATGTGTGTTTCCTTGCCCGCCAATACAACAGCAGGCCAAACGGCATAGTTTCGGGGAGTGGGAAGCATATTTTATTTCTCCTTTCGTTTCTCATATAAAAGCAAAGCTGCCGCATACGCCTGCGGCAGCCAAGGAATCATTTTTGCGTGTAAAACTCCACATGTTTTTTCATGGCCTGAAAGGTTTCCTCGCTCAGCTCGTGCTCCACTTTGCAGGCATCCTCACGGGCGATCTTTTCATCCACGCCAAGGCGCATGAAAAACTGTGTGAGCAGTCGATGGCGCTCATACATATTTTCGGCGATCTCAAGCCCCTTTTCGGTCAGGGTGATCATTCCGTCTTCCTTCATGGTGATATAGCCGTTTTCGCGCAGACGCTTGGTGGCATAGCTGACGCTGGGCTTGGTGACCTGAAGCTCGGCGGCAATATCAATGGAACGGATATAGCCGTGCCGTTCCTTAAGAATCAGCATGGCCTCCAGGTAATCCTGAGCAGATTTCATGATCTTCATCCGTTTGCTCTCCCTTTACCACAGAATAATATCCGTCACCACGTCATCCATCAGCGCAATGACCGCCATCTTGCCCTTATCGCTCAGGCTCTGGCAGGCGATGGATTCGCTGTTCATGGGAGTAAGCATGCCGCCCGCCTGCTGCACGGTAAAGTCACGGACGAAGCTGATCTTCGCAGCCGCAGCCACATAGGTGCCGTTGCTGCCGTTTTTATTGAAGGGGAAGCACTTGACGCCCTTGCCTGCGCGGCCCTGGGGATCCAGCATGGCGCCGGGTACGCGCTTGGCATAGCCGCAGTCGCTGAAGATCAGCACCTGATCGCTGTTCACCAGCGTGCAGCCGAGAACGACGTTATCATCCGGGGTGATATTGATGCCCTTGACGCCGGAGGAGGCGCGGCCCTGAGCGGGAACGGCATCCAGCGCAAAGCGAATGCTCATGCCGCTGCGGGTGATGATGGCGGCGTCGGCGTTCTTCTGCGCCGTTTCAACGGCGATCAGCTCGTCGCCCTCCTTCATGGTCAACGCGGCAATGCGCTGGCGGCGCACATTGTATTCCTGCGCCGGCGTGCGCTTGATCATACCCTTCTTGGTAAAGAAGATCAGATCCTCCATGGTGTCAAAGCCATGGGGGGCAATATCCATCATCTGCACGCACTTTTCACCCTTTTCAAAGCCCTGCAGAATGCCCGTCAGCGCCGTACCGCGCTCCTTGACGCGCAGGCTTTCGGCAATGGCGCCCACGTTCAGGGTGTAGCACGCGCCGCGGTCGGTGAAGATCAAAAGCGTATGGTCGGTCTGTGTACGCAGCAGGAAGAGGGGCATATCGCTTTCCGCCGTGGACACGTCGATCTTTTCATAAAGTCTGGGCGTCATGCGGCGCAGCTGACCGCCGCGGGTGTAAAGCACCACCGCATCCTCGGGCACAGGCAGATCGTCCTCGTCCTCTTTGAGAAGGTCTTCGGTCTTGTCGTCCTTGAGGATCTCCGTGCGGCGGGCGTTCTTAAACTGCTCGCCGATCTCGCCCAGTTCCTTTTTGATCACGTTCAGCAGCTTCTTTTCGCTCTTGAGGATGCTCTCATATTCGGCGATCTTCTTCTGCAGCTGTGCAAATTCTTCCCGCAGCGCCAGAATTTCAAGGCCGGTGAGGCGCTGCAGACGCAGATCGAGAATGGCCTGCGCCTGAATTTCGGTGAAGCCGAACTGCTCGCACAGACGCTGGCGGGCTTCCTTGCCGTTTTTCGAAGCGCGGATGGTCTTGATGACCTCATCCAGCACGTCCACGGCGCGGATCAGACCCTCCACAATGTGGGCGCGGGCCTTCGCCTGATCCAGATCATACCGGGTACGGCGGGTGACCACGTTTTTCTGGTGACGGATGAAGTGATCCAGCAGCGAAAGCAGCCCCATCTGCATGGGCTTGCCGTCGGCAATGGCCACGATGTTCACGCCGTAGGTCACCTGCAGATCGCTGTACTTGTACAGCTTGGCCAGCACTTTCTGGGGATCCACGTCCTTCTTGATCTCAATCACGGCGCGCAGACCGGTGCGGTCGGACTCGTCGCGGATATCGTGGATGCAGGAGAACATGGCCTTCTTTTCTTCGCTGAGCTTTAAGATGCGCTCCAGCATCATGGCCTTGTTGATCTGATAGGGTACCTCGGTGATGCAGATCAGGCTGCGGCCGGAGGGGCCGGGCTCGATATGCACCCTGGCGCGCAGCGTCAGTTTGCCGCGGCCCGTGCGGTAGGCGTTTTCGATCTCGGGAGTATCCAGCAATACGCCGCCGGTGGGGAAATCGGGCGCGGGCAGCACCTTCATAAAATCATGGAGCTGGGCTTCGGGGTTGTCAATGCGCAGGTTGACCGCCTTGATCACCTCACCCAGATTATGGGGCGGAATATTGGTGGCAAGGCCTACTGCGATGCCTGACGCGCCGTTGACCAAAAGATTGGGATAGCGGGCGGGCAGCACTTCGGGCTCTTTGAGGGTATCGTCAAAGTTGAGATGGAAAGGCACGGTATCCTTTTCGATATCCCGCAGCATCTGCAGCGCAAGGGGCGCCATACGCGCTTCGGTATAACGCATGGCAGCGGCGCCGTCGCCGTCGATGGAGCCGAAGTTGCCGTGGCCGTCCACCAGCGTTTCGCGCATGGAAAAATCCTGCGCCATGCGCACCAGCGCGTCATACACGGAGGAGTCGCCGTGGGGATGATATTTACCCAAACAGTCACCCACGATACGCGCACACTTGCGATGGGGCTTGTCGGGGGTGTTGTTCAGTTCCATCATGGTATAGAGAATGCGGCGCTGTACGGGCTTCATGCCGTCTTCCACGCGGGGCAGTGCGCGCTCCAGAATGACGTGCTCGGCATAGGGCATCATGCTCATGTGCATGACGTCCTCCAGCGGCATCTGAATGATATCGGGCGTAATGGGCGGGGGGGTCGGCTTTTTGGCCATGGGACGTTCCTCCTAACGGGGGTAATATATGAAAAGTCGCTTAATTTTCTTTTTCGGTCATCGCGTGAGCTTCAAAGGAATCTTCCTTATTAAACTCGGCATGACTGATGATGTACTCACGGCGGGGATCGACTTTATCGCCCATGAGGATGGTGATGATCTCATCCTCCCGGGCGGCGTCCTCCAGCGTCACGCGCATGAGCTTGCGGTTGGCGGGATCCATGGTGGTTTCCCACAGCTGCTCGGGGTTCATTTCACCAAGGCCCTTATAGCGCTGGATGGTGTAATTCTTCTTGCCGGCGGTGAGCTTTTTCAGTTCCTTGTCGTCATAGGCGTATTCCTGAATGCCGCCGGGACGCTTGACCAGATACAGCGGCGGCATGCCGATGTACACATGTCCCTGCGCCACCAGCTCGCGCATATAGCGATAGAAGAAGGTCAGCAGGATGGCGCGGATGTGGGCGCCGTCCTGGTCGGCGTCGGAGAGGATGATCACCTTGTGATATTTCAGGGAGGACAGATCAAAGTCCTCGTCGATATTGGTGCCCAGCGCCGTGATGATGGAGCGGAATTCATCATTGGCCAGCACCTGATCCAAACGCTTCTTTTCGGCGTTGAGAGGCTTGCCGCGCAGGGGCAGAATGGCCTGGAAACGGCGGTCGCGGCCCTGCTTGGCGCTGCCGCCGGCGGAGTCACCCTCCACGATGAACAGTTCGTTTTCCACTGCCTTGCGGCCTGTGCAGGCGGAAAGCTTGCCCACCAGCGGCGCAGCCTCCAGCGAATTGCGCTGACGGGCCACGTCACGGGCCTTGCGGGCCGCCTCGCGGACTTTGGCGGACTTGATGGCCTTTTCCACGATCCTCTGCGCCAGCTCGCCGTTCTTGAGATCTTCAAGGAATTCCGTCAGGCCCAGCGCCACCACGTTTTCCACGGCGGGCTTTACCTCGCTGTTGCCCAGCTTGCCCTTGGTCTGACCCTCGAACTGGGGATTTTTGACCATGACGGTGACCACCGCCGTCAGACCCTCGCGGAAGTCTTCGCCGGCCAGATTGGCATCCTTTTCCTTCAGCGCGCCGATCTTGCGGGCGTAATCGTTGAAGGCCTTGGTCATGGCGGTACGGAAGCCCATTTCATGGGTGCCGCCTTCGCCGGTGGGAATATTGTTGACGTAGCTGAACACGGACTCCGTGTAGCCGTCGGTATACTGCATGGATACGCTGCAGATCACGTCGTCCTTTTTGCCCTCGATCATGATGGGCGCGTCATGGAGCGACGTTTTGTTGGCATTGAGGAATTTCACATAGTCGCCGATACCGCCGGCATAGCAGAATTCCATGTGCTGCTTTTCGGCGTCCTTGGCGCGCTCGTCGTGGAAAACGATCTTAAGCCCCTTGTTCAGGTACGCCAGTTCGCGCAGGCGGCGGGACACCGTTTCGGAATTGAAGCGGCTGTCCTCGGTGAAGATGGTATCATCGGGCAAAAAGCGCACCAAAGTGCCGCGCTTGCGGGTATTGCCGATCTTTTCAAGGCCGTTGACCACGCGGCCGGCATGGAATTTCTTTTCCTTTTCATCCCACACCGTTTCAAAGCGCATCTGATAATGAGTCCAGTCGCGGAAAGAATCCACCGTCAGCCACTTGGAAAGAGCATTTACAACGGAAGCGCCCACGCCGTGCAGACCGCCGGAATAGGCATAGTTTTCATTGCCGAACTTGCCGCCCGCGTGCAGACGGGTATAGATCAGTTCCACGCCCGATACGTGCAATTGCGGATGCTCGTCCACGGGCACGCCGCGGCCGTTATCCCATACCGAAGCCGAGCCGTCCTTGTGCAGCGTCACCGCAACTTCGGTGGCATGGCCGCCCAGCGCCTCGTCAATGGCGTTATCCACGATCTCCCACAACAGATGATGCAAGCCGCGCACACTGGTGGTACCGATGTACATGCCCGGACGCATACGAACGGCGTCCAGACCTTCCAGCACCTGCAGTTTACCGGCATTATATGATGAATCGGCAGTTTTTACCTGAGACATGAAAACCCTCCCGGTTATGCGATAAATTAGCATTTTATTATAGCACTTCTATGCATTTTTGTCAAAATACGGGATCGGAACGCCGCCGCTCCCACTTTATTTTGTGGTTTCTCCGCTTCATCCCGCTTTAATTCTAACAAAATTGTTACAAATTCCACCATAAAGCCATTGACATTGTTACAAATCTGTCATAAAATAACACTGTATAGGTATGTTTTCAGGAGGCTGCACATGCACTTTTCTCAAATGAAACGCACAATCGCCCTTTTGCTGAGCGTCGTTTTGCTGCTTGGTATTTTTCCCGCTGCCGTGGCAGTGGAATATCCCTGTCAGGGCTTTACCACGGCGGAATTGAATCTGCGCAAGCGCGCGTCCACCGGCAGCGATCTCATCAAGGTGATCCCCGAAGGTGACGCGGTGTACATCACCGGCGAAAGCGGCCTGTTCTACATTGTGGAATATGAAGGCCGTCAGGGCTACGTGATGAAGAGCTACGTTGCCCTTGAATCCTCCAAGCAGGAAAACGCCCCTTCTCAGGAGGCGGCGGATACCTATGCCCCGCTGCGTCAGGGCTCCGCCGGCAAAAGCGTTGAAGCGCTGCAGAAAGCGCTGAAGGAGCTGGGCTTCCTTTCCGGCTCCGCCGACGGCAAATACGGCGCCAAGACCGCCGAGGCCGTTGCCGCCTTCCAGCTGAAAAACAAACTGGCGGATTCCGGCTATGCCGACGCCGCCACCCAGCAAAAGCTCTTTGAAGAAAAAGTAAAGAACGCCAAAGGCAAGAATAAAACCGTTGCCACCCTGCCCAACGTGGAAGGCTTCCCCATCTCCGAGGGCAAGGAAGGCGACGCCGTCAAGCAGCTGCAGGAAGCGCTGAAGGAACTGGGCTTCTATACCGGCAAGATCGACGGCGACTGCGGCTCGGGTACCGTTTCCGCCATTAAGAAATTCCAGAAAAAGAACAATCTGAAATCCACCGGCATTGCCGACGCCGCCATGCAGCAGCTCCTTTACAGCGGCAAAGCGCTTTCTGCCAAGGCTACCGCCACCCCCAAGCCCATCGTGACCGCCACGCCTTATATCATCGGCTCGGACGCTACCGTTCAGCCTGCCTCTTTCCCCTTTGTTACCACGACCACGTCCTCCGTCAACCTGCGCAAAGGCCCCAACACCTCCTCTTCCCGCCTGACCACCGTGCCCAAGGGCGCTTCCATCACCGTGGAAAAGATTCAGGGCGATTTCCTGTACATTCAGTATCAGAGCGCCAAGAAATCCTATACCGGCTATGTCATGATGCAGTACGTGGACGTCCCCGTTGTCTATCTGGGCGGCGAACAACTCAAGTATGACGAGGATGCGCAAAAGAAATATACCGCCCTTTCCAAGGGAGCAGCCGGCGAGGCCGTATCCGCGCTGCAGCAGGCGCTGACCGAGCTGAGCTTCTATGCCGGCAAGATCTCCGGCAGCTATGACGACGCCACCGTCAAGGCCGTGAAAGCCTTCCAGAGCAAAAACGGCATCCTCCAGACCGGCACGGCAACCGCCGAACTCCAGAAGCTGATCTTTGAAAGCAAGCCCCTGAACAGCAAGGGCAAAAAGACCGACGTAAAGACCCTGCCCCCCATCCCCGGCATCACCATGCGTCTGAATGACAAAGGCTATCAGGTGACCGAGCTGCAGGAAGCCCTCATCAAGCTGGGCTATCTCAAGGGCAAGGCCACCGGCGCCTATGATCAGGCCACCTTCAAGGCCGTCAAAGCCTTCCAGAAAGCCATGAAGCTGACCGCCGACGGCATTGCGGGCGCCAAAACGCAGCAAAAGCTCGCCGGCAGCCTCACCACGCCTACCCCCACCATCAAGATCGTCACCCCCACCCCCGCGCCCATCACCGAGGATAACGTGATCATCATTCACAACGGCACCCGCGGTCTGGCCGTTACCCGTCTGCAGGAAAGACTGGTGGAGCTGGGGTACTATGACATCAAGCCCGACGGCATCTACAACAGCAATGACATCGCCGCCGTCAAGGCCTTCCAGAAGAAAAACGGCCTGAAAGCCGACGGCACCGCGGGCCTTGAAACGCAGCTGAAGCTTTATTCCGCCGCCGCGCTGCCCTCCTGGGCAACGCCCACTCCCAAGCCTGCGGCAACGCCCACTCCCAACACGAAAGAGTCCCTTACCATCGGCTCCTCGGGCACAGACGTAAACCTGCTGCAGGCGCGCCTTGTCCACCTGAAGTACCTCAATGACACCATTGACGGACGCTTTGGCACCAAGACTGCCGCCGCCGTATCCGCTTTCCAGAAACAGCACGGCCTGACCGATGACGGCATCGCCGGTCCGCAGACCGTAAAGCTTCTCTTCTCCTCCGATGCCAAGGAATACAATCCCAAGGCCAACGCGCCCGAAAATTCCGTTTCCACCAATGAACCCCTCGAAAAGGGCAGCACAGGCGCAGCCGTCAAGGCCGCCCAGCAGGCGCTGAAGGCTCTGGGCTATCTCACCGGCGCTGCCGACGGTGTCTTCGGACCCAAGACCTATCTGGCGGTCAAAGCTTTCCAGAAAGCCAACAAGCTGAGCGTAGACGGCATCATCGGCCCCAAGACCCTGGAGCGTCTGCTGGCTATGGCTGAAGAAGATCAGGGCGCCCTGGGCGCCATCGGCAACGGCGGCTCGGTCAGCGGCACGGTTTTCAAGGCTCCCACCGCCGCTGAAGTACGCTTTGCCAACTGGTTCACCGAAACCCGTGCGCTGGCCCGCAAAATGCCCAACGCCATCGTCTACGATTTCGAATCGGGGCTGCATTACAACGTGAATATGTTCAGCTTCGGCAAGCACTGCGATGCCGAGCCCATCACCGCCAGCGATACCGATATCATGCGTCAGGCCATCGGCAAGGACACGTGGAAGCCCCACGCCGTCTGGGTCATCCTCTCCGACGGCAAGGTATACATGGCCTCCACCCACTCCATGGGTCATACCGTGGATCACAACAATAACAACAACCTGCAGGGTCATATCTGCATCCACTTCCCCCGCGACCTGAAGGAAGCCGAGCAGACCGGTCCCTACGCGCTGCGCCATCAGCATGAGATCCTGGACGGCTGGGAGAGAACGCAGCAGATGATCTATCAATCCTATCAGTAAAGAAGGTACAGTTATGATTACCATTGCCATGGACGGCCCCGTAGGCGCGGGCAAATCCACCGTAGCCGACGAAGTCGCAAAGCGTCTGAACATTCTGCATCTGGACACCGGCGCCATGTACCGCGCCGTCGGCCTTGCCGTTGTCAAGGCGGGGATCGATATGCACGATGAAGCCGCCGTCACCGCCCTGTGCGCAGCGGGCAAGGCTCACGTTGACGTGAAATACGTGGACGGCGCCCAGCAGACCTTTGTCAACGGCGAAGACGTAACGCCCTTCATCCGCTCGCAGGAAGCAGGCACCGCCGCCTCCTGCGTATCCCGCTATGCCGCCGTGCGCCGTATGCTGGTTGCCCGTCAGCAAAAGCTGGCCGAGGAGCAGTCCATGCTCATGGACGGCCGCGACATCGGCACCGTGGTGCTGCCCCACGCCAAGGTCAAGATCTACCTGACCGCCAGCGCCGAAGCCCGTGCCCGCCGCCGTATGCTGCAGCTGCAGCAGAAGGGCGAGGACGCGGACTTTGAAGAGATCCTCAAAGAAGTGAATGCCCGCGACTATCAGGATATGAACCGTCAGGTCGATCCCCTGCGCTGCGCAGAGGACGCCACCGTGGTGGATTCCTCCGAGATCGACTTTGAACAGACCGTCGCCGCCATTCTGCGTATCGTGGAGGAAAAGTATGTCGGATAAGGCTCACCGCCAGCGCACGCCGCTGTATCACGGGCTTCGCCTTTTCGTTGCGCCCATCGTCCGGCTGATCTTCCCCTTGCGTTTCCATCACCGGGAGTATGTGGATGCCCTCAACGCCCCTTACATGGTCATCGGCAACCATAAAAGCTTTATGGATCCCATTGCCGTGGCCATCGGCGTAAGATACGACGAGATCCACTTCGTAGGCAAGAAAGAGCTGGCTAAGTACAAGCCCATGGAAAAGCTGCTTCTCAAGCTTCACGGCATTATGATCGGCCGCGGCGAAACGGATATGGCTGCCATGCGCAAGTGTATGCAAACACTGAAAGACGGCCATGTACTGGGCATTTTCCCCGAAGGCACCCGCCATCAGAAGGAGCTGATGGAACACGTGGAAAGCGGCACGGCGCTCATTGCGCTGCGCAGCAAAACGCCGGTGATCCCCGTGTATATCCACGGCAAGATCCGCGTTTTCCGCTTGAATCATGTGTATTTCGGCGCGCCCCTGGAGCTTGACGATCTGTATGCGCAGGGCATGAACAACGATACCGTACAGACGCTGTGCAATCGTATCCGCGATACCTTCCACGCCATGCGGGATGCTGCCAATCGTAAGAAATAACCAACTTTTTTCTCCCGCACCGCATGAATTTTTGTCTATGTTGTGAAAAGTTTTTCAAATAGCAAAAATTCTTCCGGCTATTGCAGGAAATAAAGGAGCAACGGCGAATTATTAACTATTCGCCGTATTGGGCGGAGGTTTGACTATGCCGCTTTTGATCGCACAGCACGCAGGCTTCTGCATGGGCGTGAAGCGGGCTGTTGCCATGGCCGAAGAGGCCGCGCAGGAAGCAAAAGAAATGGGGCTTCGCTGCTGCTCACTGGGTGAGGTGGTACACAATCCGCTGGTGACTCAGCGTCTCCGGGATATGGGCGTTGAGGTCGTCAAAAACGTAAGCGACGCCCGCGGCGCACTGCTCATCCTTCGCAGTCACGGCGTAGGGCCGGATATTCTCAAGGAATGCGAAGCCCTCTCGATCCCCTACCGGGACTGCACCTGCCGCCATGTATCGGCGCTGCACGAAGCTGTGAGCCATTATTCCGCGGACGGAAAGCCCGTGGTGCTCATCGGGGATAAAAACCATCCGGAGGTCAAAGGCACAGCCGGCTGGTGCAAAGGGGAAGTCTACGTGGTGTCTTCCCGGGAGGATGCGGAAAATCTGCCGCCCCTTCAGGAAGCGATGATCGCATCGCAAACCACGCTTCAGGAGGAAAAGTGGGAAGAGCTTCTCCCTTTCCTCAGCGAAAAGATTGTTTCGCCCGTATTCCACCGTTCCATCTGCGCGGCTACCCGCATGCGTCAGCAGGCAGCCCGTGAAATGGCGCTTAAATGCGACCGGGTGGTGGTGGTCGGCGGGCGTGCAAGCGCCAATACCCGCAAGCTCTATGAAGCCTGCAAGGAATTGTGCGCATATACCATTCTGGTGGAATGTGCGGCGGAGATCCCGTCCCACTTTGCAAATATCCACACCCATTACATAGGAATAGCCGCCGGCGCATCCACACCGGATTGGTCACTTAAGGAGGTTGTCAACGCAATGAACGACATGGAAATCAAAGACCAGGTGCTCGAAACCGAAGCCCAGGTCACCCCGGACGCTGCTGAACAGGACTTTTTGGCTGGCATCGAAGCTTCGATGCGCCGTATTCACACCGGCCAGACCGTAACCGGCACTGTAGTGCAGGCTACCGAAGACGAAGTGTGCGTGAACATCGGTTACAAGTCCGATGGTCTTATCAAGCGCTCTGATCTGGTGGACGTAGACGTGAAGATCGGCGACGAGATCGAAGTGGAAGTCGTTAAGGTCAACGACGGCGAAGGCAATGTCATCCTCTCGCAGCGCAACATCGTCAACCGCAAGGCGTGGGAAGCTCTCATGGCCAAGCACGAGGCTGGCGAGTATGTCGAGGGCGTTGGCAAGGAAGCTGTCAAGGGCGGTCTGATCTGCATGGTCGACGGCATTCGTGCTTTCGTGCCTGCGTCCCGTCTTGCCAAGCACTTTGTTGAAAAGATCGATCAGTTCGTGGGCCAGACCATGAAGCTGAAGATCATCGACGTAGACAAGGCCAAGAAGCGCATCGTCTGCTCCCGCAAGGACGTCATCATGGAGGAAGAATCCACCAAGAAGGCCGCCGCTTGGGAGAAGATCGAAGAGGGCGCCATCATCGTGGGCGTCGTCCGCCGCTTTGCCGACTTCGGCGCTTTCGTCGATCTGGGCGGCGTGGACGGTCTGATCCACATCACCGATATGGCCTGGTTCCGTGTGGGCCATCCCTCCGAAGTTCTGGAAATCAACCAGGAAGTCGAAGTCAAGATCCTGTCTGTGGATCGTGAGCGCGAACGCATCCAGCTGGGCTACAAGCAGCTGCAGGCCAAGCCCTGGGAAAACATCGAAGAGAAGTATCCCGTGGGTCTCGTCCTCGAGCGCAAGGTCGTCCGCATCCGTCCCTTCGGCGCCTTCATCGCGCTGGAGCCCGGTGTTGACGGTCTGGTTCACATCAGCCAGGTTGCCCTCACCCGCGTGAACAAGGTTGAAGACGTTCTGACCGTTGGTCAGGATGTTACCGTTGAGGTTCTGGGTGTTGATCCCGAAGCCAAGCGCATCAGCCTGAGCATCCGCAAGGTGCTGGAAGACAATGCTTTCGAATATGAAAGCATCGAAGGCGATGAGTTCGCCGCGGAAGAAACCGCCGAAGAACCCGAAGCCTGATAAAGCACATCAAGGGAAGCCTTAACGGCTTCCCTTTTTGTTTATGGAGGATCTTATGGATATCAAAGCGATCAGCACCCATCAGGCGCCCGCCGCCATCGGCCCCTATTCGCAGGCCGTCGCCGCAGGGGATTTTGTCTACCTGTCCGGTCAGCTGGGCGTAAACCCCCAGACCGGCATGCTGGAAGAAGGCGTCTGCGCACAGGCTCAGCGTGCCATCGGAAACATGAAAGCCATCCTCAAAGAAGCGGGAATTGATATTTCCCGCGTGGTCAAAACCACCGTTTTCCTCAAGGATATGAATGATTTTGCGGCGGTCAACGAAATCTACGCCGCCCACTTTGTGCAGCCCTACCCCGCCCGCTCCTGCGTGCAGGTGGCCGCGCTGCCCAAGGGCGCGCTGGTGGAGATCGAGGCTGTCTGCGTGCGGTAAATACGCTTAAAAATGCGGGGGACTTTTCAAAGTCTCCCGCATTTTTTGTTGCCCTTCACCCCTCTCCCCCTTTCCGCATACCGTAAAAAGCAGAGGGGGGTGCGCTGATGGCGCTGTGGATTGCCGATGCGGAAAAGGGACTGATGTACATAAACAGCGGCGAAAAACGCCTGTCCCCGCAGACAAATTGTCTGACAGTGTGCGGCGACAGCGTGATCTGCGCAGTTTCGGACATGGCGCAGCGTTATGCGCCGAACACCGAAAAGCTGTCCGAATATTCTCTGCCCCCGGGCGTGAGCCGGCTGTGCGCATTGCCCGGGTCGCTGTACTGTCTGAGCACCGAAGCGGACAGCGTGAGCCTTTTGTGTCCCGTCACAGGTCGGCTGCGGCTGTGTGCGCAGGCAGGCTGCTATCCCCGGGATATGCAGCTGAGCCCCTGCGGCTCGCTTTTGCTGGTAGCAGGCGGCGCTTCAGGCACGGCGCTTTTATATTCCGCCCATGATCTTACGCTGCTGCGGCAGCTGCCGCTGCCGGGCATGGTGTATTCCGCCGTCTTCTGCGGCAGGGAGATTTTCGCCCTGTGCGCCGTGGAAGAGGACGATATTTCCTCGCACCTTCTGCGCATCTCCCCCCGCGGCGTAAAAAGCGACGTTTTCAGCGCCCGGGGGCTTCCGGGAGCGCTGTGTGCGCTGCAGGATCAATCGCTGCTGGTGGGTTTAATCGGCAGCACGGTGCGTCTGCGCCCTGACGGACGGGTGCTGCAGCGATATCCGGGCGGGCTTGTTTCCTGCATCCGTGCATGGCCTGCTTTCGCACTCACCGCCGATCCGCTGTCAGGCTGCGTACAGCGCATCGAAAACAGCATAGGAAAAAGCGCCGCTGTGATCTATCGCGGCGCTTCTCCCAATGATATGCTGTTAATTTGAAGCTTCTTCGGTTTTTTCTTCGGGCTTTTCTTCGACTTTTTCTTCTTTTTGCTCGGGCTTTTCGCCGGTGATATCTTCCTTGGTCAAAAGCATGAGCATTTCGCGGGTGATCTCGCCCTCGGTCTCGCCCAGACGATCCGCCTGACGGGCGATAGCCGTTTCAAAGAGATTACGCACGCCGCGGGCATTGCCAAAGCCCTTGACGTCGGCCTTGCTTTCGCGGTCGATCACTTCGCTCAGCGCCTCGCGGGCGTCTTCCGCCAGCGTATAGCCTGCGCCGTTCATGCGCATATCGAAAATGGCCATCATCTCGTCCAGCGTGTAATCCGGGAAATCGATAAAGCGGTTGAAGCGGGATTCCAGACCGGGGTTGGAATGAAGAAATTTCTCCATGGGCTTGATGTAGCCCGCCACGATGACCACCAGATCGTCACGGTGATCTTCCATGGCCTTCAGCAGCGTATCCACCGCCTCGCCGCCGTAGTCGTTTTCGCCGCGGTTGGTCAGCGCATAGGCTTCGTCAATGAACAAAACGCCGCCCATGGCCTTGTTGATCACTTCCTTGGTCTTGATGGCGGTCTGACCCACGTAACCGGCTACCAGATCGCCGCGATCCACTTCCACGAGCTGACCCTTGCTGAGGATGCCCAGCGAATGGAAAATGCGGGCCATCAGGCGGGCGATCATGGTTTTGCCAGTACCGGGGTTGCCGGAGAACACCATGTGCAGCGTCAGATCGCTGGTGGGCAGGTTATGCTCCTTGCGCATCTGCTCCACACGGATCCAGTTGATCAGCTGATCCACCTCTTCCTTGACGGTGGTCAGTCCGATATAGCCTGCCAGCTCTTTCTTGAGGTCTTCAATATCTTCCTTGGGAATTTCTTCCTTGGGCGCTTCGGGAGCAGGCGCTTTCTTTTCGGCGGCGGGCGCCTTTTCCACAGGCGCTTCCTCCTTATTGGGCGCGGACTTGCCCCAGAAATCGTTATAGACCGAGTGCAGATTGCGCTTGGCCATGGACTGAATGATTTCGTTTTGCAGCTTGATGATCTCGTCTTTTCTGGAAGTGCTCATTGTATCACCTTTAATCGTCCATCGAAATGCTTTCGTCGTGAATGTGGGTTTCGTCGGTGTTGGTTTCGAGGAATTCCTCATCCGTTTCGGGGGCTTCGGCCACGTCGTGGGGGGTATCGATGCTTACGCGTTCGCGTCCGCCGATGCGTTTGATCTCCTCCAGCGGATAATCCTTGGTTTCGCTGCTGTCACCCTTGGGCACGCGCACGCGCACCGTTTCTTTCAGTACGTTGATCTCCTGCACGGTACCGTTGCCGTCGGGGGTGATCACTTCGCGGCCCACTCTGGGCATACGCTTGCGGGTGGCTTCGTAATGATCCTGCTCGTACTTCAGGCAGCACATCAGCCGGCCGCAGACGCCGGAGATCTTGGTGGGATTGAGGGAGAGATTCTGCTCCTTGGCCATCTTGATGGACACAGGCTGGAAATCACCCATGAACTGGGCGCAGCATACGGGACGGCCGCAAAGGCCCAGACCGCCCATCATCTTGGCTTCGTCGCGCACGCCGATCTGCTTGAGCTCGATGCGGGTCTTGAACACGCCCGCCAGATCCTTGACCAGTGCGCGGAAATCCACGCGGCCGTTGGCGGTGAAATAGAACAGGATCTTGCTGTTATCGAAGGTATACTCCACGCTCACCAGCTTCATTTCCAGATTATGATCGAAAATCTTCTGCTGGCAGACGCCGTACGCTTCTTTTTCCTTACGCAGATTTTCCTGCTGATGGCGGGCATCCTCGGCGGTGGCGATGCGGATGACGGGCTTCAGGGGCGAAACGATCTCATGATCCTCCACCTCGCGCACGCCGGTGACCACCTCGGCATATTCCACGCCGCGGGCCGTTTCCACGATCACCGCGTCGCCCGCCGTGGGCCACAGCTTGCCGGGATCAAAATAATACAGTTTGCCTGCGTTGCGGAAACGCACGCCTACAATCGTTGTCATGGGGTAATTTCCTCCGATATGATATAAAGTAGTTTTTCGGCAATGGCTTGCCACGATACATTGCTTGCGCGGTATTTTCTGCTTTCAAGCAGCGCAAGCATCACATTTTCTATGCTGCGGGAGGGAGCATTTTCCCAGTTTTCGATGCACGCGCCCTTGGGCAGCGGATCGGGACGTTTTCCCGCACCCAGCGAATACACAAGGTATTCGCGGATCTTCAGTTCAAGAATGGTCAGTATTTCGTCCGCGCTGTCTTTTTTATCCTTCAGCAGCGCAGAGACGACGGGCACGTCCTGCATGCCCCGGACAGAAAAAAAGCTTTGGCCGCAGGCTTCCCGCAGCGCGAAATAAGTTTCGTCCCCGTCCATATCAACGGCAGCGCCCAGGCTGCCGCCGCAAAGGGAAGCAAGCTCCCGGGCACGGGAAGCATCCATGCCGCGGCTCATCAGCGCAGAAACGATCTTTTCTTCGCTCCACGGCTGCACGCGCACCACTCGGCAGCGGGAGCGCACGGTGGGTAAAAGCCCCGTTTCGCCCGACGCCGTTAAAAGAAACACCGTTTCCGCATCGGGCTCTTCCAAGGATTTGAGCAAAGCGTTCTGCGCCTGTGCCGTCATGCGCTGGGCATTTTCGATCAGCACCACGCGGCGGGTGCCTTCGCTGGCATGATAGGATAATGCGCGGATGATCTCTCGCAGATCATCCACCTTGATGGTGCGGTCTTTTTCCTTCACGTCGGGCAGCAGCAGATCGGGATGGGTCATGGCCTGTGCGCGGCGGCAGCCCTTGCACTGCATACAGGGCTTATTCCCTGTATCCGTGCATAAAAGCGCACACGCCAGCAAACGGGCAAGCGTTCGCTTGCCCGTGCCGGCAATGCCTGTAAGCAGCACCGCGTGGGGCGTGCGCCCTGCGCGTATGTCTTCGATAAGCTCGCGCTGAGGCTCACCCAAGCTGCTGAAGGAATCAAGGGTGATCAAAAGGGGCTAATTCCTTTCATGGAAAACCAGCAGTCACACGGTTTCAGCTGTCTTTCCGCGATTGTTTAGAACTTGGCAAACTGCTCAACATTGAGCACAAATACCGTCGCGCCGCCCACGGTTACCTCGATGGGCATCTGGGTGTACATACCCACGGCACCGCCGCCGGCCAAGGGGGAAGTAGTCACCTGACGGCGGCTCTTGCACAGCTTTTCGATGATGTGCAGGCACGCGTCAAAACGGTCATCATCCACACCGATCAGCAGCGTGGTATTTCCGGCACGCAGAAAGCCGCCGGTAGTGGCCAGTTTGGTCACGCCAAAGCCGTCGTTCATCAGGGCGGAGATCAGGCGGGAAGAATCCTCGTCCTGTACGATGGCAACGATCATTTTCATAAACTATTTCCTCCAATCTTATTTGGTGTTTTTATTATACTATAATGAAGCCTTTCTTGCAAGAACGAAGAACGGGCGGATTTTGTATCTTGATTGCTTTTCTCTTGACATTATGGAATAATTTTTGTATTATAGGTATAATTTCAAAGCAATGCGATGACGAAGAGGGCGGAAAACCCCGTTTTCAGAGAGCAGCCGGCAGGTGAAAGGCTGCAATGAGGTCTTCACAGCCGGTCGCTTCCGAGCAGGAGTGCAGAAAGCCTTTAGGCAAGTAGAGCCTCCCGTGAGCCTGCGTCAAGGGATAAGGACTTATCAGAGTTCTGAGCGGCGCGATAAGCGCAATTTGAGTGGTACCGCGGATCATTGTCCGTCTCAAAGAGATTTCTTTGAGGCGTTTTTCTTTGTACTGGAGGGTGTTGTATGGACAGCAAAATGACAGGTCTTACCTTTAAACTGCACGAGATGGCAAGCCGTATCCGCGAGCTGCGCCTGATCGAGGGCTGGACCGAGGAGGAAATGGCCGTCAAGACCGGCGTAACGCCGGAAGAATACATTGCCTGCGAGGCGGGCGAAGTGGACCTGAACTTCGCCTTCCTGTATCGCTGCGCCTCTGCGCTGTCCGTTGACGTAACGGACATCATCGAGGGCACCAGCCCCCGCCTGTCCCGCTATACCCTTACCCGCGCCGGCGCCGGTCAGCGCATCGAGCAGGCCCACGGCATGACCTATTACAATCTGGCTGCGCAGTTCCGCAACCGCACCACCGATCCGCTGTACGTGCACGCCGAATACAGCCGTGAAATGGAATACGGCGATATCGAGCTCACCAGCCACTCCGGTCAGGAACTGGACGTGGTGCTGCAGGGCAAATTGAAGATCCAGATCGGCGAGCATATCGAGGTGCTCTCCGCCGGCGACAGCATTTACTATGACAGCTCCACGCCCCACGGCATGGTGGCTGTGGGCGGCGAGGACGCGTGGTTCTACGCCATCGTCATCAAGCCCAACGAGGAATCCGCTCCCGCCAAGGATGAAAAGATCGACCTGCCCGCCCCCGAGGTGGTACCTGTGCCCGTGAAAGAAACCAGCGAGCGCGTGTGGGAAAAATATGTGAACGCCGTGGAAAACAGCCGCGGTGCGCTGCAGGCCATCTCCTTCAATCACGAGGATACCTTCAACTTCGCCTTTGACGTGGTGGACGCCATCGCCGCCAAGCAGCCCGACAAGCTGGCTCTGCTGCATATTTCCCGCGACAAGGAAGAGCGCCGCTTCACCTTCAAGGATATTTCCCGCGAATCCGCCCGCGCTGCCAATTACTTCAGTTCCCTTGGCATCAAAAAGGGCGACCGCGTGATGCTGGTGCTCAAGCGCCATTACCAGTTCTGGATCTGCATGATGGGTCTGTGCAAGCTGGGCGCCATCGCCATTCCCGCCACCAACCAGCTGAAGGAAAAGGACTTTGAATACCGCTTCAACAAGGCGGGCATCAACACCATCATCATCACCCCCGACGGCGACGTGGCCGAGGAAGCCGCCAAAGCTGCCGATAAGTGCCCCTGCGTTAAAAACCGCCTGATGACAGGCGTTGTCCGCGAAGGCTGGCGCAGCTTTGACGAGGAATACAAAATCTATTCCTCCCACTACTTCCGCACCGAGGATTCCGCCTGCGGCGACGACCGCATGCTGATGTACTTCACCTCCGGCACCACGGGCAATCCCAAGATCGCCAGCCACTGCTTCAAGTATCCTTTGGGGCATTTCATCACCGCCCGCTACTGGCAGTGCGTCAATCCCGACGGCCTGCATCTGACCATCTCCGACACCGGCTGGGCCAAGGCTGCCTGGGGCAAACTGTACGGCCAGTGGCTGAACGAAGCCGCTGTCTTTGCCTATGACTTTGACCGTTTTGATGCGGCGGATATCCTGCCCATGTTCGGCAAATATCACATCACCACCTTCTGTGCGCCGCCCACCATGTACCGCATGCTGATCCGTGAGGATATTTCCAAGTACGATCTTTCCTCCATTGAGCACGCCACCATCGCCGGCGAAGCGCTCAATCCCGAAGTATACCTGAAATTCCAGGAAGCCACGGGGCTGAAGCTGATGGAGGGCTTCGGTCAGAGCGAATCCACCGTCATGATCGGCAACCTCATCGGCACCGAGCCCAAGATGGGCTCCATGGGCAAGCCCGTGCCGCTGTATGATATCGACATCGTCAACGAGCAGGGCATGCCTGTAGCCGCCGGCGAAACGGGCGAGATCGTGGCCCGCATCGAGGACGGCCTCCCCTGCGGTCTGGCGACGGACTATTACATGGACGAGGACAAGACCGCCGAAACCTGGAAGGACGGCCTGTATCACACCGGCGATACCGCCTGGCGCGATGAGGACGGTTACTACTGGTATGTGGGCCGCGTGGATGACGTGATCAAGTCCTCCGGCTACCGCATCGGACCGTTCGAGATCGAATCGGTGCTGATGGAGCTGCCCTACATTCTGGAATGCGGCGTCACCGCTGCTCCCGATCCCATCCGCGGTCAGGTGGTCAAGGCCACCATCGTGCTCAAGGGCAAGGAGCCCAGCGACGAGCTGAAAAAGGAAATTCAGGACTACGTCAAGCGCCGTACCGCGCCCTACAAGTATCCCCGCATCATCGTCTTCTCCGATGGCCTGCCCAAGACCGTTTCGGGCAAGATCATGAGAAACAAGCTGTAAGACGGGGGAGAAGGAACGTTTCTCTTTTGCGTCAAAAGAGAAGCGGGCAGTGCCCGCTCCCTGTGCCGATCATATTGTGTGCAGGCACAGTCCGTCCCACGGGAACAAACTTGGATGCAGGGGGAACGCCGCAGAGGACGTAACTCCTCCCCCGCGGACGATACCACACACCCACACGGCAGGCCGATGGCGCAGCCATCGCGTCCGTGAAACAGACAAAAAAAGAGAGGAAAGACCGTTGGGCAAGCTTGCTTGCACATACGGGCTTAACTCTCTTTTTGTATTGCCTGCCGTAACATTCACGCAAACCAAAGGATTGGTTTTCGGGAGGGTTATAGGGAGGAGCTTTTACCTTAAAAGCCACCTCCCTATCGTCTCCCCCATAATATTGTACAAACATTGTTTTCCCCTTGACATTCCCCCTGTTTTTCTGCTATATTTCTCATATATATTGCGATGACGGAACTACGCTTCGTCGTACGGCAGCAAAGAGAGCCGGCGGTTGGTGCAAGCCGGTGTGCAGCGGCGGATGCGATCTCCTTCCCGAGCAGGAACCCTGAAAATTGCAGTAAGGGCTCCCGGTCTTGCCCCGTTACCACGGCAAACAGCTTAATGGAGCTTGAGTGCCCGCTTTGCGGGAATTTGGGTGGTACCGCGGTATACAGATTATATCGTCCCTGAAGCCTTTGGCTTTGGGGACTTTTTGATTCCGGAAAATGGAGGAAAACCATGAAAACGACCATGATCATCGATCAAACGCTGTATCTGGCTGCGAAAGCAGGCAAGCAAACGCTGTCTTTCAGGGAAAAGCTGGAGATCTCCAAGCGCGTTTCCGCCATGCATCCCGATATGCTGGATGCCGGCGAAATCAAAAACGAAAAGGCGGACTGCGTTTTGCTGCACGCCATCGCCCCCGAAATCGGCGATATTACGCTGGCTTGCCGCTGCGCGCTGAGCGAAGCATCGGTGGATGCCGCTGCCGCCGCGCTGAGCGCCGCCGGGAAAAAGTGTCTGATCATCAGCGTGCCCTCCTCCCCCGTGCGTATGGAATACGACGGTCACCGCAAAGCGCCCGCGATGCTGCAGGCCATCACCGAAACCGTCACCTACGCCATGGGCAAGGGCGCTGATGTTGCCGTCTGCTTTGAAGACGCCACCCGCGCCGAAAAGGAATTCCTTTCTGCCGGCATCGCCGCCGCCTGCGAAAGCGGCGCGAAGACCGTCATCCTGCAGGATATGGCGGGCACCTTCCTGCCCGGCGAAACGGCGCAGTTCTTTGCCGAAATGCAGTCCCATCTGTCCGCAGATGCCTGCCTGATCGCCGATTGCAGCAACGAAATGGATATGGCCACCGCCAACGCCCTCGCCGCCGTGATGAACGGTGCCGGCGGCGTATGCACGGCACTGTGCAGCCGCGAAAGCGCTGACACCGTGGCGTTCTCCCATGCCATGCACCTGCGCGGCGACCGCTGCGGCATCCGCTGCAATCTGGATCAAACCGGCCTGATGCGCGCCGCCGAAAAAATCAGCGCCATCCTCACCGCCCGCCGCTCCTCCGCCTCTCTTTTTGCGGGCGTTCGCGGTGAAACGGGTGAAGCCACCGTGCTGACCTCCGAATCCGATATCGCCGCCGTGGCCGCCGCCGTGAAGAGCCGCGGCTATGATCTGACGCAGGAGGACGTGAAAAACGTATCCGACGCTGTTGCAAAGCTGCCCTCCCGCAAAGAGATCACGGGGCGCGAGCTGGATGCGCTGATCGCCTCCTTTACCATGCAGGCGCCGCCGGCCTACAAGCTGGTCAGCTATCACGTCAACTGCTCCAACATCATCGCCCCCACCGCCCATGTGGTACTGGAAAAGGACGGCAAGGAGCTGCAGGGGCTGTCGGTGGGCGACGGCCCCATCGACGCCGCCTTCCTGGCCATCGAACAGATCGCGGGCCGACACTTTGAGCTGGATGATTTCCAGATCCAGTCCGTCACCGAAGGCCGCGGCGCCATGGGCGACGCCCTCGTCCGTCTCCGTCACGAAGGCCGCCTCTATTCCGGCAAGGGCCTTTCCACCGATATCCTCGGCGCCTCCATCAGCGCATATATCAACGCACTCAACAAGATCGCCTATGAGGAGAGCAACGCATGAAGATTGCATTTTCCACCTACGGCTGGCAGCGGCTGAGCTGGCAGGAGATCTGCGCGCTGGCCATCGAAATGCACTTTGACGGCATCGAGATCTATGATGTGGACGCCCCCTGCTTTGAGGGCGTGCTGGGTGCAAACAGTGCCGAAACCGCCCGCCGTCTCCGGGAAAAAGGGCTCGAGATCGCCTGCGTGGATGCCGTCAGCAGTTTAAGTGATCCCGATATTGAAAAAGTCCGCCGGGACATTCTCCATGTGATCTCCATCGCCGCCCAGCTGCACGCGCCCTATGTACGCCTCCGTGCGCAGGAGGGTCAGGCCGATGAGACTTCCATCCGCGCGCTGATCGCCTCGCTTCTTCCCGAAGCCGAAAGCGCCCGTGTGACGCTGCTGGTGGAAACCGCAGGCGTGTATGCCGATACCAAAAAGCTGGCGAACCTGCTGGATCACTTTGCCGATGACTCTTTGGGTGCACTGTGGGATATCCACCACACCGTGCTGCGCGCCGGTGAATCCCCCGATGATACCGTCAAAAATCTGGGCGCGTACATCCGTCACACCCATATCAAGGATTCCCGCCGCGATGAAAACGGACAAATTGAGTATTGCCTGATGGGCGAGGGCACGCTGCCGGCGCAGGAGGTGTTCGACGCCCTGCGCTCCCTGAATTACGCGGGCTTCTGCTCCATGGAAATGCGCCCCGACTGGCTGGGCGAGCTGGGCGACGAGGACATCGTCTTCACCCATTTCGCCGCCTTCATGAAGCGCTTTGACCGTGTGCCCGAGTGGCAGAATCACCTTTACCGCAACAAGGCGGGCACGGGCCGCTACGTATGGAAAAAAGATACGCTGATCCCCGAAACCTTCCCGCAGGTGCTGGACCGCATGGTAAAGGAATTTCCCGATCAGCTGGCGTTCAAGTATACGACGCTGGATTACACCCGCACCTATGCCCAGTTCCGCGACGACGTGGACGAATTCGCCCGCGCGCTCATCGCCCTTGGCGTAAAGCCCGGCTATAAAGTAGCCGTATGGGCCACCAACATCCCCCAGTGGTACATCGCCTTCTGGGCCGCCACCAAGATCGGCGCCATTCTCGTCACCGTCAACACAGCGTATAAAATCGCCGAGGCCGAGTATCTCTTCCGCCAGTCCGACACCCATACCGTCATCATGGTGGAAAGCTACCGCGACAGCAATTATGCAGACGTCATGCGCCGTCTGGTTCCCGAAATGAACGATACCCAGCCCGGCAAGCCTCTGCACTGCAAAAAGCTGCCCTTCCTGCGCAATATCATCACCGTGGGCTTTACGCTCCCCGGCTGCCTTACCTGGGAAGAAGCGCTGCCCTATGCCGATAAAACGCCCATCGAAGAGGTGCACCGCCGCATGGCCGCTATCCGCGGGGACGACGTGTGCAATATGCAGTACACTTCGGGCACCACCGGCTTCCCCAAGGGCGTGATGCTCACCCATTACAATGTGGTCAACAACGGCAAGTGCATCGGCGACCGCATGGATTTGAGCACCGCCGACCGTATGATGATCCAGGTGCCCATGTTCCACTGCTTCGGCATGGTGCTGGCTATGACGGCCTCCATGACCCACGGCGCCACGGTACTGCCCATCCCCTATTTCTCCCCCAAGCCCTCGCTGAGCTGCATCCACAACGAGCGCATCACCGCTTTTCACGGCGTGCCGACGATGTTCATTGCGCTGCTGGCCCACAAGGACTTTGAAAAAACGGACTTTTCCTATATGCGCACGGGCATCATGGCAGGCTCTCCCTGCCCGGTGAAGGTGATGCAGGAAGTGGTGGATCGCATGCACATGTCGGAGATCACCATCGTGTACGGTCAGACCGAGGCCTCTCCCGGCTGCACCATGTCCTCCACCGACGATCCCATTGACGTGCGCGTCAACACCGTGGGCCGTCCGCTGCCCGAGATCGAATGCAAGATCGTCGATCCCGAAACAGGCGAGGAATTGCCCGATAACGTCACCGGCGAATTCGTTGCCCGCGGCTACAACATCATGAAGGGCTATTACAAAATGCCCCGCGCCACCGCCTCGGCCATTGACAAGGACGGCTGGCTGCACACCGGAGATCTGGCCTGCCGCACCCCCGAAGGAAACTATCGCATCACGGGACGCCTCAAGGATATGATCATCCGCGGCGGCGAAAACATCTACCCCAAGGAGATCGAGGAATTCATCTACACCCACGAAAAAGTCTCCGACGTGCAGGTGATCGGCGTGCCGGACCGTCAGTACGGCGAGGAGATCATGGCATGGGTGGTGCTTAAAAAGGGCGAAGAGATGACGGAAGCCGAACTGAAAGCCTTCGTTGCCGCCAACATGGCCAAGCACAAGGTGCCCCGCTACGTGACCTTCGTTTCTTCCTTCCCCACCAACGCCGCCGGCAAGATCCTCAAATACAAAATGCGCGAAATGGCTGTGGAAATGCTGAACCTGAAAAAGGATGCAGCTATTGAAACAGCGTGAGAAAGTGGTATAATAACTGTATCAATAAAAGGAGGCCTACCCATGGAAATCCGTATTGAACGTGCAAGCGTACTCAAACAAAAGCCCGATGAAAGCGCACTGGGCTTCGGCCGTTATTTTACCGACCATATGTTCCTGATGGATTACGACATCGACAAGGGCTGGTACGATCCCCGCATCGTGCCCTACGGCCCCATTTCCCTTGATCCCTCCAGCACCGTGTTCCATTACGGCGCAGAAATTTTTGAGGGCATGAAGGCCTATCGCCGCGCCGACGGTGAAGTGCAGTTTTTCCGTCCCATGGACAACTTCAAGCGTCTGCAGGATTCCGCCGAACGCCTTTGCCTGCCCATCGTCGATCCCGATTTCATGATGGAAGCGCTCAAGGCGCTGGTCAAGGTGGATGAAGACTGGGTGCCCCACAAGGAAGGCACCTCCCTGTACATCCGTCCCTTCATTTTCGGCGCCGATCCCTTCCTGGGCGTACACACCGTGCATCACAGCCTGCTGGTGATCATCCTTTCTCCCTCCGGCAGCTATTACAAAGAGGGCATCAACCCCGTTCGCATCATGGTGGAGGATGAAGACGTGCGCGCCGTCCGCGGCGGTACGGGCTATGCCAAGTGCGGCGGCAACTACGCTGCCTCCCTGCGCGCCGGCAAAAAGGCCGAGCAGAAGGGCTACAGCCAGGTATTGTGGCTGGACGGCGTAGAGCGCAAGTACATCGAAGAAGTGGGCGCCATGAACGTGATGTTCAAGATCGGCGGTAAGGTGATCACGCCTGCGCTGCTGGGCAGCGTGCTTCCCGGCATCACCCGCCGCAGCTGCATTCAGCTTTTGAAGGACTGGGGCATCGAAGTGGAAGAGCGTCAGCTTTCTGTGGACGAGCTGAAAGAAGCCATTGCAAACGGCACGCTGGAAGAAGCCTTTGGCTGCGGCACGGCGGCAGTTGTATCGCCCATCGGTGAACTGAACATCGAGGGCACGCCCTATACCATCGCCGAAAACAAGATCGGCCCGCTGACTCAGAAGCTTTACGACACCCTCACCGGCATCCAGTGGGGCAAGGTCGCCGATCCCTACGGCTGGATCGTGCCGCTCCATGACTAAGCTGTATTCCCGTGCTCCCAAACGCGTGACCCTCTTTGCCGGTCACTACGGCAGCGGCAAAACCACAGCGGCGGTCAATTACGCGCTGTGGCTCAAAGCCCAGGGATACGATACCGCCATCGCCGACCTTGACATCGTCAATCCCTATTTCCGCACCCGCGACAGCATGGCGGAGCTCAACGCTGCCGGCGTTCGCTTGATCGCCTCGCCCTTTGCGGGCACCAATGTGGATGCGCCCGCACTGCCCGGCGAAGCGTATGCGGTCGTGGAAAACAAAGCGCTCCATGCGGTGATCGACGTGGGCGGCGACGACCGCGGCGCGCTGGCGCTGGGACGGTATGTGCCCTACCTCAAAGAGGAAAACGATTACGATTTTCTCTGCGTGATCAACCGTTTCCGTCCGCTGACGCAAACCGCCGCCGATACGGCGGAAGTGCTGCGTGAGATCGAAACGGCATGCAAGCTTTCCTTCACCGGCATTTGCGCCTGCTCCAATCTGGGCGATATGACAAAGGCGGAGGATATCCTCGCATCGCAGCGCTACACACAGGAAGTCGCGGAAACAATGGGCTTGCCCATCGTCATGACCTGCGTGCAGGAGCATCTGATCAGCGCCCTTGACGGCATGGAAAATGTTTTCCCCATCCGTCACCGTACTCATTTTATTTAACAAACTCACCATCAGAGAAAGAGGTGCGTTATGGCAAAAGTAACCTTTGATACCGAACGCTGCAAGGGCTGCGCGCTGTGCGTGGCAGCCTGCCCCAAGGGCATTGTTTCCCTGTCTGACAGCGCCATCAACCAGAAGGGCTATCGCCCTGCACAGGTCACCGATATGGAAAAGTGCATCGGCTGCGCTTCCTGCGCGATCATGTGCCCCGATTGCGTGATCACCGTGGAAAGGGAGGCCAAATAACATGGAAAAAGTACTCATGAAGGGCAATGAAGCCCTCGCCGAAGCCGCCATCATGGCGGGCTGCCGTCATTATTACGGCTATCCCATCACCCCCCAGACCGAAGTAGCCGCCTACATGGCCAAGCGCATGCCCAAGATCGGCGGCGTGTTCCTGCAGGCGGAAAGCGAAATCGCCGCCATCAACATGGTGATCGGCACCTCCGCTGCCGGCAAGCGCACCATGACCTCCTCTTCCTCTCCCGGAATTTCCCTGAAGAGCGAAGGCATCTCCTACCTCGCCGGCTGTGATCTGCCTGCGCTGGTGGTGAACGTACAGCGCGGCGGTCCCGGTCTGGGCGGCATCCAGCCCTCCCAGTCCGACTATTTCCAGGCCACCAAGGCGCTGGGCCACGGCGATTTCCGCCGCATCGTGCTGGCGCCTGCCTCCGTGCAGGAAATGGCTTCCCTGACCTTCCTGGGCTTTGATCTGGCGGACGAATACCGCATGACCGTCATGATCCTCACCGACGGAACCATCGGTCAGATGATGGAGCCCGTCAGCCTTGACTTCGGCGAGCTCTGCGAGGCCGTCAAGGATTGGGCGACGGTGGGCCACAAGTGGGAGCGCAAGCCTAACATCATCACCTCCCTGTCGCTGCAGGCTGAAGAGCTGGAGCGCCAGAACCTTGAACGCTACGAGCGCTACAAGGTGGTGGAAGAAAACGAAGTGCGCTACGAAGAGTACCGCATGGAGGATGCGGAAATCTGCGTGGTCGCCTTCGGCGTATGCGCCCGCGTGGCGAAAAACGCCGTGAACGCCGCCCGTGAAAAGGGCATGAAGGTGGGCATGATCCGTCCCATCACCCTGTGGCCCTTCCCCAAGGACGTGCTGAAGAAGGCCGCCGACAAGTGCCACACTTTCGTATCCGTGGAAATGTCCATGGGACAGATGGTGGAGGATATCGAGCTTGCCATCCGCTGCAAGCGCCCCGTTCTGTGCTGCGCCCGCGTGGGCGGCATGATCCCCTCGCCCGATGAAGTACTTGCGAAGCTGGACGAAGCCGCAAAGATGGGAGGTACAGCCGAATGATCGTTTTTGAAAAGCCCAAGGCGCTCACCGATGCGCCCATGCATTACTGCCCCGGCTGCACCCACGGCATTATCCACCGTCTGGTAGCCGAAGCGCTGGAAGAACTGAAGGTCACCGGCGATACCATCGGCGTTGCGCCCGTTGGCTGCGCGGTATTCGCCTACAATTATTTCAACTGCGACATGGTGGAGGCCGCTCACGGCCGTGCACCCGCCGTAGCCACCGGCATCAAGCGTGCCGATCCCGGCAAAATCGTCTTCACCTATCAGGGCGACGGCGACCTGGCAGCTATCGGCACGGCGGAGACCGTGCATTCCGCTGCCCGCGGTGAAAACATCACCGTGATCTTCGTCAATAACGCCATTTACGGCATGACCGGCGGTCAGATGGCGCCCACCTCGCTGCCCGGTCAGGTCACCCAGACCTCGCCCTACGGACGCGATACCGCCACCGTCGGTTTCCCCGTGAAGGTTTGCGAAATGCTCAGCAAGGTGGACGGCGCCACTTACCTTGAGCGCGTTGCCGTCAACAACGTCAAGAACGTTCGCGCCGCCAAGAAGGCCATTGTCAAGGCTTTCCGCAATCAGATCGAGGGTAAGGGCTTCTCGCTGATCGAAGTGATCTCCTCCTGCCCCACCAACTGGGGCATGACGCCTCAGCAGGCGCTGGAATGGATCGACACCAACATGATCCCCTACTACCCGCTGGGTGTGTACAAGGATAAATACGGGGAGGCGGAAAAATGAAAGGTACAAAGCAGATTCTGATCTCGGGCTTCGGCGGTCAGGGCGCGCTGTTTGCGGGCAAATTCCTGGCGTATGCCGGCCTTCTGCAGGGTCTGGAAGTCAGCTGGCTGCCTTCCTACGGCCCCGAAATGCGCGGCGGCACCGCCAGCTGCTCGGTGATCATTTCCGACAGCCCCATCGGCTCGCCCATCATCACCCATCCCGACGTGCTCATCGCCATGAACCTGCCCAGCATGGATAAGTTCGAGCCCGCGATGAACGCCGGCGGCACGGTGATCTACGATTCCTCGCTGATCTCCCGTGAGCCCGCCCGTGATGACGTGAAATACTGCGCCGTTCCCGCCACCAAGATGGCCACCGACGCCGGTGTGAAAACGCTGGCAAATATGCTGCTCATCGGCCGCCTCCTGCGCGAAGTGGATCTGGCTGACGATGCGCTGGTGGATCAGGTCCTGAGCAAGGTGGTTTCCGCCAAGCACGCCAATTTGCTGGATCTGAACAAGCAGGCCATCAAACTGGGCTTTGATTTTGAAGCGTAATGGGGGGACGTTCGAGAGGCCGCTTTTAAGGTAAAAGCGCCTCTCGAGCTCTCCCGAAAACCTGCGTTTTTGTCTGTACAAATAATGCGGCAGGCTATACGAAAAAGAGAGCGACTATCACGGCTGCGAGCAAGCTCGCCCCGATGATATTCACTCTCTTTTTCTTGTCCGTTTCACGGACGCGATGGCTGCGCCATCGGCCTGCCGTATGCTTGAGTGGTATCGCCCGCGGGGGAAGTAACGCTGTCTGCACACAACATGATCGTCATGGCAGCGGGCACTGCCTGCAGCGGCAGTCTGCGGAACTTGTTCCGCAGGGTTTGCGAAGCAAACGAAAAAGGACGGAGAAGATCAGTGGATCGAGTTTACTCGAATCCATGAGATTCTCTGTCCTT
>JAFYVB010000041.1 GCA_017549335.1 Clostridia bacterium | reverse complement strand
GCCGATTTCGCCGTTTTCGGTGGAAGGACCGTCAGCCAGCAGATCGCCGACTTCGATCTTTTCGCCCACGCTGACGCGGGGACGCTGGTTGATGCAGGTGCCCTGGTTGGAGCGGGCAAACTTGGTCAGCTTGTACTGATGCAGTTCACCCTGTTCATCCTTGATCACAACCTGCTCGGCATCCACAAAGTGGACGGTGCCGGCATGCTTGGACAGGATGACCACGCCGGAGTCATGACCGGCCTTGTATTCCATACCGGTGCCGACGATGGGAGCTTCGGGAACAAGCAGCGGAACAGCCTGGCGCTGCATGTTGGAGCCCATCAGGGCGCGGTTGGCGTCGTCGTTCTCCAGGAAGGGGATCATAGCGGTGGCTACGGATACGACCTGCTTGGGAGAAACGTCGATATAGTCTACCTGATCGGCAGGCACTTCGATGGTCTCGTCGCGCCAGCGGACGATCACGCGGTCATTGCGGAAGGTGCCGTCTTCGTTGAGAGGCTCCTTGGCCTGACCAACGTTGTAGTTATCTTCTTCATCAGCCGTCATGTAGACGATCTGATCGGTGACCTTGCCGGTATCCTTGTCTACCTTGCGGTAGGGAGCCTCGATAAAGCCGTACTCGTTGATGCGGG
Source organism: Clostridia bacterium (assembly GCA_017549335.1). Lineage (GTDB taxonomy): Bacteria > Bacillota > Clostridia > Christensenellales > Aristaeellaceae > SFMI01. The sequence continues at coordinate 112,916 of JAFYVB010000041.1, read as the reverse complement.
CATAAGTAGCCAGCGAGCAGATCAGACCGATGTTGGGGCCTTCAGGCGTCTCGATGGGGCAGATACGCGAATAGTGCGAATAATGCACGTCGCGGACTTCCATGCCGGCGCGGTCGCGGTTCAGACCGCCGGGACCCAGAGCGGACAGACGGCGCTTATGGGTCAGCTCAGCCAGGGGGTTGGGCTGGTCCATGAACTGGGACAGCTGGGAGGAACCGAAGAACTCCTTGATGGCGGCGCTGACGGGACGGATATTGATCAGATCGTTGGGCTTGACGTCATTGGCGTCCTGAATGGCCATGCGCTCACGCACGACGCGCTCCAGGCGGGTCAGGCCGATACGCACCTGATTCTGCAGCAGCTCGCCCACGGAACGCAGACGGCGGTTGCCCAAATGGTCGATATCGTCGGTCACGCCGATGCCGTAAGGCATGCCCAGCATATAGCTCATGGACGCAGTGATATCGTCCACGATGATGTGCTTGGGCACGATGTTATGGGCATTTTCCATCACGGCGCGCTTGATCTCATCGGGATCGGTCAGACCCTCGATGGTCTTGAGCAGCGTGGGCAGATGCGCCATTTCCAGCAGGCCGGCATCCTTGGGATCAAAGGGCAGATACTCGGCAGCATCAACAAAGTTGTTGCCCAGTACGCGCACAACGTTCTCTTCGCAGCGGACGTTGACGCAATTGACGCCGGCATTCTGGATAGCGGCGGCAACTTCGCGCTCGATCACGTCCCCCGCCTTGACCAGCACTTCGCCGGTACGGGGATCGATGATATCCTCCGCGCTCACCTGACCGGCGATACGCGCCTTGAGGCCCAGCTTCTTATTGAACTTATAGCGACCGACGCGCATAAGGTCATAACGCTTGGGATCAAAGAAGAGGTTGTTCAGCAGCGTGCGGGCGCCTTCTTCCGTAGGCGGCTCGCCGGGCTTCTGACGCTTGTAGATTTCAATGAGACCCTGGGCCTGAGACTTGGCGTTGTCGCCGCGCTCGATGGTGGCCAGCAGACGCTCATCCTCGCCCAGCAAGCCGATGATGTCGCTGTCGGAGCCGTAGCCCAGCGCACGCAGCAGCACCGTGATAGGCAGCTTGCGGGCGCGGTCGATGCGTACCCAAAGAACGCCGTTGGAGTCGGTTTCATACTCCAGCCAGGCGCCGCGGTTGGGGATGATCTGGGCAGAGAACAGCTGCTTGCCGTCCTTGTCCATGGCCATGGAATAGTACGCACCGGGAGAGCGTACCAGCTGAGAAACGATAACGCGCTCAGCGCCGTTAATAATGAAGGTACCATGCTCGGTCATGATCGGGAAGTCGCCCATGAAGACTTCCGTCTCTTTGATCTCGCCGGTTTCCTTGTTCTTCAGACGAACAAAGACCTTCAGCGGCGCGGCATAGGTCAGGTCACGCTCGCGGCAGCGCTCCACCGTGTTCTTGGCGGCGGCGGCGTCCAGCGAGTAGTCCACAAATTCAAGGATCAGGTTGCCGCTGTAATCAATGATCGGAGATACGTCATTGAGAACTTCGCGCAGGTCTTCCTCAAGGAATCTGCGGTAAGAATTCTTCTGTACCTCAATCAGATTGGGCATTTCCAGGACTTCATCGATGCGCGAGAAGCTCATGCGCTTGCTGTGCTTCCCCATTTGAACCTCGTGCACCATAAAAAGCAATCACCCCTTTATTCTTGCAGCACGTATCGGCCGTACTTTTGAGTCTTTTCAAATTGTACTTTTTTTGTTCTTTTTTCGAACAGTACGCTTCAAAAAGGTCGCAGTTCGGTATCTTACCAATACTGGTGCATCTTAGAATATAACACACAAAAAAGTCAATGTCAAGGCCATTTTTTGATTTTTTCTACTGAATAGTCGATTTTTTTGAAAATGGTCTTTTCAGGCCCATGGGGCGCACATCAGGTCTTTGGGAAAAAGAGCCCGTATGCATTGCATACGAGCTCTTCGATTTCCGTATTTGGTTATTTATCGCGTTTTTACGCCGGCTTCCTCCAGCTTTTCCTGAAGCTTAGCCACGCAGATGTCCCGAGGGGCTTTTCCCTCATTGACAGCAATGGCTGCAGCCGTACCGGCCGCCTGTCCCATCATAAAGCAATAGCCCATGATGCGCAGCTGACCCTGTACTTCGCGGTCTGCGGAAAGGCAGCGCCCCGCCACCAGCAGATTCTTTGTCTTTGCGGGCAGCAGGCTGCGATAGGGCAGTTCCGCCCAATCATCCTCCCTGACCGTTTCCCTTGCCTGAGTGAACAGCTTATAGTAGGCTTCATACGCCTTTTTGTCGGCGGAGGATGCGTGCACGTCGCTGACCGCACCGCCGTCAAAGCGCATCACCGCGTCGGGGAACTTGCGATACGCTGCCTTATCGGCAAAGGTTGTGGTATACAAACCGCGGATACGCCGCGTTTCCCGCAATCCCAGATAGCTACAGGTGTTGGTCATGTAGGCCTTTTCAAAACCCGGAACGTACCTGCGGTAGAAATTGAGATATTCCTCTGCCATTCTGCGTCCCGCAACGGTTGCCTGCGTCAATCCCTCGGGCGTAAGGCAATCCGCGCCGTAGATATGACCGGCATTCATCACGCCTACATTAAAGCAGGGGCTGATACGGAAGATGCCCGGGTGATGCAGGTCGCACACGCTGACCACGCCGTCAGCTACTGCTTTGGGGATCAGATCGCGGATCATATTGACCTTAGGAATCGCCGGACCGTTTTCGTAGGTCTTGAGGAACGCCTCATAGCGTTCAAAATCGATTCCGGCATAATACGCCGTCATGGTAGGCGCCTGAGTATTCCCCTCTTCATCACCCAGATCGAAGTCTTCACCGGCAAGAAAGGAAAGCATACCGTCGCCCGTGGCGTCGATAAACACGTCGCCTTCCACGGTGAAATCCCCCACTTGGCTGCTGACACGCAGTGCCTTGAGGTGATCTTCCTGCATTTCAACGCCGGTGATGCGGCTGTACAAAAGCACCTCTGCGCCGCTTTCCTGCAAAACAGCATCCAGCTTGCGTTTCATGCTTTCGGCGTCAAAGGGGATTCGTTCGTAATCCTTTACGGGATAATCGTCGATCCACCGCGCCTGTCCCTGATCACGGAGCGATTCAAGGATCTCAAGACCGATGCCGTAAAACCATTTGCGGCTGGTCATGACCATGGTCATAAGCCCTGCAGTACCAAGACCGCCCAGCATGGAGGACTGCTCGATCAGCAGCACCCTCTTCCCCTGTCTTGCAGCAGCAACAGCCGCTGCTACGCCGCTCATGCCGCCGCCGGCGACAACCAGTTCATAGCGTTTGTTCACGATGTCTTATTCCTTCCGTCAGGCAGGCGATTTCGTCTTCGGTATATACTTTTACGCCCCGCTCCTTGAGCATACGCGCCAATACACCGTCACCCTCGGTAAAATGGCCCGAGAAAGTGCCGTCATAAATGATATTGCTGCCGCACATGGGGCTTCTTGCCTTGAGTACGGCGCAGTCGCATTCAAACAGATCAAACAGCTTGAGCGCCTCCAGCGCACCGCGGGTGTAGGCATCCGTTCTGTCCTGACCCTCGATGCTCATCACCCGTCCCCCCACGTGCTCGCAGGGTGTGCGGGGCGTGGTCAGACCGCCCAGCTGCTCAGGGCAGACAGGGATCAGCTGATGCTTTTCCTTCAGCGCGATTGCTTCCAGACAAGGCTTGGTGCCCCCGTCGTAACGACAGGAGCACCCAAGCAGACAGCCACTGATCAGAATACGCATCAGGCGATCTCCAGCGCGATTTCCATCATCTGCGTGAAGGTGTTCTGACGGGCTTCGCTGTCAAGACCTTCACCGGTGAAGGGGTTATCGGAGATCGTCAGCAGCGCCAGCGCGTTCTTGCCGGCGCGGGCAGCGTTGAGATACAGCGCGTAGCTTTCCATTTCCACGCACAGAACACCCAGCTTCTGCAGCTTGCCCAGAGGCGCGGATTCATCATAGAACGTATCGGAAGAATAGATGGGGCCGACGGGCATATTCACGCCCATCTCCTCGGCCTTGTCATGGGCAGCCTTTAGCAGCTTCCAGGAGGCGCAGGGAGCCAGATTGCCTTCAAAACCGAACTGCTTGCCGAAATCGGAGTTGGAATAGGCGCTCATGCCGGCGACGACGCTGCGCAGCTTCAGATCCTGATTGATCATGCCGGCAGAACCGATGCGGATAATATTTTCAACGCCATAGAAATTGAACAGCTCATAGGAATAGATGCCGATGGAAGGAATGCCCATGCCCGAGGCCATGACGGAAACCTTCTTGCCCTTGTATTCGCCGGTATAGCCCTGAACGCCGCGGACGTTGTTGACCAGCTTGACGTTGGTCAGGAACGTGTCGGCAATGAACTTGGCGCGCAGCGGATCGCCGGGCATTAGAACGGTCTTGGCGAAATCACCGGGCTGGCAGGAAATATGAGGAGTAGGCGTATTGCTCATAATATGAGACCTCCGTACATTTGATTTGAGATGATTTTATTATAATATGGCGGCATTTTTGCGTCAAGCAAAACCATAAAAAAGGTGTTGACAATTTATTTGCAAGGATGTATAATGCCTGGAAAATTCCGAAAGGAGGCAACCCGATGCTTCTCAACTTCTCCGTAATGCCTTTTGAATCCAACTCCGGTCTGGTCTTTGATGCCATCGGGGCTGCCTTGCTATACGATTTAGGATAAGTTTTTCATCCGTGATCTCAGTGCAGGCAGCAGCAGACTGTCTGCACTTTTTTATTCAGGAGGTTCCCATGAACGTACGCATCGATATCACAAACACTGTGATCAAAACCGACCGGCTCATCCTTCGTCCCTGGCGGGAGGATGACCTTGAAGATTTTTACGAATACGCCCGCGTGGACGGCGTAGGTCAGTTTGCAGGCTGGAAGCCCCACGAAAACATAGAGGAATCCGCCGCCATACTGGCGCACTTCATTGAAGGCAAGCACATTTTCGCCATCGAATATCAGGGCAAGGCCGTCGGCTCACTGGGCATTCAAAAATACAACGAAGAAACCTTTCCCCGGCTTGATGCGCTTCGCGGCCGGGAGATCGGCTACGTGCTTGCCAAGAACTGCTGGGGGCAGGGCCTCATGACCGAAGCGGTAAAGGCTGTGATCGCTCATCTGTTTGACGAACTGAAGCTGGATTTTATTACCATCTGTCACTTTGACTACAACAACCGTTCCCGCCGCGTCATCGAAAAATGCGGCTTTACCAAAGTCGGCGAAGAGTCCTGTCAAACCAGCATGGGGACGTTGGAAAAGAGCTTCCGATACATTCTTTACCGCGACCCCAAAGCGTGATATAATATACTCATCCAAATTATTACAAGAGGTATATGCGTATGGACAGAATTCTCTTTATCGGCAACAGTTTTACCTATTATAACGATATGCCCTCTCTCTTTTCCGCGCTGTGCGACAGCGCAGGAGTGCCCGTTCATGTGGAACGCATCGTCAAAGGCGGCTGGTATCTGAGCCGCTATGCCGATCCCGAGGATGAAATGTATCCCGCCATCGCCGAAGCTGCAAAGCAGGAATGGGACTATATCATTTTGCAGGATCAGTCCATCAATCCCGCAATTCATAAGGAAACTTTCCTTGCCGCCTGCAAATCGCTTGCAGCCATGTTCACCTGCCGCAAAAAATTTGTGATGTATCAGACGTGGGCTTATGAGGATGGCAGCTGCAAGCTTGCCGACACCGGCTTTACCTACGAAGAAATGCACGAAAAGCTGCGGGAAGCTTACCGTGAAGCAGCGGATGCCCTCCATGCCCTGTGTGTGCCTGCCGGCGACGCCTTCCGCCTCGCGCACGATCAGTATTATTATAAGTTCGACCTCTATCGCGCCGACGCCTTCCATCCCGGCATTTTGGGCAGCTATATGATCGCCTGCACCTTCTTCGGAATGCTCACCGGCAAGAGTCCCATGGAATGTATCACCCCGGCAGGCGTTGACAAAAACCATGCCCACTCCCTGCGCAAGATGGCGCACGACGCCTGTTTTGCCGATCAGAAGGCGATCTCCATCCTGCACGTCGGCAACAGCCATACCTATTTCAACGATCTGCCCGCCATGGTAGCCGAAATGGCGCATTTCGCCGGTGTTCCCGTCAGCAGTTACCGTGTCGTCAAAGGCGGATGGAAGCTGTGTCAGCACGCCGATCCCGAATGCGAAACCCATGCCGCCCTTCTCAAGGCGCGGGATATGAAGCATTGGGATTACATCGTGCTGCAGGAAAATTCCACCGTGCTGGCTACAGAGGATGAATCTTTCTTCAAAGCCCTTGACGCGCTGAAAGCCCTTCTGGGCGATCACTGCAAAACCTTCGCCCTGTATCAGACCCACTCCTTTGCAAAGGGCAGCAACAAGCTGCGCGAGCTGGAACTGAGTTATGATGAAATGTACGAAAAGCTTCGCGCCGCATATCACAAAGCGCAGCCCATGCTTAACGCCGTGCTCATTCCCTCCGGCGACGGCTTTGCCCAAATGACCCGCTGCCACGGGCGGGAAGAGATGGTGATCCATGACGGCGTTCACGCCTCCCCTGCAGGCACCTATCTGGCTGCCTGTCTGCACTGCGCCGCACTTCTGAAGCTTGATCCTCTCACCCTCAAAACCATGGAGTGCGTGGACGAGCCGCTGGCAGCCATGATCCGTCAGGCCGCTCACGACGTAATGTTCCCTGCTCCTCAGGAGGAAGAAATCCATGCGTGATATCGTGATAAACAGCTGGGACGATCTGCAAACTGCCGTTTTCGAGGGCGTTTGGGATCCCAAGATCATGCGCTACCGCAACAACTGCGTTTATCGCGGCATGGCCGATTGCGAATGGGGGCTCACCCCTTCCCTGAACCGCGCCTGCCCGCAGGATATCGGGCTTGAAAAAATGATCCTGCGCTCTTTCCAGAAATACGGCTACACCGAACTGCAGCACTGCAATTCTTTTTGGGAGATCGTTGCCATGGGGCAGCAGTTCGGTCTGCCCACAAGACTTTTGGACTGGACCTATTCCCCTCTCGTCGCCGCCCATTTCGCTACGGAGGATGTCTCTTCCTTCGATCGCGACGGCGTGATCTTCTGCACCGATATCAAGGCTGTCAACGACCGTCTTCCCGATTCTCTGCAAAAGAAGCTTTCCGAATTGAACGCGCTGATCTTCACCCGCGATATGCTGGATGACGTGGCTCCCGATTTTGATGCGCTGCGCAATCTTTGCGATCAGCCCTTTGCGCTGTTCTTTGAACCTGCCAGCACCGTCAACCGTATCGCCAACCAGTACGCGCTGTTCTCCGTTGTGTCCGATCCCGCCGTCACGCTGTTTGATCTTCCCGAAAGTGATCAATTCACTCGCCTGATCATCAAAAAGGAAGCCAAGCTGGAGATCCGCGACAAGCTGGATTACATCAACATTTCCGAGCGCATGATCTACCCGGGGCTTGACGGCATCTGCAAATGGATCGCCCGCCGTTATGCGCCCCTGGGGCCCATGTACAATCAACGAAAAGAGGAATAAACATGAAATACGAAGCAAGAAAAATCACACTCAGGGACGGACGCACCTGCACGCTGCGCTCTCCCGAGAAAAATGACGCCCCCGAGATGCTGCGCTATATGGTGCAGGTCCTTGGCGAATCACCCTATCTCCTCGCCACACCGGAGGAATTTGCCGCCGTGCCCATTGAGAAAGAAGAGGCGTTTATCGAAAACGGCCTTTCCGACGGGCGTTCCGTGATGATCACCGCCTTTGACGGCGAAAGGATCATCGGCACTGCTGATGTAAGGGGCGCAGGGCACAGACTGCGTGTATCCCACCGCTGCGGCATGGGCATCTCCATTCTCAAGGAATACTGGAGCGTCGGCCTTGGCAGCGCCATGATGGAAGCCCTCATCGACTGCGCAAGAAAAATGGGCTACGAGCAGCTGGAACTGGAGGTGGCAGCCGGCAACCGCCGTGCCATCGGGCTTTACCTCAAGTACGGCTTCAAGGTATACGGCTGCCGTCCCCACGTGATCCGTTATGCCGACGGCAGTTACGCCGACGATTATCTCATGTACAAAACGCTATAACGCGCAAACAAAAAACAGGTCTTCAGAAGGTATGATGTAAAGGAAGGAGTTATACTTCCCTTTGCACCAAAGAAATACCGAAACAGCAAGCCCGCCAAGGCTTGCTGTTTCTTGCTCTGCGTGATAGAATAAAAGCGATAAACTTGAATTTGACGAGGTGAGAAAATGCTATATCATGTATCGCCATTTGCTGGACTAAAAACTCTTCAACCTAAAGTATCAACACATAAAGTCGGATATGTCTATGCAATAGAAAACATGGTGACAGGTCTTCTGTTTGGAGCGAAATGGGATGATTTTGACTTTATTCTGTCCACTGACGAAAATGGAACTCCAATTATTTATGAGTGTTATCCTGATGCTTTAAAATCTGTATACCAAGGTAAGAATTGTTCAGTATATTTTTTGAATGATGAAGGGTTTCAAAGAAATAAAACATCGTGGAGTGCAGAACTTGTATGCGAAAATGAAGTGCAGGTTATTGAAGAACATGTGATCAATGACTTATACAATCGGCTGTTGGATGAAGAACGAAATGAAAAACTGATTGTCCATCGCTATGAGTATTGTGCTGAATATCGAAAAACCATTTCTAATCATATTATTGATAGGCTGATAAGATTTGAGGTGGATTTAAGCAGTATATGCAAGTCGGATAAAAGATTTTCAAAGTACTATAAAGCAATCATCGCTGAACTTATACAAATCACCGATGGGCATTTGTTACCATAATTTGTTCAGCAAATTTCAATTTGTCGAGCGGCCACAGATCCACAGGAGGGCACAGGAGGGCGCAATTATACGCACCGTTCCGGTGCATTGCGTTTGGGAACCACATAAAACAAACGAGCATCCAAATACGGATGCTCGTTTGTTCGTTGCAGGATAAATTGTTCCTTCAGAACCCTCCCGCCATAAAGACCTGTTTTTTATATTGGTTTTATTCTGCGGCAAGAGAGAAGCTCATCAGGATCGAAGACAGACCGTTTACAAACGCATCCGTAACCGTCGCCTCATTAATCGTGACGTTGATGAAATACACCCGTTCATCATCCAACGCGCACATCTGCTGTATACAGGTGCGTTGATCGCCTTGCGGATATACAAAGCCGATGCAGCAATAGTACCGCCTGTCGGAAGAAAGCGTCACAAGAGGCAATTCTTCCGTGATCTGGCATCCGGGGAAAGTACTTTCAATCTCTTTTTTGAATACCGGCAGCATCGTAACAGCAAACAGAAGCGGCTCCTGCGCATCATCCTGTCGTTTTTCTGCAACGATACTGACATTCCCGCCCGATACAGGCTCAACAAACGAAACCATGCCGGTTTCTCTGATTGTCCTTGCCACTTCTTCTCCGTTGGGCGCGAACGCAAGCGCGTTTTGCGCACTGGTTTCGGTATCCATCACCATCCACGAAGCATCATACTCCAGCGTATAGCCCAGCGTGGGATGGTGATAGGCAGTCACTTCACCCAGCGCGGCAGAGAAAACACTCAAAGAAAGCAATACCGCAAGGAGCACCGCAGTCAGTCTTTTCATGTCGCCAACCCCTACTTATCAGCAGCCTGCGATCGTCATTTCACCGGCGTCAATGCTGGGGCTGCCGATGTTGGAGCCGAAGAACTTCAGGTCATTGCCCACTGCGCGAATGTTCTTCAGCAGCGTCAGGAAGTTGCCCGCCACCGTGATCTGCTCCACCGCGCGGCCCTTCTTGCCGCCCTCGATGGTGTAGCCCTTGGACAGCAGGGAGAAGTCACCGCTGATGGGGTTGGCGCCGGCATGCAGGCCGCTCACGTCGGTGATCACAAGGCCTTCGCCGATGTCCGCCATCATTTCTTCCAGAGATTTCTCACCGGGCTTGAAGTAGAAGTTGGTGGGAGCGATATCAATGGTGCCCGCATAGCCGTGCTTGGTGGCGTTGCCCGTGGACTTAACGCCCGCCTTACGCGCCGTTTTCAGGTTATGCAACATGGTCTTCAGTTCGCCGTTTTCGATGATCGCCTTGGTATAGGTGGCCACGCCCTCAGCATCAAAGCCGGAGGATGCAAGGCCGCCAGCCATGTGGGGATCGTCCATCAGCGTTACGCATTCGGAGGCAATCTGCTTACCTTCCTGCCCCGCCAGCAGGCTCATGCCCTTCTGGGCAGCATCGGCAGAGAAGAGGGAAGCAAACACGCCCATCAGATCGGGCATGCAGTGATTATCAATAATCACGTGGTAATTGCCGCTGGGAACGGGCGAAGCGTGGAGATAGAACAGCGCTTCTTCCACGGCATCCTTGGCGATCTTATCGCTGGACAGCTGCGCAAAATCACGGCTGAAATCCATGCCCATGCCGGTGGCCACGCGGTCGCCTTCCTTGGCGACGGCCATCACATAGGAGAAGGCCAGGTTATCCCGATCGCTGAGGTCAAGGCCATAGGTATTCTGAATCTGAGAAGCATTGGAGGAGGTGGAAACCACCGTACGGCCTACCTGCACGATGCGCTCATCGCCGCAGGATTTCACCTTCTGCTCCACTTCCAGCAGGAAACGGATCTTCTCATCCTCGGTCACCTTATCACAATCCGGGTTATAATTGTCGATCTTTACGTATTCCTTATCGCCGGCGTAGATCTCCTGCACGTCTTCGTCTTCGATCAGCGTGGCGGCTTCGATGACGCCGTTCACCAGCATGGCAACGGCTTCTTCGTCATAGGCTTCGGTGGAAGCATAACCCATTTTGCCGTTATACAATCCGCGGAGGGAAAGGCCTTCCTTGGTGGCAACTTGGTAGCTGGTCACTTCGCCGTTATTGCACATGGCGTTGAAGCTGTCGCGGTAGGAAGTAAATACTTCCGCCGCCTCAATGCCCGCATCCAGCGCAGCCTTGAGCAGAGTTTTGATAAAAGCAGTCTTTTCCATAGTCATTTCTCCTTAGCGTCCGCCAACGGTAATGCTGCTTACGCGGATCATAGGCTGACCCACATTGGTAGGTACGCTGCCGCTGAGGGAGCCGCACATACCCTGCGCCATCTTCATATCCTTGCCCACACGGTCGATGCGGGTGAGGATCTCGCTGCCGCGGCCGATCAGGGACGCGCCGCGCACGGGATGGACGATCTTGCCGCCCTTGACAAGATAGCCTTCGTTGACGGCGAAGTTGAATTCGCCCGTAGCGGGATTGACGCTGCCGCCGCCCATGGCCTTGGCATAAAGACCGTCGCCCATGGTGGCGATGATCTCGTTTTCATCGTCGTTGCCGGGCGCGATAAAGGTGTTGCGCATACGGCTGGTGGGAGCGAAGGAATAATCCTGACGGCGGCCGTTGCCGGTGACGGGCATCTGCATACGGCGGCTGTTCAGCCGGTCGATCATGTAATTTTTCAGAACGCCGTTTTCGATCAGCACAAGACGGGTGGTGGGCGTGCCTTCGTCATCGATGTTCTCGCTGCCCCATTCATTGGGCATGGTGCCATCGTCAATGGCCGTCACGCAGTCCGCCGCGATCTTCTGACCCAGTTTTCCGCTAAATTCGCTGGTGCCGATGGCAACGCTGGTAGCTTCCAGACTGTGGCCGCAGGCTTCATGGAAAATAACGCCGCCAAAGCCGTTATCGATAACAACGGGCATCACGCCGGCGGGGCAAACGGGCGCATGCAGCATAGTAACCGCCTGCTTGGCTGCGATATGCGCAGCAGCCTCGGGATCCACGGTGCGATCAAACAGTTCAAAGCCCATATGAGCGCCGGGAGAGGCGCTGCCGGTCTGGTTTTCGGTGCCGTTGCTGGCGATGGCAGACACATTGAAGCGGGAATAAGTGCGGCGGTCATGAGCATACAAACCGTCGGAGTTGGCAATCCACACGTTCTGTTCGCTGTCGGTATAGCCGATCACGCCCTGCACAACCTCGTTATACTGGGAAAGAACGCCCTGCGCTGCGCGCATCTTTTCGATCTTCTGTGACGCCTTGGCTTCAGAGGGGCGGATGGCGATGGGATGAATATTCACAAACTCGTGAGCTGCCAAAGGCTTGGCGGTAATGCGGCTGTCGGAATGCAGCGCGCTGGCGGCGCGCTTGGCACAGGCAAGCAGACCCTCACGGCTGGTATCGTTGGTGTAGACGTACACGCCCTGGAAACCCAGATACACGCGCACGCCCGCGCCGTGAATACGGCCGGAGTTGACGCCTTCTACCTTGCCTGCACGCATGGTCAGACGGTTATTGAGGCGGTCTTCATAAAAAATTTCGGCAAAATCGCCGCCGGTGGACAGTGCGCAGTCGATGACCTCCTGCGCAATTCTCTTGTCAAGCATTCGTTACCTCCTGTAAACGCATTAAAGCGTATTATTTACTGTTTTTTCTGCAGGCAATCAGCCCGGGAAGATCAAAATGCGCCAGGTCTTTGGCGCGCATGCCTGCTCTTTTATCATTGGCCGCTTCGCCCACCGCCAGCGTAAACATACCGGCATTGGTTGCAGCTGTAATACCGTTGAGGGTATCTTCCACCACAAGGCACTCTTCAGGCACAACATTCAGCCGTTGTGCGCAAAGGAAATACCCTTCGGGATCGGGTTCGGGTCGGACAATATCATTTCCGTCCGATACGGCGTCTACCATCCTGCGGATGCCCAGTTTTTTAAGAATGGCAATACAGTTTTTGCTTGAGGAGGCTACGCCGATTTTCACATCCATCTCCCGCAATGCGCGAATGGTATCCAGCGCACCGGGAAGCATCATTTCGCTGTTGAGCATGGATATTTCTTCTATGTAAAGATCGTTTTTACGCGCTGTCAGTGCGTATTTTTCTGCCGGCGAGTAATTCCTGCGGGCGGTTTTCAGGATAATATCCAGCGCATCCATTCTGCCGTTGCCGCGAATTTTCTGATATACATGCTCGTCAAAGGGAAGTCCCTGTTCCATGGTCATCTGTTTCCATGCCCTGAAGTGGCTGTCCTCTGTCGAAACCAGCACGCCCTCCAGGTCAAATATTACTGCTCGAATCACCCGATCACCTTCCTTTATGTGATTCCTGTATATATTATAACATATTCTTTCCATTCTGTATATCCCGCTTTCCCAAGGAAACCATCTTTTTGCATCTTGACGAACAGAATTTTGCAACTTATAATGGCCTTGCTTCTATAGAAGGAGGAATCAGGATGGTTATTCATAACAAATTGGTCAGAGACTTCATTCCTGCAATCATTGCCCGAAGCGGACGCACCGCCCGCACGCGAACGCTTAATGAAGAAGAGTACCTCCGTTGTCTTGAAGATAAACTGCAGGAGGAAACAAAGGAGTACCTTTCCGCTCCCTGCATGGAAGAAATCGCCGATATTCTCGAAGTGATCGAAGCCATCTGTGCAGCCCGGAATTATGATATGCCGCAGCTGCTTTCAATAAAATCAAAAAAGCGCTCAGAGCGCGGCGGTTTCGCAGATCGTATTTATTTGGAATCCGTGGACTGATTGCCTTTCCCCGCACGCAGCATTGCGTGCTTTTTTCTTTTTCAAAAAAGTTTGACTATTTTTGACTTTTACTATTGACTATCTTTGACCTTTGTTGTATACTGATCTCGCAATCAGGAAATACTGATGCTGCAAATCACAAAATCAACCAATCATCAAGGAGGTTATGATGATGTACAACATGATTCCTTTCCGTATGCACCGTTCCCTTTCCCGCCCCATGAGCATGATGAATTCGCTTTTTGACGATCATTTTCTCCGTTCCTTTTTCAACATGAATGACATGATGGGCTCCTTCGGCTTCCGGGTGGATATCCGCGAAAACGATTGCAGCTACCTCCTGGAAGCTGAGCTTCCCGGCGTAGATGAAAAAGACATCGAGCTCACCCTTGAAAACGACATGCTCACCATCAGCGCCAATCTCAATGAGGAGCGCAAGGACGAACGCAACTGCTACAGTGAGCGCCGCTACGGTCACATGACCCGCGCTTTCAATCTGGAGGGCATCGATCAGGAAAAGATCGTGGCCAGCCATAAAAACGGCATTCTCTATATCACTCTTCCCAAGGAAAAGCCCGAAGAAAAGAAAACGGCTCGCCGCATCGGCATCAACACCAACTGCGGTCAGGAAGACTGTGACAAGCAGTAAAACCGATCAAAGGCGGTCTGCAGGAAACTGCAGGCCGCTTTTCGGTATATTTCTTTGCTCTTCCATCCACACTATCAGCGAAAACGCGCACTGCGCACAACATCGCCGAAAGGAAGAGCCCTATGAAAAGAATCATCATTACTCTGCTCATTCTCTGCTGCAGCGCCTCCCTGACCGCCTGCACCCGGGATACCACGGTCACCCCCTCCGCATCCCCCTCCGTATCTCCCTCCGCAGCGGTGTCCAACACGCCCGATCTCCCCATGATCCTTCCTGAGGATTCTGCCATGCCCGCGCAAGGCGATCCCTCTCTGAAGGATGGCGAATACCATACCGAAGTCTCCGATGAATATGCCCAGAGTCAGGGGCACGGCTGGAAAGAATATCTCAAAATGACCGTTTCAAACGGCGTGGTGTCGGACGTAGAGTACGATGCGCTGAAGGGCGACAAACGGAAAAGCATGGCCACCGGGGAAGACTACCCTATGACCCCGCACCCCAGCGAATGGATTCCGCAGATCAATGACGCCCTTCGGTCTGCAAAGACGCCCGAGTCCATGGATACCGTATCCGGGGCCACCATGTCCTCGGAGATCGCCCGCAAGCTTTATGCCGCTGCTCTGGAAGCTGCGCGCAGCGGAAATACGGGAACGGTCATCATCGAATAAAAAAGCCCTCTCCGCTGATTCACGGAGAGGGTTTCTTTTGTCCGATCAGGTCTGGATCTGCAGAAGCTGTTCCAGCATGCCGTCGTCATCGAATACGAGGAATTCGCGTACGTTCAGGCCTACTTCCTGCCCATCCTTCAGATTCTTAAAGACGTGGCCGGGAGCAATCACGCGCACCAGCGTATCGCCCACACGTACACGGCAGTCATCCACGTCACCCAGATAATACTGCGCTTCCAGTGTGCCGCGCAGCTGACCTTCTTCAGGCGCTACGAACTCAATATTCTCGGGGCGCACTGCCACTTCCACGCGACCGGTCTTGGGCCCATCGTAGGAAATAAACTGATTGGACATGGCCGGGAAGGTGATCTTGCCTTCCTTGGCTTCGCCCTTGAAGAACTCTACCTTGCCCAGGAAGTCCGCCACGAACTGGTTGGCAGGCTGGTTGTAGATATTCTCAGGGCTGTCGCACTGCTGCACCACGCCGCGGTTGATCAGGAAAATGCGGTCGCTCATCGCCATCGCCTCGGTCTGATCATGGGTTACATACACAACGGTAATACCCAGCTGTTTTTGGATCTCTTTGATTTCAAAGCGCATGGATTCGCGGAGCTTTGCATCCAAATTGGAAAGCGGTTCATCCAGCAGCAGGAGCTTGGGAGCCGCCACCAGCGCACGAGCCAGCGCAACGCGCTGCTGCTGACCGCCGGACAGCTGATTGGGGAAGCGCTGCGCGTACTGGGAAAGATGAACGATCTCCAGCACCTTGTCTACACGCTCCTTGATTTCAGCCTTGGGGGTTTTCTTGATGGTCAGCGGGTAGGCCACGTTATCAAACACATTCATGTGCGGCCATACGGCGTAGGACTGGAACACCATGCCCACGCTGCGCTTTTCAGGGGGAACGAAGGTTTTTCCGCCGGAAACCAGCTGATCGTCAATGTACAGTTCGCCGCTTGAAGGCTTTTCAAACCCTGCAATGATGCGCAGCATCGTGGTTTTGCCGCAGCCGGAGGGACCCAGTAGCGTTACGAATTCGCCATCCCGAAAGGTTTCGTTGAACTCTTTTAGCACCACGTTGTCGCCAAAGGCCTTTGTGACATGCTTAATTGTTACGGTTGCCATCTGTATCTGTCCTTTCTTAGATGGAGAATTCTCCCTTAGTCAGGCGGTTGAGAACAAAGTTGAGCACAATTACAATGATCAGGATGCCAAACGCCATGGCGCAGGCCTGCGGTTGGTTGGTAAACGTCCAGTACTCATACAGCTGGAAGCCGATGGTCTTGGTGGAATTGGAGTACAGCAGCGTCGTCATAGAAAGCTCGTAGAAGCTGGGAATGAAGATCAGGAACCAGCCGGCAGCAATGGAGGGGAAAATCAGCGGGCCGGTAATCTTCAGCATCGTCTTTACCCAGCTGGCGCCGGAAATCTGAGAGCATTCCTCCAGCGATACGTGTATCTGGCTCATGGCGGACACCACAGTACGCATGCCCATCATCAGATACTTGACCAGATAGGCCACGATGATGATGTAAGCCGTGTTATAAATATTGATACCGAAGTTGCCCTTCATGGTCATGATCAGGCCCAGAGCGATAACCACAGAAGGCGTACCGGAGCCCAGCGCGATGAGGAAGTCCGGGATCTTGCGGCCCTTGATACGGGTGCGCTGCAGCAGATAGGACATGGTGCAGGCAATGACGATACCGATGGTAGCCGTCACAACGCCAAAGATCAGAGAATTCTTCAGGCAGGCAATGGTTTCGGTACGGGAGAAGATGGTAGTCCAGTTCTCGGTGGTGAAGTTGGCGGGATCAAACATACTCTTGCCCACATCCAGCTTGAAGGAGGTGGTCAGGATGGTCACGAAGGGAAGCACAATCACCACGCCCGCAAAAAGCGTAACAATCGCTGTCACAGGAATGCGCCACTTGCCCAGATCTACGATATTGGGACGGGTGGACTTACCGGACACGGTGATATACTGCTTCTTGGCGATAACAAAGTCGGAGATGAACAGGATGATCATGGCAATGGCCATCAGGAACACAGCCAGACCCGTAGCGTCAGAGATACCGCGAGCGCCCAAACCCATGTATTCGATGATTCGGGTTGTTACGGTATGTACCTTACCCGGCGCACCGATAATGGAAGGAATGCCATAGCAGCTGGCGGCAGAGATAAAGACCAGCAGCGCACCGGCGATCAGGGAAGGCGTGGCCATGGGCAGCGTAATCTTGAACACCGTCATGAGCGGGGAAGCACCGGAAATGCGGCTGGCTTCCTCCAGAGAAGGATCCATCTTCTCCATGGCACGGGAGATGGTAATGAAGGCGTAGGGGTAATAGAAAGTCGTCAGCACCCAGATCAAGCCGCCCAGCGTATAGATGTTCAGGGGGCCGGGAGTATCGCCCATACCAAACAGACTGCGCAGGATTACATTGATGGTGCCCACGTTGGGATTCAGCAGGCGCAGCCAGGCCATGGCGCCCAGATAGGGAGGCACCATGTAGGTGAGCACAAACAGGGAGCGGAAGAACTTCCGTCCGTACATATTGGTGCGGCCCACCAGCCAGGCCAGCGGGAAGGCCAGCAATGTGCCCAGCACCATGGTGGCGCCGGCGGCGATCAGCGTGTTGACCAGCGCGCCCTGATTCATGGGATAGGTGTACAGACGCGCGAAAACCTCAAAGGTGAATCTGCCTTCAGGGAAGAAGGCTGTGATCACCAGATAGATCATGGGCAATACCTGGAACAACAGCATGAAGTCAATAATGGCCAGAATGATCAGCCACTTGAAACTCAGCTGCCAACCGCCGTCCGCCTTGAGCAGGAAGAACAGCAGCAACACGTCCAGCAGGATGGTGATACCAACCAGAACGACAGTCTTTGTGTTGGACAAAATTAACTGACTAAAAAAGTTAATCTCGCCCTTTTCTGCCATCTGATAAGCTGTGAGACGGGCATTGGCCGATCGGGCGGCCTTCTTCAGGTTATTGATAATCTCCTTGGGCAGATAATTGCCTTCCGCATCGGCGGCGGTCAGGAAGAATTGAAGGATCTTGGCTGTTTTGTCCATTCCCTCATCCTTCGCAGTGGCACTGACCAGCACCTCAGGCAGTTCGGCCTGATCATTTGCAATGGCTCCCAGCGCCTGCAAGCGGAATTCATCCCGCTCTGCATCGCTGAAGGCTGCCAGAACTTTCTTTTCTTTGGAGGAAACCTTGGGGCCGGCCATGGAATAGGAGACCGCCAGAAGTTTCATTTGGGCTGCTTCCGGATCTTTTTCAGAAGCAAGAACGCTGTCCACCAGCGCGGTCTGATCGCTTTTTGCCTGTTCAGACCAGTTGAGGATCAGCAATTCACGCGCCTTGGCATTCACCGTTTCGCGCGTGGATGCATCCAGCTTCTCCATATAGGGCCGGATGTCCTTTTCGTAAACACTATTCAGTTGGGGAGACAGCTGATAAATGATACCATATGCACCCTCCTGCTCAAAGCTGGAAGTTGCCAGTTCTCCCATGCCCCAGACGCCTGCGCCTATCAAGGCAGCGCCCAGCAAAAGAACGATCAACAGAACGAGCTTGCAGCGCAGCTCGCCTTGGTTGCGGGTTTGAAGATCTCTTTGCACCTGCATACAAGTACACTCCTCGTAAAGAAACATGAAGCAGGGGAATACGTAACCTAAACGGCATCGTTATAGGGATTGGGGGAAGCTGTCCGCGGGCAGCTTCCCCCAGAAAATACTATCTGTCAGGTGATAGTACGTTTTTGATTACTTAACGGTTACGCGCTGCGCGAATTCGTTGCGCAGAGTGATGATTTCCTTGTAGCAGCGCTCCCAGTCAACGCCCATGTCGTTGTCGATGACCTGTTCGGTGGCGATGGAATCATAGGGGATTTCGGGGAAGTTGGTCAGAACAGAATGCATGTAGCCCTGAACAACGTAGGCCTGGCCTTCTTCGGACAGCAGCCAGTTGGCGATGGCTTCGCAGGCTTCGGTGTTCACGTTGGCAGACTTTTCTTCAGCAACGATCATCACGGCAGAGGGAATTACGATGTTGCCGTCTTCAGGATACAGGCAAGCCAGCTTGGAGCCCTTTTCCTTGCGGTTCTGCAGGATGGACTCTTCCA
This sequence comes from Clostridia bacterium, assembly GCA_017549335.1. Lineage (GTDB taxonomy): Bacteria > Bacillota > Clostridia > Christensenellales > Aristaeellaceae > SFMI01. Next base: position 93,912 of record JAFYVB010000041.1, on the reverse strand, counting down.
GAATCATGATCACGTCGCACTCGCCGGTTTCCAGCTTCGCCTGAGCAACAGAGCCGGACTCGATCATCACGTCGTTAGCGCCCAGAGCATCGAAGTATTCGAAGCCGTACTTTTCAGACAGAGCGGCGATGGAGGCCAACGCAGTGCCGGAGGTCTGGGGGTTGGACATGGAGATGCGGCCCTTCAGAGCGGGATCTTCAGCGAATTCCTTGAAGGTCTTGGGCAGCTGATCGGGGGTCTTCAGCTCGGGGTTGTAAGCCAGAACCATGTTGGAAACGCGCACGGGATACCAGTAGCCCTCTTCGTCATAGGGGAAGCGGAGCTGATCGGCATTTTCAAACTCGAAAGAATGCAGCCAGCCGTCTTCCTTCAGTTCCAGGCAGTAGGAGGGGTCGGCTACCAGCATCATGTCGCAGCCCAGAGTGCCGGTTTCGCGCTCGCCGGCCAGCTTGTTCTGCAGGTTGCCGGTGCCGCCATAGAAGAAGAAGGATTCGCCGTTGCCGGGAGTCAGGTTCGGGAATTCTTCCTTCAGCTTCGCATCCATCATATCAATAACAAACTGATACATGGAAGTATAGCACAGCACGGTGCCGGTCACGTCTTCGTTGACGGCCAGAGCACTGCCGCAGCCAAGCAGCATCATGATAACGAGAGCCAGAGAAATCAGTTTCTTCATACGAACAAACCTCCGATTCATATTGTCGGTCCATTAACCGTACGGCCGACTTTTTTTATTGATTTCATTATAAGGGGTTTTTTGCGAAATATCAACACCTTCAGAAAAATTTTTTGTGCTTTCTTACTAATTATTATTCATTTTCTATTTAATTCTTCCGTTTGACACATACCCCATAGGGGTATATAATCGTTACGGATATTTCATCTCGACCGTCTTGGAGGAAGTATGAATCAAAACACTCCGAATTCTCCTTGTTCCGCCTGCACCCGCCGCAAGCATACCCCCCGCGATCCCGAAACCCTCAAAGTCCTGCAAAACCGCCTGAACCGCATGATCGGTCAATTATCGGGCATTGGCAACATGCTGGATGACAACCGCTACTGCGGCGATATTCTCACGCAAATTTCTGCCGTGGAAAGCGCTTTGCAATCCTTTGGCTATATCATTTTGCAGGATCACCTTGAAACCTGCGTAACCGAAAAGATCCAAAGCGGTGACGAAACCGTGATCGCCGAAACCGTGGATCTCATCAAAAAACTGAAATAAGGAGGGGAAAAATGCAGCGTACGTTTTCAGTCACAGGCATGACCTGCGCCGCCTGCAGCGCCCATGTAGAAAAAGCCGTGAGAGGAGTCGACGGCGTAAACAGCGTGTCGGTGAGTCTTTTGACCCACTCCATGACCGTTGATTTCCGGGCGCCTGCCGATGCTAAGGCCATTTGCGAGGCCGTATGCCGCATCGGTTACGGTGCAAGCGAGGCTGTTAAAACAACCTTGGAGGATGACCGCTCCCCCGCGCTGGTGCGTCGGCTGATCGCCTCCCTTTGCCTTCTGCTGCCTCTGATGTACGTATCCATGGGGCACCTGATGTGGCATTGGCCGCTCCCCAAAGCCTTTGCGGACAGTCCTCTTGCCCTTGCGATTTATCAAATGATCCTCGCCGCTGTGATCATGGTGATCAACCGTCCGTTTTTCATCAACGGCTTCAAAGGACTGCTGCATAAAGCGCCCAACATGGATACGCTGGTGGCCATAGGCAGCGGCGCTTCCTTTGCTTACAGCACAGCAGTGCTGATCTCCATGGCTGTCGGCGATGCCGGAGCCCACGGCCTGCACGAATTGTATTTTGAATCCGCCGCCATGATCCTGACGCTGATCACCGTGGGCAAAATGCTGGAAGCAAAGAGCAAGGGCAAGGCCACCAACGCCATCAAAGCGCTGATGGATCTCTCCCCGCGCACAGCCCATGTACTGCGCGACGGCAAAGAAGAGCTGATCCCCGCCGAAGCGCTTTGCGTTGACGACATATTCATCGTGCGTCCGGGCGAGAGCTTCCCCGCCGACGGCATTGTGCTTTCGGGTGAAAGCGCCGTCAACGAAGCAGCGCTCACAGGCGAGAGCCTTCCGGTTGATAAAACGCCGGGCAGCCGTGTCAGCGCAGCCACCCTCAACGGTCACGGTGCCCTGCACTGCAAAGCCACTCACGTGGGCGGCGATACCGTTTTGAATCAGATCATTCAACTGGTTGAAAACGCCGCTTCCTCCAAGGCGCCCATCGCCAAACTGGCGGATAAGGTTTCGGGCATTTTCGTGCCCACGGTCATGTGCATTTCTCTCATCGTGCTGCTGATCTGGCTTGGGGCAGGGCAAACCTTCGGCTATGCGCTCACCCGCGCCATCAGCGTGCTGGTCATCAGCTGCCCCTGCGCGCTGGGGCTTGCCACCCCTGTCGCCGTCATGGTGGGCAGCGGTGTGGGCGCGAAACACGGCATTCTGTTTAAAACCGCTGCCGCGCTGGAAGCCGCAGGCCAGGTGCAGTACGTCGTCCTTGACAAAACAGGTACCGTCACTACCGGCGAACCTACAGTCACCGACATTCTGCCTTGTACCGCATCCGGCTCACACGATCTTTTATCCCTGGCTGCTTCCGTTGAATCGGGCAGCGAGCACCCCCTCGCAAAGGCCATTATGAAGGCTGCAAAAGCATGGCCGGTACCCGTTTCCCAGCCCTCTTCCTTTCATGCTCTGCCGGGACACGGCGTAAGAGCGATCGTAGACGGCAAAGAAGCCTACGCCGGCAACGCCGCGCTGATGCAGGAGAAAAATCTGATGACAGAAGAAGCCCTGAAATGGGGCGAAAAGCTGTCTGTCATCGGCGCCACTCCCCTCTACTTTGCCCATGACGGAAAGCTGTTGGGCGTCATCGGCGTTGCCGATACCATTAAAAACGATAGTTCAGACGCCGTGGATGCTCTGCGTGAAATGGGCATTCAGCCCATTATGCTCACCGGCGATAACCTCCGCACCGCAGGCGTCATCGCGCTGCACGCGCACATAGACGCCGTTGTTGCCGACGTGCTGCCCGGCGATAAAGAAGAAGTTGTCCGCCGTCTGCTGGAACACGGCAAAGTTGCCATGGTGGGCGACGGCATCAACGACGCCCCCGCGCTGACCCGCGCAGACGTTGGCATTGCCATCGGTGCCGGTGCAGACGTGGCGCTGGATGCCGCCGACGTGGTGCTGATGTCCTCCTCCCTTTCGGACGTGGTCACCGCCATCCGTCTTTCCCGAAGCGTGCTCACAAACATCCGCGAAAATCTGTTCTGGGCATTCTTTTACAACTGCATCGGCATCCCCGTTGCAGCCGGTGCCCTCATCCCCCTTTGGGGTATCGGCCTGAATCCCATGCTGGGCGCTGCCGCCATGAGTTTGTCCAGCTTCTGCGTGGTATCCAACGCCCTGCGTCTTAATCTGTTTCATCCCCGGAAAAAGCAAAAGGCAAACAAACGCAAGCTGCTCCCCCTTCCCGATTTTCTTTTTGAAAAGCGGGATCAGAATAAAACAAAAACGGAGGTACCTCAAATGACCAAAACCCTGTATGTAGAAGGCATGATGTGCATGCGCTGCGTTGCGCACGTGGAAAAGGCGCTGAAGGCCGTGGAAGGCGTGAGCGACGTTTCCGTCAGTCTGGAAGAAAAGAAAGCGGTCGTTACCCTCGCTCAGGAAGTCTCCTGCGAAGTGCTCAAAAAGGCCGTTGAGGACGACGGTTATACCGTGACCGGCTGCGATTGCTGACGTCCTTAGCAAAAAGCGTCCGAAAGGGCGCTTTTTTGCTGCGTTTCCGGGAATATAAAAATCTCAAAAATATTTTTATTTTCTTGGGAACTTTTTTGCAACTTGATCGTTTATATAAGTGAACGGAGCGAAAAGCTCACAAATCTCAACCCAAACGGAGGACCCCTACATGAAGAAAATCGTCATTTTCCTTCTCGCCGCCATTCTGCTGGTCACCTGCCTGGCTGTTGCCGAACAGAATGCTCCCGCCGAAAACGAAACGATCGTCGAAGACGTTGCGGCCGAAGAAATCACCGAAGAAACCGAAGAAGCCCTTGAGTGCCCCGAAAGCTATTTTGTCAGCGGCTACGTAATGGAGATCATGGAGGACGGCAGCATCCTGATTCTGACCAACTCCGGCGAAGAAATCGTCATCCATCTGCATGACGAAACCATCAACGAGCTGGGTGAGATCCTGCCCGGCCAGTACATCATCTGCGACTACAACGGCATGATGACCCGCTCCATCCCCGCGCAGATCTCCGCCGATCATCTGTATGTTTACAGCATGGACGGTTTCGTCACCGAAGTGATCGAAAATGAGGAAGAGCGCTACTTCCTGATGGATACCGAACTGCACGGCATCGTGATGGTGCGCCTGCCTGAGGACATCCTGCTCCCCAGCGCCGAAATGAACGTGCGCGTGTACTTCAACGGCGCCATGACGCTGTCTCTCCCCGGTCAGATCAACGCGCTGGGCATGGAATCCATCCCCAACGAGCTGGCCCGCGGTGAGATTGAAATCACCGATGAGCCCATCGCCGAAGAAACTGAAACTCCCGCCGAAGAATAATCATTCGCACAAAACAGTAAAAGCCAAGCTGCATTTCGCAGCTTGGCTTTTTCATTGCACGGCAATTGATCAATTCAAATCAATCCAGTATCTTTGTTCCACAACGCCGTCAACCTCAATCTCATTCTCCAGAACGCCGCCATTGTTTATAATGCTTTTCGCCGAACCGATGTTGGTTTTGTCGCAGACCATCAGCACCCTGTTTATCCCCAGTTTCTTTGCTTCCTTTAATGCCAGGCCGATCATGGCGGTTGCATAGCCTTTTCTTCTTTCCGACGGTCTGATACCATCGCCTATATGGCCTGCATCGACCAGCATTTCTTTGGTGAGATAATGCCTGATGTTTACCGCTCCTACGAAAATATCCCTCTCCACGTCCAGGCAAAACATCGTGGTATCCGGCACAATTCCGTCTTTTTCCTGCGTAACCTCCAAATGATCCAAATAGTAATCAAAATCGCGGTAATCATTTTTTCTGATCGCATACGGAACGATTTTTTCGCCTGTGCCGGTCCACTCCAGCATCATCTCTTCCAGATGGTTTTTATACTCTTTTGTCAACTTGACCAATCGAATATTCATAACGTTTCCTCCACAAATCATTGTACAAAAGCAGACACGGCAGATCAAATTGCCATGTCTGTAACAGTCTATTGGATACCGGCGTTTTGTTTACAACAGTATTTTATCCAGATTCCCCATCATCACGTCCGGTTGATGGATGGAATACCCGCAATGCCCTTTCCCCTTAAAACAGACGATTTTAGCTTCGGGGTAATGACTGCGGATAAACTTTGCCGTTTTCCGCGCCAGCATTTCATTGACGGCTGTGCCGTGAAAATAATGAATTGCCGTGCCGCTCTGCGCCGCTTGGGCAGGAAAATGATATGCTGCAATGCCGTTCATGCAGTTTTGAATCGTTTCATCCGACATATGATCCAGCACCGCCACAAAATCTTCAAAGAAGCGCTCGGCGGCAATCTGCTTTGCCTGTTTGAGCGTTTTGCTGTCCCGCTGCTGCGTTTTATGGGTAACGTTCAGGTAAAAGGCCGTCATCATCTTTTTCATCAGCGGATGATAGGACACCAGCGGAGAGCCGTCCATGATCAATTTGCCGATCTTCAGCTTTGCCCTTTGCCAAAGCGTTGAAGCCATCACGCCGCCCATGGACATACCGAAAACGGCGCAAATATCCGTCCCGATATATTTTTCGCACCATGCTTCCATTTCCGAAGCAGCATCGGCGAAGGTTGTAAAATCCTCCGGTTTTTCCGGATTATGTCCCGGAAGAATCGGTACAATCACATGAAAATCCCGTTTATAGCGGTCAATATACGGCTTCCACACCTGCCACGGGCTTTGAAAGCCGTGGATCAGGATGACCTTTCGTTTGCTTTGATCGCCGAACTCCAGTATTTCCATCCTTAATCTCCGTCTGTGATCTGTGTTTTTGCTCTTCGTTTTACCAGCGCTTTCAGCCGCTGCGTACGCTGAGAAACGCGGTATCCCGTGAGCGTGCGGCAGCGATAACGATCCAGCACCAGCCGCGCACCCACCGCAACAGGCAGCGCAACAGCCGCGCTTGCACCCGCCGCCACAGCGGCAGCACCGGCGCCCATGGCGGCGCCCGTTTTGATCATGCGATAAGCGGCATCGCCGGCTCCTGCCGCAGCGGTTTTCTTGCCCAGCAGCACATTGCACTGCTCGGTCACGGCAATCACAGCAAAGGGCAGAACGCCCGCAGCCGTTTCGACGATCTCACCGGCAAGGCCGGTATCCTCCAGCAATCCCAGATCCACTGCCACGTCATCAGCAAGGGAAAGACCCGCCGTCACGGCGTCAACCACGTCCGTCCGACGGCGGTTTTTATAATGCTGTACCAGTTCTCGATAGGCAGGCATTTTAACCTCCTATAATCTTAAGCACTGTCACAATAATCCATGAGCCGCACACGATGGCAGCAAGCCACGTCACCTGCTTGATCAGCATGGACAGATTGGGCTTATTTCTCTTCTTATCGGGCTTTTCCAGCGCAGTCAGGCGCTTTTCGATGGTCTCCAGAGATTTGCGAAGCTGTTTGATCTCATCCCGACAGGCGTCGTTTTGCTCGCCAAGCTCGTTTTCGAGGATCGTGATTTTGGCAAGCGCTTCATCGGCATCGCAGCGAAGCTTGACCTGATCCTCACTCATACCTTCGATCACAAGGGTCATCTCCGAGGTGAACTCATCCACCGCCTGCGTCAGATCCTTCCCCTTCAGGGAATTGAACGTATTCTCGATAAAATCGCGCGCGCCGCGCATGAGGCCCGGCTTTTTAGCAGAATCCTCAGACGCGGCGAGCGTGTTTTCAGTTTCGAGAGTCGAAAGCTGTTTTTCTTCGGTCATTTTTCTTTTTACACCATGGTTACGCCGGTGGCTGCCTGTTCATCGCGGTAGCCGTCCAGCAGCTTCTTGATACGGTTATAGGGATTGAGCAGCGCATGAAGCGAACGGTTATGATTGAGCGTAGCTACGATATAGGCGATGTATTTGCTCATGTCGGCTACCACGAACCATTCTTCGTCAGCAAGCTCGGGGTTACGGTAGGTCAGATTGGTGGCGATCACGCGGGTAATCAGCCCTTCATCATACGCCTTGCGGAAGGTCTCAATGCCCGAGGTAAAGAAGGCAAAGGTTACAATGGCATAAATGCGGTTTGCCTTACGGGCTTTGAGGTTGCGGCACAGGTCGATGATGGAATCGCCGGAGGCCAACATATCGTCGGCAACAATGATGTCCTTGCCCTCCACGTCGGCGCCCAGATATTCGTGGGCAACGATGGGATTACGACCGTTGATAACGGTGGTATAATCGCGGCGCTTATAGAACATACCCATGTCCAAAGACAGAACGGAGGAATAATAAATATTGCGGTTGACGGCGCCTTCGTCGGGAGAAACAACCATCATGTGATCCTTGTCGATGCGCAGATCCTTCTCATTTCTGAGCAGCGCCTTGAGCATCTGATAGGTGGGCATAACGTTTTCAAAGCCGGAAAGAGGAATCGCGTTGCAGATGCGGGGGTCATGAGCATCAAAGGTGATAATGTCATCAATACCAAGGGATACCAGCTCCTGCAGCGCCATAGCGCAGTCAAGGCTTTCACGGGTGGTACGGCGATGCTGACGGCTTTCGTACAGCATGGGCATGATCACGCTCACACGCTTAGCCTTGGTGCCGATGGCAGCGATCACACGTTTGAGATCCTGGAAATGATCATCGGGAGACATGGGCACTTCCACACCATACATGTTGTAATGCACATTATGGGCGCACACGTCCACAAGAATATACACGTCATAGCCGCGGGCGCTTTCTTTCAGAACAGCCTTTCCTTCGCCCGTGCCGAAACGGGGGCAGTAGGCCTTCATCAGGAAGGTATCGCGGTCAACACCGGGGGTGGTAAAAAATTCTTCATCCTGCACTTCCTGCAGATTATGCCAGGTGAGCAGCCAATGGTTGATCTTCTCACCCAGTTCTTCGCAGCCCGCCATGGCAATCAGGCCAAGGGGGCCATGCGGCACGCTGGTCGGGTCTTTTTCCCATGCTTTCAACATTCTGGTCATAGCGTATTCCCTCCATACCGTGTCATTATGTAATTGAACCGTTTTTATTATACACAAAAAGCGTCATTCTGTGAAGAGCCGAGACGCTTTTTGTCGATATTTTATTCAAAGAAAATCAGTTCAACGCGGGGATTGACAAGGCTGTTCTTCTCATCCACGTAGGTATAGTACTGACCGTCCACCGTTCCGTACATCGTCAGCTGCGTACCGAGTTCGTGGGTGATCTCCCCTTCGGTGGTCACCATGATGATATTTCCGTACTTCGCGCCGTTTTTCTGGGTGGCAAAGGTGAGAACCCACTCGCCGCCCACTTCCTTCATATCGGTGATATAGCCCTTGTAGCGAACAACTTTTCCGATGTATTTATCCGTTTTGCTGCTGAGCTCGCCGTATGCAGGCGCTTTTGCCGTTTCACGAACGTAGGCCTTGCGGTCTTCCTCGCTCATGGGACGCTCAATGACATAATTGATGATGCGCGTGTCATAGTTTTTCTTGGTGAAGGTCACCTGAATCTTGTAGGTGCCTTCCTTGGAGGTGTTCACATTGAAGGAGAACGTGCGGTTGTTGCCCGTCTTCTTGGTGGTGTTTTCGCCGTTTACGTTCAGCTGGATGGTAACGCCGGTCAGCGTGGTGCCGGTATATTTGAAGCTGTCGCCGGTGAATTCCTCGGGAAAATCGTTGGTGAAGCTGATGGGGAGCATTTCCTCATCGTATTCGATGGAGAAGACCTCTTCCGCTACGGCTTCGTTTTCCTTCCCCTCGTTAACGGTGGACGTCACAATGCCGTTATACAGATCCTGCGCAGGCAAAGTGACCTCAAGCTTGAACACACCCTTGCTGTCGGCCGTGGTGGTAACAACAGTGGCTTTGCTCGAATTTCGGAAGGAATAGAAAGCAGCACGCACTTCGGCGCCGGCGCGGGTAGTGCCCTTGATGGTGAAGTCCGCATCGTTGGTCACAGCGGGCGGAGGCGCGGTGAAAGTCAGGGTCAAAGGCGCTTCGGGGGTAGCCGCGCCCGTCTTAAAGGATACGGTATTCTGGATCTTGTTCAGCGCGGTAATATCACTGCTGGATACATTGCGGCCGATGGAGCGCATATCCAGCGTGATGGTATAGCCGTTTCTCACCGTACGGCGCAGAAGGCCCTTGTGAACCACCTTTCCGTCATTGCGCAGCACGTACTTGAGCATCAGGAAACGTCCCTGATCCTCGCCGAAATTTTTCCATTCGCAGGACTCAAACTTATAGCCCAGACTGCCCATATACGTGCCGTTGGAATGGTTCTTGCGGTAATCCGCGCGTACGGCAGCCGTCTGATCATTGATGTTGAAAAGCGTTTTGGACTGCTCGTCCTGCACGGCGCTGACGACGAACACGCGGTCTTTATCTTCGTCAAAAGCCATCAGCAAAATGCCCTGCTCATAGAACATCTGCTCCATTTCGGCAACGGTATAGCCCTTTGCTTCAACGGAAGCGGCATTCTGCTCCAGCGTTTCGGGCGTCCACTGCGTTTCATACACGCCGTTGGGCACGTCCAGCAGCATATAAATACTGCTGAAATCATAGGTTTCTGCACAGGCAGAAGCACACAGCAGCAGGCAGGCTGAAAGAATCAGGATCATACAAACCTTGCGCATGATTTTATCCTCCCATACGGATTGACAAAATAACTCATTTCATATAATACCACAAATTGCCCGTTTGGGCAACATTTGATGCAAAGTTATCCAGGAGGTTTTACGAAATGACACTCAACGAACTGAAAAAAGGGCAATCGGCACGGATCACAGGCATTGATCTGCTCTCTTTCTGCGCCTTAAGGCTGATTGATCTGGGGTTTGTTCCGGGAACAAGCGTAGCTATGCTCGCCCGTGCACCGTTTGGCGATCCCATGCTGGTTCAGGTGCGGCGGCATACCTTTATGCTGCGGAAAGCCGAAGCACAGTATGTTTGGATCTGCACGGAGGAAAATGCGTGAATAAGACCGTTGCTCTGTGCGGTTGTCCCAACTGCGGAAAGACCACGCTTTTTAATCTTCTCACCGGCGAAGCACGAAAAACAGGCAACTGGTCGGGCGTGACCGTTGACGTAGGCACAGGTATGCTGACAAGCCGTTTCGCCCCGTCTGCCGATGCCTGCATCCGGATCTGCGACCTTCCCGGCGCAGCGTCCCTCTATCCCCATTCTCCCGAGGAAAGCGCAGCGCTTGCTTTTCTGAAAGGAGGCGGAGCAGATGCCGTGATTCTGGTCCTTGACAGCTGCGCGCCGGCACAGGGGTTGTATTTGGCGCTGCAGCTGCTGCCCCTTCATCTGCCGCTGATCCTCGCCTTCAATATGTCCGACCGGCTGAAAGCATCGGGCGGTGCAATACGGCTGAAGGGATTGTCCCGCGCGCTGGGGGTTCCATGCATTCCGATCAGTGCGCGCCGCCATGAGAACGTCGGTCAGCTGATAAAAGCCGCGCTTTCCGCCCCCGTTTCGCAGGGAAACATTCCTTTTGAGGAAAACGCTTCCACCGAGCGGCGGCTTGCGCTTTCCCAAATGCGGTATGAATTGATCGACCGACTCCTGCGGGACTTTTTTTCATTTTCTGCGCAAACACAGCCGATCTCTCCCCTTGACCGCATAGCGCTTCATCCCCTGCTTGCCTATCCCCTGCTGGCAGCGGTGCTGGCTGCACTGTTTTTCACTGTTTTCGGTCTGCTGGGGCAAACGGTCATTGCTTATGTTTCATCGGTATTTGAAAAAGGACTTACGGAAGCTGCGCTGCTGCTGACAGACGCCCATACTCCGCCGCTTCTGTTTTCACTTTTGACAGAAGGGCTGCTGCGCAGCGTTGCCAATGTATTATCTTTTCTTCCGCTGCTGTTGCTTTTCTTTTTCGTGACAGCACTGATCGAAGACAGCGGATATCTTTCCCGCGCCGCGTTTTTGCTGGATGCGCCGCTTTCGCGCATCGGGCTGTCGGGACGCAGCTTTTTTTCGCTGATCGCAGGCTTTGGCTGCAGCGTACCGGCTCTCCTTTCCACCCGCATGCTGCCCGATAAAGCAGAGCGGGAACGCGCCCTGCGCCTCATCCCCTTCATTCCCTGCAGTGCAAAGCAGCCCGTTTGCCTGTTCATGACGGCGCTTTGCTTTTCACAAAACCCCGCCTTTTTCCTGATCCTGTGCTACGTGCTGTGTCTGCTTTTCTTTTTGCTCGCCGCCCTTCTTCCTCCCTCCCCGGGAAAAGTTTCTTTCCCGACACTGATGAACGAAATGCCCGCCTATCACGTCCCCACGCTACGCGGGGCATGGAACGCCATGAAAAATAAGACCCGGGATTATATTTCCCGCGCCTTTACCGTGATTTTCTTCACCTCGCTGATCGTATGGTTTCTTCGCACGTTTACGTTATCTTTGACCCTTGCCCAAGATGCGCAAAGCAGTCTTTTGTTCGCCCTCAGCCGCGTTTTTCAGCCCGTCCTTGCGCCTCTGGGCTTCGCATCGCCATACACCGTGGCCGCGCTGATATCGGGACTTCTGGCCAAGGAAAATATCCTTGCAGTACTTTTGATCGCCCCCGTGCAGGAAGAACTTTTCCCATCGCCTGCCGCGGCGCTTTCCTTCCTTGTTTTCAGCCTGCTGTATGCTCCCTGTCTTGCTGCCTGCGCCGCTGCCGCTCAGGAATTAAAGAGCCGCAAGCACATGCTCCTTTCCGTTGTTTTGCAAACGGTTTTCGCATGGCTTGCGGCGTGGATGATATTTACTGTTTTCAGCCGATAAACTCCATGTGGATGGAGGCATTGGAGGTTTTGACCACCAGCTTCTTTTCGCCTTCAAAGCTGTCGTTCAGATTGCACTTTCCGTTGCTGGTTCCGCTCTGAATGGCATATTCTTCTTCGCTGCCCTTGACGGTGCCGCTGACAGAACCGTTGCTGGTTTTGATCTCGATGCTCCCTGCGCCGATGTTCTCCGTTTTGACAGAGGCGTTGCTGGTGCGCAGATGCATGGCGTCATCACCGGTCACGTTTTCCGCAATGATGCGGCCGTTGCTGGTTACTGCGTCGATGCGGTCGCGGGCGTATACGTCGCTCATTTCGATTCTTGCATTGGCGGTGTGGGCACTGAGCGTCTGGGCAACAACATTGCGGACAACGATGCGTGCGTTGCAGGTTTTCAGCTTCACGTCATTCAGGCAGGTCACGCTGTCCAGCTTGATGCGGTCGTTAACCGTCTTGATGCGCAGCTCACCCTTGAAAATACGGGGCAGCAGCACTTCAATGGCCCGGGGCTCAGTCAGCTGCTGACCGAAGCGTACGATGCCGCTCAGGTCGATGCTTCCCAGGAATTTGCCCACTTCATCCAGGAAGTTTTCCGCCGTGATCTTGGACAGATCGGGCTTGTAGCTGGTCACCGGACGGTAGTTATGCTCCAGCGTCAGCACGCCGTTTTCTTCGTGAAGCTGGTATACGTCCCCCTTTTCGATGCGATAACGGAGCACGATCTCCTCGGTTTCGCCGGTGGTAACATACACGCGCTGATTGGTGGCGGTGATGACAAGTTCGGCAATATCCTCCGCATTTTTACGGATTTCTTTAACGTTTTCGTTTTTTTCTTCGGTTTGGGGCGCGCTCTCTCCCCGGTCTTCCTCTTCGGGCAGCGCATCCCCCAGAACGCGGGCGGCAATGGTATCCACAGGCTCCATGGCGGCAACGGCGTCTTCTTCGCTCATGCCCGCTTCGATACGGTCTTCGATCATTTCGCTGTAGTATGCAACCACGCTTTCGATTTCTTCGGCATCAAGACCGCAAAGCGCTTCCTTCAGCTCTTCCAGAAACATTTCACGCGTCATTTTCTTCCCTCCTGATAAAATCATAAACCTTCATGACCGCTTCCCATTCGTTCAGGAATTCTTCGATTTTTTCCTTTCCGGCATCGGTGATGGCGTAATACTTACGCAGCCTGCCGTTATGCTCCATAGAATAGACGGTCAAAGCATTTTGTGCTTCCAGACGGCGCAGCACGGGATACAGGGTGGATTCCGAAAGGGACAATACTTCCTGCGCATCCCTCACCAGCTGATATCCGTACGAATCGCCGCGGAGCAGCAATTTTAAAATACACGCTTCGATCAATCCGCGTTTCATCTGCGCATCCAATGCATTTTCCTCCTGATGATTCATTTTTCGGAAAAGCTTTGTAATTAAAAAACCCTCCCGACGCATAATACTATATCACACACAGTATCATGCGTCAAGAGGTATTTTGCAAAACATAATATTATTTTTTGCGCAGTCCGTTTCGGGGGCTTTCTTTTCTCGGACGGGAGGAAAAACGCTTTTCCCTGTCCCCGGCCGGCGGCACAAGGCATTTGGGAGAAAAGCCGATCAGGTCTTCCCTTCCGCAGGAGCGCAGCGCCTGACGGATCAGCGCATGATTTTCAGGACGCTTCCACTGCAGCAGCGCGCGCTGCATATCCTTTTCTTTTTGGGCGCGGGGAACATACACTTCCTTCATGGTACGCGGATCAAGTCCGGTATAGTACATGCAGGTACTCAGGGTCCCGGGCGTGGGATAAAAATCCTGCACCTGTTCGGGCTCCACACGGTGTTCCTTGAGATACAGCGCCAGCTTCACCGCATCCTCCATGGTGCTGCCGGGATGGCTGCTCATCAGGTACGGCACCAGATACTGCTTCATGCCCAGCTTTTCGTTGGTGCGCTTGTAGCATTCGCCAAATCCCTCATACACCTGATGGCAGGGCTTCCCCATAACGGAGAGCACCCCGTCGCTGATATGCTCGGGCGCCACTTTCAGCTGTCCGCTGATATGGTATTTGCACAGTTCAGAAAGCACTTCATCCCGGTTTTTATCCGCCATGATATAGTCAAAGCGCAAGCCCGAACGGATAAATACCTTTTTGATGCCGGGGATCCTGCGCATTTTACGCAGCGTCTGCAAAAATTCTTTGTGGCTGACTTCCATATTGGGGCAGGGCGTCGGGAAAAGACACTGCCGCTTTTCGCAGCAGCCCTTGGTCATCTGCTTTTTGCAGGCAGGCGCACGGAAATTCGCCGTGGGGCCGCCCACGTCATGAATATAGCCCTTGAAATCGGGATACTGCGTCAGCTCCTGCGCTTCTTTCAGCAGCGATTCTTCGCTTCTTGACTGCACGATACGGCCCTGATGGAAGGTCAGCGCACAGAAATTGCAGGCGCCGAAGCATCCGCGCACAGCGCTGATGGAAAATTTCACTTCACTTAAGGCAGGCACGCCGCCCATGGATTCATAGGAAGGATGATACCGTCTGGTGTAGGGCAGCGCGTAAACGGCGTCAAGCTCCTCGCTTGTCAGCGGAAACACAGGCGGATTCTGCACCAGATAACGGTTTTCATCCTGTTTCTGGCAAAGTGCACGACCGCGGAAGGGATCCTGTCCGTTGTATTCCTGCAAAAATGCCTTGGCATAGGCCCGCTTATCCGCCGCAATATCCGCGTGAGAGGGCAGCATATCCACGCCCTCCGGCGGCGTTTTCTGCAGATAGCAAATACCGCGCATATCCCTGAGCTGCTCCTGCGGCATACCGTTTTCCAGCCACGCAGCGCTTTCAAGGATGCTCTTTTCCCCCATGCCGTACATGAGAAGCGTAGCCGCAGTATCCACCAGAACGCTGCGGCGGACTTTATCATCCCAGTAATCGTAATGGGAAAAACGGCGCAGCGACGCCTCCACGCCGCCGATGAGCACAGGCACCTTGGGATACGCCTCATGGATGCGGTTGCAGTAGACCGTCAGCGCACGGTCGGGACGCATGCCCGCCTTGCCGCCGGGCGCATAGGCATCCTGATTTCTGCGGCGGCGCGCAGCGGTATAGTGATTCACCATACTGTCGATCACGCCCGCCGTCACAAGGAAGCCGAGTCTTGGCTGACCAAAGCGCTTGAAATCCTCGCAGGTATGCCAGTCGGGCAGACACAGCATGGCCACCTTATACCCCGCTTTCTCCAGCACACGCGACACGATCGCATGGCCGAACGAGGGATGGTCCACATACGCCTCGCCCACAACATACACAAAGTCCGGCGCGTCCCAGCCGCGCCGGAGGCATTCTTCTTTTGTTACAGGCAGCATACGCTTTGCCAGCGTATCCGCCGTCAGATTCTCTTTGCTCTTTGCCATATGGCCTCCCGAAGGATTTATCCCTGTCCCAGCGCATCAAAGCGTTTCTGCGCGCCGTGGGTAAGATAATAATACAACAGGAACGACCCAAGCGCAAGCACCGCAGCACAGCCGGCGTACAAATATCCCGGATCAAAGGACGCCTTGAACACAAAGGCATACAAGATAACAGGAATCGCCACAAGCCCCATGCCCATAAGCATGGTAAGCCCGGAGGACAAGCCGGATTTGATAGCCATCAGATCGCTGGCGTAATCAAAACGGGGAAACAACAGGTTGAGCGTCACGCCAAACAGCGATATAAAAATGCAGACAAGGCAAGGCAGCAGGATCATGGCCGCCGCCGTGATTCCATTCACGGAAAGGGCAAAGGCACTCAGAGCGCCGGCAAGAATGATCGCAGGCAGGCAAATCACACAATGCGCCGCAGCCTTGGGCAGCAGAATCTCCCCCGCCTTCAGCGGCAGCGACTGCATCAGCCACAGCCCCTCGCCTTCGATGGACACCGAAGCCCCCGAAAGCATGTTCATGCCCGCCAGCATGCACAGCGCAGCACACATCAGCGCGCCCGTCCATTGATTGAAATCAACGCCCGTCAAGGCGAACATACCGAAGATCGACTCGATCGCATCCCGCTTGATCAGCAAAACAACAGCCAGGATCATCGACAGCAATACGCCCATGCCGCCGTTCAGAAGATACATGGCGTCAGCGGAATACCTGCGCATTTCCTTCACGGTAAGTGCCGCAAAGACCGAAGCCTTCCGCGTTTTCTGCGCCTTATACTTGATACGCTTGGCACCGCGCTTCATGGTGGCAATGGTAATGAAGCTGCGGGAAAGAAGCGCATAAACCAGCGCCATGGGGAGAACACAGCAGGCGATCCAGATCAGCGACTGGAGAATATCGCCCTCTGCGGCAGCGCTTCCCAGCGCATACAGCGGCGGCAATACCTTTTGTATGACTGCAGCCAGTTCGCCGCCGTTTTTCAGCAGCCTTGTCAGAAGCTCCTGCGAATTAAAGCAGAAATAGAAGTACGCCGCCATCGACATGCCCGAAAGCAGGAGCGATACGATGTTTTTGTTGCGCATTCTGCTGGTGATCAGGGCAATGACAAATCCCACCACACAAGACAGCGCAGAGGGCAGCAGCGGCAAAAGAAGCATGAACGCCACGCAGCGCAGCGTAAGCATCAGATCAAATCCGTTCATCAGGATCCACACAACAATGCAGGGCAGATTGATGATGGCGGAATACCCCAGATTGAGCAGATACAGCGTGCCGATGCGGCTGAAAAGAATGGCCGAAGGCTTAACGGGCATGCTCAGCAGCAATTCATTGTCCTTGGCTTCAAAAATCAGCGATTGCGTAAAGAAAATCGAGCCGATCAGACACAGCGTCACGCTGAGAAGCCCTGCCAGGGCAAAATACAGCCAGTTGAGGCCAAGGTGCATAAAGGGTTCGCACACCAGATAGAAGATGCCGCCGAACATCCCCAGGAACACCACAACACAGTACGTCAGCAGCACGGCAATGAGGATTTTCCGTCCCTTTCCTCCGGCCTTGGTGTGGCTCATGAAGCGGTGCGCCATCTCCTTCAGCCGCAGGGAAATAAGCGTTCTGATCATGCCTCTTCCTCCACAAGCTCCAGGAACACATTTTCAAGAGAGGTATCGCCGCGCACCGTCTCCGTATCGCCTGCGATCACCAATTTTCCCCCGCGGATGATGGCGATCTTGTCACACAGCTTTTCGGCCACCTCCAATACGTGGGTTGAGAAGAAGATCGCGCCGCCCTGATCGCAGATCTCGCGCATGATGCCTTTCAGGGTATGCGCCGCCTTGGGATCAAGACCCACGAAGGGTTCGTCCATGAGCAGCAGCCTGGGCGCATGAATCAGCGCCGAGATCACCGCCAGTTTCTGCTTCATGCC
Source organism: Clostridia bacterium (assembly GCA_017549335.1). Lineage (GTDB taxonomy): Bacteria > Bacillota > Clostridia > Christensenellales > Aristaeellaceae > SFMI01. The sequence continues at coordinate 76,628 of JAFYVB010000041.1, read as the reverse complement.
GTGGGAATAGGCGCCGATCTTGGTTGCAAGATCATCATAGATCCCCAGTTCTTTGGCATAGCGCTCAATACGCGCCTGACGGTCTTCCGCCGAAACTTTATACACGTCCGCCACAAAATTCAGATACTGAATGCCCGTGAGGAACTCATACAGATCGGGGTTATCGGGAATATAGGCAATCTTTTCCTTGCAGGCGATGGGATCCTTTTTGACAGACACGCCGTCCACAAAAATATCGCCCTCATCAAAGCGCAGAATACCACAGCAGGATTTCAGCGTGGTGGTCTTGCCCGCACCGTTATGACCGATAAAGCCGTAGATCTCTCCGGGCTTGATATGCAGTGACAGACCGTCTACCGCTTTCTTATCGCCGTAAGCTTTGGTAAGATTTTCGATTCTAAGCATTTTTATCTCCTCCTGACAGGCTTATTGTATCCGCTCCGCACTTTCTTTGCAAGACTTTTCGCTTCAATTATACAATATCACGTCTGAAATGACATGAAACATTTTCCCTTGTCATCGGACGCACTTTCCATTATAATACTACAGTACTGATTTATTCGGAGGTTTCCATGCGCAGAAACAAACGCTTCAATGTACAGCGCACCGCGCTTTGCGGCCTGCTCACTGCCATGATGCTGGTTTTGGGCTTTATCGAAAGCCTCATCCCCGTGGCTGCCGGCGTTCCCGGCATCAAGCTGGGCTTGAGCAACGGCGTGCTGCTCTTTGCTCTTTATATGCTGGATACGCCTACGGCCTTTGTTCTGATGATCGTCAAGGTCGTTTTGTCCGGTCTGATGTTCGGCGGCGTTTCCGCCATGATGTATGCCATGGCCGGCGGCGTACTGAGCACGCTGTGCATGATCCTGCTCAAGCGGCTGGGTTTCCACATCATCGTGGTCAGCATGGTAGGCGCAGTGATGCATAACGTGGGTCAGGTGCTTTTGGCCATGCTCATGCTGCAAACCTCCCAGCTGGTTTATTACATGGCCATCCTCATGCTGGTGGGTCTTGGAACGGGTGCCGTCACGGGCGTCGCAGCCAATTCCACCATCAAGCACGTGAAAAAGCTGAACCTCAAATTCAAATAACCGTTCAAGCAAAAACGCAGAGCTTTCACTCTGCGTTTTTTATTATGCTTTTTTGCGATGAAGGATCAATCCAAGCATCATCACCGCCGGGAAAACGACAGCCGCCAGGATCCCCATGTGCAGGTTATCGCCCAGCGCACCCGATACGAAGCCCACCAGCGCAGGCCCCACCGAGCAGCCGATATCCCCGCACAGGGCAAGGATCGCAAACATCGCCGTTCCGCCCAAGGGGCAGGTTTTCTGGGCAAGAGAAAGCGTTCCCGGCCACATGGCGGATACGCCGAAACCGCACAGGGCAAAACCGAAAAGCGACATCAGGGGCGTTGGGGACAGCGATGCGATGAGATAACTGGCGGTGCACAGCACGGCGCACAGCAGCAGATATTTTTTCAAATCACCCTTTTCGCCCTTTTTATACTGGAGCACACGACCCGTGCCCATCATCAGCATGAACAGGCAGGGACCTGCCAGATCGCCCACCGCTTTGGTGACCTTGAGACCGCTTTCCGCAAAGGCGGAAGCCCACTGCACCATAGCCAGTTCGGCTGCGCCTGCGCAAAACATCATCAGCATGAACAACAGAAACGCCGGCTGACGCACCAGTTGCAAAACGGACATCCGTTTGTCCTCCGTCACCAGCGGTGCAATGGGCACATGCAGAAACAGGAAGGTGTTTGCAAGCGGGATAAGCGCCCACACGCAGGAAATGACACGCCACGACTCCATGCCGAAAGCAGCAAACAGAAGCGTGCTGAGAAGGATCACGACCACCGACGCCCAGCAATAGCCGGAATGCAAAAGGCTCAGCGACGCGCCCTTTTCATCCCGGGGACAGGCCTCCAGAATGGGGCTGATCAGCACTTCGTTGATGCCGCCGCCCACTGCGTACGTGATCACCGAGAGCAGCGCGCCCAGATAGGGATTGGGCAATACGAAAGGCAGGACAGTGAGCATCACAAGCCCGCCTCCCATGGTCACCTGACCGATGACCACCATTTTTCGATAGCCGATGCGGTCGGCCCAGCGGATGGAGAATGCATCCACCGTCAGCTGAGTGATGAAATTGGCGCTGACCAGCAGCCCGATCTCCTCCAGCGTAAAGCCGAATAATTCACGGAAGGTCAGGAACAAAAGCGGCACGAAGTTGGTGATGGCCGCCATACCGACCGTGCCGGTATAGCAGGCCAGCAGCGTATGCCGATAGGTTAGTTTTTTCATTTGATTTCTTTGCTTACCTGATCGATGATAGCCGCCATCTTATCCCACTTCTGCTCCATATCCCATACCAGCTTGAACTGGGTGCGGCAGCGATCCAGATTCTGCCCTTCGTAATGGGTGCCAAAGTAGGTGTCCCCCTGCAGATAGTCCGTCAGGAAGCGCACACCGCACTCCAGCGTCATCAGCTTGGCGCCCATGGGCAGCGTTTTGATCTCGGTCTCCGTCAGACTCTTTCCGCAGGCGGAAAGGAAGCCGCGGGTGTAGGCTTCAAACATTTCAAGGGACATGGTCACCTTGTTTAAATCCTTTTCATCCTCCGTGGCGGTGCTGGCGCCAAAACGGATGGAATCGCCGTAATCGTTGGCCGCCAAACCGGGCATCACGGTATCCAGATCGATCACGCAAAGGGGCTTGCGGGTCGCTTTGTCAAGCAAAACGTTGTTCAGCTTGGTATCGTTGTGGGTCACACGCAGAGGAAGCTTGCCTTCCTGCAAAAGCCGCATCATCGTGCCGGCCTCCTCCTCGCGGGCGAGGGCAAATTCCACTTCTTTCTTTACGCTTTCCAGCCGTCCGCACACGTCTTCTTCAATGGCGCGCCTGAAATTCTCATAGCGCACAGGCGTGTCGTGGAAATGAGGAATGGTCTCAGCCAGCGTGGCGGCAGGAAAATCCGCCAGCTGCATCTGGAACTGACCGAAAGCCACCGCGCTCTGATAGAAATCCTCCGCCGATTCGGGCAGATCCAGGCTCAGGCTGTCCAGAATGGCTTCATACACGCGCCAGTATTCGCCGTTTTCAAAAAGGTAGTTTTCACCGCTGCGGGTCTTTACCAGATGCAGTACGCGGCGGCGATCGCTTTCCCTTTCCGCCAGAAAGGCCGTGACGGACGCGATGTTTGCCATCAGGCTTTTTACATCTTTAAAAATATGGTGATTGATGGTTTGCAGAATATATGCTTTTCCTGCATCGGTGTGCAGCAAAAAGGTTTTATTGATATGACCGCTGCCGTGACGGGCACAGGAAATTACCTTTCCTTCGAGTGCAAATGCATTGATAATCTTTTCCATAGGTACGCCTCCTTACCGTATGCATTTTATCATTCCATATCCATTTTCGCAAGAGAAACGGGCAAAAAAGATGGGAATACGGCGCTTCACCGTATTCCCTCCGCAAAAAGCAGCATTATGATTCTTCACTGCCGCAGCTGCAGCCCGCGCAGTTTCCGGAGCATTTTGCGCTGTTGGGGCAGCCGATACACTTAACGCCGCGTTTTTTTGCTCTGTAAATATAGAGCGCAGCGCCGCCGAGAATCAGAATAAGCACAATCGAAACAATGACAGTTTTCATCCGTTTTTACCTTCCAAAGTATATTCACTTCTGAGCTTTTTATCCGCAGTCAGACACAGATACGTCACATACGCAGCCATAAGCAGCACGGCGATGCCGCCGCCGACGGCAGCAGGGACATTCAGCGCCGCAGGCGCAGTCATCAGCGTACCGACAGTGTAGATCAGATAGCCTGCGGTGTAACCCACGCCCAGCTGCAAGGCAATGCCGCCCCAGAACCATTTTTTATTCTTGATTTCGGCGTTCATCGCACCCATGGCAGCAAAGCAGGGCGGTGTAAAGAGGTTAAACATAAGGTAGGCCAGCGCCGCAACCTTGGTGATGCCGAAGATCGCAGCAACCTCGGCGCCCGCGCCTTCCATCAGTGCCAGCTCTTCGGTATCGATCAGGTTGGAAATGCCAAAGCATACAGCCAGCGTACCCACCACGTTTTCCTTGGCAATAAAACCGGTCACGGCAGCAGCAGCCAGCTGCCAGGCCTTTATACCGACAATGGGCAGAATCACCACGGCAATGGGATTGGCGACGGTCGCAAGGATGGAGGTGTTTTCCATTCCCTCCGCCACCAGCCCGAAGCTCCAGTCGAAGGACTGCATAACGAAGACCACCGCGTTGCAGACCAGAATGATGGTACCGGCCTTTACGATATAAGACCAGCCGCGGCTGAGCATATCCATGCACGCACGCTTAAAGGAGGGCATTTTGTATTCGGGCAGCTCGATGATGAAAAAGGACTTGCGGTGCTTGTAGCCGACGATCTTGTTCACCAGCAGCGCACACACCAGAATCAGAGCAATGCCAAAGAAATACATCAGCGTGCCCACCCAGCTTGCATCGGCGAAAAATGCGCCGGAGAACAGCGCGATCACAGGCAGTTTGGCGCCGCAGGGCATAAAGGGCGTGAGCATGGCGGTCACATGGCGCTCGCGCTCATTGCGGATGGTACGCGCCGCCATAACGCCGGGAATGGCGCAGCCTGTACCCACGATAAAGGGGATCACCGATTTGCCGTTCAGCCCGACTTTCTTGAAAATAGGATCAAGAACAACCGTGGCACGCGCCATATACCCGCAGTCTTCCAGCAGGGAGATCAGGAAATACATCACCATGACCAGCGGCAGGAAGCCCACAACAGCGCTTACACCGCCGATGATGCCCTCTGTCAGCAAAGCTACGAGGAACTCGTTTCCGCCCTCCAGCAAGCTGCCGACCCACTCCTTGAATGCATCGATCCAGCCCACCATCCAATCGGCGATCCACGGTCCTGCCCACGCCTGAGAGATCTGGAAAACGAGGAACATGATGCCGGCAAAAATCACAAGGCCGGAAACCGGATGCGTCAGCACTTCATCGATCTTGTCCTGAGAATTCTTGTTGCGGGTCAGCACTTTTCGGCTTTCAACCTTGGAGACCAGCGCATTGACAAAGGCAAAACGCTTGCGGTCCGCAGCCTCAACCGCCGCTTTATCGTTCAGATCAATATCCCCCTGCACGTACGGCGCTTTCTGCTCTTTTCCGTGGAGAGCAGCCGCTGCTTTAACGATCTCCGCCAGCACTTCCCCCACAACGGAAGAGGTATCAACCACAGGGCAGCCCAGACTTTCGGCAAGAAGTCTGACGTTGATTTTGGTTTCCTTTTTCTGGTTCACGTCCGTCTTGTTGAGAGCGACCACCGTGGGAATGCCCAATTCCAGCAGCTGTGTGGTAAAAAACAGGCTGCGGCTCAGATTGGTAGCATCCACGATATTGATAATAACGTCGGGATTTTCGTTTTTCACATAGGCGCTGGTAATGCTTTCTTCGGAGGTGAACGGGGACATGGAATACGCCCCCGGCAGATCGACCGCGATCAATTCCTGCTCCGCCGCATACATTTTTCTGATCGGCGCCTCTTTCTTATCGATGGTCACGCCGGCCCAGTTGCCAACCTTTTCATTGCGCCCGGTCAGGGCATTATACATCGTGGTCTTCCCGCTGTTGGGATTTCCCGCAAATGCAATTCTCATTGCAATCTCCTCCTCAAACCTTCGGCGCCTTTGGATCCGCGCCTTCAGTTAGTCTTGTCTAACCATTGTGTAAAAAAGAACCGGCGTTGTGCCTTGTCTGTCAGATCAAACGATAATGGCCTCCGCCAGCTGTGCGTCAATGTTATATCTGCCGTCCTTGATGGAGACGGTGAAGCTGCGCTTTCTGCGGGCAACCACCGTGATGGGCTCGCCGCTGTAGCATCCCAAAGAAAACAGAAAGGAATTAAGCTCTTCATCATCCGTTTCAATGCTTTTGATGATGTACTCCTTGCCTGCCTCTGCCATGGATAAATTCATTGCTGCCTCCTGCGCCGTTTTCGGCGCGCAAAGTCTTTTTGTTCGGTTAGACGCGTCTAACCATGTGATATTCTAATATTTCCCTGCAAAATTGTCAATACCTTTTTCAAATTTTTTACACAAAAAACTCCGCCGTATACAGCGGAGTTTGGGCTCACTGTTCCATTTGTCTGCCTACAATACCGGCGGCGGTTTCCGCCACCTTCACTTCGATATCTCCCATTCTCGCCCCCTGCTCGCGGGAGAGCAGCAGCACCGCGCCGATCGCTTCACCGTCGGCAATGATGGGCGATACCACCTGCGCGGTATATCCTCCGTTATCCTCTTCGTTGGTAACGGACATCATTTTGTTGCCGCCCATGCGGCTGTAAGTCTGGGTCTGGCGGCTGGCGATCACCTGCTCCAGATCATGACTGATGGGCTTGTCCCACAGCTCCTTCTTATTGACGCCGCTGGCTGCCACCACCTGATCACGGTCCACAATGCAAGCAATATGCCCCGTCGATCGGAAAATAGACTCGGTATAATCCCGGGCAAACGAAGACATCTCACCGATCGGCGAATACTTTTTCAAAATCACTTCACCGTCCCTGTCGGTGTAAATCTCCAGCGGGTCGCCCTCGCGGATACGAAGCGTTCTTCTGATTTCCTTGGGTATGACGACACGGCCCAGTTCGTCAATGCGCCGCACGATGCCGGTTGCTTTCATAACAGGCTACACTCCTTCAAAGCTGCATTGTTTTCACAGCACTATTGTGGGTCGATTTGTCGGTTTTATACTGCAAAGGCTGCTTTCCCGCATTGAGGAAAAAATGGAAATCCTTGAAAATCGCTCTTTTTTTCATTTAAGGGCTGTGCTATAATGAATCATCTCAATACATAAAACAAAGGAGCCGTTTTATGAGTACTTCCAAATGGGTTGCCGTATGGGGCTCTTCCCCTTCCTTCACAGCCCCTCATCCCACGCGTTACGCAAAGGACGTTACGCTGCATTATACGCTGCGGGCCATGCTTTCGGGCAGCCGTGTACGTCTGCATCTGAACAACCTCTACGGCAAGGAAAACGCCGTCATTACCAAGCTGTTCATCGGCGCCGACGGACGCGGCATTGTGCCCGTTACCTTCGGCGGACAGACCGAATGTCATCTGGATGCCGGTGCGCGCATTATCAGCGATGAGATCGATTTTTCCCTCATCCGCGGCGAAGATTACTTTGTCAGTTTCTATATCGGTGAAATGACCAACCTTGCCTGCGGCACCAACGATACCGGCCCGCTTTGCCGCTTTGAATATGCCGAGGGCGATCATGCGGAGGAATATACGCTTCCCGAATTCCATACCGCCCCCACCGAAACGGCCTTCTTCCTTGATACCGTTGACGTGCTCACCGAAGATGAAAACGCTCATACCCTCGTTTGCTTCGGCGACAGCATCACCGCTCAGGCCTGGCCGGATTATCTGATGCTCCGCATCCTGCGCGAAGAGCGTAAACATCTTTCCGTTATCCGCCGCGGCATCGGCGGCAGCCGCGTACTGCGTCAGTACGAAACGCTGCTTAACCGTCATTACGGCTCCCGCGGTCATGACCGCTTTGAGCGCGAGGTATCCGCTGCCGGCGCCGATCGCGTGGTCATTCTCCACGGCATCAACGATATTATCCATCCCAACGGCTCGCAGTATCGCCCGTGGAGCGATCTTCCCACCGTGGATGAGCTGGTGGAAGGCCTGCGGGTATACGTTCGCAAGGCGCATGAGCTGGGATTGAAAGTGTATCTTGCCACCATCATGCCTATCAAAGGCTGGACCACCTTCAATGACAAGCGCGAAGCCATCCGTACCGGCGTCAATGCATGGATCCGCACCCAGAACGAAGCCGACGGCGTTGTTGATTTCGATCTTGCCAACCGTGATCCCGAAGATCCTCTGCAGCTGCTTCCCGCCTTTGATAAAGGCGACCATCTCCATCCCTCCTGGCCCGGCGCCGAGAACATGGCTGAAAGCGTGCCTGCGCAGTACCTGAACGATTGATTTTTTCCTACACAAAAAACAGTGCATGACGGTAAAAGTCATGCACTGTTTTATTATGAATATCAGCGTTTATGCTTTTTGAGGAAATCGCCAAGAGCTTCCATCGCCTGTGAAAGCCGCTCGGCATCAGGCAGCATGACGATGCGCACGCGCAGATCCTCATTCCAGTCAAAGCCGCCGCCGGGGATCACCAGCACATGCTTTTCATGGAGGAATTTCATGGCCAGATCGTGTCCGTCCTTAAAGTCATACATTTCCCCGTCAAAGCCCGGGAAAAGGTAGAAGGCCGCTTTATTGGGGACTACGGACACGCCTTCAAACTTGGACAGAGTCTCCACGGTGGCACGGCGCTGCTCATAAAGCCTGCCGCCGGGCACCAGCATGGAGCGGGTGCTTTCGCTGTCTACCAGTGCGGCAGGAATGACCAGCTGGGTCAGCGCATTGCCGCACAGGCGCATGGAGGCCAGCTGCGTGATGGCGCTCTTGATATCATCCAGTTCACCCTTGGGACCGGAAAGCACCATCCAGCCGCAGCGGAAGCCGCAGATAATATGGGACTTACTCAGGCCGTTAAAAGTAATGCAAGGTACGTCGGGTGCCAGTGCCGCCACGGAATAATGATCCAGACCGTCCATGATCAGCCTGTCATAGATCTCGTCTGCCAGCAGTACCAGCTTATTCTTGCGGGCGATATCGGCGATAGCCAGCAGCGTTTCACGGCTGTAAACAGCGCCGGTGGGATTATTGGGGTTGATGATCACAATGGCCTTGGTGCGCGGCGTTACCTTACGGGCAATGTCCTCGGGATCGGGATTCCATTCATTTTGGGGATCGCAGCGGTAAAAAACGGGCTTGCCGGCGCAGATATAGGCGTTATTACTCCAAAGCGAGTAGCAGGGCGAGGGCATCAGGATCTCATCCCCCACACTGACCAGCGCCGTCATGGCCATGGAAGCTGCTTCACTGACGCCGTTGCAGATAAAAATATCATCCGGCGTAATGCCTTTGAGACCGCGGCCGATATGGTAGCTGCAGATCACGTCACGGGCGTTGGGCATACCCCGCATATCGCAATAGGGAACCGCTTCATCGATGTGACGCGCCAGCGCCTGACGCACGCTGTTGGGCAGCTTAAAGCCGAAGCTGGCGGGATTGCCGGTGTTGAGTTTCAGTACGTCCATGCCTTCCGCCTGCATCCGAAGAGCTTCCTCATACAGCGGGCCGCGGATATCGGAATGGACCATTTCCATTCTGTCAGAGCGAATAATCATGTATTTCTCCTTGAATTACAGTTCGATGACTTCGGTGCCTTCCACCGCAGCGGAAACCAGTGCTTCGATATCCAGACACTGCTCGGCACGGGCCACATGATCCATTTTGGGATGCGTAGCCGGATGGCGAGGCGTAAATACCGTGCAGCAGTCTTCATAGGGCTGGCAGGAGGTTTCATAGGTGCCGATCTTTTCGGCAATGCGGATGATCTCGATCTTATCACTGCCGATCAGCGGACGGAAAACAGGCATATCCGCCACGGCATCGGTGCAGCACAAGGCGTCGATGGTCTGGCTGGCTACCTGACCCAGGCTTTCGCCGGTGATCAGCGCCTTGGAGCCCTCATTCTTTGCGATACGGGCAGCAATGCGCATCATAAAGCGGCGCATGATCAGCGTGCCGTATTCTTCGGGACATTTTTCATGGATCTGCAGCTGCGGCTCGGTAAAGGGAACCACAAACACCTTGATGCCGCAGCAGTATTCCGACAGCTGCTTAGCCAGCGTCAGCACCTTTTCCTTGGCGCGTTCGCTGGTATAGGGATAGGAATGGAAATGAATGGCGCTGATCTCCACACCGCGCTTGGCGATGAGATAACCGGCCACGGGGCTGTCAATGCCGCCGGAAAGCAGGAGCGACGCCTTGCCGCCCGTGCCAACCGGCATACCGCCCACAGCCTCGATCACGCGGACATACAGATACGCATGATCGCGGATCTCAAGATTCATCACGTATTCGGGCTTATGGATATCCACCTTCAGCTGCGGGCAGCGGCTGAGAATGTATCCGCCCATTTCCATGTTCATCTGCGGGGAGGTCATGGGATAACGCTTGTCCGAACGGCGGGAATCCACCTTGAAGGTACCCTGAATGCCCTGCATCATCTCGGTTGCTTTCTCGCAAACGGCGGTAAAATCACTCTTGTCCATTTCAATGGCGGGACAGAGAGAATGCACACCAAACACCTTGCGCACCTTTTCCATGCACGCTTCCATATCCGTCATATCGCTGACGAAAATGCGGGAATCATTCAGCCATACCTTGCCGCCGAAGGGGCGCACGGCCTGCTTGATGCGATTCACCAGCGTACGGATAAAATAAGGGCGGTTAAGACCCTTCAAATAAATCTCGCCATAGCGCACAAGAATCAGCTGACGCATAATTTACCTTCTTTCATAGCGTTTGAACATATCGTAATGACGGCGGATGCAGGAAACGGCGTAATCGATCTCCTCCACCGTGGTATAGGGCGAAAGGGAAAAACGAACGGCGGATTCCGCCTGCTTGCGGGGGATCTGCATTGCCGCCAGAACGGCGGAAATTTTCTGCTTACGGGACGAACAGGCCGAACCGTTGGCAACATACACCCCGTCGCCTTCAAGGGCGTAGAGCATCGTTTCAGAGCGAACAGGAACCATGGAGCAATTCAGAATATGCGCGGCGCCTTCCCTGGGATCAGGACCGTTGACAAAGAACCTGTCCCCCGCGATCTCTTTCAGCTGCTCATACAGATGGAGTTTCACAGCCATCATGTTGTTTTCTTTGGGATAGGTTTCGATGGCTGCCAGCAGGCCCGCAATCCCCGGCGTATTTTCGGTGCCGGAGCGCAGATTCTTTTCCTGACCGCCGCCCAGCGCTCTGGCCGTCAGCTTGACACGGCTTGAGGTGACCAGCGCACCAATGCCCTTGGGCGCATGGATTTTATGTCCCGACAGCGCATAGCTGTCAATGCCGGTTTTGCGCATATCCACAGGCAAACGCATAAAGCCCTGCACACCGTCCACATGCAAAAGCGCCTGCGGACAAAGCTTGTCCCGCAGCTGCGCAATCTCGGGAAGCTGCATGATCGCCCCCGTTTCGTTGTTTACCTGCATCACGCAGATCAGCCGTGTTTCGGGAATCAGCAGGCTTTCCAGCGCAGCAAGATCGATCCTGCCCGTTTGGTCATAGGGGATCTCCTGCACGTCAAAGCGATCCTTCAGGCTTTCGCAGGCAGCCCGTACGGCAGGATGCTCACCGGCAGAAAACAGCACTCTGCCGCCGCGAACACTTGCCATTGTTCCCAAAATAGCCAGATTATCCGCTTCGGTGCCGCCCGATGTGAAGATCACATTGCGGCTGTCGGCATGAAGCTCTTTTGCAATGGCTTCACGGCAGGCGGACATCTTCTTTTCGCTTGTCAGTGCCGGTGCATACAGCGCAGAGGGGTTATAAAACCCCTCCAGCATACATTCGCGCACGGCATCGGCCACATACGCCGTAGGCCGCGTTGTGGCACTGTTATCCAGATAGCACTGCATTAGTTCACCTGATACGTTCCCTGCGCAGCATAGCGCTTGATCAGCTTAAGCATTTCATCGCTGACTTCGATGATGATCATGCGCTTCTGATTGTCCTTGCTGAAGAAGAAATAGAACAGCTGCGCGTCACGGTTGACAAACCAGTTGCTGCGCTTAACGTCCTTCATTTCAAGATAGCGGCGGAAGCTGCCGGAATTCACCAGACCCATGGCTTCCACGTTGCGGATGTTCATGGTACCCAGATTCTTGCGCTTTTTGTTGTTGAACACCTGCGCAAAGTCCATCTGACCGTTGGTGAAGGTATATTCGTACTCGGTGCGGATGCGGTCGCGGAACAGGAACAGGAAAACCGCAACGCCAATGATAATCAGCATATATACGGTGCTGAAAATCTTTTGTCCCATGTCAACCGATCCGTCCGTAAGCATATACGGCAGTACAGAAATATTCATTGCGCCGTAAATCGCCAGAATAAACATCATCACCGTCGCCATCGCATAGGTCACAGACTGCAGGCCGCGGTTTCTTTTGGTTGCTACTTCTTCGAGAAAATTATCGGTGATCATCTTAGGTTCCTCCTAAAAAAGTACTTATATTATTGTACGCGAACAAGCGCACGCTGCGCAAGTATTTTTAAGAAATTCTCACGATTTCCGAAGATTTCAAGGCTGTTTACCGCTTTTTCGGTGTATGACGCAGCGTCTTCCCGGGCTTTGTCAAGACCGTACACACGCGTCCACGTGCATTTGTTCTCCGCCGCATCCTTGCCCACGGTCTTGCCCAGCGTCTTTGCATCGCTGGTTTCATCCAGAATATCGTCGATGATCTGGAACGCCATGCCCAGATTCTTTCCGAATTCCCGGCCTGCGGCAAGCTGATTCTCGTCCGCCCCCGCAAGGATCAGCCCCATAACAACGGGAGCCGTCAGCAGATCAGCCGTTTTATGCAGGTGAATATATTGCAGCGTTTCGGCGTCCCCGCCCGTTTCCTCCGCCTGCAGATCCTTGCACTGGCCCGCCACCATACCGCGGGTACCGCAGCGCATGGCAAGCTCCTTCAGCGCTTCAAACGCCTTCGGATGCCTGCTTTCCGCCATGGTTTCAAAAGCCAGCGACAAAAGCCCGTCGCCTGCCAGCACCGCCATGCCTTCGCCATACACCTTATGGCAGGTAGGCCGGCCGCGGCGCAGATCATCATTATCCATGGCCGGCAGATCATCGTGGATCAGCGAATAGGTATGCACCATTTCAAGAGCAGCTGCAAAGGGCAGCGCATCCGTCAGATCATCGTTCAGCATGGCATAGGAGGCCAGCAGCAGCACGGGCCGCAAACGCTTTCCCCCGGCCAGCAAGCTGTAACGCATTGCATCCTGCAGAGGCTGGGGAACATCCCCCGGCACTGCCGTTTGCAGCGTTTCTTCTACAGCCTTGCGGTAGAAATCATATTGTTCGTTATAACTCATGCTTCCTCCGCCGATCCTTCGCCCAGTACCGTCAGTCTTTCCCGGGCAATCTCAAGATCCTGCTTGAGCTGTGCAGCCAGTTTAATTCCCTTTTCGTAATGGGTAAGGGTTTCTTCCAGCGTCATGCCGCCCTCTTCCATGGCTTTGACCAGCCCTTCCAGCTGTTCAAGACGTTCTTCAAACGTCTGCTTTTTCTTCGCTGCCAAGGAGCATCCCCCTTTCGGTTGAAAGCACACGCACCTGCGCGCGCCCATCATTGAATATCAGCGTCATATCGCCCTGCGCACCCGCTACCTTTGTCACGGGCTTGTTATCCTTCATGGCGATGGTATAACCGCGACGAAGAACATTGACAGGGCCTACGGCGTCAATCTTTGAAAGCAAGCCGTCCAGCCGCATCTCACGGAGTGCAAGCTGTTTTTGCATGGCAGAATGCATTTTTTCGGTCAGATGGCTGTTTTCCAGCTGCAGCCTGTCAAGCACACTGCGCGGATCGCGCTGCATCAGACGCCTCTCAAATACCGCAAGACGATTGCCGCACTGAAGCATTTTATTCTGTGCCGCACGGCGCATATCAAAGAGCATTCCGTCGATTTGATCGATCAGCGCCTCTCTTTCGGGCACGGCAAGCTCTGCCGCCGCTGAAGGCGTGGGCGCCCGCATATCGGCTGCCAGATCACACAAGGTATGATCGGTTTCGTGTCCCACCGCCGAAATTACCGGCACCGGGCAAGCCGCCACCGCGCGGACGACCACTTCTTCATTGAACGCCCAAAGATCTTCCATCGAGCCGCCGCCGCGTCCCACGATCACAACGTCCACTTCAGGCACGGCGGATACTTCCAGAATGCCCCGGGCAATATCCTGGGCAGCGCCCTCGCCTTGTACCAGCGAAGGCCGCAGCACCAGCGGGATCCCCGGGAAACGTCTGCCGGCAACGGTACGGATATCATGCAATACCGCGCCGGAAGCCGAGGTAACAATGCCCACCTTCCGGGGCAGCAGCGGCAGCGGGCGCTTGCGGGTGCTGTCAAACAGCCCGGCTTTCGTCAGCTTTTCTTTCAGTTCCAGATACCTCAGGTACAGCTCGCCAAGACCCGCCTGCTGAATATCCTCGGCGTAAAACTGATACTTGCCGCTCTGCACATACAAACCTGCAGAGCCTTTGACCAGCACATGCATGCCGTCCCTTGGCAGGAAGCGGGCATTGTAATTATGCTGGCGGAACATGGCGCAGTCAATGCGGCTCATTTCATCCTTGAGGGTAAAATACCAGTGACCCGAGGAATAGACCTTAAAATTACTCACTTCGCCGCTGATGGTAATATGCTGCAGGATGGGATCGCTGGCCAGCGATCTGCGGACGTAATCATTCAGCTCCGATACTGTCAGCGTTACTCCCTGCATGCCGCCTCCAAGGTATTCTCCATCAGCATACTGACCGTCATTCGACCCACGCCGCCGGGAACAGGCGAAATATAGCCTGCCACTTCCTTGACGTTTTCAAAATCCACGTCCCCCGTCACCTTGCCATCCACGCGGTTGACGCCCACGTCGATCACCGCTGCGCCGGGCTTTACCATATCCGCCGTAACGAAATGTGCTTTGCCCACAGCGGCGATCAGAATATCCCCCTGACGGGTGATCTCCGCCAGGTTTTGGGTTTTACTGTGACAGATCGTCACCGTGCAGTTTTCCTGCAAAAGCAGCATGGCAACAGGTTTCCCCACGATATTGGAACGACCGATCACAACGGCGTGCGCCCCTTCCATGGGAACCCCGGCCTTTTTGAGCATATAAATGATTCCCCGCGGCGTGCACGCCAGCGCACACGCTTCACCGCGCAGCATTTTGCCGGCATTCAGCGCATGGAACCCATCCACATCCTTTTGGGGAAGGATACGGGCCAGCAGCTGATTCTCATCCAGCTGTCCGGGCAGGGGCAGCTGCACCAGAATACCCGTTACCGCAGGATCGTTATTCAGCCGGTCGATCTCTCTTTCCACGCTTTCCTGAGATACGTCGGCGGGCATACGGATCGTTTGCTGGAGAATGCCCACGGCATCGCACATGCGGCTTTTATTGCGCACATAGATTTCGCTGGCAGGATCGTCGCCCACCATCACCACCGCCAGCAGCGGATGGATGCCGCGCGCATTTAACTGCCCGCATCGCTCGATCTGAGAAGCCAGCAGTTCCTTTTCCATTTCCTTGCCGCTGAGAATCATCGCGCTCATCCTTATTCCCCCTTGAGCAAGTCACGGCCAATCAGCGCCACACCGGCTGCATTGTCGCCGGCGTACTCCCTTTGACCGAAATACAGTTTCAGCCCCATGCGGCGCTTACGGTTGATCTCCAGCAGCTGATCGCGAAGCAGCTGCGAAGAGGCTACGCCGCCTGTCAAAAGCACACGGTCAACGCCTGTTTTCTCTGCCGCCTGTACAAGCATACGCAAAACTGTGCGTTCAATAACACTGAAAACTTCGGCAGCGATCTCCTCTTTAGGCATTTCACCTTTTTCGATCCACTGCATCGCCCGGGCTTCAGCGCCCGAAAAATGGCACTTGCCCTCCTGAATGCTGACAGGGATGCGAGACTGCGCCTTTCCTTCCTTGGCCAGTGCTTCCATATACGGCCCTGCCGGGAAATGAAGGCCCATCTTCACGCCCACACGGTCGAGAAACTGACCGGCATGGAGATCCATCGTGCCGCTGTGAAGAGAAAGCTTATCTCCGTCCATCAGCAGAACCTCGGTGGTGCCGCCGGAAAGATGCACGGCAAGATAAGTATCCTCCTGCATGCCGCTGCCTTCATAGGCCGCCCGTACATGGCCGCGCTGGTGCGTTGTTTCAAACAGCGGCACATTCAGTGCAGAGGCTGTCACACGGGCAAAAGAAAGGCCTGACAGAAAAACCGGCATATAGGATGCTTCATCGTCACGGGGCTTGGAAGATACGCACACAGCGTCCACTTTGCCCTGTGCGCGGACGGTTTCCATGGTCTTTTCAAATAATTCGGGCAGCTGCCTTATATGCGCAAAAACGGCCTCGCTTTGGCGAAGGCCGCGCGCGCCGGCTGCCACAGGCAGGAGCCGGCGATTGGAACAGAGGATGCCTTGATCACAGGCAGCCGCCACCGAAGTGGTATAGCAGCTGGTATCAATTCCCAATACGATCATGCTTCAGGTGCTTCCTCTGCTTTGGGTTTGTTATCATCATCCAGCACAATGCGATCCACTTTTTCGATGTGGAGCGTACGCTGGGCGCGGACAGGCTCTTTCACCTTATCCTCAGGATTCTCGCCGCGGGAAACCGCACCCAGCACGCCATTGATAAAGCGGGCGCTGGCAGGTTCGCTGAAACGCTTGGCCAGTTCCACCGCCTCATTGATCACGATGGATTCGGCGGTATCAGTGCTGTTTTGCATTTCATAAAGCGCCACACGCAGAATGCAAAGATCAACGCGGGCAATACGTTCCAGTCCGCGGGAGGGGCTGTACTTGGCGATCAGTTGATCCAGTTCCTCGGCATGGGCCTTTACGCCCGCCACAGTACGGTCAATATACGCCTGGTCGTCGCCTTCAGGCGTAAAAGCGATCAGCTGACAAAGAGTATCTTCGCCGCAGCCGCCCATCAGATTTTCATAAACAAGCTGCATAGCCGCAATGCGCGCGGTTGAACGAGCCATATTCGGTATCCCCCGTATTCATGCCCTGAGGGCTTATTCTTCCTTGTTTTTCATGTCTTCGAAGTTATCGATCTTGGTTTCGCCGGGAATGGAGTGATTGATCACGCGGCGAACGGCGCCCTTTTTATCTTCCACAAGGCCGATAAAAAGACCGATCAGAGCAAACGCAAAGATAAACACCGTTTTCCAAAAGCCAATGGCGATCAAAAGCACGGCCAGCACAGCGCCGCAGCCGGCACAAAAAGCACCGCACTGGGGAGTGCCGATTTTAAACATTTTCTCCTTGCTCATGCCTGTGCCTCCTCGTTTTTCTCTCCGGGCTGCTCTTTGGCAGATTCGCATTCGGTTTCAGCCGTTTGGGCATCAACTTCCGCTGCTTCTTCCACGGTTTCAGCCGTTTCGGCGGTTTCTTCAACGCTTTCTTCCGCGGTTTCCTCAGCAGGCGCTTCTTGCTGTGCTTCGGGAACGGCAGGTTCCGCAACGGCTTCGGCCTCGGTTACCTGTTCAGCAACGCTCTTGCTGGTATCACGGCCGAAAATGCGCTGATGCACGCTGATCTTTTCCTTTTTCTCTTCGGCAGGCGCTTCATTTTCAACCACCGCACGCTGCAGAGGTTCGGCAGGCAGGGCGCTTTCATCGCCCGTTGCACGCTCCACAGACACACCGATCTCACGCACTTCGATACCGGAGGAGGCCGCAAGATAACGCTTAATCTGAGTCTGCAGCTGCTCAACGGCGTGAGGAATGGAAATGTTGCTGTTCACAGCTACACGCATATTGACGTTCACAGCGCCGCGGCGGTTGGTGATCTGCATGGCCAGCACCTTGACTTCCTTGTGCATCTCCACGCAGCGAAGAATGAGGTTTTCGATGGCGCTCACCGCGATGCGCAGTTCACCGTGCTCGGTGGGCTGCGTCACAAAAGCGCGGCGGCGGGGATTGTAGCGGCGGGGCAGCAGCATATCATAAAGGCTGACCAGCACCGTAACAATGCCTGCAACGATCAGAGCAACGGGCAAAAGATTCTTGGGGAACTCGGGAGCAGGATTCAGGCCGTTGAACGCAGCCTTCATCACAAAGCCGCCTGCGATCGCCAGCGCACCGGTCAGCAGCGTCAGAAGCGCTCCCAGACGCAGGATCAGGCGATCCAGAATTTTCATTTTCATGGGGTATCTCCTTTCACGTTCATGTGCAAGGCGCAATGAACGATAAACAAGCGGCACGCGACCTGCGCGCCGCTTATTTGGGCACATCAGAGTGCCTTACTCAGCGTCGTTTTCCTTATTTTCGGCATCTTCGGCGATTTGTTCTTCCGCAGCCTCGGCTTCTGCCTGCACGGCTTCTTCGGCAGGTTCTTCCGTCTTCTCCTCGGTCTTCTCCTCGGTCTTCTCGGCCAGCTTGGCGCTGTTGTCAAGATGCGCAGACTCCAGTACGAACTGGGCGTCCTTCTTTTCCTTTTCAAAGCTTACGCCCTGTACGTGTACGTCCACGCACACAACTTTAAGGCCCGTCATGGTCTCAATCGCTTTGCGGACGTTCTCCTGCACTTCGGCCGCCACCTTCTGGATGGGAGAGCCGTATTCCACAGTAATGTACAGATCAACGCTGGCTTCTTCGCTGCCGATCTCCACCTTTACGCCGCGGGTAATATTGCGGTTGCGGCCGATAATATCGGAAATGCCGCCGCTGGTGCACATACCGGCAATGCCTTCCACCTCGCTGGCTGCTACGCCGGCAATGATGGCGATGACTTCGTTTGCATATTTAATGGTGCCGCCGTTATCCAGATCGACATCCACGCTCACGGGCAGATTGTCTTTCTTGCTGGGCATAAAATGCACCTCCTTTACGATGTTCGTTTTATTATAGCAGAAACGCCGCGATTTGGCAACACTTCCCCTTGATTTCGCTTACTTCCAGTATTCCAAAGGCGCCCACGCGCGCTGGATTCTGCCGCCGGGCACCTGATAATCAAACATCAGCCAGCCTTCGGTCGTCTGATAGACGCCCTGCACGGCGCTTCCCGCAGGTACGGTATGCTCGGCACGGGCATAGGTATACCCCGGGCCGTAGAAAGGCGTAACTTCTTTTGTGATGTAAGCCGGGAAAGTTTTCTCTTCCCGGTTTACAGGCAGCGCTTGACGGGAGTCAATGCGCTTGTTGCCGGTATAAAGAAGATAGTCTTCACCGCGATAGGTAAAGGAAAAGCACACCCAATCCACACCGCTTCCATCGGTGATATAGTAGGTTTTTACCTTGGTTTCCTTGGGATAGGTCAAAGTACCGGTGTATTCCGTACCGGGGCCCGAACGGGTAGCCAGCTTCTGGTTGGCCTGTGCTTCATGAGGAGTATAGCGGAAGAAAGGAATGCCGCCGTAGGGAACAACAGGATTGCCGCCCACGGCAGATCCGTACTGCACGCCGGGCAGCTTGAAGGTGTAATGATTGTCATCCACCGCAGCCAGATACTGACGGCTGATGTAACCTGTGCTGTTACCGTAGGCAACGCAGTAATAATCCGCCAGGGTCGCAATGCAATGCACAATCTCCCCGGCATTCACATACCGCAGCAGCGGCATTTCACCGGTGCAGGCTGCATACATAGGCGCACTGGCACAGTCGATCACCATATACAGCGTGCCGTAAGCGGCATGGGCGGGCACAATACAAAGCAAAAGCAGCAAAGCAAGCACAAAAGAAAGCAGTTTCTTTTTCACAATATTCCCTCCATATGGCTTCCTATGTCAGCGCGTGATTTATGTACCTATCATATCATCTCAGGCGTATTCCGTCAATCTTCCCAAAGGGAAAAGGCAGCCGAAAGACTGCCTTTTTACAAGTTATGCGGTTATTTCTCAATGGGCGCCATCAGCACGCCGGCCTTGATCAGATTCTCGCGCAGAGCGGGAACGTCCACTTCGGCGGGCAGAATATCATTTTTCACCGCCATGGCGGCGCCGACGCCTGCAGCCTCGCCGATGACCATCATGGTGGGCATGACGCGGGCAGAGCTCATTACAACGCTGTCAAGGGAAGCACAGCGGCCGGCAAACATGAGATTGTCGATGTCCTTGCTCACGGTTACGCCGTAGGGAATGCCGTAGGGCGGGATCTTTTTGACGATGGTGCTCAGACCCGCGCCGTCGTGGATGTCGATAATATAGGATCCCAGACCGATGGCGTCTTCATGCACGGTGCCGGCCAGAATATCCTGTTCGCACAGCGTTTTGATACCGCTGAAACGGCGGGTCTCGCGCACGCCCAGGAAGGGATAAATCTGCGTCAGTCGGGCATTTTCAAAGCCGGGCATATGCTTGCGCAGGCACTCCACCAGCTTGGGGATCTGCAGATGCGCTTCGATCTCGGCCCTGGTCAGATCAAATACGTCGCTGCCGTCAATACCGGCATGACGGGTGCAGTTGAGGTGCACTTCGCCATCCACCACGCTGTTGATATAAATCAGCGTATCACGGGCAACGGGCAATTCACCCTTTTCACGCAGCTCGGTAAACATCTTGCGCATACCCACCAGCACATGGTTGGGCGAAGCGCGGAAATAATCGGCATCATAGCCCGGATAGGTCTCGGTGGTTTCGGAAAGCACCATCTGTTCGGGATCTTTTTCGATGTAATCGTGCAGCTTGCTCACATCCACGTCTGCCACGGTGCACATCAGCGTGGGAGGCTGCAGCTTGCCGCAGTTGTCCGCGCCCTTTTCGTAGCGGGCGCCCGCCATATAGGCTACGTCGCCGTCGCCGCTGCCATCGATATACACCTTGGCTTCCACGTCGATCTCCCAGCCCTTGCCGCAGACGGTGATGTTTTTGATCTTGCCGCAATCCACATTCACCGCGCCCACACGGGCATGCAGCAGCAGTTCCACCTTGGCTTCCAGCAGCTTTTCAAACAGGATGATCTTCAGCTGCTCGTGGTCATACAGCGTCACAGAGTTATGCATGGGGCACCAGCGATGACCGAAGGTGGCCTTGCGCTCAATCAGCGCATCCACCAGCTCCTGGGCAATGCCCGCCGTCACCGTACGGCCGTCCTTATCCAGATAACCCAGCAGCGGCAGACCGATCACCAGATTGCCGCCCACGTAGCCGTTCTGCTCCACCAGCAGCACTTTTGCACCGTTGCGAGCAGCTGCCAGCGCAGCCGCAATACCGCCGGGGCCGGCGCCCACAATGCAAACGTCAAATTTTTTCGTTTGTTTATTCATTTTCAGTACCTCCCGAGATTCATTCAAGATGGTAATAACGCTGATTTATCAAAGCCAGTATATCACAAACCTTGCCGCTTGAAAAGAAGCATTCTTCGTTTTATAATAAGAACGAGGTGTTATCCGTGAAAAAGCGCTATGATGCGATCCTTCTGCTGGGACTTAAACTGAATGAAGACGGCTCTGCCAAAGAAGAGCTGTCCCTTCGTATACAAAAAGCGGCTGTGTGCTATCACAAAGGGCTTGCACCGCTGATCATCCCCTGCGGCGGCAAAACGCCGGGAACGCCGGTCACGGAAGCTGACGTGATGGAAAAAGCACTGCTTGCGCTGGGAGTGCCTCAAAGCGCCGTCCAGAAGGAAGACCGCTCGCAGATCACCGTCGAAAATATGCTCAATGCCCGCAAGGTGCTTGCCAAAGAGAATCCCCGTGTGCTGATCGTCACCAGCCATTACCACGCATTGCGCGCACGGATCATCTGCCGCAGATCCGCCGGGATGCACACAGGCAGCCGCAGCGCCTATATCCCCTACCGAATGAATCCCAAAGCCATCTGCCTTGAGCCGCTGCGCCTGATCGATTACCTGCTGGGTTATCAGGGGACGGATAAAAAACGTCCCGGGTGGTATTTGAAAATCATGTACGGGCTGGGCATTCCCCGGCCCACGGAAAAACCGGACTGAAAAATCAGTCCGGTTTCCTTTATTCAGCGGTATTTCGGCAGCCAGCCGTCATGGGCTACGATCAAATCATCGCACAGCGATACGATATCGTCAATGGACAGTTCGCTTTGCAGATGGGGATCCATCAGCGCAGCCTGATAGATATAGTCCTTCTTCAGCGTCCTCGCCGCTTCGATGGTAAGCAGCTGCACGTTGATGTTGGTGCGGTTCATGGCGGCGCACTGTTCGGGCAGATCGCCGACAAACGTGGGGGTTACACCCGATTTATCCACGATGCAGGGCACTTCCACGCAGGCGTTGCGCGGCAGGTTGGTGATAAGCCCCGTATTGATCACGTTGCCGCCGATCTTGTAGGGAATGTTGGTTTCCATGGCGTCCATGATGCGGCTGGCATATTCCTTGGAGCGCACATGGGTCAGCGTGGGATTGAGGGTCAGCTCCTCGCGCTGCTTTGCCCATTTTTCAATATGCTTGATGCAGCGGCGGGGATATTCATCCAGCGGAATATTGAACCGCTCGATCAGCTCGGGATACTTATCCTTGATGAAATAGGGCATGTACTCAGCGTTATGCTCGCTGGATTCCGTCACATAATAGCCGAAGCGCTTCATGATCTCATAGCGCACCATATCATTGTGCTTTTCGGTGCGGTTGAGCGCACGGCGCTTGATCTCGGGATACAGATCGTTTCCGTCCCTGTCCTTTACCTCCAGCAGCCACGCCTGATGGTTGATACCGGCGATCTTCCACTGGATGGTATCGTCATAGGGCATTTCAAGACCTTCCAGAAGCTTGGGCACGCACACCTGCACGCTGTGGCACAGACCCACGGTCTTTACGTTGGTGTAGCGCTGCATATAGCCCGCCAGCATGGCCATGGGATTGGTATAATTGAGGAACCATGCATCGGGGCACACTTCCTCCATATCACGGGCAAAATCAGAAAGCACGGGAATGGTGCGCAGTGCGCGGAAAATACCACCGATGCCCAGCGTATCGGCAATGGTCTGGCGAAGGCCGTACTTTTTCGGCACTTCAAAGTCCGTCACCGTGCAGGGCTCATACAGACCCACCTGAATGGCGTCCACCACGTAATTGGCGCCGCGAAGAGCATCCTTGCGGTTTTCAACGCCGCAGTACTTTTCAATTTTCGCATCGCTGCCCACGTTCTTTTTGATGGCCATGAGCATACGGTAGGAATCCTCAAGACGCACCGGATCGATATCGTACAGCGCGATCACACTGTCCTGCAGCGAGGGCGTAAGCATACTGTCGCCCAGCACGTTCTTCGCAAATACGGACGAACCGGCGCCCATGAATGTAATCTTCGGCACGGGAAAGCCTCCTTTTAAATTCTGATGGTTTCATTATACACGATATATACCGTTGACGAAAGACCGCCTTTGTTGTAAGATACATTCAAAATGTTGCATACATCATCAAAGGAGCTGCAAATGCCACGAATGGAATCAGCAACCGTAGCAACGGGAAATGACCTGTATATCGTCAACACAGGGGAGGAAGCCTGTGCTCCGCTCCATGCCTACGGGCCCGCGCAGCGCAAGCATTATCTGATCCATTTTGTACTCTCCGGCTGCGGAACGCTGCACTATGAAGGCGAAAGCGTCACCGTTCGCGCAGGGCAGGGTTTTCTGATCCTGCCGGATGAAACCACCCGTTATCAGGCGGACGAACACACGCCGTGGCATTACGCATGGGTGGGCTATCGCGGCAGACAGGCGGAATATATCACCCGCGCTGCCGGTCTTGACGGAAAAAACCGTATCTTCACCGCCGAAGATCCCGCCGCCGTCTGGGAGATTTTGCAGGATATGCGATCCGATGCCCGCGTCCTGCGTCTGAATCAGCTGGCGGCTGCCGGATGCCTTCTGCGCTTCATCGCCCACATCGCTCCTGCGCAGGATCCAAAAAGTGCGCTTTCCTCCGCCCGCGATTACTGCGACAAAGCGCTGTGGTATCTGGAGGGCAATTACGACCGCGCCGTTTCCATTCAGGAGACCGCCGATTTTGTGGGGCTGAGCCGGTCGCATCTGTACCGGCTGATGACCGCCGAATACGGGCAGACCCCCAAAGAGATCCTGCTGAGCATCCGGATGCGCCACGCAAAGCAGCTTTTGCGGGAAAGCGCCCTCACCCTTGATGATATCGCCCGCCTGATCGGCCTGCAAACCGGCGCGCAGCTGGGCGTGATTTTCCGCACTGCCTTCGGAATCACTCCCGGGCAGTACCGGAAAAAACGATCTTCGCTGGACAATTTCCCATCTTCCATAGTATAATAAAGAACATCCATGTTCAATATTGCAGAGGTGAATTATGTATCCCAGCGGCAGTGAGCGCGGCTATCTCCACGAACAGTTCAGACTGTTCCATACCAAAGAACAATGCGAACTGACGGTAGACTGGCACTACCACGGCTTTGACAAGCTGGTTTTTTTCCTGTCGGGCAATGTGGATTACAGCGTTGAGAACGAAACCTATCACCTGCATCCCGGTGATATGCTCACCATCTCCCACGGTCAGTTGCACCGCATGCACGCCCACGGAAACGCGCCCTACGAGCGCATCATTCTGTATCTGAACCACAGCTATCTGTCCTCTCTTGCCCCCGAAGCCGGCGGTCTTGCCGCCTGCTTTGACCGCGCAAGAATGCGCAGCATCAGCCTGCTTCGTTTCCAGGATGCCGACCGTGCTTTTGTTTCCTCGCTTCTTCAAAAGCTGGAGCGTGTTCTGACATCCGCTTCCCCCTACCGATCCATTCTTTCTCAGGCGCTGCTGACCGAGTTGATGGTTTTTCTGTGTCAGCATTCCGAAAAAAATGCCGCGCCCACCGACATCCACAGCGATGACAAGATCGCCCAGGCGCTGATCTATATCCAATCCCATTTGGGCGATAATCTTTCCTGCGACACGCTGGCTGCCCATCTGTACATGAGCCGTTCTTCCTTCCAGCACCGCTTCCGCGACGCCACAGGCTATCCGCCCCACGCCTACATCCGTTTAAAGCGTCTGCTGTTAGCGGCAGAGCTGCTCACTGAAGGCAAAACCGCCATGCAGGCGGGAAAGCTGTGCGGCTATACCGATCATTCTGCCTTCTGCCACGCTTTCACCCAGCAATACGGCATGCCACCTTCCCAGTTCCGTCCCCACAGCGAGTTGGAAACGCTGGGACATCCCGATGAATAAAGCAGCAGCCGGGGAAAATTCCCCGGCTGCTACTTTATTTTTCTTCTTTCATCCCATCCGTGCGTTCGGCGATGATATACCGCGGTCTTTCCTTTACTTCCATGTAAATCTTGCCGATATATTCGCCGATCACCCCAAGGAACACCGCCTGCATACCGCAGACAAAGCAGATGATACAGGTCATACTGGCCCAGCCTGCAACGGTGGAACCGCACAAAGCGGAAATGATCGACCAGAGGATGCCCACAAAGCTGAGCACGGCGATCACAAAGCCTGCCGCCATAATCATGCGGATGGGCTTTACGGACAAACTGGTGATGCCGTCAAAGGCCAGCGCCAGCATCTTTTTAAGAGGATAATGGCTCTTGCCCGCCAAACGCTCGTGGCGTTCATAATACACGCTGGTGGATTTGAAGCCCACCAGCGGCACCATGCCGCGCAGATACAGATTGACCTCTTTGAACTTGGCAAATTCCTGCAGCGCACGGGAGGAGATCAGGCGGTAATCAGCATGATTGAATACCACTTCCGCGCCCATGGCGTTGAGTACCTTGTAAAAGCCTTCGGCTGTGGTGCGCTTGAAGAAGGTATCGGTCTCACGGGAAGAGCGAACGCCATACACGATCTCGCAGTTTTCGTTATTGTAGGCGTCCACCATCTTGTCCATGGCGTTGATGTCATCCTGCCCGTCACAGTCAATGCTGATGGTGATATCGCACTTGTCCTTGGCTTCCAGCAGACCGGCGAGCACGGCATTCTGATGTCCGCGATTGCGGCTTTGGGCAATGCCCTGATAATGCACGTCGGTTTTGGACAGCTCCTCTATGATCTGCCAGGTTTTATCCTTGCTGCCGTCGTTCACGAACAGCACGCGGCTGTCGGGGCTGATCTTCCCCTCCTCCGCCAGCTGATTGATCTTATTCAGAAACATCGGCGCAGTTTGAGGAAGCACTTCTTCTTCGTTATAGCAGGGCACGATAATATACAAAACAGGCTTCACAGGATCCCCCCTTTACTTGTTTTCACCGAAAAACTTACGCAGTTTCTTATATTTTTCATACAGCGCTTCATACTGTGCATGACGCTGCATATCGGGCGTCACGCGCTTGAACTCGCGGCTGGACAGCGCATCCATGGCATCGGGCAGCGTCGGATATGCACCCGCTGCCGCAGCCGCCGCAATGGCCGCGCCCGCCGCCGCAGAGTTAGGCAGCGTAGACAGCCGCAGCTCGCTTCCCAGGATATCGGCATAGCACTGCAGCAGCAGGGGATTTTTCGCCGCGATGCCGCCGCATACGCAGATGCGGTTGACCTTGACGCCCTTGTCCTCCAGCGCATCGCGCATGGCGCGCATTCCGAAGGCTGCCGCCTCCACCAACGCACGGTAAATATCTTCCGGCTTCGTAGATAGCTTCATGCCCGTGATCACGCCCGTCAGCGTTTGATCCACCACGATACTGCGGCTGCCGTTCCACCAGTCAACGGCCACAAGACCGCTTTCGCCCACAGGCTTTGCAAAGCCCATTTCGCTCAAAAGCTGATGCACGGAAATGCCCTTTTCCGCCGCCATGCGTTCATATTTCCCCGGCACGCAGTTGTCAACAAACCAGCCAAACATATCGCCTACGCCGCTTTGGGCAAAATCGTATCCGTAGAATCCGGGCACAAGACCGCTGAAGGACTGCCCGCAGATACCGTCAATGGCCTCATGATGATCAGAGATCACGCACAGTACGCCCGACGTGCCGATGGTCATCATGGCGTCTCCCGATTCCTTGAGCCCCAGCGCCATCATGGGCGCGTGACCGTCCAGCGCACAGGAAGCCACCGCTATGCCCGCGGGCAGCCCCAGCTTGTCCGCCATCTCCTCTGTCAGTTCACCGGCCCTTTCGCCCCATGACAGCACGTCGCCCCGCAGCTTATCGTTTACGTTTTCAAAGCGTTCATCTATGCTGCGCCAGAAATCCCCGGACGGCAGCGTTTTCCCGTCGGCACAGTAATTTTTCATGCCCATGGTGTTCATGCTGCGCTGCATTTTGCCCGTGAGCACCCAGGCAAGCCATTCATGCAGGTCAAGGGCTACGTCAATTTCGTTATACAGTTCGGGATTTTTGCGAAGCGTTTCAAGCAGCTTGGGATAAGCGCCCTCGCTGGAGGGATTTCCGCCGCAGGCAGCAAGGAAAGACGTCCTCTTTTCCTTTGCCATCCGGCCGATATCCTCGGCCGCTTTCGTTGCGGTATAGCTTTTCCACATCCGAATATAAGCAAGCGGCTCCCGCTTCCATTTTTCCTGCATACAAAGAGGCGTACCGTTTTGATCACAGGAAACAAGGCTCATGGAGGTGGTGTCAACGGCAATACCCGCCACGTCTTTGGGATCGATATGCGCATTCGCTATCGCCTCATGTACCACCTTCTCCAGCGCCTGCAGATATTCCGCAGGATCGGCCAAAGCAGCGCGGTCCGGCAGCTTTTCCCCGGTGGGCAATGCTTTATCATATACCGTATAGCCGCATTCGCTGCCGCCCAGCGTTTCGCCGGTTTCAGCGTTCATCACCAATGCACGGCAGGAAAGGGTGCCGTAGTCAATTCCGATCGTATATTTCATCCCGTGCCGCATCTCCTTTGCAAAAGGTCATTTCATTATAGCCGTATTGCGCGCTGCGCGTCAATAAAAAAGCAGAATCATCCCCTGAGCGCGCCGTACATTTCGGACATTTTCTGCGCATCGTCCGCCTGCGTTCCTTTGCATTCGCAGATGACCGTGCCGTGATAGCCGCGCTTGAACAACTGCGGCGCCAAATACTCAAACCGCGGGCCGTAATCGGGCTCGTCAAAGGTGTGGTGGCGCTTTTCGCCGGCAGCGGTAAACTCAATGGTGGAAAAATGCATATGCAGCTTTCTTGCCCGTTCAAGCCCCAGCACTTCCTCCGTGCGATCCAGGATGCGGATAAAATCCTCCTCGGATTTCAATCCCCCGCCCGACAGCGCGTGAAGATGCGCAAAATCAATGCAGGGCACCATTCTGTCATCCATCAGACAAAAGTCCAGCGTTTCGTCCAGATCACCGATCTGGCTGTATTTGCCCATGGTTTCGGGGCAAACGATCACCTGCCCCAATCCCGCGTCATCCAGCCGCTTATGAGCTTCAATCAGCCCTTCGCGGCAGTTCTTGATGGCCTCGCTGCGTTCCAGTTTCGTCAGCGCCCCCACGTGAACCACGATGCGCTCACCGCCAAGCTTTGTCACCGCCTTTGCGGTATCCAGAATATAGCGGTAGCTGTTTTCCCGCTTTTCGGGATCGGGATTGCCAAGGTTGATAAAATAGGGCGCGTGGGCGCTGACAGAAATGGTATGCTCACGCATTTCATTGCATATCTTTTCGGCCATGTCATCCGACAGGCTGACGCCGCGGCCAAAGGAATATTCATAGGCCGTCAGGCCCATATTCTCAAGCCAGAGGGCTGCCTGAAGCGTGGATTTATAGCCCTCCGCATAAAAGCGGTCGGAATTGCCCGCAGGGCCGAATTTCAGCATCTGTATATCCTCCGTTATCTTTTTTTCCGCAGCAGTTCATCGCGGATCAGTTCAATTGCCCGCGTTTCGATCCTGGACACATACGACCGCGAGATGCCCATCTTTTCGGCCACCTCATGCTGCATCAGCGCGCGTCCCCCCAGCAGCCCATAGCGCATTTCCAGCACCGTGCGTTCCCGCACCGGAAGGGTTTTGAGGATTTTGCGCACTTCGTCCATGTTCATGCGGCGGATGGCCTCTTCCTCCACCAGATCGTGAGGGGAGCCCAGCACATCCTGAAAGGAAATATCATTTCCCTCTCCGTCCATGCCGATAGGATCGGAAAGAGATACGTCTCCCTTATATTTTTTGGATGCGCGCAGCAGCATCAGCACTTCGTTCTCGATGCAGCGGGCGGCGTAGGTGGAAAGGGGCGTGGGGACGTCGGGTTTGTAGGAATTGACGGCCTTGATCAAGCCCAGCGTACCCACGGACACAAGATCATCCTGCGTATAGCCTGGCACGGTGTATTTGCGTACAACGTGCGCCACCAGCCTGAGGTTATGCTCGATCAGACGGCTGCGGGCATTGTCATCCCCCTGCTGCATGGCAGCAAGACATTCGCTCTCCTCCTGTTTGGAAAGCGGTTTGGGAAAGCTGCCGCTTGACAAATGCCCCAGAAGCAGCAGCGCATCGCGAACGAGAAAAAAGAGAAGTTCCAGCATCATCACACCTCCAATGGAGGGTATGCTGTTTTCTGCCGATTATTTCTCCATATCCGCGCGATGATTGCGATTGGGGCCGCGGAGGTAATCCCCCGAAGAAACGGTAAAGTCAACGGGGACGCGCACCGTTTGACCGGCAACGGATACAAAATCCACGCTTTCGCCGGTATCGTCGCGATAAATGGCCTTGACCGTGAAAGCATGGCTGCCCGAAGGAGAAAGCACCTCCAGCGCATCGCCCACATGGAAGCGGTTCTTCACTTCCACCAGCATGCAACCTTCCGCCATGCCTTTGATACGGCCGGTGAATTCCATGGTTTGACGGAAGCCCCCCGCCCCGGACGAGGGCGCGGGTCTGCCGAAATAAAAACCGGTATTGCTCAGCCGGTGGCTGCATTTGAGCAGTTCATTCTGCAGTTCGGGCAGCGCTTCTTCATACCTGGCGCGGTCTTCGTAATACAGATCCAGGGCTTTTCTGTAGGCCTGCGTAACGGTGGCCACATAGTAGCCCGTCTTCATGCGGCCTTCGATCTTGAGGGATTTCACGCCTGCTGCTTCAAGCTCCGGCAGGTGGGACAGCATATTGAGATCATAAGCCGAGAAAATATAGGTTCCCTCAGCGTCCTCCGTCACCTCCATGGGCTCGTCGGGACGCTTGATCTCCGTGACCGTATACTGCCAGCGGCAGGGTTGGGCGCAGGCGCCGTGATTGCCGCCGCGGCCCATCATAAAATCGCTCATCATGCAGCGCCCCGAATGGGACATACACATGGCGCCGTGCACAAAGGTTTCGATCTCCACATTTTCGGGCAAACGTCTGCGGATCTCACGGATACGTTCCATGGACAGTTCGCGGGAGAGCACGATGCGCTCCGCCCCCGCTTTCACAAAGAAATCCGCCGTTGCGCTGTTCATCACATTCGCCTGTGTGCTGACGTGCAGGGGAAGCTGCGGCACACGCTCACGCAACGTCAGGAATGCGCCCACGTCGCTGACGATGGCGGCGTCCACCCCAAGTTCACAGGCGATCTTCGCCGTTTCCGCAAACTCTTCCAATTCGTCGTCATAGGGCAGGATGTTCAGCGTCAGATAAAATCGCTTGCCCAGAGAGTGCACAAGCTCCAGGGCTTCTTTCAGCTCTTCCCGGGAAAAGTTGCCTGCATTGGCACGCAAACCGAAACGCTTCATGCCGCCGTATACGGCGTCCGCGCCAAAGTGCATGGCCGCGCGCAGCTGTTCCATACCGCCCGCCGGCGCCAAAAGCTCCATCATATGTTATTTCGCTCCTGTTTTCTCATCGTATGCCTTCCACAAAGGCGCGTAAATGCTCACAGCCGTTTCATGCTCGGCCAGCGTTTTGGAGAAATACAATTCCCCTGTATCGGGATCCTTGGAGCAGAAATACAGATACTTTTCCGCCACAAAGGTTTCATCGGGATACAGCGCGGCTTCAATCGCCGCCGCCGAGGGATTGCAGATCGGCCCGATGGGCAATCCCGCATAGGTATAGGTGTTATACCGGGAATTGACCTTAAGATCGTCGCTGTTCAGGCTCATCTTTGTGGTGCCCGTCACGTATTTGACAGTCACGTCGCTGCCCAGTGTCATACCGGTATTGAGCCTGTTATGGAAAACCGCCGAAACCTTTTTAAAATCGTTGGTCTTGGCTTCCTTTTCGATCATGGATGCCAGCGTCATCACCTGATCCATCGTCATGTTCAGCGCATCCGCACGGTCATGCCAATCGTTCTTAAACACAGCCTCGGTCTGAGACAAAAGCTTTTTCACGATATCGCTGACGGTGGCGGAGGTGTAGATCTCGTAGGTGTTCGGCGAGAGATAGCCCTCCAGCATATAAAGGCGTTCATTGGCATAAGGCGCTTTCTGTGCATCCGCCACATAATAATATGCAGCATAATCGCTGCCGCTGCGGCAAAGGGCCAGCATTTCCTCACGGTTGGCAATAACGCCCTCGCGCACCAGATAGTCGGCGATGTTTTCCACCGTCCAGCCTTCAATCACGGTGATCTGGCGCACCAGCGGCGTACCGTCGCCCGCCGTCAGGCGGTCTGCGATCTCACCGATGGACATACTGCGGTTGAGCACATACTTGCCCACCTGAATTTTTTGTCCGTAGCCCAAAAAATCAGCGTAATACTTGAAAACCGAACGGTTGCGCACAAGCCCCGCCGCCTCCAGGTTATTGGCTACACGGGTCAGGCTGTTGCCGCTTTTGACTTCAAAAATGATATCCGTCGTGTCCGTCGGATCAACAGGGGCAATAAAGGCTTCGTTCACGGAATTCCAGACAGAGGAAATCACGCCCACCACCACGACCAGCACGCAAATGCCGATCAGCACGGGGCGCAGAAAGCTCCACAGCCAGTTATACCAGTAAAAGCCGTATGCACGGTCTTCCCGCAGCTGCTCGTAGGTGTATTCCTCCTGCAGGATGCGGTTTTTCTTTTTCTTTTTCAAGATGATCTCCCGCCTTACAGGCCGGGCATATCAAGCCCCGCCGCGTCGTTAAGGATCTTGTACACATCAGCCATCATCTGCTGCAGACGCATTTCGGCAAGCAAAAACTGCATGGTGGCAGGATTGCTCATCAGAAGACCGCCGATCTGCTGAAAGCGCTGCACTTCACTTTCTTCGGTCTGCGCACCCGCAACGGCAGCCATCTGCAGCTGCATCTGCAGTTTTTTATATTCCTTGATAAGCGCCTTGGAGGTTTCATCCTGCTCAAGGGCTTCTTTCATCTGACGGTAGTTTTCACACACTTCGCTCTCGCGGATCTGTCGTGCCAGTGCATTGGCCTGATCGTATACCTGCATTATGTTCTCCTTCCGGCGCGCATTTATACGCGCACATAACAAAACCAGACGACCGGCAATTAAAGCCGATCGTCTGATTATACCATACTTAGCCCAAATCCACAATAATGGGCAGGATCATGGGATTACGTTTGATCTTTTCATAGATGTAATGGTGCAGTTCATCCTTGATGCGGTTCTTGATGCTGGGCCAGTCGCTGCCCTCGATGCGTCCGTAGCTGGCGATGATATTGCGCACCGTGCTGCGGATACCCTCGATGATATCCTCGTTCTCTCGAACGTACACAAAGCCGCGGCTGATCACGTCGGGACCGGAAACCAGCATGCAGTTGGTACGGTCAAAGGCCATGGCCACGATGATCAGACCATCCTGAGAGAGATGCTTGCGGTCGCGCAGGACAACGTTGCCCACGTCGCCGATGCCCAGACCGTCTACCAGCACGGTTCCGGTGGGCACCTGACCGGCAATATGCACGCCGTCGGTACCGATCTCAATCACCTGACCGATTTCAGGCAGGATGATATTCTGGCGGGGCATGCCCATGGACTCAGCCAGCTCGCCGTGCTGCCAGAGCATACGGTACTCGCCGTGAACGGGAATGAAATACTTGGGATGCACCAGCGTGTGCATAAGCTTGAGCTCTTCCTGGCAGGCGTGACCGGAAACGTGAACGTCCGCCATGGCGTCGTAAATCACTTCCGCGCCGCAGCGGTAAAGCTGGTTGATAACGCGGGAAACAAACACTTCGTTGCCGGGAATGGGCGTTGCGCTGATGATGATCTTATCCGAAGGCTTTACCTGCAGTTTTCTGTGTTCGGAGAAGGCCATACGGGTCAGGCCGCTCATGGGCTCGCCCTGACTGCCCGTGGTCATCACCAGAATCTCATCGTCGCGGTAGCGGTCAAGATCGTCAATATCGATCAGGGCATCCTGCGGGATGCGCAGCTCGCCCAATTCCATGGCTACGCCCACGACGTTGACCATGCTGCGGCCCACAAAGCAAACCTTGCGTTTATACTGCACAGCCACGTCCACTACCTGCTGCAGACGGTGAACGTTGCTGGCGAACATGGCGATAATTACACGGCCTCTGGCATTGCGCAGCTGCTGATGGAACGTTTCGCCCACCTTGCGCTCGCTCATGGTATATCCGGCACGCTCCACGTTGGTGCTTTCGCACAGCAGCGCCAGCACGCCCTCGTCACCGATGGCCGCAAGAGAACTCAGGTCGGTTACTTCGCCGTCAATGGGCGTATAGTCCACCTTGAAGTCGCCCGAGCACACCACGGTGCCCAGCGGACAGGTGATCGCCAGCGCATACGCGCCTGCAATGGAATGGTTAACCTTTATGAAGCACACGGTAAAGCAACCGATGCGCACCACCTGACGAGGCATGACGGTATTCATGGGGATGCCGTTGACGCGGTGCTCGCGCAGCTTGTTTTCGATCAGCGCCAGCGTCAGACGCGAACCGTAAACGGGCGCGGGCACCTGCCGCAGCACGTAAGGTACGGCGCCGATATGGTCTTCATGGCCGTGAGTAAACACATAGCCGCGCACGCGCTCCTTGTTGGCTGCCAGATAGCTGGCGTCGGGAATCACCAGGTCAATGCCCAGCATATCATCCTTGGGAAACATGGAGCCGCAGTCCACGACGATAATGTCCTTGTCATATTCAAAGACAGTCATGTTCTTGCCGATCTCATCCACGCCGCCCAAAGGTATAATTCTTAATTTCGGTGTATTCGCCATAGGTTCCTTCCTTTTTTTCAGCGGTCACAGGCACAATGATCCCAATAATATTACTTGACGGGGCATTATGCTTTTTAGGAATATATTCTTTTTGCTTTTAAAGCAAAATTTCTATCTAAACAAAGCATACCACAAAATCTTGTGGAATGCTATATAAAAACTGACGAAAATTCCATTTATTTCATGTGAATTTCGCTGTGATTTTTTATTCGGAGATGCCCAGCATATCCAAAATATCTTCACGGGCCACAACGCCTACGCTGCGCCGCACCTCCGC
Source organism: Clostridia bacterium (assembly GCA_017549335.1). Taxonomy (GTDB): domain Bacteria; phylum Bacillota; class Clostridia; order Christensenellales; family Aristaeellaceae; genus SFMI01. The sequence continues at coordinate 42,685 of JAFYVB010000041.1, read as the reverse complement.
GCCGTTTTCAAAAACGATCAGCGTGGGAATGGAAGCCACGCGGTACTTGCGCGCAAGTTCGGGATTCTCATCCACGTCCACCTTGCCTACGATGGCTTTGCCTTCCAGATCTTCCGCCAGTTCCTCGATGGTAGGCGCCAGCATGCGGCAGGGCATACACCAGGTGGCCCAGAAATCCACCAGCACAGGCTTTTCCGCGCCCAGCACTTCGGTTTCAAAATTGTTCATGCCGAATTTCTTTTCACTCATTTTCTTCTTTCCTTTCTTCAGCCGTACACACTGTGTTTTTATGAACCGCAACAATGGCAGGACGCCAGTTTTTCCGTTTGCTCAGATATTTTTCGGCCAGTCTGGAAAATACAAAACCCAGAGCGAGGCCGATCAGCGCGAAAACAAAGGTGACGGTATCGGTCATCCCCAGCAGGGAGCCGGCCACAAGGCCGGCAATCATAACGCACAGCGGCAGGGCATATGCAAGGAGCGCTGCCTGAAAGACACGGTTTTCGGGCATCTGCACGTCAACAAAATCGCCGATCTCGGCCTCACCGTAGACCGTCAGCAATTCACTTTTGCTCATCAGTCCCTTTGCACAGCCCTTGCAGCCCTCACAGGAAGAAGGACGCTCAAAGCACACGCTGAGCTTATCGCCTTTCTTGCTTTTGACAAAACCCGTTCTGATCATAATCGGCTCCTTGCTTTGTTATCCATAGTATGCACAGATATTTTACCATAAATACCCGCATTCGTCCATAAGAAAGACATTTTCTATACATTCGCCTGTCATTTTCACACACAGCTCCATGATTTTCTGCGCCTGCTCTTCACCGAGCTTTTCCTGCAGGCAAATACTCACCGCCTTTTCGCGGATGGCGCACACCGCCTGTGCATATCCCATGGCTGCCAGAGCGCCCTCCACTGCCATTTCCTTTTCATTGCGGTCAACGAGCTTGAGCATGTATTCTTCCGCCCGGTCATCCCCCTCCTGCGAAAGCGTTTGCAGCGCAGCGATGGCCTCCCCGCGTTCCCTCTCCCGTTTTTCACCGTATTGTTCAAGGGGCGTTTGGGTAGGCTCAGGCGGATAGGAAAAAACCTGTGTCACGGGAATACGCATCGTTTGAGGCTGCGATTTTTCCCGAAGGCAAAAAGCACCGCACACAACGCACAATGCAAGGAGCGCGTGAATAAAATGCTTTTTCATTTTCCCTCCTTCATTTTTAACACGATCACGTCCCTGGCATCAAGCCCCAGAAGCGTTTCAAGGGCTCTGGCCACGTTGATCCGCACCCCCATGTCCCCCGCTCCCTCGCAAACGGCAACCGCCCCGATGCATTCTCTTTCGCCTCCGAAGGCGCCCGTTTCCCCGCTGTAATAGATCGCTACCTGCACACATCCCGCGCCCTCCACTTTGGACAGCGCCTGGGATATGCGCTTTTCCTCCTGCGTCATGGCGCTTTTACCCATTGGAAAAAACAAAATCCCAACCAGCAAAGCAAGCAGAACAAGAAGTCCTTTCTTATCCCCGGACAGAAGCGATTTTATATTCAAGGGCATCAGAATAATCCTCCGTGCAAAAGCATTCGGGCGGCTTCCAGCAGCGAGCGCATCAGCACCAGCCCCAGTATCATGTCACAAATGCACCGCATTTTCCCTTCGGGCAAAAGCATATCCATCAGCAGCCGCAAAATGCCCAGCATGGAAACCGCGCGCAGAAAGTTTTTCATCTGAGCATCACCGCCGCATTTCCCACCGCCAGCATTTGCGCAATCAGCAGCATAAACATGGCCCCCACTGACAGCTGAATAACAAACAGTACCGTCATCACGTCGGAAAATCCGTGCAGTGTTCCTGCCACCCGTTCCTGACCCACAGGCTGCAAAAGCGCCGCGCAAAGCCTGTACATCAGCGCCGCACACAGCGTTCTGAGCATAGGCAGCCCCGCAGCGGCAAACAGCAATGCCATTCCCGTAATACCCAGCGCATTTTTGATCAGAAGGGAGCAGCCCACCAGCGTATCCATGGTATCTGCGAACATACCGCCCACCACCGGCACAAAATGGTCTACCGCGTATTTTGCAGCGCGGATGCTCACGCCGTCCGCCGTGCCCGCAGAAAGCCCCTGCAGAGCAGTAACGCCGATAAATACCGTAAAAGCAATCCCCAGCGTCCAAGTGGCACAGGAGCGCAAAAGCATCGAAAAACGGTGCAGGCGCATCTTTTCAGACAAGCTGTCAAGCATGGTGATCACCGCCATCCCCAGTGCCATGGGCAGCGACACATTGCGCACCAGGGTGGTCATGGTACCGCTGGCTGCGGCAACGGCAGGCTGAAAAAGCGCCGTTCCTGCCGTGGAACCGACGGACGCCAGCAGCGTCAGCAAAATCGGGAAAAGCGACTCCATGATTTCATCCATTCTGTTAACGGCGCCCTCCGCAGCTGCAAGATAGGTTTTGATATCCGAGCCCATCACGGCTGCCAGCGCCAGAAAACAGATGCTTTCTGCCAGCGAAACGACGCTTTTTCCTTTTCCGCGAAGCACGCCGATCAGCGCGCACAAAAGCGAAGGCGCCAAAAGGCCCATCATCCGCTGCATACTGTTTTGCACCTCGCCCAGCACAAACGTCTTCAGATGCGAAAGCACTTCCCCCGCATTCCAGATCACCTCTCCGCGAGCCAGCAAAAGCACGGTTTCCCCGAGATTTTCCTCCTGCGCCGCCCTTTCAAGGGCGTCAAGCTCTATCCCCTCAAGCACCCTTGCAAGACCCTGATCGAGTTCCTCGCCCCGGGCGCAGGACATAAGTGCTATCAGCAGCAAAACCGCAATGCATCCCTTTTTCACGCCGTCATCTCCGCAATCAGCTGCGTTATTTCCTTAAGAAGCGGCAGCGCCAGCACGATCAGCATGATCCTGCCCCCAAGCTCCACCCGCAGCGCAATGCCCTCTTCTCCCGCATCCCGACATGCCTGTGCGGCGAACTCGCTCAAAAGGGAAACGCCCAGCACTTTGAGGATCAGCGCCGTCTGCCCGTCCGTCATGGAAGAAAGCCGTGCGATCTCCCCGAAAGCACTCACCGTCTCGGCGATGCGGTCGGTGAGCAAGAGTATCAGCACCGTGCCGCACAAAAGCGAAAACACCGCGCCCATCTCTTTGTGTGCGCCGCGCACCGTCATGCTCAGCACAGCGCCCGCTGCCGCGATGCCGATGAACCGCCAGAAAGACGCCATCAGTACAGCCCGAATATGCTTTGCACGTTGCCGAAAAGCTCTGCGATCAGCGTCACCACCAGCATCAGCACAATGGCAAGACCGGCCACCGACGTCAGCGTAGCCATGTCATCGCGTCCCGCTCGGGTGAGAATCTGTCCGATCACCGCCACCAAAATACCGATCCCCGCAATCTGCAGCAATTCCTGAACCTGCATACCGCCTCCTACACACACATCAAAAATAGGCACAGACCGCCGAAAAATCCAAGAGAAGTATACAGTTTGGCGTCCCTGCCTTGCTTTTCCCGGGCAATGCACAGCAATTCTTCAAAGCGCCTTGCCGCAAAGGAAACGCACCGCACCTGTGCCTCCGAGGAGGCCTCGTACAGTGCATTGCATACCGAGCGCACAAGCTGCTTTTCTTCTTTTGTGAAGGGCAGGTTTTCCATAGCCTGCATCAGTTCGCTGCGGTTTTGTGCCGGAAGAAAAGTCATCACCGCCGCAATGATGTCATCCGGCGGCATCCGCAGGCATTGACAATACGTTTCCATCTGTGCAAGCGCCCCATGCATACTGCGAAGCGCCGAAGCTCTTTGGGCTAACCGAACGGCAGCCGCACATCCCATCACAAGGCAGACCGCGCCTGCCGAAAGCGCTTTGATCATCGTATTTCCTCCGCCCTCTTCACCGTGGATACCTGCCCTCCCCGAAGGAAAACTGCGGCGCCGAAAACACCCTGCGCAAACAGACGGGCAACGCCTTTTCTTTGCATCAGCGTTTTTTCATCGGCTGCATGAACGGTTGCAATCACCGGCACGCCGCAGGCTGCAGCATCGCAGATGGCCTCGCATTCGTTTTCCCCGTACAGTTCATCCATAGCCAGCACTCGGGGACACATCCCCCTCAAAAGCCACCGCAGCGCCTCTGCCTTGGGGCAGCCGTCCAGCACATGCGTTCTTTCGCCCACGTCAAGCTGGGGTACTCCCTGCACGCAGGCCGCTACCTCGCTGCGCTCGTCGCAAAGTCCTGCCGTTATACCTTTTTGAGAAAGAATACGCAGCACATCCCGCAAATGTGTCGTCTTTCCGCTGCCGGGCAAACCGCAAATCACGATACCTTGCCCGGTGCGCATAAATTCCTCCGCCGTCTGAATTCCGCACCCTGTCACCGCATGGGCAATGCGGATACACACGCTGCCTACTTCCTGCAAAACAAGGGCTTTCCCTTCCTGCGTAACGCGCCCGCACAATCCTACGCGGTGCCCGCCTTCCAGCGTGATATATCCCTGTCCCGTTGCTTCAGGCGATATCCTCAGCCTGTTGCGGCACAATTCCTGCACGGTTTGATAGAGCAGCTTCCGGTCTAATACGATCTGCAGCATTTTCTCTCCCGACAGCGTATTGACGCGGCAGGGCGCCTCCGCATACAGACGGATATCCCGCAGGGTTTCATAAGGGATCTGCCGCAATTCTTCATAAAGCGGCCGGGGAAAATACTTAAGCCATTCCATACCCCACTGTATGCACTTTGAATCGTGATCATCACTCAAACAGTACAATTCCCAGTTTTGCATACAGTGCCGCATCCACCGTATCCACCGCCGCCAGACCATAAGCTTTTCTTGCGGCGAGCACAGCCTTGCTCATGCTTTCTCCGTAAATACCGTCGATGCTGCCGGAATAAAACGCTTGCTGCAGGAGGCGTTTTTGCACCTCCATGACATGGCTGTTCCGATCGCCGGATTTAAGCGTTCTCAATCCGTCGCCCAGCAGCCCGTAGGGCCCTCCCTCAACATATACCTTCGTGCCGTTGGGCGTAAGATCGTAGAGTTCTTCCGCGTCCTTCACCCGTAGCCGAAAGCAGCCGTGAGAGGCATTATTGCCAATGGATTCGGGTTTGTTGGTGCCGTGTATGCCATACAAGCCATAGGGAACATTGATTTTGAGAAATCGCGTGCCAAAGCCTGACATTTCGGTCTTGAAGCGTCCCACCACCGTAAACATTCCCAGGGGCGAAGGTGTGCTCCACGCCCCCGACGCAATGGGATAGCGTTTGAGAACCTTCGTTCCTTCATACAGCGTCAATCGTTTTAAATCCACTTCGATCAGGATCCATTTATCTGCAGGCGCGACGCTCATTGTTTGCAGCGTTTCACTTTGCCAGCTGCCCACCCACAATAGCACCGCGATCATACACAAACAAAACGCCCGTCCCATGCACATCACCTCTTGGAAGGATATGCACGGACGGACGCTTTCTATGTCGTATATGGATTTTCTTTGCGGTCAGGCTTTGCCGGCCCATTCACCCGCCACTTCAATCTGCTGGCAGAGAAGCTCGGTCATGCCCTCGGCGCCAAGCTGCGGATATCCCGTTACAGCGATATCCGGCGAGCGCCAGCCTGCCTGCAGGACGTTGCGCATAGCGGCTTCAACGCAGCCCGCCTCCAGCTCCATTTCAAACTCCTCGCGGAGCAGCTGCTCGATGGCACGGATCAATCCGAAAGGATTGGCTTCGCTGCCCGCCGTTCTTTCACTTGCGGAAAGCGCAGCATACAGCGGACACTGACCGCCGGTATAGCGGTCATAACACATGGCAGGTGCGCCGCAGAGTGCTTTGAGGGCGGGTGCCAGCACCATACCGGCATAGGGCGGGCACAGCAGCACGCCCACTTCATCCGGCATTGCGATCACTGCAGGGATCACGTCGGGGAGGGAAACCCCCTGTGCGTTCACATACTGCTCCGCAAAGGCAGCGGCAAGGGCTTTTTCCCATACTTCCGCCAGTTTGCCTGCCGGCGGCACGGGACGAAGCGGCAACGTTTCCTGTTTTGCAATAGCTGCCGCCTGTTTTCCGGCTTCCAGAAGCGCGGCTTCATCTGCCTCCAGCGCCTGCACGATCAGCGCACAGAAGTCCTTATCCTTGCCCGTGAGCGCACGGTTTTCGATCATTTCCCCATAGCGCAGGTCCCGCACGCGGCAGTTGCAGTACATTTCGGCAACCAGGGAATCAAGGCACTTCATATTGTCAGACGCAGCCAGCACAGCATCCGCCTCACTGCAGACCGTCAGTGCGGCGTCATCGATCTCCTCATCGCGGCAGCATCTCACGGATACCGAAAAGGTATGACCAAAGGACAACGATACCGCCGTCAGCACCCGGGAAGCCACCTCACAAAGCAGTCTTCCGCAATCGTCCTCATACAGCAGCACGATCTTCTTGCGCATACTCATCCCCCATACCGTACGGAAACCGTATACGCTTCTTCCGTACTGTCAGTTTTGATTATTCCCAGTCAAGCGGATAGCTTTCCACCGCATTTTTGATATATTTACCGTTCTTGAGCATGGTATTGATCACATTGTCAATGCGCAGCTGCTCGGTGTAAGGCGTAGGTGCAAAATCATTGTAATCGGTTTTGGAAGAAATACGGCAAGGCACAATGCGGAAAGAATTGCCGATGATCTGACCGTCCTTCATGCGGAAGCGCGTCTGGAAGATGAACGTGGACATATCATCCGGCTTGTTGTTTCCAGCAAAGGAGAAATTGCCCACAGAGTAAACAATGTATTTGCCGTTATATTCTTCAATGGGATTGATACGATGACTGTGATGACCGATGATCAGATCGGCGCCGGCATCAATGGTGGCATGCGCCAGCTTCTGCTGACGGTCATTGGGATAATAATCCTTCTCCGCACCCCAGTGATAGCACACGATCACCAGATCATGGGTGGCCTTGGCGGAAGCCACTTCGGCGGGAACCTTTTTGTTCAGCGTATCGTAGTAATCAAAGGTCTTGTACGAAAGCACGGCGATCTTCACGCCCTGCACTTCATAGCTGGCCATGTTGAATTCATCCGCCCAGGTAATGTCATTCTCCGTCAGCGTCTTTTGCGTGCTGGCACGTCCGTTATCACCGAAATCGTCAATATGATTGTTTTCGATGGTGGCGATCTCCACACTGCCGTTGACCAGAGCTTCGGCATAAGAGGTGGGCGCGACAAAGAGGAAGGAATTCTCCCGCTTCTTGGAGGGAATGGAGTATTCGTCCGCCAGAACGCCTTCAAAGTTGATGATGGTCACGTCATCGCCCTTGAGGATATCCCGTACATTGCGGAAGATAAAGTTAACGTCGTTATCCTGCCGCTTGAGTTCCTTCTCGAAGATCGAAGAACCGCTGTACTTGGCATTGCGGCCGATGGTCACGTCACCCACCGCCGTCAGCGTTAGCACCACGCTGCCGTCCGCCTCATAGCGGGGCGTAGCCGTAGGCACAGGCGTGGGCGGCGGCGGTTCGGGCGTAGGCGTATACCCTGCCGGCGTAGCCGTAGGCACAGGCGTGGGCGTATAGTATACGTCATGATAGGTCACGTCGCTGTCCGTTTCCGCCACTGCGGAAAAGCACAGAACAGACAGAAGCAGCACAAGGATAATACACAAATCTTTGCGCATGGATTTCCTCCGTAAACAGTAACTCAGTATATTCCGTCAGGCTTTGCCCATGTATTCGTCGGCAAGGCGGTTGAACAGCTTGATGTCTTCTTCGATCACGCGCAGCGATTCACGCCAGAAGTCCACGCTGCGAACGTCGATCCCCACGCTGGCGGCCACATCGGCAATACTGCCCGAGCCGCAGGAGCGCAGCAGCTGATTGTAGGTGGGCACGAAGTCCGCGCCCTTTTCCTGATACTGGGCAAACACGCCCTTGCCAAACAGCAGACCGAAGGCATAGGGGAAGTTATAGAAGGCAAAGCCGGGAATGTAGTAGTGGCTCTTGCAGGCCCACATGTAGGGATGGCGATACTCCGGATCAAGGCCGTCACCGTAAGACTGATCCTGCGCATCCAGCATCAGATTCTTGAGCTCTTCCACGGACAGCTGATGGGTCTTGCGGCCTTCGATGACCGCCGTTTCAAACAGATAACGGCTGTAAATGTCAAGGATCACCTGCGTGGCATCCTGCAGTTCGGCTTCCAGAAGACCGAAAAGTTCTTCCTTTTCGGCGCCGGCACGAAGCACATTGGCCAGCAGCGTTTCGTTGAAGATAGAGGCCGTTTCCGCCAGCGGCATGGGCTCGCGGCGCATGCACAGGGGCAGGCCCTTCATGCAATGGTTGTGCCAGGCATGACCAAGCTCATGGGCCAGCGTGCTCACGTCGCCCAGACTGCCCGTAAAGTTGGTCAAAACACGGCTCTGCTCGCAGCTTTCAATGCCGGCACAGAAGGCGCCGCCGCCCTTGCCCTCATAGGGGTACATATCGATCCAGCGTTCGTTGAAGGCACGGTCGATAAATGTGCCCATTTCAGGGGTGAACTTGCTCATTTCGCGTACAAGAAGCTCATGGGCTTCCTCTGCGGTATAGGTGCGGACAGGCGCATCGCCGATGCTGACGGGCGCAAACAGATCATAGAAGGGCAGACCGTTCTTATGACCCAGCAATTCGGCCTTTTTGCGCAGATAGCTGCGGAAGGCAGGGAAAAACTCACGGCAGGCCGTCCACATGGCATCCAGGGTTTCGCGATCCATGGAAGACTTGAACAGCGTGGCGTCCAGAATGGAATCAAAATTCTCCGCCTTGATGAGGGTCAGGCCTTCGCCCTTGATGGAGTTGAGGCAGGCGGCCATGGCATGCTCGATCTTGGCGTAGGACTTCAGCTCGGCTTCGTAAGCGTCACGGCGCACGGCGGGATCAGGATCTTCCGCCATGCCGCGCACAGCCGCCAGGGGCAGCTGCTCGCCGCGGTAATCCACCATCAGCGTGGCGTCCAGCTTATCGCGCAGCTGAGAGAAGGCCTGCGCACCGGTCAGGGACATATTCAGCAGCCATTCTTCGATTTCGGGCGCGGGATTATGATCGGCAGCCACACGGGAATAGCGCACGGAATAATCAACCGCCTGCAGCTTTTCACTGGCGGCGATGGCGTTTTCAAACGCTTCATCGCTCAGGCTCTTCAGATAGCGGGAGAAGTCAGAATCCACCAGGCTCTCTTCCACGGACTGCTGCATCAGTCTGTCCATGAGCACCATGGCAGGCTCGTTGGTGGCGTCGGTAGCCGTGGTCAGGGAAGCGAATTCCCCCAGCTTGCCGCTGAGCAGCTCGCACTCCTCGCACAGCAGGTAGTACTTTTCCAGCGTTTCCTTTGCTTCGCCGGGATGGGCCAGCAGTTCTTTCATTTCACCGGTAAGTTCCACCACACGGGCAAAATCCTTTTCGATGGCAGGATCGTCAAAATTCTGATAAAGTACGCTCAGATCCCATTTCATAATGCATTTCTCCTTTAATTAAAGTCCGCGGTTCTTAACGGCGGCAATGCAGGTCTGCTTGCTTTCTTCCAGATGGTGAGCAAACAGACGTTTGAGTTCTTCCAAGTCGCGGCGTTCAAGGGCATCCGCCATTTGCTTATGCTCTTCATGGGCATTGGCACGGCGCTCAATGCTGGCAATGGTCACCGCAGAGAAGCGGGTGATATACTCTTCCTGATCGTCAATGACCCGCAGGATGCGCTTTTTATCGCTGAGGCTCTCGATCTTGCGATGGAAAGAGCGGTTCAGCTGCGCCATGGCGTCAAAATCACTTTCTGCCAGCGCAACGTCAATCTCAGAGAGGATAATGCGAAGCTCGTTCATATCCGCCTTGGTAACGCGCTCCACAATGGAGGGCAAAAGCAGCATCATCATGGAGTTACGAATGGTAAAAATCTCGTCAATATCCGCCAGCGTAAAGGCACGGACAACGACGCCGCGACGCAAAACATATTCCACCAGTCCGTCCCGCTCCAGCTTGCGCAGCGCTTCGCGCAGGGGCGTACGGCTGATATGCAGCTGATCGGCAAAGGCCGTTTCCACAATGCGCGCGCCCGCGGGCAGTTCGCCCGTAATGATGGCGTGCTTGAGTCTGTCATAGGCAATATCACGAATCGGCCGGCTTTCCGGCATCGTGCTGAAATCTCCGCTGTACATAAGTACACACTTCCTTCCGTATAGCTGTATACAATATACAGAATAAAAACAAAAAAGTCAAGGCGTGCAGCGCCCTGACTACAATATCTTGTGATAATTCACAATTATTTCATACTAAAGCAGCCCGAACGGCAGCATCCTTCACCATCCGATTTTCTTACACTTCAAAACCAAAGGCTATTTTCTCGCCGATTTTCCCCATCCACTCCACAATAACAGGCTCAGCCAAATAATCATAGAAGAAATAGACTGTTGCCATCGCTGTGTTCAGTTCTGTATCGCATGATACGCTGAGACGCACATCCTTTTTGCCATCGGTACCCGTGCTGAACACAGAAAAAGAAAACGGCCAGTCATGTGAAAGCGGCACATCCGGCCAGACCTTGCGGATGTCTTCCAATGCAAAACATCCCTCCACTCTGGTCACACCATAAGGAAAGCCCAATTCCAATACGCCTTTTCGGAAATGCACGTTTTTTTCATCCCCACCACCATGCAGATGCGAAACGGTCGCTTCAGACGCAGCATTGATTCGCGGTGATGTACCATCAGGACGATTTACGCACAACTGCACCTGCAGAAACGAATATCCGTGACCACAAAGAAGAACAAGTGTAAGTACAAGCAATGCACCCAGCAGAAAGTATCTTTTCTTATACATCAACCATACCCCCATGTTTTCAGCTGCCATGGAGTATGGCCGTTTCGCACCAGTATCCACGCCCAGTTTCTGTAGGTTTCACCAGGAGTCAGCCCCGACGCCGCCGCGCTTTCAGAACGCACATCAAAGACTGAATATAAAACGATTGCCTGTTCAGTGCTGTACTGCTTTGCCCACTCGTCGCTTTGCAACACGGATTTTTCTTCATTATACTCTATTTCGATCAAACTGCATCCGCCAAATGTACTGCGAAAATGTGCGATTACGGCATCCATTGCTTCATTGATATCCTGTTGTGAATAATAGTCTGATTCCTGCAGCCGCCGCTGAACATGGCGCACATTGCCTAAAACCTCGGTTTCCATATAGAAATTCGCACAAGCTGACAAAAGCAAAACCATGCATATCAGTAAAATCAAGTTCCTTTTGAATTTTACCTGCATTGTGTTTTCCTCCTGCGTTTGCAATTTTCTCCACTATACAACAAAACAGCCCGGACGGCAATACCGTCCGGGCGATTGTTGCAATCTTAATCGATTTTATCGAGGTAAGGGATCATGGAAGCCAGACGCTCGAAGGTGAGGTGGGGCTGCACGGAGCTGACCGCCAGATCGTCCCACGTGGTTTCGCCGCTCATCACCAGAATGCTGGTCATGCCGAAGTTCACGCCGGTGGCGATATCGGTATACAGGCGGTCGCCGCACATGGCCAGTTCATCGGGCTGCAGGCCGGTGATCTCCAGAGCATCCTTGACCACGCCGGAGTAGGGCTTGCCGATGATCAGCTCAGGCTCGCGACCGGTGCTGGCCTTGATGAAAGCGATGATCGCGCCGATGTCGGGAGCAAAGCCCGTTTCGGTGGGGCAGTTATAGTCGGGATGGGTGGCGATATAGGGCAGACCGGCGCGCACAAAGTCGCACACAGCGGTCATCTTGGCGTAGTCCAGCTCGGTATCATAGGCGATCAGCACGTAATCGGGATTCTCGTTATCGATCTCCATGCCCATTTCGCGCAGTTCCTTTTCCAGCATACGGTTGCCCAGCAGGAAGGCCTTCTTGCCGGCAAAGTTATGCATGCAGTAGCGGCCGGCAGCCTGACCGGAGGTGAGGATATTGCGGAAGGTCTCGCGAACGCCCATGCGCTCCAGCTTCTTGACGTACACGTCGCCGGACTTGGAGGAGTTATTGGTGAGGAACAGCACGCGGCGGCCGGTGGCTTCCACGGCATCCAGGAAATCCAGAGAGCCTTCCAGCAGACGGTCGCCCAGATAGAAAGTGCCGTCCATATCCAGCATGAAGCACTTGATCTTATTCAGCTTGGCGCGAAGTTCTTCGGTGGTCAGGTTATTGATTCCTTCGGGAGTGTTTGCTTTGTTGAACATCAGTTTGTACTTCCTTCCTGCTTACTCAGCACCACGCGCGGCACAAGCGTTCCATCCGCCTCCGCCCGCGAAATACCCATGAATTGATTGCCCGCATAGATGCGGGTATGCTCCCCGGGAGCGATGTGATGCGGCCACTGCTCGGGACGGAGCGTTACGCCGTTTTCGCACAGACGCTGCACCCATCCGTTCACATCCATGCGCGGCATATGGGAAAGCGGATAATCCATGGGGAGAACGTAATCCCCCACCGTTCCGTCTTCCTTTGCCTGCTTCAGCTGCTCGATGGTCACCGCCGTATCCAGCGAAAACGCCCCTGTCTGTTCCCGCAGCAAGAAGCGCATATGCGCGGGGCAGCCTGTGATCTCCCCCATATCCTGACAGATGGTGCGGATATAGGTACCGCGGCCGCAGGTGATCCTTATCATAAATCCGTGTCTGGGCGTTTCCTCCAGCACGTCAATACGATCCACGTGAATGGGACGCGGCGGGATCTGGGGCATTTTTCCCTTTCGCGCCAGTTTATAGAGAGGTTCGCCTCCCTGCTTCAGCGCCGAATACACCGGCGGACGCTGCATGATATCCCCTGTAAGCTGCTTCGCCGCTGCCAGCACCTGTGCCCTGTCGGGATAATGATCCCCCTTTTGCAGCGCAATGCCCTGTGCATCCTGGGTATCGGTGGAATATCCGAAAGAGACCTCGGCAAGATACGTTTTCTGCTTTTCCACCATGAAATCAAACAGCCTTGTGGCGCGGCCCACCATAATGGGCAGAATGCCCGCTGCTTCGGGATCCAGCGTACCGCAATGGCCCACCTTGCATCCCGTCACCCGCTTGACAAGCCCTACCACGGCGCCCGAAGACATCCCCGGGGGCTTGAGTACATTGATAAAGCCTTCCATTATTTCCTCAGCTGATCCAGCATAGCGCTCATCAGCTTTTCCTTTGCTTCGTCAAAGGTCATCTTCATTGTGCAGCCGGCTGCCAGCTTATGTCCGCCGCCGCCGAACTGAAGGGCGATCTGCGATACGTCGTATCCGGGCACGGCGCGCATGGAGATCTTCCAGCTGCCGTCGGGATTTTCATCGCCCATGAAAGTCATGCACACGCCCTCAATATCAAGGCCGTAATTGACAATGGCGTTCAGGTGCTCAGGCTGCGCGTCCTCCATAGCGATCTCTTCCTTGGTGACAAACATATAACTGCCCTGCCCGTCGGCAAAGAAGGTAAGCTTGTCCAAAGCATGGGAAAGCATTTTTACCTGCTGACGCTTGCGCACTTTGAAAAGACGGCGGTTGATATCCGAAATGTCAAGGCCGCTTTCCATCAAACGCTGCATGGCGGCAAAGGTTTCGGCGCAAACGGAATTAAAGGTGAAATTTCCCGAATCGGTGCTGATGGCGGCATACAGCTGAGCGGCAGCCTCGGCGTCCATAGGGATGTTCAGCGCGTCGTACAGCTGCACGATCATCTCACCCGTTGCGCTGGCCTTGCCGTTGATAGCATTATGCATGGCATAGGCGGGGTTGCTGATATGATGATCGATCTGCAGGGTGACCGCAGCATTTTGGAACAGGGTATACGCGCTGCCCATACGCTCTGCATCGGCAACGTCCACAGCCAAAGCCGCATCAAAATGCATATCTTTGGCCTGATCGGGTGTGATCACACCTTTCGCATCCTCGAAAAAGCGATCATACTTTTCGGGAACCGCATCCTGACAGACAAGCGTAACCTTTTTGCCCATTGCCCGCAGCAAACGGCCTGCCGCCAGCATGGAGCTGATGGCATCGCCGTCGGGACGAATATGAGTACACACCATAAAGCTGTCCGCACCCTCAAGGGCGGACAGCAATGCGGGATCAAAGATCGTTTTCATTTTCATCACTTTCGGCTGCGGCGGGCGTGATCCCTCTGAGAACAGAGGCAACATGCACACCGTAAGCGATATTCTTGTCGTGAACAAACTGCAGTTCGGGGGTATAACGCAGATTCAGGCTATGCCCCAGCTCGCGGCGGATAAAGCCCGCTGCCGACTTGAGAGCGCTCATCACGCCTTCTGCCTTGTCATCCTCCAGAATGCTCACATACATTTTGGCATAGCGAAGATCGCGGGTGACCTCGGCACGGGTGATACAGTAGGTACCACCCATGCGCGGGTCATGCATATCCTCGCGGATGATTCGGTCCACCTCGCGGCGAACCTCTTCGGAGATCATATCAATGCGAAACTTGCTCAATGCTTTATACCTCAGGCTTCAACTTCTTTTTGGATGAAGCACTCGATCATATCATTTTCCTTGAGATCGTTGTAGTTTTCAAGACCAACGCCGCACTCGTAGCCTTCAGCCACTTCCTTGACGTCATCCTTGAAGCGGCGAAGAGAGGATACCTTGCCCTCAAACACCACCACGTTATCGCGGACCAGACGGAAGAAGGCATTGCGCTGCAGGTGGCCGTCCTTGACGTAGGAACCGGCAATGGTACCGGCGCCGGTGATCTTAAAGACGTTGCGGACCTCGGCATGGCCGATGATCTCTTCCACATACTTGGGCGCCAGCATGCCCTTCATAGCCGCTTCGATATCCTCGATGGCCTGATAGATGATGCGGTACAGACGGATATCCACGTTCTCGCGGGTCGCAGCATCGCGGGCGCTGGAGTCGGGACGAATGTTGAAGCCGATGATGATGGCATTGAAAGCGGAAGCCAGGTTGACGTCATCTTTGGTGATGGCGCCGACAGCGCTGTGCAGCACGTGCACCTTCACTTCTTCATTGCCCAGCTTGGCCAGCGCCTGCTTCACGGCTTCAACGGAGCCCTGAACGTCAGCCTTAATGATCAGGTTGAGGTTCTTGAGCTTGCCTTCGTTGATGTTGTCAAACAGGTTATCAAGGGATACCTTGGTGGTAGCGCTGCGGGCAGCCTTCTGCTTTTCGCGGCGCTCATCGGCAACCTGACGGGCCAGCTTATCGTCTTCAACCGCCATCATGTCGTCGCCTGCTTCGGGAACGTCAGCAAAACCGGCGATCTCAACGGGCATGGAGGGACCGGCTTCCTTGACGCGCTCGCCGCGGTCATTGAGCAGCGCACGGACGCGGCCGAACGCCATACCGGCAACGATATTGTCGCCCACGCGCAGCGTACCGTTCTTGAGAAGCACGGTAGCCAGCGGGCCGCGG
Organism: Clostridia bacterium; assembly: GCA_017549335.1. GTDB lineage: Bacteria > Bacillota > Clostridia > Christensenellales > Aristaeellaceae > SFMI01. Next base: position 27,295 of record JAFYVB010000041.1, on the reverse strand, counting down.
TTCTTATCCAGCTTGGCTTCAATGATGACGCCGCGGGCACGGCGGTTGGGATTGGCGCGCAGCTGCTGAACGTCAGCCTGCAGAAGGATCATTTCCAGCAGATCCTCTACGCCCATGCCGGTCTTGGCGCTGACAGGCACCATGATGGTGTCGCCGCCCCAGTCTTCACAAACCAGGCTGTAGTTGGTCAGATCCTGCTTGATGCGGTCGGGGTTAGCCGTTTCCTTATCCATCTTGTTGATGGCAACGATGATCGGCACGCCCGCAGCCTTGGCATGGTTGATGGATTCAACGGTCTGGGGCATGACGCCGTCGTCCGCCGCAACAACCAGCACGGCAATATCGGTGGCCTGCGTACCGCGGGCACGCATGGCGGTAAAGGCCTCATGGCCGGGGGTATCAAGGAAAGTGATCACACGGTCATCCACCTTAACGGTGTAAGCACCGATGTGCTGGGTAATGCCGCCGGCTTCGCCTGCAGTGACGTGGGCTTTGCGGATGTAGTCCAGCAGAGAAGTCTTACCGTGGTCAACGTGACCCATGATGGTAATGACGGGCGGACGGGGCTGGAGATCCTCTTCGGTATCCTCGAAGTTTTCTTCATCCAGCGCATCCTCGGCGGTGTGAGCCAACTTCATTTCAAGCTCAACGCCGAACTCGGAGCAAACAAGAGCGGTGGTATCGTAATCCAGCTCGCTGTTGATGTTGGCCATAATGCCCAGCAGGAACAGCTTCTTGAGGATCTCGCCGGCGGGCTTGCCGATGCGCTCGGTCAGGTCCTTCACGGTGATGGTCTCGGCAGTCATGTACGCCTTATCGATGACGATGGGCGCCATCATCTGCTGCGCAGACACCTTCTTGCCGGCGCGGGCGCGCTTGCCGCCGCGGACAACTTCGTCATCCATACCGCCGTTGTAGCTGGCATGCTCTTTAGCCAGCTGCTTGCGGTTCTTGGCCACGCGCTCGGGATCGTGCTGACGGATATACTGCTTCTTGTTGGGATCGTAATTGCTTACGCGCTCCTTTTCGGGCATGGGCGTAAGATCGGGCGTGCGCTGCGGGCGGTTCTGCTGCGGACGCTGACCCTGCTGACCGGCGGGACGATTGCCGCCCTGCTGACCGCCCTGACGGGGGGCAAAGCCGCCCTGCTGACCGCCCTGACGGGGAGCGAAGCCGCCCTGCTGACCACCCTGACGGGGAGCAAAGCCGCCCTGCTGACCGCCCTGACGGGGAGCGAAGCCGCCCTGCTGACCACCCTGACGGGGAGCGAAGCCGCCCTGCTGACCGCCCTGACGGGGGGCAAAGCCGCCCTGCTGGCCCTGGCGCTGAGCAAAAGTGCCGGTGGCCTGACGGGGCTGGTTCTGGGCAGGACGGGGCGGGATCTGACCGGGACGGGCCACGATCTGACCGGGCTGACGCGCGGGCGCGCCCTGCTGACCGGCGGGACGCTGAGCGCCCTGCTGACCGCGCTGAGGCAGCACACGGGGAGCGGGCGTTACGCCGCTCTGCTGAGGACGAACAGCCGCAGCCGGCTGCTGCGCAGGCTTGGCTTCTTCCTTCTTTTCGGGAATTTCATCCTGCTTTGCGGCAGGCTTTTCTTCATTCTTTTCCGCTTTTTCGGCAGACTTAACGGGCGCTTCCTTAGGCTGAGCCTTGGGCGCCTTCTTTTCGGCGGCAGGTGCAGGGGTTGTTTCCGCTGCCGGCACGCTTTTCTCCACCGGTTTCTTTTCGACGGGCGCCACAGTTTCCTTGTGTTCATCCTCATCGGGCATAGTCCACGCCTTGGGCTGCTGCTGAGCCTGCAGACGCTTCCTTGCTTCTTCCGCTTCACGCTGAAGCTGTGCGCGCTGCTTTTGCAGCGACTGCAGCAACGCATCGGCATTGCGCTTGACGCGCGCGGATTCCTCGAGGATTACCCCCGCTTTCTGATTGAGTTCTTTGGTGGCTTCCTTCAGCTTAACCTTGGTCATTCGACGCTTGCACCCCCGCATTTCGCGTTATACTTGCTTGTGATCATTTTATGTCATGCAGCACGGGTCAATCGGCTGCCATGAGTCCTTTTACTTTTTCCGCAAAGCCCCGATCTGTCAGCGCCCCCATCATGCGGCCGTCGCGGCCGGTGGCGTAGGACAGAAGATCCTGCGGCAGTTTGAGGAGCGGCACATGATAATATATGCACGCATCCGTCAGTTTCTTCACGGTGTTTTCCGCTGCGCTTTCATCCAGCAGCACAAGGACTGCTTTGCCCGTACGGACAGTCGAAAGCGTTGTATCCATGCCCGTTACCAACCGTCCCGCACGCTGGGAAAGCCCCAGAATGCCGCGAAGACGTTCGGTATTTGTAAGCGTGTTACTCATCGGGCTGCTCCTTGGGCAGATCGACGATCTGCTTGGCCAGCGCATCGCGCACTTCGTCGGAAATGGGCGCAGAGAACGCTCTTTCCAGCTGCTTTTGCTTAACGGCGCGCAGCAGGCATTCGCTGCTGTGGCACACATAGGCGCCGCGGCCGGGCTTGCGGCCCGTCAGATCGAAGGAGATCTCCCCTTCGGGCGAACGAACCACGCGCAGAAGCTCCTTCTTGGGCTTCATTTCGCGGCAGCCTACGCACATGCGCATGGGAATCTTTTTAGGCTTCATGCCTGCCTCCGCTCTTACAGTTCGTAACCGGGATCCTGCAGATAGTCGTCCGCGCTGTAGCCTTCATCCTGCTGCGCAGGCGCTTCACCCAGCACGTCCTCAATGGACAAGCCCTGCTCACGCAGATGCTCGGCGAACTGGGATTCGGACTTGATGTCGATCTTCCAGCCGGTGAGCTTGGCGGCAAGACGGGCGTTCTGGCCTTCCTTACCGATGGCAAGGGACAGCTGGCTGTCGGGCACGATCACGCGGCAGATCTTCTCGGCATCGGAGATGAACACGCTCACCACGTGGGCGGGATTCAGAGCGTTGGCCACGAACTCCGCGGGATCGGGAGACCACTTGATGATGTCGATCTTCTCATTGCGCAGCTCGGCGATCACCTTTTCCACGCGGCTGCCGCGGGGACCCACGCAGGCGCCCACGGGATCGATCATCATTTCGCTGGAGTACACAGCCATCTTGGTGCGGCTGCCGGCTTCGCGGGCGATGGACTTGATCTGCACGATGCCGTTGGCGATCTCGGGCACTTCCATCTCGAACAGGCGCTTGACAAGGCCGGGATGGATGCGGCTGACGTACACCTGAGGCGCAGCGGCATGCTGCTGATCGTTACGGGAACGCTGTACCTGCAGTACATACACCTTGATATGATCGTTCACGCGGTACTCTTCACCGGGCATGAATTCGCCGGATTCCAGCACGCCCTCGGTAAGACCCAGCTCAACAAAGACCTTATTGCCTTCCACGCGCTGAACGATGGCGGTGAGGATCTCATTTTCCTTTTCTACGTACTCGTCGTAGATCTTGCCTCGCTCGGCTTCACGGATGCGCTGCACGATCACCTGCTTGGCAGTCTGCGCGGCAACGCGACCGAAGTCGCGGGGAGTTACGTCGATCTCGACGATATCGCCCAGTTCAAAGTCGGGGCGGATGCGGCGGGCTTCCTCGATGGAGATCTGGATGTTGCTGTCCTCCACCTCTTCAACAGCCACTTTGCGGGCAAATACCTGCACGGGCTTCTTGCGGGCGATGACAACGCTCAGATTCATGGGAGCGCCGGTGTTTTTGCAGTTCTTGCGGAAAGCGGCCTTGCAGGCTTCCTCCACGGTGGAAAGCAGCATTTCCTCGCTGATATCGCGTTCGCGCGCCAGCAGGGAGATTGCATCAACAATATCGGGTCTGTCATTAGCGGTATGAGCCATTTGATTTACATCCTTTCCGGATCGGAAAGATCCACGTTTTCTACTTCATCCATGTCAACAATGCAGCGGGCCAGCGCGATTTCCTTTTTGGGGAAAAGCATTTCTTCGCCCTCGGCGATGAGGGTGATATCCCCCTTGTCGTAAGCGGCAAACTGACCCGTAAATACCTTTTGTCCATCGCGGGGTTTGTAGAGACGAAGCTCGATGTCAAGACCGAGGCAGCGCTGGGCGTCCCGCTCGTTTTTGATGGGACGGTCGATACCGGGCGAGCAGACTTCCATGAAGTCATACTCAAAGCGCTCCATCATGGGCTGCACGGCACGGTGATAGGCCTCGCAGTCATCCAGCGTAATGCCGCCTTCCTTATCCAGATAGAACCTGAGATAGACGCCGGTGTTCTCTTTTTCAAAGACGGCTTCGAGAAGCTCATAGCCCATCTTCTGCGCCTGCTTTTCGCCGATCTCGTTGATCTTGGCGATTTCGTTGTTTGCGTTCTTAGCCATTTTCTCCCTACATACACAAAGAGCGGGCATACGCCACCTTAAGACAGGTCACGGGCATTAAGCTTTGCAGCCATTGCGCCCAGCCGTCTCAAAGCAACTCCCACTCTTCGTTAAACCCTTCTTTCAAAAGACGATTTTCATACGGATACGCGTACAGTATAGCACATCGGATGCCCAATTACAAGCCGTTTTCCTGTTTTAAAGGGCAGCTTTTTGCAGAAAAATCCCTTTTTATCCGAATTCATCCACAAAAAGCTTCCTTAAAAGAGAGCGGTCTGTCCTTCCTCGTCGCCCCAGCTGCCCATGAGTTCCGTGAGCGTCACCTGATTGGTGTCCTTCAGCCCGTCCAAAGCGCCGCCGGCACGCAAAAGCTCAATAACGGCGTTGGATACTTTCGCACGGTTTTTCAGATCCTCGATGGACAGGAAAGGATCGTCGCGCACGGCAACGATGCCCTGTGCGGCGGATTCGCCAAGACCGCCGATGGCCGTGAAGGGCACGCGCAGATTATTGCCCTCGATCTTGAAATCCTTGACGTCGCTCTTGTACAGATCGGCAGGCAGGAATTTGAAGCCGCGCTGATTCATTTCAAGCACCAGCTTCAGCGCAGTTTTTTCATCCTGCTCCTTGGCAGTTGCCTTCTGATCGTTTTCTTCATAAGCGCGCAGCTTCTCCTTCACCAAGTCCACAGGCAGGATCATGGTGGATGCGTCAAAGCCTGTGGCACGGATGGTGAAATACGCAGCATAGTATGCCAAAGGCCGGTGTACCTTATACCACGCCACGCGCAGAGCCATGGTCACATACGCCACGGCATGTCCCTTGGGGAACATATACTTGATCTTCTTGCAGCTGTCAATGAACCACTGCGGTACATTGTTCTGGATCATGGCTGCTTCCATTTCAGGCTTCAGACCCTTGCCCTTACGCACGCTTTCCATGGTATCAAAGGAGATCTTGCTCTCGCAGCCCTTGCTGATCAGGTAGTTCATGATATCGTCGCGGGTACACACACATTCACGCAGCGTAGCCGTGCCGCTCTGCACCAGATCCTTGGCGTTGCCCAGCCATACGTCGGTGCCGTGGGAAAGGCCGGAAATGCGCACCAGCTCTTCCATGGTGGTGGGCATGGTATCCTGCAGTACGCCGATAACGAAAGGCGTGCCGAACTCGGGAATACCCAGCGTGCCCGTGGGACAGTCGATCTGCTCGGGCGTAACGCCCAAAGCCTCGGTGGAGGTAAACAGCGACATAACAGGTTTGTCATCCAAGGGAATATCCTTGAAGTTCACGCCCGTGAGCTCCTCCAGCATATGCAGCATGGTGGGATCGTCATGACCCAGACAATCCAGCTTGACCATAATATCATGCATGGAGTTAAAGTCGTAGTGGGTGGTGATGATATCGATATTTTCCTTGTCCGCGGGATGCTGGATCGCCGTAAACTGGCAGATATCGTAGGCCTTTGGCAGCACGACGATGCCGCCGGGATGCTGACCGGTGGTGCGCTTGACGCCCACGCAGCCCGCTACAAGGCGGTTCTTTTCCGCTTCGGTGGCCACGATACCCCGCTTCTCAAGGTACTTCATCACATAGCCGTACGCCGTCTTTTCAGCCAGCGTACCGATGGTACCGGCGCGGTAAACAAAGCCTGTACCGAAAAGCTCTTCGATATAAGCATGGGCCCGGGGCTGATATTCACCCGAGAAGTTCAGGTCGATATCGGGCACCTTATCGCCCTTAAAGCCGAGGAACACTTCAAACGGAATGTCAAAACCGTCCTTTACCAGCGGACGTCCGCAGTCGGGGCAATCGGCGTCGGGCAGGTCAACGCCCAGCGTATACCCCTCGGGAATGTCAAAAAAGCCCTTGCGGCAGTGTTCGCAGCGATAGTGAGGCGGCAGAGCATTGACCTCGGTGATGCCGCACATACGCGCCACCAGAGACGAACCTACCGAGCCGCGGCTTCCCACCAGATAACCGTCTGCCAGCGACTTGCGCACCAGCTTGCTGGCAATATCATACAGCGTGGCGTAGCCGTAGCCGATGATGGATTTCATCTCTTTGTCCAAGCGCTTTTCCACAATCTCGGGCAGCACGTCGCCGTAAAGCTCGTGGGAGGTTTCTTCCACCATCCGGTGAATATCGTCAGGCGCAAAGTCCCATACGGGCGAGAAGGTGGTTTTTCCCTCGGGATGCTTGGGGAAAAGGGTGATGTCCTCCACCATCTCCATGATTTTTCGGGGATTCTCAATAACCACCTCACGGGCTTTCTTTTCGCCCAGATAGCTGAATTCCTCCAGCATTTCGTCGGTGGTTTTCAGATACAGCGGCGCCTGATTGTCGCAGTCGTCAAAGCCCATGCCGTCCATGAGGATGGCACGGAACACGCTGTCCTGAGGATCAAGGAAATGCACGTCGCCCGTGGCTACCACGGGAATGCCCAGGCTTTCGCCCAGACGCACGATGGTGCGGTTGAGATTGCGCAGCTCCTCGTCATCCTTTACCCTGCCCTCGCGCACAAGGAATTCGTTGTTGCCGATGGGCTGGATCTCCAGATAATCGTAGAACCGGGCAATACGGCGCAGCTTCTTTTCGTCTGCGCCCTCCAGCACCGCGCGGAAAAGCTCGCCTGCCTCGCAGGCGGAGCCAACGATGATGCCCTCGCGGTACTTTTGAATGTTCTTTCTGGGCATATGAGGACGGCGGCGGAAGTATTTGAGATGTCCGTCGCTGACCAGATGGTTGATATTCTGCAGACCCTTCTGGGTTTGGGCCAGCAAAACGATATGATTGCTGGAGCCCATGGTATAGCCCGAAACCTTTTCATTGACATCGGAGAGGTTCTCCGCGCCCCGCTTGCCGGCTTCCGAGAGCATCTGTGCAAGACACATGGCCGTGGCCGTGGCGTCATGCACCGCACGGTGAGCATTTTTCAGCGATACGCCCAAGCGCTTGCACACAACGCCCAACTTATGGGACTTCATGTCGGTGTACAGCTTGCGGGAGAAGGCCAGCGTATCGATGACGGTGTATTCCTTTTCAATGCCCAGACGGCGAAGTTCGCTGGTGAGCACCGCCGTATCAAAATCGGCATTGTGGGCGGCGATGGGACTATCGCCGATAAACTCCAGCAGCTGCGGCATCACGTCCGCGATCACAGGCTGTCCCTGCAGCATCTGGTCGGTAATGCCCGTGATCTCGGTGATCTTGGGCTTGAGCAGTTCGCCGGGATACACCAGCACCGACAGGCTGTCGGTGATCTGGTCGCCCACAAGACGCACCGCGCCGATCTCGATGATGCGGTCGTTGCGGGTATCAAGACCCGTGGTTTCAAAGTCCAGCACCACAATGGGCGTATCCAGCGGGCGGATATCCTCCGCCTCGCTGCGGACGATCATTTCCTCGTCCGTAAGGTAGCCCTCCACGCCGGGGATCAGCTTGATGCCGTTCTTTTTCGCTGCGCCAAAGGCTTCGGGATAGGCCTGCACCACGCCGTGGTCGGTAACCGCGATGGCCGGATGCCCCCACTTGGCGGCACGGGCGATCAAAGCCGACGCCGAAGCCACGGAATCCATATTGCTCATCTGCGTATGCAGATGCAGCTCGATTCTCTTTTCCTCGGCGTTATCCGTGCGCTTGGGCAGATCGTATTTGACGATGCTGCCCGCCATGATGGTACATTCATGGGCAAAGTTATCGTAGCGGCACTCGCCCTTGACCATCACGCCGTCGCAATCCTTCAGCCGCTTGCAGGTATCGGCAACAACGGCACGCTGCTCATCGGTGATGGGCGGCAGCTCCTCCTGCTGATCCTTGGGTGCTTTGGGACGGTAGCGCAGGAACATTTTGCACTTGATGGTGCCGGTATAGTCCGTTACGTTGAAGGACACCAGCAGCATTTCGCCGTTGCTGATCTCCTTTTCTTCATAGTCAAGGCGCTTGCCGGCGATGACCACCTCGCCCGAATCGTTGTTCAGCTCACTGATGGGCACCGGCTTTTCGGTGATGGGACGACCGCGAACCAGACGCTTTTTCTTTTCCTCAGCGGCTTCGCGGCGCTTTTTCAGTTCTTCCTCCCGCTTGCGGGCCATTTCCTTGCGCTGCTCGATCAGCGCTTCCTCCGCACGGCGCTCCCGCTCGATACGCTCGGCAGTCTCCTCGCGGATACCCGTCACGCGGCAGATCACGTCCACCCGTTCGCAGAAAATATCGTAAACGGCATCGCCGATCTTCTCCGTCAGTCCGCGCTCTTTCAGATAGAGCATGGCAAAGTCATCAGGCAGCTCCAGCACCAGCTTGCCGTCTTCCATGACGTAGCGCATATCATATTCCCATGCCGATACCGCCGGGTGTGAGCGCATGAGAATGTTGTTGATCACATGGGCATAAGCACTGGGATTTTCCAGAAAATCGCTTTTCAGCGAAGGGCTTGCTATACGCAAAGAAAGCCTGACGCCCGGGAATGCCGCGCGCAGGATCTTGCGTACCGCCAGATATTCGCTTTCTCCCGCGATCACGTCGGAAAGCAGGTAGAAATAGGCGTGTCCGCTGCCGCGCTTGTAGATCACGCGGTCAATGGTCACACCGTCTTTCAACGACGGCGCTGCTTTATAGATTCTTTCCAGCAGTTCCTCATAACTCATGGATCTTTTCCTTTACGGCGGCGATGAATTCTTCCGCCAGATCGCCGGTCAGCTTGCGTACAAACTGCCCCTTCACATACAGCGCACCGCAGTTGTCGCCGCCGCACAGAGCGATGTCGGCATCCCGCGCTTCGCCGGGGCCGTTGACCACACAGCCCATCACGGCAATGGTCACGTCTTTTTCAAGATTTTTGAAGGCTCCCTCCACCGCGCGGGCGATCTTTTCCACATTGATGCGGGTGCGGCCGCAAGTGGGGCAGGAAACAAACCGAGCGCCGCTGCGCAGACCGCAGGCGCGGAGGATATCAATGCCCGCCTGCGCTTCGGGAAGGGGGGAACCGGTGAGCGACACGCGAATGGTATCGCCGATGCCGTCCAGCAAAAGCGAGCCGATGCCGATGGCGGACTTGATGTTTCCCTGTCCGGGGAGACCGGCCTCGGTCACGCCCACATGCAGCGCGTAATCGCATTTCTGCGCGGCAAGGCGGTAAGCCTCCACCGTCATGCGCACGTCGCTGCTTTTCAGCGACAGTACGATATCGTCAAAATGCACTTTTTCCAGCATGGCGGCATGGGAAAGCGCACTGTCCACAAGCCCCTTCGCCGTGGCGCCACCGTCCCGGGCAACGATCTCTTTTTCAAGGGAGCCCGCATTCACGCCGATGCGGATGGGCACGTGATGCGCTTTGGCGCAGTCCGCCACGCGGCGAACGTTTTCTTCCCCGCCGATGTTGCCGGGATTGATGCGCAGCTTGCTGATGCCGTTTTCGATGGCGCCGATGGCCAGCTTATGATTGAAATGAATATCCGCCACCAGCGGCACGGGGCTGCCGTCCACCAGCGCGCGCACCGCCTTGACACAGTCTTCATCATACACCGAAACGCGCACGATATCGCAGCCCGCCTGCGCCAAAGCCTTGATCTGCTCCAGCGTTTCGGGCACGTTGCGGGTATCGGTATTGGTCATGGACTGAACGGATACAGGCGCTCCGCCGCCCAAAGGCAGCGAGCCTACCATCATCTTTCGCGTCATTGTGAGGCCTCCTCAGCCAAAGATATTCAGCACGTCGCGGAAGGTAAAAAACAGCATCAGGCCGATGAGAAGCACATACCCGGCCAGATGGATATAGGCCTCCACCGTGCGGTTGACGGGCTTGCGGAAAATCATTTCAAACAGCACAAACAGGATACGGCAGCCGTCAAGGCCGGGAATGGGCAGCAGATTGACCAGCCCCAGATTGATGGAGATCATCATCAGCATATTGAGATAGCCCATCAGCTTATAGGTGCGCGTTTCCTGAGCGATCACGTTGATCACGCCCACGGGACCGGCCATGTCGTCAAAGCCTTCGCCCGTGGTGACCAGCCCTTTGAGGGCGTCAAGAATGGCTGAGCCCGCCTCCACGCAGACGTCCCACGTATGGCGAATCGTCGTGCCCGCGTCCATGCGCTGCCAGATGATCTCATAATCCTCGCCGTAGCCCACCGTCAGCATGATGCCCAGCAGATAGCGGTTTTCTTTTTCGTCAAAGCGCGGACGAACCTGCAGCGTAAGCTCCTCTTCTCCGCGCAAAACAGTGATCTGAAGCGGAGCGCCGTCCTCGCTGTAGCGGTTAACATAGTCCGTCAGATTGCCGTTCACCGTTTCGCCGTTCACCGCGGTAATGATATCCCCCGCCCGCATACCGGCGCTTTCGGCAGGCGAAGAAGCGCTCACTTCGGTTACCTGCGAAACGAGCGTACCGTCGGCAACAGGGAGACCGTAGCCGAAGAAAAAGCCAAGACCCACCACAAACGCCAGCACGAAGTTCATGATCGGACCTGCAGCAATGGTGATCAGCCGCTTCCACGCCGCCTGATTATTCAGCGAGCGCGGATCTTCCCGGTCATTGCCGGCGGCGTCATCTTCCCCGTAAAAGGCGCAAAAGCCCCCGGCGGGGATGAGCCGGAAGGAATACTCCGTTCCCGTTTTTTTGCTTTTCCAATGGGCGAAACGCGGGCCAAAGCCGATCCCGAAGGAACGCACGGCAATACCGCAGGCGCGGGCCGCCAGAAAATGCCCCAGCTCATGCACCGTGATCATAATGCCCAGGAGCAAAAGGGCCAAAATAACATACAAAATGGTCGACATCGTTAACTCCCGTTTTTATTACAGCTTTGCCATTTCTTCGCGGGCTATGCTCCGCGCCTTTTCATCGGCAAAGTACACCTGCTCAATGGTATCGGCAGGCAGATCGCCCGCACGCTGCAGGGTGTTTTCCACAACGCGGGCAATATCGGTAAATTTCATTTTTCCTGCGCGGAAATGCGCATTGGCTTCCTCGTTGGCGGCATTCATCATACAGGATGCCGCACCGCCGGCACGCAGCGTTTCATACGCAATGCGGATGGCGGGGAAGCGCACGGTATCGGCGGCAAAGAAGGTGCATTGCCCGATGGCGGCAAAATCCGCCTTGGGCGCATCCGTCACGATGCGCTCAGGATAAGCCATGGCGTAAGCGATGGGCACGCGCATATCCGGTGCGCCCAGCTGCGCCAGAACGGCGCCGTCCCTGAACTGGATCATGGAATGGACGATGCTTTGGGGATGGATCAGCACTTCAATCTGCTCGGGTTTGGCGTTAAACAGCCACTTGGCCTCCACGATCTCCAGCGCTTTATTGAACATGCTGGCGCTGTCCACCGTGATTTTGGCGCCCATGTTCCAGTTAGGATGAGTCAGCGCCTGTTCCAGCGTAGCATTTTCCAGCTGCTCCAGGGTATAATTTCGGAACGCACCGCCCGAAGCCGTAAGCAGGATCTTTTCATAGGAGTTTCCCTGCGACGCTTTGAGGCACTGATAAATGGCGCTGTGCTCCGAATCCACAGGGATCAGCGTGGGGCCGTCTTCCCCGTCGGGACAGGCCGCCATCACCAGCTTGCCGCCGGCGATCAGCGCTTCCTTGTTTGCCAGCAGAACGCGGCGGCCCGCTTTTCTGGCAGCCATCACGGCAGGCAGACCCACCATGCCCACAACGGACACCAATACGTCATCGCAGGGTACATCCGCCGCGGCGCACAAAAGGGCTTCCCGACCGAAACGCCAATCGCAAAAACGCAGGTCTTCGGGGATCTGAACCTCATGGGATTCCATGCCGGTCAAACCCGCCATCACGGGACGAAACTCCCTTACTTGCGCAAAAAGCGCATCCGCATTGCGGTGCGCTGTAATGGCATTGACACGGAATCGCTCCGGGTGAAGCGAAGCGATCTGAAGAGCCTGGGTACCGATGGAGCCCGTACTTCCCAAAATATTGATGGTACGCATAGGATTTCCTTTCAAAATCACCACATGATCGACTGATAAATGTACACCAGCACCGCCATAAACAATACGCTGTCGATACGGTCCATCATGCCGCCGTGACCGGGGAAAATATTACCGTAATCTTTTACTCCGCAGTGACGCTTGACCAGAGAAGCAAACAGATCGCCCATCTGACCGGCGATGCCGCCGAAAAGACCCAGCAGCACATAATGCCACACCGGCGGGAGCGCGGCTTCCACACAGGCAGCTGTGATGGCATATACCGCAACAGCACCCAGCATGCTGCCGAAAAGACCTGCCGCCGCACCCTCCACCGTCTTCTTGGGGCTGACGGCAGGAATAAGCTTATGCTTGCCGAAAGCACAGCCAATGAAATACGCCAGCGTATCCCCTGCCAGCGGAACGGCAAAGGTGGTGAACAGCAGCATTACCTGCAGATAGCGGGCAGGGGCGTTGATCTGCGCCAGCAGGCACATGCCGGGCAGCGATACGGCATAGAAAGGAAGCAGCGAATAGAGAATATCCTCAATCTTCGGTTCGCCGTGGAAAAGCACATAGCCCACGATCACCATGGTGGTGATTGCCACAATGGGTACGAGCAGCTCATTTTCGTAGATCAAAAAGCAGGGAATCGCCAGTACGGTGGCCAGCCATACCGGCCAGCGCACCACCTGATGCCCATTCTCTTTGAGGATGTGGATCATTTCATGCAGCGCAACACCGATGGCGATAATGCACACCACCGAAAAGAACCATCCGCCAATGGCAATCGCAGCAATCAGCGCAGCGGCAAGCACGACGCCTGTAATGGTGCGTGTCTTCATGTGTTTTTCACTCCTTACGTCCTCCAAAGCGCCTGTCGCGCGCGCCGAAGGAATCCAGCGCAGCGTGATAATCCGCCACGGTAAAGTCAGGCCAAAGCACTTTGGGGAAAACCATTTCCGCATAAGCGCACTGATACAAGAGGAAATTGCTCAGGCGCATTTCACCGCTGGTGCGGATCAAAAGATCCACGTCCGGCAGATCACGGGTATATAATGCGGCGGAAAAATCCGCTTCGGTAATATCCTCGGGCAGAATTTCTCCTTCTTTCGCTTTTTGTGCCAGGGTACGGACGGCGGAGAGGATCTCCGCTCGGGCGCCGTAATTGATGGCGATATTGAGCTTGAGCCCTCCGTTCTCTTTTGTGCGTTCTTCGGCTTTTTCGATGGCTTCGCGCTGGGGTGCGGGAAGGCCCTGCTTGTCCCCCAGGATACGGATGCGCACATTTTTCTCGTCAAGCTCGTCGATCTCGCTGGAAAAATACTCCAGCAGCAGCGCCATCAGCGCCGAGACCTCCGCTTCGCTTCTGCGCCAGTTTTCGGTGGAGAAGGCATACAGCGTCAGCGCTTCAATGCCGATATCGCTGCTTTCGCGGATGATGCCGCGCAGCGCTTCCACGCCCTTGCGATGCCCCATGGCCACTTTCAGCGCATGGGCCTTTGCCCAGCGGCCGTTGCCATCCATAATGATAGCCACATGGCGCGGCAATTTTCTAACGTCTGTCATAGCTGCACATCCTCCGGCTCCTTGGGATCGCCGTCGCGAAAAAGCGCTGCGACCAGCGTATCGCCGCGCACGGCTACAACGCGCGCCGTCAAATCATCCGCCGCGCAGCGTTCGCCGGTATACAGAACACGGGGAACGATCCCCTTTTCCCTGCACAGCGAAAGCGCCTGTCCGAGGGGAAGCCCCAGACACGCGTCGCTGATATCATACTGATGACCGGGAATCAAACGGACATGATCTCCTTTTCCTTTTCGGAAGAAATCTTATCCACTTCCTTGATGGCGGCGTCCGTTACCTTCTGCAGCTCATCCTCGGCCTTACGCTGATCGTCCTCAGTCAGTTCGCCGTCTTTCTTGCCCTTCTTGATCTGTTCCATGGCGTCGCGGCGGATGTTGCGGCAGGCAACCTTGGCTTCCTCGGCGCTCTTGCGAACGACCTTGGTCAGCTCCTTGCGGCGCTCTTCGTTCAGTTCGGGCACAAGCAGACGGATCACGCGGCCGTCATTGGAGGGATTCAGACCCAGATCGCTCTTGAGAATGGCCTTTTCCACCAGGGAGATGGCCTTGGTATCCCACAGGGAGATCAGCAGCATACGGGGTTCGGGCGCAGAGATATTGCCCATCTGGTTCAGGGGGGTCGCAGTGCCGTAATAGTCCACCATCACGCGATCCAGGATCTGGGGATTGGCGCGGCCGGCACGCAGGCTCACCATTTCACGCTTATAGGCGTCGCGGGACTTGCCCATTCTCTCTTTTGCTTCATCAATAATCATTTTGTAAACTGCCATTGGTATATCCTCCGTTTCAAATACAGGTTGCTTCTCTTATTTTACTTGTTTTCGGCTCTTCTGACAAGCCCCAAGCGCACAGAATTTATACAAAACAATCATTTCTGAATTTTTTCAAAAAAATCTGAAATTTTTTCATTTTACCCCTTTACAAACACTTTGAGATGTGATATTATAATACTTGTTGAGGGGCATTAGCGCAGCTGGTAGCGCACAACACTGGCAGTGTTGGGGTCAGGAGTTCGAATCTCCTATGCTCCACCAAACCGGAAGTCAAACGGCTTCCGGTTTTTCTTTTTTTCCTGCTGCAAAAATCCCCCGGAAGACGTTTATCTCCCGAGGGATTATTTTTTATTTTGCAGGAATGTAAGCCTGCACAGCGCCTTCCCCTTCCACATACGGGGAAAGCTTGTAATCGGTGTCCTTTTGCAGAATATCCATTACTTCCTGCGCCAGCTTGCCCGTCGCCCAGTAGGGCTGGTAATTGTTGCTGTCCAGCGTGCCGGTATTGATGGCGGGAAGAATGGTCAGCTGCTGACCGACGTATTTCCCGTCTTCGAAGGTCATGACCACCTGTATCGCCATGGAATGATAATTCTCTTTCGTGATGCGGCGATTGCCGCCGAAGCTGAAATTGCCAAGGCTGTATACAACGTTTCTGTTTTTATACACCGAAAGCCCCTGCAAAACATGAGGATGGTGTCCGATCACCAGATCAACACCGGCGTCGATAGCCTTTCGGGCATACTTTTGCTGCGTGGAATCATGCTTGAAGCTATACTCCTTGCCGGCATGGATACACAGCACCACAGCGGCGCAGCCCTTTTCCTTTTTCAGCATGGAAACGTAATCGGGGAGCTTTTTCAGATTGCGCTCGTACACATTGGAAATGTAACTGATAATGCCAATGCGGATGCCGTTTTTCTCAAAAATATAGTAATCCTCTGCACGGGGAGCACCGATGCCGTTCTCGCTGAGGATCTTCTGGGTATTTCTGAACCCCTTGTTGCCAAAGTCCGTGCAATGATTGTTGCCCAGCGTGGCCACTTCAATGCTGGCATTCTTGAGGATCTGCACATAGCTGGTAGGGCCGCGGAAATTATACTTGGTCCCCGACAGTCTGTCGGTGTTCTTATCCGCCAGCACGCCTTCGAAATTGACGACGGTCATATCGTCTTCCATAAACACGTCGCGAACCAGCCGGAAAGGATAATCCATTCCCTCCCGCTCGATCACATTCACAAAGGCACGCTCGTCGTTAAACCATCTGTAATCGTTCCCCATCGTGCAGTCGCCCACGAACGTCATGGTGATGGTTTCGGCCATGGCGGCGGGAATCATACAGAAAAGCAAAAGAATGATCAGCAGTTTTTTAAGCATATAAGAAAACCTCCGCGCATCTTATCAAAAGCATCATATCACATTGCGCCGATCTGAACAAGGGTTCTTCCTTTAAAGCATATAAAAACAATCCTCCGCCCGGTATACATGGCGAAGGATCGTTTTAATCTTTATATGATGATCCTGACAGAGGGGCTGTCCTCTGAACCCACCTCTACCAGCGCCCATTCGGGATGGTCTTTTCTGTATTCCTTCACAGCCTTCATCAGGGTGCACAGCTGCCTTGCCGTTATCCCGCTTTCTTTCATGGCGGTATGCGCGGCAATAAAGGCGGAGATCCGGTTCGTCAAAAGCCCGGTGGGGATGCGGATGATCTTTGGAACATCATTTCCTTCATTTATAATGATCTGCATTTCTTACTCCACAAAGATATGCACAGTCGTGCCGTCATCCACTTCGATCTCCATCAGGTTGCCGATGGCGCCCTTGTTGACCATCGCCAGAATCTGTGCAAGATCAATGCCCTGCAGCGCCGCATTGCCGTTGACCTGCGGCATGGACATGCCCGTTTCCACGCACACCTGCACCAGCGCCATGGGAATGCTGATGCGCACGTTATCGCCGTCTGCGGCATCCACGGTAATGCGCAGCATCATATCCTTGATCGCCTTGCGTTCGGCTTCAGGCAGAATGCGGACGTTGGTTTCCACCGCCTGTTTGCCCGAAAGCAGTTCATCCACCGTCACGTCAAAAATCTTCGCCAGCGCGGGCAGCAGGGTGATATCCGGGCAGGTCTGATCGTTTTCCCATTTGCTCACCGCCTGCGCACTGATGCCCAGCTTTTCGGCCAGTTCTTCCTGTTTCATCATTTTTTCACGGCGATACGCCGCAATTCTTCTTCCCATCGTTTCATTCATAGCAATTTCTCCTTTCGCAGCAAAGATTTTCCTTTGCTTCACGGTTACACTTTATCATTAAAAATTCCCCGGATGAAGCGATCAACGGTTGAACTGGGTCGTTTTTGCACAACCATTCGTTGATTATTCGCCCAACCATTGGTTGATTTACTCATTTTTCCCGAATTATATCATATTTGGAGGCCTTTTTCAAGAAAACGCCTCCCCTTGACAAAGGGGGATGCATCCGCTACAATATCTACAGGTTTTTTAAAAACCGATTTAAAGTTTATTTATAACTTTATATCTTTGCATATTGTCTGTCCCAAACAAATATACTATATGCATAATCCTTACGGAGGCTTTTATGACCCGAACCAAACTGCGTGACCGCCATCTGCCTGATTACACCCGAGGCGAAGAGCTTGTCAACATGATTTCCCATATCGTCGGCGGCGGCATGGGCGTGATCGTTTTATTTGTCTGTTTGCTTTTATCCATCCTCCAACGCAGCGCATGGGGGATCGTCGCAAGCGCGATCTACGGACTGTCCTTTATCCAGTTGTATACCATTTCCAGCGTGTACCACGGCTTGCGCCCGGGCACGGCAAAGAAAGTTCTGCAGGTGCTTGACCATTGCTCGATCTACCTGTTCATCGCCGGTACCTATACCCCCGTAATGCTCTGCGCCCTGCGTCCCGTGCATCCTGTCTGGGCATGGTCGCTGCTGGGGGTTGTGTGGGGCATCGCCGCCCTTGCCATTACCTTTACCGCCATTGATCTGAAAAAGTACGCTGTTTTTTCCATGATCTGCTACATTGGCATGGGCTGGTGCGTGATCGCAGGCATCAAGCCTGTAATCGAAGTCGTTCCCGCGGCAGGGCTGTGGCTGCTGGTGCTGGGCGGCATTGTGTATACGCTGGGCGCCGTCGCCTACGGTCTTGGCAAAAAGAAACGCTATATGCACTCGGTATTTCATATTTTCTGTCTGCTGGGCAGCGTACTGCAGGCCCTGTGCATTCTTCTTTATGTGCTGTAAAACATTCTTTGACTAAAATTTGATTTCCTATATTGCCAGATATCTTCCAATTGTGATAGAATAAAATTGCATATATCGGAAAGAACCATATTTTTTTGTGATTTGACGGATAAAGCAATGAGTAAGCGTTTATTCAGGCTCCTTCTTCTTTTGGCAGGAACGATCACCCTGTGCTCCTGCCGTTATTTTCCTGCGCTTCCGGCTTTCAGTCCCTCCCCCGAAGCAGATACACAATTGTCTCTGCTTTATTTCAGTGAAAGCAATTCATATTTCAAGCGTGTGCAGGGCTACGAATACCGCAATGAAAACGGCGCTCCTGCAGCATACTTTTATATGGCCAACGAAGAGGAGCTGTATCCTGTGCCGGTAGATCCGGCATGGGTTGACACACTCACCGGCCTTGTCAGACAATATGACCTTGCCGGCTGGGACGGTTTCAGCGGCAGCGCCAAGGGGTTGCTTGACGGAACGCATTTTCTTTTCCAGATGACCTTGACCGGCGGAAAAGAGATTTCCGCAAGCGGCTACGGGGTATTTCCCCCGAACTATTACGAAGCATCGCAGCAGATCGATGCGCATTTTATGCAGCTGCTGCCCGAAGACATGCGCGATTGGTAATCCATTTATAATATAATGAAAGGGTGATATCATGAAAAAGTTCCTGAGTCTGCTGCTTGCGGCTGTAATGCTGCTTGGCTGCATCCCTGCCATGGCTGCCGAGGCCCCCGATTGGAAGATGACCGCCGCTTACGGCGCCGTCAGCCTGCGCAACCGTACCAAGGTAGAAGGCCACATCACCGTGCCTGCCGAAGTGGACGGCGTTGCCACCGTTCGGCTGGACTATATGTGCTTTGCCTCCGGTGACAAGGTAACGGGCGTGACCGTTCCCGATGCCGTGCGCTACCTGGACCGCAACCTGTTCAGCGGCATGGACGGGCTGACGGAGCTTACCCTCCCCCGTGAACTGATGATCATCCGTTCCGGTGCCCTCAGCGACATGGATAAGATCGAAAGCCTGATCATCCCGCCTGCCGTATCGCTGATTCAGGGAGCCATTCTCAAAAATAAAGCCCTGCAATCCATTACCTTTGAGGGCGTATGCCCCGTTTTCCTGCCCGACGACAACTTCGCAACGCTCCATGATCTCCATCCCGCTTGCGTGATCTACGTGCCGGATGATCAGCTGGATGCGTACAAGGCTGCCTTCGCCGATGACCCCGAAGTGCTGGGACGCATTCAGCCCAGCGGCAAAAACGCCGTTGTGATCGATTGGACCGCCCCCGAAAGCGATTTTGAATTTGACGCCTCCACCGGCACCATCACCGCTTACAAAGGCGCCGCCTATCGCCTTCACATCCCCGCTGTCATCGGCGGCACACCGGTTCGTGCCATCGGCAAAAATGTTTTCCAGAAGAACTATCACCTGTATTATGTGACCATCCCCGAGGGCGTGGAAACGGTGGGAAGCGGTGCTTTCCAGCAGGCCAACGGCCTGAGCTATATCGAGCTGCCCGCTACCCTGCGCACCGTTGAAGACTACGGCTTCGGTTCCCTGAGCAACCTTGTTTACGTCAGGTGGAGCGAAGGTCTGGAGAGTATTGGCAAAAGCTCCTTCTCCAACCATAATATCCGCCATCTTGAATTGCCCGAATCCCTGCGCGTGATCGGCGAAAAGGCCTTCGCTTCTTCCCAAACCAAAACGCTGATCTTCGGCGGTGATCTGGAAACCATCGGCAAGGGAGCTTTCAGCGCCGCCAAGATCACCTCTATCCAATATAAGGGCCGTTCGATGCCCCAGATCGATCCCACCGCCTTCGAAAAGATAACGCAGGCTGCGACCATCTCCTTCTCCGAAGGCTGCCCCAAGGAAGTCTACGATGGCTTTGCCGCATACATGGCGGCCAATTTCCCCAGCTGCACTGCAGTGGAGCCCGTAGCTACTCCCACGCCCGAGCCTGCTCCCCAGCCCGCTCCCACGGAGGAACCCTCCGGCGTTCCTGCCCCTGCGCCCGCAGCCATTCCCTACATTCCCGCCACCGAGGATGACTATATCGGCGGCTGGGTCTGCTCTGTCGATCCCGATATCCAGCTTCTGCTGCTGGGCGGCGAAGCCACCATGATTCAAGGCAGCGAATTCTACACCACCACCTGGTCGGTTGTGAACGGCGTTGCTGAATTTGACGGCATGAAGCTTTACACGCAGGAAGACTGGTCGGGTCTTCTGGAATACCCGGACGGAGAAGTCATTAAGTTCGAACGCGGCTATGTCGAAAAGCCCAAAGCCACTCCCAAGCCCGTTCAAACCACCGCGCCCGATACGGAAATCGATGATACTGACAGCTTCAGCGGCGGCTTTGATGATGATTTTTATGATTACAGCGGCGGCCTGGGCGATGATTTTGATGATTACAGCGGTGGCCTGGGCGATGACTTCGGCGACTTCTTCGACTTTGGCAATACCGAAGGCCTCTCCGAGGAAGATCAGGCGCTGCTGGCCCTGCTGGCGCTGCTGGGTCAGAGCATGGACGAGGGCGAAACCCAGGAGTTTTCCTTCATCGATACTCCCTTTGTTCTGACCTCCGCCGTCAATTACGGTGTATCCATTGATCCTTCCGCCTACGGCGAGTACAAGGTATGCCTGCGCAGCGACGGAAAGGCAGATCTGATCTACGGCGGTTCGGAGATCCCTTCCGATTATCTTACATGGAAGCAGGAAGCCGACGGCTCCTACGCGGTGGAATACAGCGTGATGGGCGTCGTTTACATGACCTACGTCTTCAAGCCGGAAGGAAATACGCTGAAAATGGACTTCTACGGAACCGATTTCATCTTCACTCCCGCATACTGATACGCATTCCGACAGCCTGTCCGATCTTTCGGGCAGGCTGTTTTTTATTCCTTTCCGGGCATTTTTCCGCCACAAATTTTGTCAAAATGTTGTTATTGGTTGAGTTTCCCGCCGGAATATGTTATGCTATCTAAGATAGGAACACGGAGAGGGGCATCCAATCATGACAGCACGAAAGCAGATAAAAGAAAAACTGCTGATTGCGATCATTTTGATCGTTTTATTGGCGCTGCTGACGGCGCTTGCGCTTTCGGGCGGCAATCTGGCGCTTATCAAAAGCCTGTTTGCAAAGGATCTGTCCACCGAAGAACTGATGGATCAGCTGATGGGACTCGGCTGGCGGGGGTATCTTGCGATCACCGTGCTTTCGACTCTGCAGGTGGTGTGTGCCTTTCTGCCGGCAGAACCTGTGCAGGTGCTGTCGGGCTTTACCTTCGGTTTTCCCGTCGGTCTTCTTTTATGCATGACCGGCGTATTCTGGGGAAGCACGCTGATCTATGTGCTGCAAAGCTTTTTCGGAGACCGGATGCGCACCTTCTTTGTAAAAAATCTCAAGCTGGACCTTGAAAAAATCGCCCGTTCCAGCAAAGGCATCCTGATCCTTTTTATCCTTTATCTGCTGCCTGCCATCCCCTACGGCATGATCTGCTTTCTGGCTGCCAGCATGGGCATACGCTATCGCCGTTATCTGCCGGTGATGCTGCTGGGCGCGCTGCCCTCGGTCTGCATCGGCGTAGGGCTGGGCTATATGACCATCGCTTCGGACTGGATCGTGACCGTCTGCGTTTTCAGCGTTCTTATCCTGCTTTTGATCATTCTGTTCCTGAAAAAAGATACGCTGTTCTCCAAGCTCAACAACTATGCCGATGCGCATAAAAAAGCGCCCCTGACCAGAGTGAAGAACGCCAACGGTTTCCTGATGACAATCGTATATTCTCTGCTGCGGGTTTATCTTTTCTTTGGCGGCGTCAAGCTGAAGGTTGTCGACAAAGCAGGCAAGATCGATCCCCCCTCCATCATCCTTTGCAATCACGGTTCCGCCATCGATTTCATCTTTGCGGCTGCCCTTCTTCGCAAATACAAACCCAATCTGATCGGTGCACGGCTGTATTTCTATCATAAAACGCTGAACTGGCTTTTGCGTAATCTGGGCGCATTCCCCAAGAGTATGTTTGCCGCCGATATGGAAAACGCCAGAAATTGTTTTACCGTGCTGAAAAAGAACGGACATCTTGTTATGATGCCCGAAGCCCGTCTGGCCACCACCGGCAGATTCGAGGACATTCAGGAAAATACCTATTCCTTTATTCATAAGGCAGGGGTAAACGTCTACACCATCAAGATCAACGGCTCCTATCTGGCTGATCCCAAATGGGGAAGCGGCCTGCGCAGGGGCGCAGTGGTGGAGATGGAAATGGATCTTCTCCATACCGCGGAAGAAATCAAAACCCTGACCCTAAGCGAACTTCGCCAGCATATTGACGACCGGCTTTTCTATAACGATTTTGACTGGCTCAAGAACCGTCCCAACGTCCGCTACAAATCAAAATTCCTGGCCAAGGGGCTTGAAAACATCCTGATGACCTGCCCCGTCTGCGGCAAAAAGCATACCATCGTCACCAAAAAGAAAAAGATCAGCTGCGAGCAGTGCGGCGATCTTACCTCGCTGGACGACCGCTACGCCTTCTCCGAGGGCTTCCGCTTCAAAAACCTGACCGAATGGTACGACTGGCAAAAATCCCTGATTGCAGAGGAAATCGCCGCCGATCCCAATTATACCCTTTCTTCCAAGGTGGAATTGCGCTTGCCCGGCAACGGAAACAGCCTGACCCGCCACGGCGGAAGCGGCGTATGCACCTTAAACCGTGAAGGGCTGACTTACACAGGCACCAAGGACGGAAAGAATGTTACCCTGCAGTTCTCCCTGCAGCGCATCTACCGCCTTCTCTTCGGCGCAGGGGTGAATTTTGAAATCTACGACGGCCCCGAAATTCTTTTCTTCGTTCCTGAGGAAAAGCGTTCAGCAGTGGATTGGTATATGGCCTCCATGCTGCTTCATGACGAAGCAGGCAAACTTGCGGCATAAGGAGGGATTCTTATTCTTACCGAAGAAAAAACCGCAAAGCAGTCGAATGCAGCTTATTCCGGCATCAATATCCGCTCTTTTGCGGTGGTGGCGATCATTTTGCTGTGCCTGATGATTTTCTGCGGTTCTCTTTCCTATTTCGTTCCCCAGGGCGCTTTTGTCCGGGACGCTGGCGGCAATATTCTCCCCGGCACCTATGTAAAGGGGCAGGTGGAAGGCATCTCCTTCCTGAAGGTGTTCACCGCGCCTGTGCGGGTGTTTGCCTCGGAGGATGCGCTGACCATCATCATGATCAGCCTTTTCCTGCTGATCATGAGCGGCACTTTCAATCTTTTGGATAAAACCGGCGGCATCAAAACCTTTATCGTCAGCATCATGCGCCATTTGCGCGACAAAGGCGGCCCTGTGGTGTGCATCACAGTGCTGATCTTTATGCTCTTTGGCAGCCTGTTCGGCATGTTTGAAGAATTGGTCACGCTTCTGCCGCTGATCATCGTCTTCATGCTCTCCATGAACATGGATACCATGGTGGGGCTGGGCGCCTGTCTGATGGCGGCGTGTTTTGGCTTTTCCACCGCCATCACCAATCCCTTCTCGGTGGGCACGGCGGCACAGCTGGCGGGCATTCACGCATCCAGCGGCGCATGGCTGAGGATCGTGTTTTTCGTCATTGTTTATGTGATCCTGTGCGCTTTCCTGATGCGGTATCTCAAAAAGATCACCCTCCATCCCCAAGCCTCCTTCACCTACGAAAACGACCGCAAAAAGCGTGAAAACCTCATCGACCAAGCCGACGAGATTCCCAATCAGCAAAAGATTTTTCGCGTGTACGCTGTATTTTTCGCTGTTCAGGGTCTATTGCTCGCAGCCATTGCCTGCATCCGCGTACTGTCCGGCTTTGCCATCCCCCTGCTGGCGGCAAGCTTCCTGATCGCAGGCTTGACCGCAGGTCAAATCGTGTGCAGAAATTTTAAGCGCGTTCTTGCGTATTTCCTGCAAGGAGCAGTTTCCATGCTGCCGGCGGTGGCGATGATCGCCGTAGCCTCCTCCATCAAGCTGATCATGGTGGAAAGTAATATCATCGATACCGTCATGCACGCAGCTCTGCAGCTGCTGACGGGCAAGGGCAAATTTGTCACCATTCTGCTGATTTATGGGCTGATCCTCTTTCTGCAGCTGTTCATCGGCTCGGCCTCGGCCAAAATCTTTTTGGTCATGCCCATCGTACTGCCCATCACCGCGGCTCTTGGCATCTCGCCTACGCTGGTCATTCTCACCTATTGCATGGCCGACGGCTTCACCGACGTGATCCTGCCTACCAACCCCGTGCTGCTCATCGGCCTGTCCATGGCCAATGTATCTTACGGGAAGTGGCTCAAGTGGTCGTGGAAAATCCAGCTTCTGCTCTTCGCCGTTTCCGTGGCGGTGCTGTTCTTCGGCGTAATGATCGGATACTAAAACAGAAATAAAAAAAGCACGCAGCATTTACTGCGTGCTTTTTCTTTGGATCCCAATCAATAGCTGCCGTCATTTGCAGCGGTCTTGCCCGCTTCCATGGCTTTGGCGATCTTCACAATGCGGGAGGTGCCCAAACGAGAAGCGCCCAAAGCGATGAATTTCTCGGCGTCTTCGATGCTGGAAATACCGCCGGCCGCCTTGATCTTCACATGGGGAGCCACGTGCTTGGCGAACAGTTCCACGTCGGCAAAGGTAGCGCCGGCAGTGGAGAAGCCGGTGGAAGTCTTGATGTAGTCAGCGCCGGAATCGGAAACGCACTTGCACAGCGCGATCTTTTCCTCATCGGTCAGCAGGCAGGTTTCGATGATCACCTTCAGCAGCTTGCCCTTGCAGGCCTTCTTGATGGCAGCGATCTCGGCAGTGATCTCATCCCACTTGCCTTCCTTGGCCCAGCCGATGTTGATGACCATGTCGATCTCATCCGCGCCGTTGTCCACAGCATCACCGGTCATAAAGCACTTGGCGGCGGTGGTGGCATAGCCGTTGGGGAAGCCGATCACGGTGCAGATCGCCAGCTTATCGCCCACGTATTCCTTAGCCTGCTTCACAAAGGAAGCGGGGATGCACACGGAAGCGGTGGCGTACTTCATGCCGTCATCGCAAATGCCCTTGATATCCGCCCAGGTGGAAGCCTGACCCAGCAGGGTGTGATCGCATTTCGCCAGAATTTCGTTAAGATTCATGGTGTTATCTCCTTACTGTATCAAAACTTGATTTGATTCGAGTTCTTCTATCATTCTATCACGGTACGGGCTGATTTTCAATTCTTTCGGAAAGATTATTTGTCGCCGGTACGGATATAACCGCCGCTGCCTTCCATATTGGTAAGAGAGAAGCCGTCCCGCATTTCCGCAACGACCGTGTCCGTTGCCTTATCGTAGCTGCTGTACTCCGTCTGATGGAAGCTCAGGCCGCACATGGTAACGGCACCGTCATGATAAAACATGGTCAGCTCATAATCGGGATTGTCCCAGTATTTCCCCTGAGCGGGATCGTAGGCCGTGACGGTATACACGCCCCCTTCGGCAGGCCGGGCAGGATTATCAAAAGTACCGTCGGAGTAAAAACGCAGATGCTCAAGGCTCATGCTGCCGCCGGCC
Source organism: Clostridia bacterium (assembly GCA_017549335.1). Taxonomy (GTDB): domain Bacteria; phylum Bacillota; class Clostridia; order Christensenellales; family Aristaeellaceae; genus SFMI01. Next base: position 1,833 of record JAFYVB010000041.1, on the reverse strand, counting down.
CAGAATTCCCAGCTGCCCACCAGCTGATCCATCGCTTTGGGCAGAGGCTCGCCCATAACAGGTTCAAGATCCTTCAGCGGCGCAAAAAGCCATGCGGATTTCCCGCCGATCTTCGATTGCACCAAAGCATATTCATCGTTGAACATACCGATGCAAGTAAGCTCCGTCCCGGCAGAGATCTTCGCCTGCGTGTACTGCGAGCACAGCGGATCATCCGTCAGCGTGGTATTCACAGCAGCGCGCACGGGAATGGCAACAGTTTGATAAGCATCGCTGCCCGTGACAGTGTAGCCGGGCAGTTTTCCGGCCTTGATAAAGCCAAAACGATGGGTACGCTGACTGACCTCATAGCGGATATGCAGCCAGGTCTCGCCTTTTTCGTTGACCCACTCGCGCAGCACCCAGATCTCACCGTTGGTGGATACCGCCGCCTTGCTGCTGTTGGCCCGCCATGCTTTTTCGCCGGGGGCACCGTAAACGGGCACAGTGCCTTTCTTACCGGGGGTGTAGCGCTGACCGGGGTTGAGGCTGTCCTCGTACCAGCCCAGAATATCGCTGCCGGAATCCAAGGCGCGGCGCATCAGGTTGAACCGGCGAACCTCTTCCACCGATCGGGGCAGCAGGCGGATGCTGAAATTCTTCAAGGTAATGCCGCCGTAAATGTACAGTTCAGCGGATTCATTCCCCTCAGAGGCCAGATAGAGGCCGTCCTCCCGGGTGGAGGTCAGGGTGAAATCATTGATTTTCGCCACAGTGAGCATGAAATTATCCCCGTGGGGGACAAAGGTGTAGCTTTCCTTTTTACCGTAAGACAGCACGAAGCCTTTGCCGGACTTTGCCAGCTTTGCAGCACTCTGTTTATCACCGGGCTGCCACAGGGCACAGGTATAAACCTGCAAGGGAGCCTTTTTGCCGGAGACCAGCATCAGCGCATTGTGATATTGGCTCTTCATCGCAGCCACATTGCCTACCTGACTTCCCATGGCGTAGTAGTCATTCCATGTTTTGTCCGATGCCACGGCGTTCAGCAGATCGCCCTTGATGCCCCAGCTGTTAGCCAAAGCGCAAAGGGGCAGGAGAAGCATGACAAGGATCAAGGCAAGTATACGTTTCATGGGGCACCCTCCTGATATTCGGTATATTTGTATATATAACGCTTAACGGCGGAAAATCCTGCTTACCATACGGAATTCTTTTGCTGAACCGGCATTCTCCGCCATCCTGTCCCAATTTCGGGATCACGAACTCTTCTTATCCGTGACGAAAACCCGATCCCTATCAACGGAAGTGATTCTATCATCGATATTATAACCGTTTAAGCTCCAACGGTCAAACATGCCGCCATTTGAAACTTTGTAAAATTTCGGAGCTTTCTTTCAAAAGCTTCCCGGCTTGACTGAAAACAAAAAGCACACAGTTTCCTGTGTGCTTGTGGCACCCTAGATCGTAATTGATACTTCAACACGATCTAGGGTGTTTTTGTTATACCCCCGAGGGTAAATTTCCACCTGGGGTAAACTTTTTACCCCTTTTACCCCGACTGAAGTTGGATGCCAGAACCGCCCTCGAACTTACAAGATACCTTATAGGTGTTTTAGTTCTATCTATCCACTTTTTTGTTCGTCGATACAATCAGCATTATGGGACGGCGCATTTCATCCTGCATCCCCGGAATATCCATCATGTTTTCCGGCGGCTGCGGCTCCACAATATGATTTATTATAAAACCATTTGAAAGCAGTGTATTTAGATATGTGGTCAGTGTTCTATGATATTTTGTAACCTTTTCTCCCAAAAACACAGCTGTCCGTTTGCCCTCATAATAATAATTAT
>JAFYVB010000040.1 GCA_017549335.1 Clostridia bacterium | reverse complement strand
TTGTAGTAGCCTTCGATGAAATCAGCCTTCTGTTCGGCGGTGAGACCGAAAACTTCGGTGGTGCCGTCGGCCAGGGTGATCACAGCTTCGCTGTCAATGAAAGCGTCCAGGGTCTGCACGGCCTTGGCCAGGTTGTACAGAGCCACATGGTCGGGATAGCAGTAAGCGATGTTGGGCTGGATGCCTTCGGGGATTTCCTTAGCAACCTGATCGCGCACGTCATCGTAACCGCCAACCTGAGAGTGGACGATGTGGATGTTGGGATAGAGCGCATTGAAATCAGCGATGTAGGAGTCCAGCAGGGCACGCTTGGGAGCGTCCATGGTGTGATAGAAAACGATGGTCACTTCGCTGCCGTCATAGGCAGGAGCTTCTTCCGCCACAACCACAGAGCCTACACTCAGCAGCATGGCCAGGAGCAGGAGCAGGGAAACGAGCTTTTTCATGAGAGGTTCCTTCCTTTCTCTTGGTAGGTAATATGTTACAGGCATAAAGCCGAATAACCGGGGATATCAGCCCTTAATACCGCTGCGGCTTACGCCGGACATGATGTATTTGCGCAGGAACACAAACACAAGGAACAGCGGAGCGGAGACCAGCGCCACGGCAGCCATCTGCACGGGATAGTTCACATCGCCGGTGGTGTCGGTAAAGGCGTTGCGCAGGCCGTTGGTGATCATGCGGTGCGCCTCGTCATTGGCAACCAGACGCGGCCAGATGTAACTGTTCCATGCGCCCATCATTTTGAGAATGGTAATGGAGATCAGCGTGGGAAGGCTGAGGGGCACCATGACTTTCCACAGATACTTGAAGTCGCTGGTACCGTCCACCTTGGCGGCCAGATACAGCTCGTTGGGGATCTGCAGGAAATTCTGGCGAAGCAGGTAGATATAGAAGATGCTCACCAGGAAAGGCACGATCAAAACCGTATAGGAGTTGAGCCAGCCAAAGGAAATTACGGTGGAGTAGTTGGTGATGGTAAAGAGCTCACCGGGGATCATCATGGTCGCCAGCAGCGCAGCAAAGAGCAGCTCCTTGCCCTTGAACTCCAGCCGTGCAAAGGCAAACGCAGTGAAGATGGTGATCGCCAGAGAAAGCAGGGTGGAAACCAGGCCGACGTACATGGTATTCATGAAAAGGCGGCCCAGGCTGGCGGTGGTAAAGGCTTCAGCGTAGTTGCTCAGCAGGATCGTTTTGGGGAAGAAGGTGGGAGGACTCAGACGGTATTCCGCCAGCGACTTAAGAGAAGAAATTACCATCCAGTAGAAGGGGAACAGCACAATCGCCGCCATAATGAACAGGAACAGGTAAACCCCGCCCAGACCTACAGGCCTTAAAATCTTCTGGCGCAGGCTGTTCTTCTTTACGTTCGGGGTATGCATGGTACGGATGCTTTCAGACATACATTCCCCTCCTTAATAATGCGTCCGCTTCTTGCTGACCCAAAGGTTAATCAGGGTCACAACAAGAATGATGCCAAAGAGAATCAGTGCTGCGGCACTGGCGCCGCCCTGATTGTCTTTTTCCAGAGAATCGTAGATCAGACCTACCATGGTGTTCATACGGCCGGCGTCATGAGCAGGGCCCATGTTCTCGCCGAAGATACCCGCGATGCTGGTATACTCCTTGAAGCCGCCGATGAAGCCTGTGATGACCACGTAAGCCAGCATGGGCGAAAGCAGCGGCACCGTAATCTTGGTAAGCACTCTCCAGCGGGGAGTGGAATCCACCTTGGCAGCGTCGTAATACTGCTTGTTGATGCTCTGCAGACCGCCCAGCAGCACCAGGATCTTAAAGGGCAGCGCATTCCAGACGATGTAAACCACCATCACGAACATATTGGCCCAGTATTCGGAACCGGAGTTGATCCAGTTCACCCAGTTTCCGCCGAAGAAGCGAATGATATCGTTGACCACGCCGTAGCTTACGATCATGGGACGGCGGGTGCCGATGGAGCCGATCACGTTGAACATTGCGGCAAACACCATGCCGATGGCGATGGAGTTGGTCACATAAGGCAGGAAGAAGATGGTCTGCAGCGCCTTCTGCAGAGGCTTGATGGAATTGAGCGCCACGGCGATGAGCAGCGCCAGAACGGTGGAAATCGGCACCGTGAGCACGCACAAAAGCACGGTGTTCAGCAGCGCCTGACGGAAATCGGGGTGTCCCACCACACGGGTGAAATTCCCGATGCCCAACCGGAACGTGGTTTCGCCGCCTACCTTCGTAAGGCCGCTATAGCCTTCCAGAAAAGCCATGGAAACCGTGTTGATAATCGGCCACACGGTAAACAAAAGCAGCAGCACGATAGCCGGGGCCAGGTAAATCCAGGCCTTCCATTGCTGTTTACTATCTACCATTTTTATTTCTCCTCAATGAAAATGCGCTCTTCGGTATCCTTGTTGAAGATAAAAGTCTTGTGAGGCTTAAGCGCAAAACGCACTTCTTCGGTGTCGGGATCGATCTTGTTGTCCGCATCGATAATGGAGCGCACCTGCGGATTCTGGGAAGCGGTGTGGGTAGATACGATGCTCACGTCGCGGCCCATGACTTCCACGTTGTTCAGCTTGCACTTGAGCGGGCCGTTGTCGTCCAGAATGAAGCCTTCGGGACGGATGCCCACATGCACGGGCTGATCGTCAATACCGGGAGTCTCCAGCACAGCCGCTTCGCCGATGTAAAGCTTGCCGCTCTTGATCTCGCCCTCAAACACGTTGATGGGAGGCGTGCCGAGGAACTTGGCAACAAAGAGGTTTTCGGGGCTGTCGTACACTTCCTGAGGCTTACCGATCTGCTGCACGACGCCCAGCTTCATCACCACGATCATATCGGAGATGGACATGGCCTCTTCCTGGTCATGGGTAACGAATACGGTAGTGATCTTCGTTTCCTTCTGGATGCGGCGGATCTCCTCGCGGGTCTGCAGGCGCAGACGGGCGTCCAGGTTGGAAAGAGGTTCGTCCAGAAGCAGTACGCGGGGCATCTTGACCAGCGCACGGGCGATGGCAACACGCTGCTGCTGACCGCCGGAAAGCTCGCTGGGCTTGCGATCCATCAGTTCTTCGATCTGTACCAGCTTGGCCGCTTCGTAGGCGCGCTCCAGCATCTGCTGCTTGGTCATCTTATCCTCGCCGCGCAGGTTCTGCAGCGGGAAAAGGATATTCTGCTTAACCGTCAGATGGGGATAAAGAGCATAGTTCTGGAATACCAGACCGATACCGCGGTTTTCGGTAGAGAGCTCGGTCACGTCGTCGTCACCGAAGAAGATCTGACCGCTGGTGGGCTTCTGCAGACCGCTGATCATATACAGCGTGGTGGACTTACCGCAGCCGGAGGGGCCCAGCAGGCCGATCAGCTTGCCATCAGGAATGGTGAAGTCGAAATTATTAACGGCAATCACCTCTTCGCCGGCCTTCTTGTTGCGGCTGGGGAAGATTTTGGTCAGGTTTTTCAGAACGATCTTCATACAAAAATCCCTTTCTTAATTAAGAATTGGTTCTTAGTAGACGGTGTTTTTGACCTTCTCCAAATGTGCCTTTTCCTTGTAGGCGATCAGGTCTTCCTTGGTATCAAAAATCATCTGGCTGGCAAGATCCACAGTGACGGTATTGGCCAGAAGATCATGAATCGGAGAATTGGTGCGCGTTGCGATCATCAGAATGAGATTGAGCAGCAGAATCAGCCCGATAACGAGGGGCCCGACAATGCCGATAGTGCCGGAAAAAATCATAATCAGCAGCAGCACGGGCACCATGGTTTCAACGGTGTATTTCCCCAAGACTGAACGGATGAACAGACAAACGCCGTTGATCTTGATGCCCTCGGTGCGCATCACGCCGAGACCGAAGATCTTCTTGCCCAGCGTCTGACCGTTTTTAAAGAGCAGCGGAACGGCAAACTCCATCAGCAAAAAGCCCATAAAGATGCCGATGGTGGTGATCAAAAGCGTTAGCTGGGTCACCATGTTATAGGAACGGACCGCCGTCTGATCCTCGGAAAGCGCCTGATAGGCTTCATCCAGACGGGCAAGCCCCGCTTCATCTAAACTTTCGTACTCCGCCATCGTCAGATCGAACTTGACGCCGTATTCCGCCTCATAGCGGGCATAGCTTTCTTCCAGCGTGGCATAGTGACCGTCAAAGCCCGTCACCACCGACAAAAGCCATGCACACAGTACGGCCACGATCCCCAATATAATGGCATCAAACAGAAAAGCCGAAATGCGCTTCCACATGCTGGCTTTCTGCAAATCATAAATCATAGATAGATCCTCAATTCGTTTCTTTGGGAAAAGCAACTACTTGCCACAGTGTATTATACAACTTATTTCGCCAAAAGACTACACCCAAAGATTACAAATCTATCACAATTCAGTTTCCTCACGCGGGATAAAGCAAGCCGCTTCCCTTTATATAGGAAAGCGGCTTGTTGTCTTATGCTTTATTTGCCTGTTCAAACCATTTGAGCGCCAGTTGCGCCACAGCAGGCGCCAGCAGTTTCAAATTCCATTCGGTGGTATTAACGGTAAGGTGATAGCTTTCGCCCTTCCCCCATTCGCTGTCCGATATGATGGCGCGGGTAGAAGCGCGGTTTTTGTCGATGCGTTTCATGTGCTGCAGGATATCTTTTTCGCTGAGCTTTTCCTTTTCATCGGCCCGTTCCATGCAGCGCCGCACCTTCGCATCCCGGTCAGCGCACACGAAAATATTGAACGGCTTTTCTTTTTCAAGAATCAGATCGGCATTGCGGCCCACGATGACGCAATCCTTCCCCAGCCTTGCAATGCCCTCCAGCACCCGCTTTTGCTCCAGCAGCAGCTCCGTGCCCATGGACTGCATGGGCTGCAGGCCGAAAGAGCGCCCGTAGGTCATGGGGATGGTGCGCCACGCATGATGATCCAGCGCCTTCTCCACATAGTTTTCATCCAGGCCCTTCCCCTTCGCCACAGCGGAAATGATCTCTTTGTCATAATAATCAAAGCCCAGTTCGTCCGCAAGACGTTTTCCCAGTTCGCGGCCGCCGCTGCCAAATTCACGGCTGACGGTGATAATCCTCATCGCTTTCAGCTCCTTTATATGCAGTTTGAAAATACGCCTTCGTATGGCTCTATTATACGGTCATTTTCGGAAAATGGCAAATATTTTTTAAAAGAAAAACCGGTGACTTTCATCACCGGTTTGGTGCGGTCGACGAGACTTGAACTCGTACGGGTTTCCCCACACGCCCCTCAAACGTGCGCGTATGCCGATTCCGCCACGACCGCATGCGTTAAACGCAAGGTGTATTATATATCATTTTCACCTGCTTGTCAACCATAAAAAGTAATTATTTTTCGCTTTGTATATTGATTGTATTTTACGCATAGAATGATTGATCGATGCAGGAAATACACCCGAAACGTCGAAAGATATATATAAGGGCAAAGATTCCCCCATATTATACAAAGAGAGGAGCCCCTGCTTATGAAGACTCACATCACCGCAAAGAACATGGTTGTCAGCCCCGCGATCTCCGATCGCATTTTCAAGAAAACCGCAACGATGGAGCGGTATCTGAAACCCGATACGCAGATGTACGTGCGTATGCGCAAGGAACGCAATCAGCGCATCGTGGAAATCACCGTTCCCATTGACGGCGTAACGCTGCGTGCGGAAGCCTCCAGCGAGGACAATCTCTTTATGAGTATCGACAAGGCGCTGGCTAAGCTGGAAAAGCAGATCCTCCGCCACCGCACCAAGCTGGAAAAGCGTCTGCGCGAGGATATCCCCGTCGAAGTGCCGGAGTTCATCGAAGAAGCTCCCTCTCAGGAGGAGCGCAAGGTGGTCCGCACCAAAACCTACACCACCCGTCCCATGCATGTGGAAGACGCCATTTTGCAGATGGAGCTGCTCGGTCATTCCTTCTTCGTCTTTGTCAATATCGACACCGATCAGACCAATGTTTTGTATCTGCGCAAAGATGGCAATCTGGGTCTGCTGGAGCCCGAATATTAATTCAGCCTTTTCAGGGCCGCCGTTTGGCGGTCCTTTTTCATTGGTTGACTTTTCCACATTTCCGCGGTATCATTCAATAGTACACAATATTTTCAAAGGAAATTACACCCATGAAAGC
>JAFYVB010000039.1 GCA_017549335.1 Clostridia bacterium | reverse complement strand
TGACCTAAAAGTAGCGGAAGACCAGGAGAGTTTCGTTGCATCCAATAGCGATAGTATCATTGAGGCATATACCACTATCGGAACTGGCTGTTCTGCCTTTCCCTTTGGTATATACGATGACGAAGAACCTGTTGGATTTTTAATGATTGGTCATAACATGGCTGCGCTGGATGGCGTATGTGAAGAAGATGCGCCCGATGTGGTGAAGCACAACTATCTGTTTTGGCGTTTGATGGTTGACGAAAACTTCCAAGGCAAAGGATACGGCAAAGCTGCCATAAAACTTGCATTGGATTTCATCAAAACCTGGCCATGTGGGAAAGAAGAATACTGTGTAATTACTTACGAACCCGAAAATGAAGTGGCCCAAAATCTGTATGCTTCCTTTGGCTTTGCAGAGACCGGCGAAATAGTTGATGACGAGGTCGTTGCAGTATTGAAGCTGTAATACAGATATACAAATTCCAATTTGTCGAGCAGACAAAAAACTCATTCTCCTACCATTTGAGGAGGGCGCAATGATACGCACCGTTCCGGTGCATTGCGTTTGTTGGCCCCATAAGCAAATGAGCATCCGACATTTTCTGCCGGATGCTCATTGTTTCATTGTGGGATAAATTCATCTTTCAGAATCCTCCCGCCATAAGCAGAGGGATTTCTTATGATCAGATCAGCCAGAACGCGCCCATCTGCCAGTAAACGATGTTGACCAGAGCGATTCCAAGGCTTCCCATCAGCAGCGTGTGGAAAACACGCTGTTTTTTTGTATTCGCCTGACGGTACAGCCCTATTCCGTAAAGCAGCTGTCCCGCCATGACCATGCCGATCACAAGGCCGGCTGCGCTGATCGCCCGATAACACCAGACAGGCAGCATCGTCATACCGAACAGCGAACAGGCAATCACTGCGACACCCACGGAAGGAAGCAGCGCGGATACGCTGACCGACAATCTCCACATTTTCACTTTGCGCGGCAGCTTGCGGCGGAATAAAAGCGCGATCAGGCAAATGATCCACAGGATATGGCTGAGCCCCCAAAGCAGCAGCAGCGCAAACTCGGGCAGAAGCGACGCAAAGGAAATCACCATCTGGTCGCCATAGGGCATAACGATTCTTGTCTGCCCGTTTTCCTCTACGATTTCCGCGTGCACGCCGGTGAAGTATTCTTCCACAATCCCGTCCGTAAAGGGGATGAGCGTGAACAGCTTATATATCTTCAGCGGGCCCGTTTTGATGGTGCGCGCGCTGTTCGTCCAGCCCCTGAAATCGGTGGGCTGACCGGGATATTTGCCGAAAATTTCGTCATACAGCCCCTCATTATACACCGTTTCGCCGGACTGGTTGGTCATCACCGTCATGCCCACGCCGTTTTCGGGGTCGATCAAAAGCATACTGGAGCAGCCCGTGGTGTTGCCGCCGTGACCGTACATGCTCACGCCCCGCTCTTTATGCCAGAAGCCGTGGCAGTTCAGCGGCGTATTGTCTTTATCCCCGAAATAAGAAGTGGGGGTGAACATTTCCTCCCAGGTTTCCTTGCCCATCAGCGCTTCGTCGCGGCGGATCAGCGCGGAGCCAAAGGCCGCGAAATCCGAAAGCGTGGAGGTGCACATGCCTGCAGGATACATCACGATATACTGGAAAGCGCCGGGGATCAGCGTACGGTCGGCGGTATAGCATTGCAGCTCGCCGCGCTTTTGCTGCACATAGGCGTTATCGCTCAGATCGGGCAAAATGGCGGTGCGGGTCATGCCCAGCTTGTCAAAAATATGTTCATGAACATATGCGGCAAAATCCTGTCCGCTGACCCGCTCAACGATGTACCCCGCCAGCGTGACGCCCCAGTTAGAGTACGCCGTGACCTCGCCGGGACGGTAAATCTGCCGCGGCTGGAAGGTTCGCAGATAGCCTTCCAGCGACAGTATCTCGTTTTCCCGCGCCGTCATCATGCCGATCAGCGTTTCCTCAAAGCCTGCATTGTGGCTCATCAGGTGCTTCATGGTGATTTTTTCGTCATACTTCAGCGCGCGCAGGAAATTTTCGGGAAGGTAATCGCGGACGTCGGCGTCCAGGTCGATCTTGCCCGCTTCCTTTTGCTGCATCACGCTCACCCATACCAGCAGCTTGGTAACAGAACCCCATTCCACCACGGTATCCGGCGACATGGGCACGCCGTTTTCCATATCCCCATGGCCGAAGTACCCTTCGTACAGCGTTTCCTCGCCTGTAAACACCGCAACGGATACGCCCGCAGTGGTATCCTGATGCGCACCCACGTATTGGGCGATCACCTTTCCATACTCCTGCGCTCCCGCGCCCTTCAGCGGCAGGATCATCATGATCGCCAGCAGAAAAACAGCAACCAAACGTTTCATACTTCATCCTTCTTTCCTTGGAATTGATTTCATTATAGGGCGCTTCCATTAAATGCCACAGAAAATCCCATTAGAATTCCATTAAAAAAACGCATTTCTCAACCGCAAGGCGAAAAATATAAGCGAACAACGTTATTGTGCAATCCTTTTTCCTGTGTATAATAAGAATTGCTGCAGCCAATAAAACCAAAGGAGAAAAAACCATGTATATCAAAATGGGCGAAAAGATCCGCTCTCTGCGCAAAATGAAAGGCATTTCACAAGAAACCCTCGCCCAGTATCTGGGCGTGAGCTATCAGTCGGTCAGCAAGTGGGAAAACGGCGTCACCATGCCCGACGTTTGCCTGATCCCCGCCATCGCCTCCTTTTTTGAGGTTTCCACCGACGAACTGTTTGATTTCAACCGCATGGAAACCGAAAAGCGGGTTCAGGAGATTTGCGGACAGGTGGCGGAATACCGCGATGAAGACCCCCTTCGCGCCGAAAAAGCGCTGCGCGAGGCGCTGCGGCAGTATCCGGGCAATGAGATCATCCTCAACAACCTGCTCTACACCCTGCAGGGCGAAGAGCGCCGCAGCGAGGCGGTGGAGATCTGCCAGACGCTGATCGCCGCCACCAAGGATGACGAGATCAAGTACGACGCGCTGCGCATCCTCGCCGAAAACTACAAGGCGATGGGCGAGTATCCCCTGTGCCGCGAAACGCTGGAAAGAATCCCTGAGATCTACTTTTCCAAGCTGGAAGTGCAGGCCGAGCTTCTGGTGGGTGAGGATATGTTCCGCCCCGCCGCCGCACAAAAGCATTTGTCCGCCGTAACCCTTTGCGATATGCTGCTGCGCCTTGCCGATTACTACGAAGAAAAGGACAACGCCGAACTGGCTAAAACCCAGCTTGAAGCCGTGATCCGTGTATGCGATGCGCTGAAGGGCGACCCCGTCCACGAAGAGGGCAGCCGCGTGTTTGAAGATTACTACGGCCGCGAAGCGCGGGAAAAGGCCATGAAGCGATTGGGGTAAAAGGGGGACGATTGGGAGGCAGCTTTTGCGTCAAAAGCTCCTCCCAAACCCACCCGAAAACCTGCGTTTTTGTGTGCGTGAATGTTACGGCAGGCAATACGAAAAAGAGAGCGACTATCACGGCTGCGAGCAAGCTCGCCCCGATGATATTCCCTCTCTTTTTCTTGTCCGTTTCACGGACACGATGGCTGCGCCATCGGCCTGCCGCACGGGTGTGCGACATCGCCCGCGAGGGAATTATCCTCACATCCAAACTTGTCCACGTGGGACGGACAATGCTTGCACACAACTTCATCGGCATTGTCAGCGGGCACTGCCCACAGCGGCAGTCTGCGGAACTTGTTCCGCAGAGTTTGCGAAGCAAACGAAAAAGGGAGAGAAACCGAGGGGCGAGCTTGCTCGCGCATTCGGGTTCAATCCCTTTTTCTTATACTGCCGCGTCAATCACGCAGCCAACAATCGGATAAACGCAGGTTCTTTGTTTCTTTCTTGACTCAAGAAAGAAACGTCCTCCCTCGTCCCCCTCCGTCACTCCACCCACACGCAGGAGTACCAGTTCTGGGGCTGATGATCGCGGTCGGGCAGCGTTTCGATCTCCATGCCCAGCTGCCGCACGGTCTTGAATACGTCAATACCCACGCTGTGGAAGGCAGGGCGCGCCTTTTCGGGATGGCGGCACTCCTTGCAGCCCGACAACCCGGCGCATTCCTTGCACAGACCGCAATCGCTCATGGAAAAGGCAAAGTAATAGCCGTCGCGGAAGGCGCGGCCCTCCAGCATCATGCTGGCACGCTGGGAGGGCGCCTTGCTGTGAGCGTGAATGATGATGCCCCACTTGTAATTACTCAGCATCCGCTTCCACGCAGGCAGATCGGGAAAGCCCTCGCGGCTGGGGCAGGTAAGCCCCTTCCCCCAGTCCGAGCAGCCGAACATGCACTTGATCAGCGTGCGCTCGTCAAAAACGATGTCGGAAAGCACGAAGGGCACAGCCTCCACCGCGCCGTTTTCCAGCGCAAGGGCAACCAGCTCCTGCGCATAAGCGGGAATTTCACTTCTGTTCATCATTTCCTCCGTATACACATAAAACGGAGCCGCAAAGCTCCGTTTTTATCAGCGTTTTTTGAAAAATCCCTCGATCTTATCCATGGCGCGGCGCACGGGCTTGTTATGCTCGCGCACAGCCACCGCCGCATTGAACGCACCGCGGCGGAACGTAAGATTATCGGGATCGCGGCGCACCGCCTCGCGGTAGCTGTCATGGGCCGTGGCAAACTGCTTCAGCTCCATGAGGATGTTCCCCTGAATGTAGAACCACTCCGCGTCCTTCACGTCCGCCCGCGCCAGCTGACGCAGCGCGTTTTCATAGCGCTTCTGATCGTACAGATTCTGCGCCAGGCGCTTGGAATCGGCCAAGGATACGGTATGGAAGCCCACCTGCCGCTGCGTGGTGATGCGCAGCGCTTCTTCATAGGCCAGATTCAGGCGAATCAGCTGCTCCTGCGCAGCGTCCTGTTCCTCTTTATTATGGAATCGATCGGGATGGCAGCGCTTGACATGATTGCGGTAAGCAGCGTGTACCTGCGCCTGATCGGCATTAAAATTCAGCCCCAGCACTTCAAAGGCATTCATGCAAAGCGCCTCCTTTCCTCTCGTAATGCTCTGCGATTACAGGCTTTCGCGGCGAATATCCGCGCCCAGCCCGCGCAGCTTTTCTTCAATATTCTCATACCCGCGCTCGATATATCCGGGCTCGTAAATTTCGGTGGTACCCTTGGCCATGAGGCCGGCAACCACCAGCGCAGCGCCGGCACGCAGGTCGGTAGCCGTGATGGGCGCGCCGAAAATGGAGCCTACACCCTCGATGATGGCGGTCTGCTCCACGATGCGCACCTTCGCGCCCATGCGCTGCATTTCCATCAGATGCTTGAAGCGGTTTTCGTAGATGGTTTCAATGATCAGGCTGTCCCCCTGCGCACAGGTGAGCATGGCGCTCATGGGCTGCTGCAGGTCGGTGGGGAAGCCGGGGTATTCCTGGGTCTTGATGTTCACCGCGCGGTGCGGACGCTCGGAACGCACGCGGATGGTATCGTCGGTATCGGTCACCTGCACGCCCATCTCCAGCAGTTTGGCCGTCAGGGCCTCCATATGGGTGGGAATGCAGCCGCGGATGGTGACGTCGCCATGGGTGGCGGCGGCAGCGATCATCAGCGTGCCCGTTTCAATCTGATCGGGGATCACGGAATAGCGGCTGCCGTGCATATACTGCACACCGCGGATGCGAATGGTATCCGTACCCGCGCCGCGCACACGTCCGCCCATGGAGTTGAGGAAGTTGGCCAGGTCTACAATATGCGGCTCGCGGGCAGCGTTATGAATGGTGGTATTGCCGTTGGCCTTGGCTGCAGCCAGCATCACATTGATGGTGCCGCCTACGGTGATGCGGTCAAAGAAGATGTCCGCACCCTGCATGGCGCCGCGGGCATAGATCATGCCGCCGTAGTCCTCCACCTGGGCGCCCAGGGCACGGAAGCCCTTGATATGCTGCTCAAAGGGGCGGTTGCCAATGGCGCAGCCGCCGGGATAACCCACCTCGCAGGCGCCGGCACGGCCCAGCAGCGCACCCCACAGATAATAGCTGGCGCGCATACGCTGGGTAAACTTATAAGGCACGTTGCAGCTCTGTACCGGCCGCGGATCAATGGTCATGCGGCGGTTTTCAGGCTCGTATTCCACTTTCGCACCCAGATGCAAAAGCATTTCGTGCATTACGCGAACATCTTCAATATTGGGCAGGTTTTCCACCACGCAGGGTTCATCGCAAAGAAGCGCTGCAGGAATCACGGCTACGGAGGTATTCTTGCCGCCGTATACCGTTGTTTCTCCGCGAAGCGGACGACCGCCGGTTATGAGAAGTTTGTACTGATCCACAGTGCAACATCCCCCAATTTTTAGTCAAGACAATCAAGGTATGCAGACATACCTATTGTGAGTATAACATACTTTGAACATTTGCGCAACAAAAAAGCAACTCCCCTCATTTTCCGAAGGGAGTTGCCGGGCTGTTTACTTTACTTCGCGTTTGCGCATCAGGACGCAGGCACCCGCACTGACCAGCAGCAGCGCCGCATACAGGGAGAGCAGGCTGCGGTCGCCCGTTTCGGGGATGACGGGATCCTCTTTTATGAAGTCTTCCTTGTTGCCCAGAATCAGCGCGTTGTAAGCGTTGTCATTGTTCAAGGGAGTATACACAATGCGGTCGGGGTCGATGCTGCTTTCGTAGCGGCCCGTGTTCACGCCCGTGCCGATCTTGACAGCCGCCTTGCCGTACTCGGGATCCTGGTCGCTGTAATCGTCATACCAGTCGTCATAGGACAGCGAACGGTGGCTTTCGGGTACGAATGTATTTCTCCTGTCGCGGATGTAGGTGGTGATCCGATCGGCGTTCACCACGCTGATGTAAGAAGTGTAGCCCACGGAGAAGATCTCCGCGCCGGCATCGTCAAGACCGGTGGAGGAATTGCCGTCCTGACCGGCGATGTTCTCATGCACCGTGCCGCCCACCATGTCGAAGATGCCGCCGATGTCCTCATTGCCCGAGGAGCCGACAAAAACACCGCCGCCCATGTCCATGGCCTGGTTTTCGGTAATAACACCGCCGGACATCAGCATTTCGCCGCCCACGAAGCGGTGAACGACGCCGTCCACTTCCACTTCGTTTTCGCCGCCGATGTACACGCCGCCGCCGTTGCCGCCGGCAACGTTCTGATAAATCAGACCGTCGGTCATGAAGAACTTGCCGCCCGCGGCGTAGGCATCGTCATTGCCGGGCACAACGCCGTCATTTTTATGAGAATAGCCGCGGTAGGCGTCGGTACCGTCCAGATACACGCCGCCGCCATCGGTAGCCGCCTTGTTCTTTTCAATCTTCGCATCGTCCATGAACAGCTGCGCGCCGAAGGATACGTACACCGCGCCGCCTTCGTCGGCGGATTCGTTGCCGGAAAGCACCGTGCCTTCATTCAGGTAGGCATCGCAGTACTCGTGCAGGAAGATGGCGCCGCCGCCCGCTGCCTCGGGAGAAGAGGCGAAGTTATCGCCTTCATCATTGCCCTTGGCCTTGTTGCCGGTGAAAACGCAGTTGTTTACCGTAATTTTCGAAGGATAGGTATTGGTCTGATCGAAGCTGTCGCACACGCAGATAGCGCCGCCGTGGGTGACCGCCTCGTTATCCTCAAAGGTGCAGCCGTTCAGCGTCACGTCCGCATCAACGAACGCTTGAATGGCGCCGCCGCTGATCTCGGACTTGTTGCCGACAAAACGGGTATTTGTAATGGTTGCTTTCGCTTTCTGGATGTGCATAGCGCCGCCGCCGTCGCCGGTGGTTATTTGCTGACCGTTCTGCATAGCGGTATATTGCTTGGAAACGTTGTTTTCAAACAGCGAATCCGAAATTTCAATTTCGCCGCCGTAGGCACGGAAAACGCCGCCGTTATAGCCATTGTTATCAAGGAACTGACTGTTTTTGATCGTCAGCTTTCCGTCCGGCGCATACAAGGTATTCGTACTTGTGAAGAAAAATGCCATCTTCCCCGGAATCGCAGGGTTGTTATCCCGGTAAATAACGCCGTCCAGAGTCAGCTTGGGGGCTACGAAGTGGCTGGTTTCCAATTTGCCGGAGGGGTTCGCATTGGAGTTGATCGCATAAATCACAGTATACATAAACTGTGACGTGCTGGCGAAGTTTTCAATGATCAGATCGGGTCCCAGCGTGACCTCTGCGCCCATCATATACAAAAAGTCACTGCCGTTGTTTCTGCCGTCCGCAATGATATTCGTCAGTTTGAAATTGGCGGCGCCGTCAATCATCAGCATGGGAAAGCCCACAATGCTTGAGGGCACAGTACTCGTCAGCTTATACTGCTTGCCCGGCGTGCTGTACATGTGCACGTTGGTGCCGCGCTTAAAGCGCAGGGATCCGGACAGCTCAATGTCCGCCGTGATCTCGATATTCACAAGCTCCATGCGGGAATCTCTGTCGGCAAGGTAAACCGCTTCGCCCTCCGGATTGATCTTTTCCGCCAGGGCAAGCAATTCCGCCGCCGTGCCCGCCTGCACCGTTGTTCCCGCAATGGGAGCTGCCTGCGCACTCAGCGCAAAGAGCAATCCGAGCAGGCATGCAAGCACAAATATGATAGATTTTCTGTTGTTCATCGTTGCATTTCTCCCAGTGGTTTATTTTCCGCGCTTGCGCATCAGGACGTAGGCACCCGCGCTGACCAGCAGCAGCGCCGCATACAGGGAGAGCGCACTGCGATCTCCCGTTTCGGGGATGGGGGGGTTGCCGATTTCGCCGTCGTTGGGCAGTTTATAGCCCAGAATCAGCGCGTTGTAGGCATTGTCATCGTTCAGGGGAGTATACACAATACGGTCGGGGTCGATGCTGCTCGTATAACGGCCCGTGTTCACGCCCGTGCCGATCTTGGTCGCAGCTTTGCCGTACTCGGGATCCTGGTCGCTGTAATCGTCGTACCAGTCTTCATAATACAGGCTGCGATGGCTTTCGGGAACGAACGCATTCCTTCTGTCGCGGATGTAGGCGGTAATGCGGTCGGCGTTCACCACGCTGATGTAGGAGGTGTAGCCCACCGAGAAGATCTCCGCGCCGGCATCGTCCAAGCCGGTGGAGGTATTGCCGTCCTGACCGGCAATGTTCTCATGCACCGTGCCGCCCGTCATTTCGAAGATGCCGCCGATGTCCTCGTTGCCCGAGGAACCCACGAAAATACCGCCGCCCATGTCCATGGCATGGTTTTCGGTGATCACGCCGCCGGACATCTGCATTTCGCCGCCCACGAAGCGGAGGACTTCGCCGTCCACTTCCACTTCGTTTTCGCCGCCGATGTACACACCGCCGCCGTTGCCGCCGGCAACGTTCTGATAAATCAGACCGTCGGTCATAAAGAACTGGCCGCCGGCAGCAAAGCCATCGTCAAACACGGGCGTATCGTGCGTTTGGCTGTCATTGTGAGGATAGCCGCTGTAAGCATCCGTGCCGTCCAGATACACGCCGCCGCCATCGGTGGCCGCCTTGTTCTCTCTGATCTCCGCACCGTTCATGAACAGCTTTCCGCCGAAGGATACAAAGATCGCGCCGCCTTCATCGGCAGATTCGTTTTTAGAAAGCACCGTGCCTTCATTTAGATAAGCTTCGCAGTATTCATGCAGGAAGATGGCGCCGCCGCCGGCAGATTCGGGAGAAGAAGAGAAATTGTCGCCCTCATCGTTGCCCTTGGACTTGTTGCCGGTAAGGGTGCAGTTATTCAGCGTGATCTTGGAAGCCCGCGGGTTATCATTGTCAAAGCTGTCGCTTACGCAGATGGCGCCGCCGTGGGTAACGGCTTCGTTTTCACTGAAGATACAGTTGTCAAAAACAACGGTCGTATCCGTATACGCCTGCACCGCACCACCGCTGATTTCGGACTTGTTGCCGATAAACTGAGTATCCTTGATCGTGGCAGTGCTTTCCTTCAGATGCAGCGCGCCGCCGCCTTCGCCCACCATTTTAACACCGGACGGATACTGCACCGCTGTATTTCCTTCGAAAAGCGAATTCTCAATCGTCACTTCCGACAGAATGGCTCTTAAAACACCGCCGTTGGGAGATTTGTTATTGAGGAACTTGCTGTCCTTTATTGTAATTTTAGGCGTAATGTTATACAGACCCGTTTTTTCTGCGTGAATAAGCGAATAAAACGGTATGCGAATGTCTTTAATATCAAAATTCTGAACGATCAGGTTTTCCCCCAGCACCACCTCTGCGCCGGACATCTTCAGAAATGAAGCATTTTTTCCATCACCGTCAATAATGATATTGGATATTTTTAAATACGCGGTATTCACAAGGTCAAACATGGCGTCGCCTAAAAGCGCAGACATTCCTGTAAGCGTAAACCCTTTAATTGTAAACTGCTTTCCGGGCGTGCTGTAAATGTGCACATTTGTGCCCTTATCAAATTGAATCCGCTTTGTCAGTGTAATATCTTTACTGATCACAAGATTCACGCGCTCCATGCGGGAATCCTTGTCAGCAGCATAAGCCGCTGCACCCTCGGCGTTGATCTGCTCAACGACTGCATACAGATCGTCCGCTTTGTCCACGGTAATCACCAATTCTGCACCAAGCGCAGCCTGCGCGCTCAGCACCATAAACAGGCACAGAACGGCTGTGAGAAGCAGCAGTTTCCAAAGCAGATGTTTCATATTCGAAAACCTTCTTTCCGTGAAAGTTACACATTCGTAATATTGTAACATATTTCTGCAGTTTTATACAAGATGTTTTCCACTATATATGGTATAAAAAGAGCCGGAGAAACGGCAAAAACCGCATCTCCGGCGAATCTTTTTCTGTTACGCAAGAACAACGTTATCGCTGAGCAGTTTTTCGTGGAGCTTTGCGATGCACACGTCTTTGGGAGCGACGCCGTCTTCAATACAGATGGCGGCGGCGGTACCGGCGGCCTGACCCATGGCAAACACGGGGGGCATCACGCGGATGGCAGCCAGCGCTCTGCGGTCGAGCGAGGCGGAGCGGCCTGCCACCAGCAGGTTACAGACCTTTTTCGGCAGCAGGATGCGGTAGGGCACGGAGTAGGCCTCGCCTTGCGCGGGGGTATAATTCACTGCGCGGCCGCCGTGCATATCCATGGAGCTGCCCGCAAGGAAAATCACGTCGTCAAACTTGGTCTTACCCAGGATATCCTCGCCTGTCAGCACGAAATCCCCCTGAATGCGGCGCGTCTCGCGCAGACCCAGCAAGGTGGCGGTGCTGACCAGTTCGATCTTCTCACAGCCCGGCACCAAACGGCGCAGAAGATCCATGATCTCCTCCACCTGCGCGCGGCCCTTTGCCGTGGCGGCGGACAGCTCAAAGGGATCGCAGCCGTCTTTCAGCTCCACGCGGGACATATTCACGCGGAAGGTGCCGTCGGGATTTTCATACAGCGCCACCTTATTGCGGGGCACGCTGTAGCGGCCTTCCTCGATCTCGCGCTCCACGTCGGCCTGGAAATACAGAGCCGCGGGGCCTTTTTCCTCGCAGATCTTTTCCAGCTTGGCCTTGTCCACATTGCGGATGATGAAAAACAGGCTGCCGGGCTGGGTTTTGCCCGCTTCATCGCCGTACTGGCAGGGAACGCCGCTGCGATAAGCCACGTCGCCGTCGCCGGTGCAATCAATGAACTGCTTGGCGCGGATCTCGATCATTCCCATCTTGGTGGCAAACACCGCGCCCTCAATGGTATCCCCCGCCGCATTCATGCGGGGAGCCATAAACAGGGCGTGATACAGCACTTCCACGCCGGCTTCGGCGCACATTTCATCGGCCACCACCTTGAAGGCTTCGTGGGAAAAGGGCGTGCAGTTGTCATGGCCCTTCACGCGCCAGGCCGTCGGCGGCGTGCCGCTTTTTACGTTTTCGGGAGCAATGGCGCCGCCCTTTGCGATCATACGGCGCACGGTTTCATCAAAAATACCCTTGATCACCTGACGGGTCGCCATCGGATCATAGCAGGTCATAAACGGACCCACCAGACCGCTGGTCGCCATGCCGCCCAGGGCGTTATTGGCGTCTGCGATCAGCACCTTTGCTCCGTGGCGCGCTGCGCTGACGGCTGCAGCCAATCCTGCGCAGCCGCCGCCGATGACCAGCACGTCCACTTCGCGTACAACAGGGATATCAAACGTCATCTGCATATTTTTCTCCTTAACCCTTTACACCCGAGGTGGCAATGCCCTCAACAAAGTAGCGCTGGCCCAGCACAAACAGGACGCCCACAGGTACGATGGCGCTGGCTGCTGCCGCCATGGTCAGGTTATATTCCTGCGCGTCATCCATCAGATACCAGCGGATGGCCTGAGCCACGGTGTAATTTTTCTTCTTGGACAGGAAGATCAGCGGACCCATGTATTCATTCCACGAGGAAATGAAGGTGAGGATGATCAGCGATACCAGCGCGGCCTTGGTCAAAGGCAGCATGATCTGCAGGAAAATGCGAATATGCCCCGCGCCGTCGATCTTGGCGGCTTCCATCAGATCGTTGGGCAGACCCATATAAAACTGCCTGAGCATGAAAATGGAGGTGGCGCCAAAGAGGGTGGGCAGGATGATGGCCCATAGGCTGTTGTACAGACCGATGGTCTTAAACAGCATGTAGCGGGGAATGATGGTCACCTGCGTGGGCACCATCATGGAGGAAAGGAAGATCTTTTTTATTTGCAAACGCCGCAGCGTTTAGCCATCGTATGAACAAACGTGATTGATTCTTTTCCTCTTCTGTGATATATTATAGCGTATAATCCTCAGGAATGAAATATGTGGCGTAAAAAATGATAAACAATCACATCCTTTTGATAAGTTGATCAATTTTAATCATCGAGAGGTGATCAAACCATGCTCCCCTACGACCGACAGCAGGAGATCCTCCGTCAGCTTGAAACCCATGGACACATCAGCATTCACCGTCTGGCGCAGCTCATTCACGTCAGCGAGCCCACCATGCGCCGCGATCTGGTGCGCATGGAAAAGCAGGGGCTGATCCGCCGCACCTACGGCGGCGCCGTGCTGCCCGACGACGGCGAGCCCGCTCCCCTTTCGCTGCGCAAGGAGGATAACGCCGGCGCAAAAAGGCGCATTGCCGCCGAGGCGGTCAAGCTTTTGCGCAAGGGCGCCACGGTGTATATCGACAGCGCCAGCACCGTGCAGAACATGATCGCCTTTATGAGCGAAAATCAGGAGATCACCGTGATCACCAACTCCCTGTCCGCCTGTCAGCTGCTGACAGAAAAGCGCATCAAGACCTACTGCGTAGGCGGTCTTGTGGATCTGAACGACGACGCCATGCGCGGCAAATACGCCGAGGATTTCATCCGCAGCATCCGCATCGATCAGGCCTTTTTCTCCTGCAGCTCGGTTTCCTCCGACGGCGTGCTGGGCGGGCACAACGAGCAGGCCATTTCCCTTTTGCATACCGTATTGCACAACTCCCGCCAGCACATTTTCCTGTGCACCTACAACAAGATCGGCCGCAGCTGCATGCACACCCTTTGCTCGCTGCGGGATATCGATCAGGTGATCTGCGATCAGCCTTTGCCGGCTGAACTGGCGAAAATTGTGGGAAAAAACCGCACTTGACCCCCTGTTACGCAGCGTAACAGCCATGTTACAGCAAATTGATGGCGTTTTTCCGGCCTCCGCGATAGGATGAATTCAGAAAAACGAACGGAGGCTACCCCTTATGACGACCATCCCTTCCATGGAGGAAAAGAAAATGACCCTCGGTGAAAAGATCAAAGAAGCCCGCAAGCAGGCGGGGCTTTCTCAGGAACAGCTGGCGGAAAAGATGAATGTATCCCGTTCTGCCGTGGCCAAGTGGGAAACGAACAAAGGTCTTCCCGATATCGACAACCTGCGCTATCTCTCCAAGCTTCTGTCCGTGAGCGTGGATCACCTCATCGACGACGGCGAGGACTTTGAAAGCCTTGTGATGCGGGAGCCCTACAACCTTGCAGACTACGGCAAGGGGCTGAAAAAAACCCGCAAGGATCGGGTGATCCGCAAGCGCTTCCCCGAGGCGGAGATCCACACCCTCTTCGGGCAAAAGATTTTAAAGCGCGCCGAGCGCGTAGCCGATGATCTCATCGGCTGGCTCACGCCCCTGCCCTTCGGTCTGGGGGAATTTTTCGCTTCCCTCCGCGATCTGGACAAAGAACACTATCTGGTGGACGACGGCGATAAGCAGTTCATTGTTGTGATCACCGACGAATTCATCGAGATCCGCCGCATGCTCAAGCGCATCACCGAAAAGAAATTCACACTGGGCGAATGGAAATATTCCGTGCAGAAATTCCACGAGCCCAAGAAATAAATTCGACAGATATGGAGGCACATACAATGGATTGCGTATTCTGTAAAATCGCAAAGGGAGTCATCCCCGGCTTCAAGGTATATGAGGACGAGCACACCTTGGTCTTCATGGATATCGCCAAGGACGTGGACGGCCACATGCTCGCCATCCCCAAAAAGCATGTGAAAAACATACTCGATTGCGACGATGAAACCCTTCATCACCTGATGACAGCGGTGAAAAAGGTTTCCAACCACTGCGTTGACGCCTGCGGATATGACGGGGTGAACCTGCTCAATGCCAGCGATGAAAGCGCAGGTCAGTCCGTGCCCCATTTTCATATCCATATCATCCCGCGGAAAAAGGGCGACGGCATCGATGCATGGCCCGCGTTCAATGGCGCAAAGCACGAAACAGAAGAGCTTTTTCAAAAACTCAGAATGGAATAACCCCCCTTCCCCGCACGATAAAAGCCAAGCTTTAACCAGCTTGGCTTTTTTGTTATGCGGCAGCCGCCGCTTTGCTTTTTTTATTCTCTGCGGCGGAAGCAGCGTGCCGCGATCACCGCCGATAGAAGCACCGCTGCGCACAGCAGCAGCATGACTGTGTTTTCCTGTGTTCCCGCCGCCTGCGCATTGGACGGCACCGCGGGATTGCGCTGCTTCATTGACTGCCTGTTTGCTTGCTCGCTTTGGGTGTTCTCCGGCTCTGCGGGCGTATTTTCATCAGGGAACGGCATAAATCCGCCTGCACCCTTCGATAAGGAAGGCATTTTGCCCTCTGCGTTTTCCTGCGGTGCGGGCGGCATTTGCCCATTGCCCGCGGGAATCTCGCCGCCGAAAGAGGGCATGAACCCGCCCTGCATTCCTCCGACAGGCATTTTTCCTGCGTTTCTTCTGCTTTCCTGATTCCCTTGACGGTCTTTGCCGCCGCCCATGCTGCCCATGAGGGAAAGATCAAGCCCTTCTGTGTCAATCAGGTTATTCGCATTTCTCTGACCGGCGGAAGTGGAGGGAATTTCTCCCTTCAGCTGGCCCATAACGCTCTGGGAACGCTTTTCGCCGTAGGCTTTCAGCGTTTCCACGCCCTTCTCGAATTCCTCAAAGGTACAGAAAGCCGTGGCATCCCGCTGCACGTAGGGGGTGAGCATGGTCTTAAGCCGATCCACTTCCTGTTCAAACCAGCCGTTGGCGAAACATTCGTCCATGAACTGCTGATAGATCCGGTGATAGGCATGGGTGGTTTCTTCGCTGTTGAAGATCCAGTCCACCATGGGGCGGTCGCTGCCCGTGCCGTTGCTCACAGGGGAATCGATGGGCGCGTTGATGGCATTGGAACCTCTGCCGCCCATGAAGGTGCCGTAAGCCAGGTTATAATCCCAGGGGATCATGGACAAAACGCCGTTTTCTTCATACAGATAGTAATTATGCACCATGGAGCCGGTATAGCTGTCGCCGTTTTGCAGGAAATCGTGAACAGCCAGATAGCGCATCATGGCGTCGGTATCCACCGCCGCGGTATCCCCCTGGCTCAGCTTTTTCAATGCTGCGATCAGGCGGGTTTGGTCATCTTCGGTGATATCCGTCTTGGCGCTGGAGAAAATGCTGGAATAGCTGTCGGGATCGTCATCGGAATAGATCAGCTTGGTTTCCCCGCCGCCCATGCCGAAATTGAATTGCCGGCCCGAGTCGGACTGAGAATCGCCGCCGGAGGGCATCTGCATACCGCCCATATCAGGCATCATCCGGCTGAAATCAAAGTTTCCGCCCATGATCTGGGAGGGATCGAAATCCCCACCCGGCATCCGGGAGAAATCAAAGTTTCCGCCGCCGAACATCTGGGAAGGATCAAAGCCGCCAAAGGCCTGCGTTCTGCTTTCGGTGCCGTTCTTTTCGGCATCGCTTTCCTCCATGAAATTCGCCATGTCAAAGTCACGGCCGTTGCCGCGGCCGCCGCCGAAGTTCATGGTATCGGGCTTGTACAGCTCACCGTGATCCACGCCGTAGTTGCGCTTGAGGAAAGCGTCTTCCACGCCCTCCACCACCAAGTAGGTGCCCCATACCTCGCCGTTGACGCGGATCTCGGCAAAGCTGCACAAAGGCGAGGCCACGCCCATTTTGTTCATCAGCGTGTAGGCGAAGTAGTCCTTCATGTAGGTATTGTCGTAGATCAGGTTATTGAGGCTCAGCTTATCCAGACCGTAATAGGTTTTGCCCGTCTGATAATGGTCAAACTCGATCTTGAAGCTGTAGCGGTCGTTCCCGTAGGAGGAAACGGAGGACAATGAAGTGTTGCCCTTGCCGCGGATGGCGATATTTTTGTAGCTTTCGCCGTCGATCACCAGCGTGCATTCAGCGTATTCCTCGCTCCGGCAGGTTTCCAGGAAGGCATCCCAATCGTTCATCACAATGTCGATGGTATGCACATAGCCCTGATCAAAAAGCCTTGCTTCATAGCCCGTGCCGCTGGCCTGACCGATCAGCCCCACCGCTGCCGCAGCCATATATCCGCCGGTGAGGCACAGGGTAAACACCAGTACCAGACAGCAGATACGGTCTATTTTTTATGCCGCAGCATACTTTCTCACCTCAACCCAGATAATCGCCGTTATAGCTTACCAGCACGGCGCTGGTGACGCCCTCCATGGCGGACAGCTCGGTGATGAAATCGGTGGATTCCTTGTTCAGGCGCACCTCAAAGGTCATCTCGATATTGCCGCTCTGGGCGGTCTTGGCCTTGATGCAGGCTTTTTCCACATTTTTGTTCAGGTATTCCGTGGCCTTCTTTTCGCTTTCGCCGTCACGAACGGAGATCACGGCGATAAAGGGATGATGCACCGCCTTGCGGTTGACAAACACCAGCATGACAAGGCCGATCACCACGCTGCCAAACACCGCCAGAGGGATCATGCCCGCCGACAGAACGATGCCCGCCGCGATGGCCCAGAACAGGAAAGCGATATCCATGGGCTCCTTGATGGCGGTACGGAAACGCACGATGGACAGCGCGCCCACCATACCCAGAGAAAGCACCACGTTGCTGGTCACCGCCAGAATGGTCATGGCGGTGATCATGGTCATGGCCACCAGCACGCCGCCGAAGGAGGAGGAGTACATCACGCCCGCGTAGGTCTTTTTGTATACAAGGAAAATGAACATTCCCAGTCCGAAAGCCAGCGCCAGCGTAATCACCATATCCACCATGGATACGGCGGTCATGTTCTCAAGGAAAGAGGATTTGAAAATGTCGGAAAAATTGGTCACGGTATTTTACGTCCTTTCTTTTTATCCGTAAATTCTGCACTGTCCGTACTTGGAAAACGCGCCTGCGCTTCGGTTCAGCTGCAGGGCACGGCGGATGACGCCGGGCAGATAATCATCCCATTTCACTTCCAGAATGATGGAAGAAACGCCCGCGGGCACGGTAACGCAATGAGGATTCAGAAAATCGGTGCTTCTCAGGCCTGTGCGGATATTGTAATCCACCGTCACGCGCACATTGCCCGGCGCATAGATAAAGGGAATCCGCTCATAATCCACAATGGTCCGCGGTCTCAGGCCCTGGGTTTTCATTTTCGCATAGAGCTCCACCACCACGCCCCGACCGGAGGCGGGCATCCAGTTCAGATCTCCGTCGATGATCTTCTGCGCTTCTTCCTTCGTCAAAGGCGCCGACACCTTATAGCCCAGCCCGCCGCGCTTGACCTTCTTTTCCAGCTTGATCAGGTCGGTATTGTCATCATAATAGCGGATGCGGAATTTCTCCCGCTCGCTGACGCCGTCCTGCTTTTCGCGCAGCGCCTTGTCTCCCGGTGAATCAAAGTACAGGCTGCGGATCTTATAAAAGCCCTTGGCTTCCGCGTGGGGATCCATCTTCGCCACCGCTTTCAGCCGCGCACAGATCGCCGCCCTGTCCGCTGCGGTGATCGTATGCTTGATCTCGTTTCGGTACTGCACCTTTTCACCCCCTTTCTTTTCAGTCAGTCCTATTGTAGTGGATAAGTTTGAATAAATCGGCACGTTCTTTTGAATAATCTGTAAACAAAAAGCGCTCCGGAAAACCGGAGCCCTTTCTTTATGCCGCAAGTGTTTTCTGATTTTTCGCTTTTTTATCTTTCAGATGCCACGGCAGGTAGGCAAGGAAATACATCCCCGTGATGGCCGCCGCCATGATGATCAGCCGCAGGGTGAAGTTGGGAGGCAGAATATCCAATATCGAGGGCGCAGCCTCGGGGCGCGCCATGTACAGATAGTTGGCGCCCTCGCCGATCATCACGTTGACCGAGTAGGCGATCGCCGCCATCACCGCCAGCGCAATATAGGATTTGACCGCCGATCTCACCGTGGGGCGCATGCCGTGAACGAAGATCATGTAGAAAATCGCCACATAGCCCAGCGTATGCTCCGCCCAAAACTGATAATAGCGGAAGCGCGTGGGCCCCGTATAGGTCAGGGGCGTGGGCGTGATCAGCGCAAAAAGCGAGCCCGAAAGCAGCCAGAAGTAGGAAATATCAAACAGAGACTGGATCTTGCCCACCAGCATGAAGCTGCAGAAGATCACCGCCCAGCCGCACACGCCGATGGGCAGGTTTTCCACCGGGCCGGGCTTCAGGGAAGGCATGCCCACCAATCGCCAGTAATAGGACATATCCGCAAGGATCAGCATGAACGCCAGCACGCAGCGCAGCGATTTTTCATATTTACACGCTTTCAGCTGACGGCGGAAGCGGTACATCAGCAGGATGACTGCAACAGCCAGCGCCACCGGCGCAAAATGAGCAAAGGTGAAAATAGAAAACTCGACTTCGGTGCCCTGACCGAAAAAGTAAGTAAAAAATGCTTTCATGACTGCCTCTCCGTCTTTCGTTGATCAGCCTTTGGCTTTACGCAGACCAAGACACATTCCGCCCACAGCCAGAAGCATAAGCGCGCACATCAGCACCAGATTGCTTCCGTCACCCGTTTCCGGCAGGGGAGCGGGCAGCTCGGGCGCCTTGATCTCATATTCCACCGTCGCTTTTGCGTTGCCCGCCGCGGCATACGCCCTGTATCTGCCCGCCTGCGTGGGCGCAGCCGAAAGCGGTACATATTCCCCGCCCACCAGCTCTTCGTATCCCACCGCAGGGGCTTGGGCTTCTTCGGGCCAGTTCTCACCGATCAGCAGAGCTTCGGGGCTTTCATTGTCCGTGGTCATGGTCTTCAGCGGCGCAAAGAGCGTAAGCTCATTGGTGCCAAGCGTGCACACATTGGCGGAATTGCCGCACCTTACGCGCAGCTTGGATCCCTCCGCTTCATAAATCACATGGTGGGTGATGTGATATACCGTGCCCGTATTCGGAAGCGATACGTCGGTGTAAATGATCCCTTGGTTAACGATCCGCGCGTGCCTGTCCACCGCAAAGGCAAGCCCTGCAGGAACGGTCAGCGTCGCGTTCGGAAGCACGTTCAGTATCACGTTCTCTTCCAGCGCAGCGTCGCCCGAAAGCACGGCGTTTCCGTATACGTGGCCCAGCATGATTTTCCTGTCGATCAGCACCATCGTTTCGTGCATCACAAAGGCAGAATTTTTATTGGCGCCGCCGCCGATGGCGTTGGCATTTCCCTGCCCGTTCTGTCCGTGCCTGTAATTGCCCTCGGCCTCGATCCAGCCGCCGGTGATCGAAAAGTTTTTGAGGATGCCGTCGTGACCGCCGCCGCCGATGCCGGCCGCGCCGTTCAGACCGCCTGTGGCCTTGATCACGCCGCCCGTGATGATGACGGAATCGGCATTCTGGGATTGGCCGCTGCCGCCGATACCGGCGCCTGCGCCATAGCTGGCAGTGCCGCCCACGGCGGTGATATAACCGCCGTTGATCGTGATTTTGCCTTCCCGTCCGCCGATGCCCGCCGAACCGTAATAGCCGTTGCCGCCGTATGCTTCAATACGGCCGCCGTTGATCGTAATTTTTCCGCACTCCTCAAGGGAGCCGAACGCAGAGCCGATGCCCGTGCCGCTGTCGCTCTTGCCGGCATTGGCGATCAGCGCACCCATCGTGCTTTTGCCAACGGACTGGGCATACACCGTCAGGCTGC
This sequence comes from Clostridia bacterium, assembly GCA_017549335.1. Lineage (GTDB taxonomy): Bacteria > Bacillota > Clostridia > Christensenellales > Aristaeellaceae > SFMI01. Next base: position 4,549 of record JAFYVB010000039.1, on the reverse strand, counting down.
TTTCGCCCTCCACGCTGATGCCCATTTCCGCCGTCAGCGTTTTGCCGTCAAGGAGGATCAGATGCACGTCACCCGTCACGGTAATGCGGTCGCTGACCGTAACGTTGCTGTTTACCACGTACCAGCCCGCCGTCCATTCCTCCGTTACCGAGGTCACTTCACTCGCCGTGCCGGTATAGGTTTTTTCCATCCCCTGTCCGTCCAGATAGGCGATCCCCGCCGCATTTGCCGCAAGAGGCAGGAAGAGCAGCAATATAAGCTGAAAAATACGTTTTTTCATAAACCCTCCTTTATTGCGCCGTTGATTCCACTTTCTCAAAAAGCGAGCAGTTTGCTTTCATTTACGACCAAAGAACCGTCGTATCCGCTGACCGTCAGCACGAAGCAATGCATTTTTCCCTCGAAATCGGTGCAGAGCAGACCGTAGGCCGTCATATCGCCGTAGAAAACCACGCCTGCAGCCAGCGGCACGCCCGCCTCCAGCACAGGCCGGGCATGGAGCACGCGATCCACCTTCAGACCGGCGTCCGCCAGCTCAAAGGACACCAGCTGCACGTTTTCAAGCCTTTGATTGGCCTTGAAACGGATCCACGTGGTGTATTCCGAATCCTCCTGCAGGAATACGTCCGGCTGCTCCCTGTCAATGGACGCCTTGTCTGTGTATTCCGCCGTCAGCAGCGGGATCACCTCGCCCCGCACGTCGCTTAAATCAATCCAGCCCGCGCCCGATTTCAGCTTGCCCCACAGATTGCCCCATTCGTCCCGTTCCTCGGCAACGATGGTGTATCTGCCCTTTTCGCTGACGGCGCCGTTTCGGGCATAGCCGTACCCCGGGCCCTTGAAAATGGGCTGACCGGCCTGCACGGTTTCGATATAGGACGCGCTTGCCTGCGCCATGAACAACAGCAGCGCCAGCAGCAGGATCATCAGTTTTTTCATGGAGATACCTCCTTTTTATCCTCGGTTTTCGGGCAATGTAAAGGGAGATTTGGAGAAAGCGTCGCAAACGTCCTCCAGCAATTTCCTGTTCTGCAGCACCTTGAGCCACTCCTCCGGGATGCTCTCCATCCCGTACACGCATCCCGCCAGACTGCCGGCCACCGCGGCAACGGTATCGGTATCGCTGCCCAGATTGACAGCCTTCAATGCACATTCCCTGTAGCTGTCCGTGGTCAAAAGACACCAAAGGGCGGCCTCCAGCGTGGTCACCACGTAGCCGGAGCTGATGATCTCCTCCTCCTTAAGACGGGCAAAGCCGGGATCAAACAGCCGGTCAAAGTGCTTCAATTCGCTTTGAATATCGGCGCTCTCCCCATAATGCCGCTTTGCCTCCTGCAGCGCAGCGGGGATATCCGCCTTTCCGCCGCCTGCCAGCAACCGCAGCAGCAAACGGGCATAAATACCGCAGGCCAGCTTCGACCTGAGATGCCCGTGGGTGAGGGCAGAGTTGTCAAAGATGAATTCATCCAGCCCGCAGGCGTCCTTCTTCTGCGCAAAATGCCAGTACAGCACCGCAGGATAAATGCGCATCAGCGAGCCGTTGCCGTTGTCATCCTCATCGGTACCGCCGCAAGCCAGCGGAGAAACGCCCCGTTCATAGCGTGAAATGGCAAAGTGCGTGGAAACGCCCATGTCGAAAACCAGATTGGTGGCAGTGTAGGCGGCTTCCCGCTTCCATGCAACAAGGCGGCCCATCATATCCTCATAATCCACGCCCAGGGCAAAGCTGTCCATCGCCGCCAGCGCCATGGTGGTATCATCCGACCATGTGCCTGCGGGCACCTTATGATAGCCGAACCCCCGCATGCCGCAAACGGGCTGGTCTTTCAGCTTCTGCCGGGAGCAAAATTCCACCGGCACGCCCAAGGCATCAGCCACGGCATGACCGTACACAATATCGCGGATCACCTGCAATCTGTTTTCCGTCACGGTTTGCTCCTTTCCTGTCTATGAACGCTCTCAAAACTCCGTTTCCATTATATCGTGGTTTCCGCCACAGGTCAAGAAAGCACAAAACCGCCTTGACAAACCCCGCTGCATAACAGAAAATAAGAATATGAAACCAAAAGGCGGTGTTTTCATGAAGATCGTCATCGTAGGCGGTGCAGCCGGCGGCGCAACGGCAGCCGCACGCCTCCGCAGACTGAACGAACAGGCTCAGATCATTGTATTTGAGCGCACAAATTATATTTCCTATGCCAACTGCGGCCTGCCCTATTTTATCGGCGGCATCATTGAAGATCCCGATGACCTCACCCTGCAGACGCCCGAAAGCTTTTATGCCCGTTTCCGTGTGCAGATGAAGGTGCTCCATGAGGTGACCGCGCTCCACCCCCAAAGGAAAACGGTGACCGTGAAAAACCTGACAACGGGCAACGTTTTTGAAGAAAGCTATGACAAGCTCATCCTCTCTCCCGGCGCAAAGCCTGTGCAGCCGCAGCTTCCGGGCATGGACGCAGACAGGGTGTTCACGCTGCGCACCGTGGAGGATACGCTGCGCATACGGGAATACGTTGATACCCATCGCCCCCGCACCGCTGTGCTGGCAGGCGGCGGCTATATCGGCGTGGAGCTGGCGGAAAATCTGCGGGATCTGGGCATGGACGTCACGATCATTCAGCGTCCCGGGCAGCTGCTCACCCCCTTTGACGGGGACATGGCTGCCTTGATCCACAGCAAAATGCGTGCCCACGGCGTAAAGCTGGCCCTTGGTCATACCGTGGAGGGCTTTAAGGCGGCAGAGAACGGCGTAAAGGTGCTGCTGAAGGACGCTGCGCCGCTGCACGCCGACATGGTGGTGCTGGCGGTGGGCGTAACGCCCGATACCCGTTTGGCCAAAGAAGCAGGTCTTGCCCTTGGCATGAAAGGCGCCATTCTGGTCAACGACCGGATGGAAACCTCCCAGCCCGATATCTACGCCGCCGGCGACGCCGTACAGGTAAAGCATTTCGTCACAGGCGAGGATACGCTTCTTCCGCTGGCGGGACCTGCCAACAAGCAGGGACGCATCATTGCCGATAACATCTGCGGCGGAGACAGCCGCTATTTGGGCTCGCAGGGCAGCTCCGTTCTTAAAATCTTTGATCTCACCGCCGCCTGCACCGGTATCAATGAAACCCATGCAAAAAGGCTGGGCATCGCCGCCGACAGCGTCATCCTTTCGCCCATGAGCCACGCAGGCTACTATCCCGGCGGCAAAGTCATGACCATGAAGGTCGTATTTGAAAAAGAGACCTTCCGCCTGCTGGGCGCGCAGATCGTGGGCTATGACGGGGTGGATAAGCGCATCGACGTGTTGGCTGCCGTCCTCCATGCCGGCATGAAGGCAAGCGATCTCAAGGAGCTGGATCTGTGTTACGCGCCGCCCTATTCCTCTGCCAAGGATCCGGTGAACATGGCGGGCTTTATGATCGACAATATTGAAAACGGCGTCCTCAGGCAATGGCATCTCGGCGACAAGCTGCCCGAAAACGCCGCTCTGCTGGATACGCGCACCGCGGGAGAATTTTCACGCGGGCACATCGACGGCTTTATCAACATCCCCGTGGACGACCTGCGGGAACGGCTCCACGAGCTTGATCCCGCTAAGCCCGTGTACGTGATCTGCCAAAGCGGCCTTCGCAGCTACATTGCCTGCCGCATCCTGATGGGAAACGGTTTTGACGCCTATAATTTCTCGGGCGGCTATCGCTTCTACGCCGCCGTGATGCAGGACCGCACCCTCATTCAAAGCGCCGCCCCCTGCGGAATGGATCAATAAAAACATCCCCGAACGCCAAGCGTTCGGGGATATTTCATGTGCTTTTACGACCAACCGTATTTGATGATGTAGTAAATCACATAGGCCCAGTTAAACAGGCCATGCAGGATCGCCCAGCCGATAGACTGCCACTTTGCGTAGGAAATAATCATGGCCAGCACCACGCCGAAGGTTACGCCTTTGTCGGCGTTTTTCGTGACCGTTTTATGCACAACAGTGTTTGTTCTTTTGTTGCCATAAATCACTTCATCGATGGTCACTTCAAGAATATCCGCAATTCTGTGCAGCGTTTCGATGTCCGGCTGCGTTTTTCCCGTTTCCCAGTTGGAAACCGCCTGCCGCGTGACGTTTAATTTTTCCGCAAGCTCAGCCTGGCTGACGCCCTTATCTTCTCTGAATTTCTTAATGTTTTTCGCAACCACTGAGGGGTTCCTCCTTGATTTTTTTCTACATTGTAAAGCCGCTGTCCCCAAAAAGTAAAGCAATGTTTTGTTGCATCGCCCTCAAAACCCTGAAAAACCCTCAAAAATCAAGGATTTCGGCTGCCTGACAAATTGGAATTTGTCTTATTGTCAAATCAATTTGAATTTAAAGGTCTATGTACATAATTGTTGATGAAGTATGGAAACCCACTCTTTCATACAAAGGGATTGCTTTCATATCTGCGGAATTGAGTATTGTTTTAATTCCAGATTTTTTGCCTTCTTCAATAAGGTATGTAAGCAGTTTTTCCATATACCCTTTGCCTCGGTATTCAGGCATTGTGTAAACAGCACATAGCTTTGCCAC
>JAFYVB010000038.1 GCA_017549335.1 Clostridia bacterium | reverse complement strand
CGCCCACCAGACCGGCGGATGACAAGTATACCTATACTTTCAAGGGCTGGTCGCCTGCAGTGACCGCCGCAAGTGCGGACTGCGAGTATGTCGCCGTATACGAAGCAACCGTTCCCCAAATCCCCCAGACCGGCGACAGCATGAACTTTGTATTGACGGCTGCTCTTGCTGCGGTCGGCATGATCGGCATGACGGTGATCATCCGCAAAAAGAAGGAAGCATAACACAAATGATTAAAAGGAAGAACGTCTCCGGGTGTTCTTCCTTTTTTCGCGGACCGAAAATTTTCTTATTCGGGAAAAACATGACGAAATATGGGATTTTTGTCAATTATCCCGATTTATCCGCTTGTAATTTGATATCATTTGGAGATATAATGTTGAGGATATGTTTTTATTAAAGGAGACACGCCAACGATGACTTCTGCTGTCCGCAAAAAGAAGCAGACTTACTGGAGAAGGCTGAAAACCAGCCTGTTCCCCTGCTTCCTGCTTTCCTTTATGTACTGCGTATGGGGCGCCATGGAAGTATACGTAGGCAATTCCGGCAACTTCCGCTTTACCTACGCCGAGGCCTCCCTGCCGCTGTGGGGAATGTGTATCGGCGCAACGGTCGTAAGCTCCCTCGTGCTTGCGATCTTCAGAGGCTTTCTCTTCCGCCTGCTGAATTCCGCCGTATTCGCACTGGCTGTGGTCAGCTATGTGCAGAATATGTTCCTGAACCTTGATCTCGGCCTTCTGATGGAAGATGAGGGCGTTAACTGGTCGCTCTATACCGCCCACGGCAACGTCAATATGCTGATCTGGATCGGTGCGCTTCTTGCCATCATTCTCGTGCTGATGCTCCTCAAAAAGCGCGTAAGGCGCCAGATCGTCACCTACGGCTCTTTGATCCTGCTTCTGGTGCAGGGCGTCACCTTCGGCGTTGTCAGCGTTCAGCATCTCACCAGCGACGCCAACCGCGGAGACGATCCCACTTACATCCTCGCCGGCAACAAGCAGTACCATGTATCTTCCGAAGGCAACGTGATCGTGCTGATGCTGGACTACTTCTCCAACGACTACATCGACAGCATGCTCAAAAAATATCCCAATGCGCTGGACGCGCTGAAGGATTTCACCTACTACGATAACTGCGACCCGGTGTACATCGGCACCTTCCCCTCCGTGGTGCATATGCTCACAGGCCACCCCTTTGACAACACCGTGCCCATCGAGCAATGGTTTGAGCAGGCATGGAACAGCGAAAGCGCTCAATATTTCTACAAAACCCTCAAGGAAAACGGCTATGACGCCCGCTTCTTTGACTCCTCCAACAGCTATTTCGGCATCAAGTATGCCCTGCCCTACTTCAGCAATCTGGCTGAGCAGGACCGCACCGTGCGTTATGACCGTCTGGCGCAGAATATGATGAAGCTGAGCCTGTACCGCTTCGCTCCTCACGCGCTCAAGCAGAATTTCGAGATTTCTTCCTATGACATCTCGGGCATCGTATCCCTTTCCGGCGGCAACGTGATCAACTCCTACAACCGCGCAGCCTTCTACAACATGCTCCGCAGAACCCGTCTTCAGCCCGTTGAAAACGACGGCAAGTACTTCATCATCGAGTTCCTGCGCGGCACGCATCCGCCCTATGAGATCAATGCCCAGGGCAAATGGGCTCCCGGCTCCACGCTGGAAGAATGTGCCGCCGGCTACATGCTGATGGTATCCGAATACATCAATCAGCTGAAAGAGCTGGGACTGTATGACAGCTCCACCATTATCGTCACCTCCGACCACGGCGACAAGGAAAACAGTATGCAGGTGATGTACTTCATCAAAGAACCCTACGTCACCCGCGAAAAAATGGCGGAAAACTCCGCGCCCATCTCTCATAAGGAATTCATCGGCACCGTCCTGCACAACATCGGCGCCGAGTATCCCTACGGACAGACCATCTATGACTTCGGGGAAAAGGATAAGCGCGAGCGCACCGTCATGCGCAACTTCATCGATACCGATTATCCCTACGTTCCCAAGTACATGAGCACCGCCAACGGCACGCATACCGTTATGTACGCCTACACCTACAAGGGTAACCGCAAGGATTTGCGCAAGCAGATCCGCCGCGGCCCCTCCGAGATCCTACCGCTTACCGAATCTTTCAATTAATATAAGTAAAGGAGCGACCACCATGAACTTCAAGAAGATGCTTGCCCTGCTGTGCGCGCTGATGCTGTGCATCCCCGCCGCCTTCGCCCAGACCGTACAGGTTGAGGGTGAAATTGCCGTGACCGGTTATGACACGCTGACCGGCGAGATCACCGCTCTGTATGACGAGAACGGCCTCTTCGCCGAACTGAGCACCGGCGGCTCCGTGATGGGCCAGAAGCTGGCTGACGGTTCCATGCTGCTGACTGACAACGATATGAGCACCGCCGGCATGGGCTTTGTGATGCCCGCCTTCGATCTGTCCGGTTCTCTGCAGGCGGTCAACGCCTTCCTGGACGGCGCCGGTGAAGAGATCACCTATGAAAACGCCGTGTACTCCTCCCTGTTCACCCGTGCGCTGTCGGTGGATCTGTCCTCCGATATCGTTGCTCCCGTGCTGACCGCGCTGCTCAAGCAGTATCCCATTCTTGGAAAATACGTGGGCGCCGATGCCGATGCCGTCGCCGCGCTGGCTGCCACCTCCGCCCAGTGGGGCAACATCACCCGCTACAAGGGCGATGCCATGCAGTACCCCGATCTGTCCCTGATCATCCTGTCCCTGAACATCCCCTCCCTGCCCAACCTCTATCTGTGGCTGCGCGTGGATGAATTCGGCACCACCTTCAAGATCGCCCGCGAAGAAGGCACTGTGACCGACTGGGAAGAAACCGTGCTGGCGCTTACCGATGCGCAGAGCGAAACCGGCTTCATCGTAAACGGCTTCACCCTGAACTTCGAGGATGACGAAGAGCTGAACATCTACATCGAAGCCACCCTGATCACCACCGAGCTTGAGATGACGCTGGAATGCGACTACTACGTTGACTACACCGGCGAGTATCTGTGGGCTGTGGAAGCTATCCTCTACGAAGCTACCGAAGGCGATCTGCTGGAGCTCACCATCGAAGCGGTTGAGACCGAGGAAGAATTCACCGCTCCCGATCTGTCCGCTCTCAACGCTGTGGGCATCGAAATGCTGCTTCCCTGAGAACGATCAAACCGCATAATAAAACCCCTGCGGATTCAAAAGAATCCGCAGGGGTTTTCAGTTATGGGGGGTATCCGCTCCTTTCGAACGCCGAGAAACCTCGCAAGGCAAGGAAGCAAGCTTGCAGGCAAGGGAGCTTACATAGGGTAAGTGACCGCCGCCTGCATGCGTCGCTGACACAGCAAGCAAAAATCTGCGGATTTTTGCGTTTGCGGGGTTTATCCGCGTCCGGAAAAAAATAAGCGGCGTTCGATACACATATCGAACGCCGTTTATTTGCATTACTTGTTGATGTTGGCGTAACGCTTCTTGAACTTGTCCACGCGGCCGCCGGTGTCCACCAGCTTCTGCTTGCCGGTGAAGTAGGGGTGGCACTTGGAGCAGATTTCAACCTTCAGTTCCTTCTTGGTGGAACCGGTGGTGAAAGTCTCACCGCATACGCAACGGACGATGGTCTCGCCGTACTTGGGATGGATGCCTTCCTTCATTGTTTTCACCTCTTCTGCGCTTTCATGATGGATTCATGGCGCGCGACCATGAGCCACTTATCGTAGTATATCATATCGTCCAAAGTATTGCAAGCACAAAAAACATTCTTTTTCATTTCTTTTGGCCGATCCGCTGCAGTCCCTCAATGATATAAGAGGAGAGCGTGACGGTGATCAGGGAAAACAGGATCTTTTTCAGCGGAATATAGCTCAGCGACAGCAACAGCACCGTCAGATCGGTAACAAGGTAGGCTCTTGCCAGCGGCAGATGGGCCAGCTTTGCAATGCTCAGTGCCAATGCATCATCCCCCGTGCCTGAACCGCCCTGACGGATGATCAGCCCCACGCCCACACCTACAAACGCCGCTCCCCCTACTGCAGCAAGCAGCGGCACAGATGCCATGGAAGGCAGCATGGGCGGAAAGCTTTCCCACAGTTTAAAAAACAGCGCCACAAAGACCGTGGCGATCAGGGATTTTTTGATAAATCCCCCGCCCAGCACCCGGAAAGCAAGCAAATAGCTAAAGCCGTCCAGCAAAGGCGTGAGCACGGCAGGCGACAAACCCAGCCAGTGATTGAGCAGAAGCACCGCGCCCAGCGTGCCTCCTTCGGTAATACTGCTTTGCCTGTGAATATTGTGGATCCCAAAGGTGGCGATCGCCGCCCCCAGCGCCATCAGCGCCACGGAGCAAAGGATGTGTTTTTTGCCTTTCATTTTAAAATGCACCTCGCACGCCGCCTATCATATAAGAAGCCGCAGCCTCTGTCAAGGCACAAAAAAACGGACGGAATAACATTTCCGCCCGTTTTTAATTATTTATTTATTTCGCCGTTTCAAAGCCTACCAACAGTCCGCCGTCCTCTGCATAGAAGCTGCACAGGCCGCGGGTGCAATCGATCTTGATCTTCGCGTCAGCATGGATCTCCTGCAGCTTTTTCTTCAGCATTTCGGCAGCCGCGATGTTCTCGCAGTGGTGGATCAGCACCTTGCCGCCCTTGTAGCCCAGATCTCTCATGATGCCCACGATATCCGCCAGCGCGCGCTTGTCGCCGCGGGCCTTGCCCATCTGCTGCAGATCGCCTTGATTGCTGGCAATGCCCACAATGCGGATGCCAAGCAGGCCCACCAGCGCGGCAACGGCGGAGTTGACGCGGCCGTTGTTGGCCAGATTGCGCACAGACTGGAGCATAAAGGTGAGCTTGGTGGTTTTGAGATAAGCCATGATGTCTTTGCAGATCTGCTCGTACTGCCGACCTTCCAGAATCATCTCTTCCAGCTTCTCCACGATCAGCGCCAGTTCGGGACCCGCCGACAGCGTATCGATCACAAATACCTTGCGGTCCGGATACTCCGCTTCGTAATCCCGCGCCGCCAGACGCGCCGCATTGCAGCTGCCCGACAGCGTGCTGGTAATGGCTACGCAGAACACGCGCTCAGCGTCGCCAAAGCACTCCCGCCAATCTTCGGGAGAAGGGCAGGCAGTCACCGAACGTCCCTTGTAGGTGCGCAGCGTCTGCACAAGCTCGGGAACATTGAGCTTGTCGTTATCCACGTAGGTTTTTTCACCCACGGTGATCTTCAGCGGCGCATTGGCGAAGGGCACGTGGGAAAGCGCCAGCACGTCGGCGGAGGAATCGGCAACGATTTTATATTGCATACGGCAGAACCTCAACTTTTCATCAACAGGTTTTTCAAAAACCTCTCCTCTATTATATCGGCTATTCAAAAACCTGTCAAGCAATCCGGCATATCTTCCTTGACGCTTTTTGCATGGCGTTGTATAATTCAATACGGGAGGAGAAAAAAATGCCTGTATCCATTGAACATTTCCGTCTGCCCAGATACCGCGAGATCCCCGACGTGGGGCTGTATCTGGATCAGACCGTCAAATATATCAATCCTTTTCTTGCGCCGCTGGGATTTGCCGAGATCACGCCCTCCATGGTGAGCAACTATGTGAAAAAGGGCTACATTTCCAATCCCGTCCGCAAGCAGTACAGCGCCGATCAGATCGCCAGCCTGTTTTTCATCGCCATCGCCAAGAACGTGGTTTCCATGGAAAACATCGCAAGACTGTTTGATATGCAGGAAAACTCCTATTCCCGCCCCGTCGCCTACGATTACTTCTGCGGCGAGCTGGAAAACATGCTGAATTACACCTTCGGCCTGACGGATGAAATTGAGGACATCGGCACCACCGATACCGAGCAGCGAAAGATCCTGCAAAGCGTGATCATCGCCGTTGTGCACATTATTTACCTGACCAGCCAGTTTGATTCCTACACGCAGGAACAGTCAAAGCCTGCTCTGCCGTCTCCGGAGAAATCGGATATCTCCTGATCAGCCGCGTTATTTGCATCAGCCGCTGCCGCCGTTATTGCAAATAACGCGCTTTTTCTTTTTTGGGCGTCCGTCCATCCCCAATCCCCATCCCCCCGATCAAGCCCGTTGCCTTCACTCCCCGTTATTTGCAGAAGCCAGCTTTCCGGGCATTGCAAATAACGCCTTTTCATTTCCATTCTTTTCCTTATTTTAGGTTCTCCGAACGGTATCGGAACAAAATGCCGAGCGGACAGGCCTGCCATCAACTATGCATCACCTGTCCTATTATTGCATTTATCGTCATTTAATATCTGTTTTTGCAATATTTGTTATGTTATTTACAATTTACACATTCTGTTGATTGGATTATAATAAAATTTAAAGAAGCTATAGGCCGTCAAATTTTTCCATTCATTCATGCGCGATTTTTGCAAGAATTACACTTGTTTTATGATTCATACAAATATTTAATGAGCGGTTTTTGCAATAATTGTGTTGATATTTACAATTTACACTTCAAACCCGAAGAATTATAATAGAATTGAAGTAATGAACATGAGCTCTGACAAAGAAATGAAAAGTATTCCGTCCGGATCCATGCCCTATAGCAGCATGATTGCAGATATCGAGAAATCCGGCATTAACCTGTACGGTTTGGCCATATACAAGAATGACCAAATTTTCGAGCACCGTTTTCAGCCTTGCAGTAACTGCAACAACTGTTATTCCGTTGCCAAAGTCTTCACCATGACCGCCGTGGGGATGCTGCAGGACGAAGGCCTGGTTGACGTAAAAAAGCCGCTTCGGTTTTACATGGGCGATCTCATCCCCCGGGATGCCGATCCCGCATGGCACCTGACCACGGTGGAAAACGTCCTGACGCACAAGCTGGGCCTTGGCAAAGGCTTTCTGGATATCGACGTGGAAGACGTGGATGCCTATCCCACCGACGATTACCTTGACATGGTCTTTCACCGCCCCATCGTCTGTCTCCCCGGCACCCGTTTTCAGTACAGCGACGCCGCCTTCTATCTGCTCAGCCGTCTGGTCAGCTGCGTAAGCGGCGAAAAGCTGGATGAATTTCTCAACAAGCGTCTCTTCCAACCCCTTGATTTCAGAGAGGCCGCGTGGAGCCGCTGCCCAAGAAATTATCCCATGGGCGCCACAGGCTTATACATCAGCGCCTCCGACTGTGTCAAACTGGCCGCCGTTTATATGCAGAACGGTCTGTGGAAGGGAAAGCGCATCCTTTCGGAAGAGTGGGTGCGCAGAGCGCTGGGCAATGAATATGAACTGCACGTGCGTCTGCCGTCAGGGCTCATCGGCAAGGGCGGTATGTACGGGCAAATGATGATATTAAGCCGTGAAAAACAGTATGCCGTGGCATGGCACGCCCATGAACCCCGAGGCGCATCCGTGCGTCCGCTGGTGGAATACTTTGACCGGATGCTGTAACCGATTCCGTATTTAAGCGGTCAAGACCGCTTAAACATATTAAAAGGAGGAACTCCACTATGAAGAAACTCGTTGCTCTCATGATGGCCCTGCTGATGGTCGCCTCTATGGCCAGCTTCGCCGTCGCCGACGAACCCACCAAGGTTATTTTCTGGCACAGCCGCGGCTCGGGCGCCAACTACGAAGTAACCAAGGAAGCCGTTGATACCTTCAACGCCACCATCGGTGTCGAAAAGAACATCGTGGTCGAAGAAGTCTACATCGGCGGCTACGGCACCCTGCAGACCAAGACCCAGATGGCCAAGCAGTCCGGCGAACAGCCCACTGTTGCCGTCACCTCCGGCGTCCGCAACGCCATCCTGATGGACGACGGCCTGACCGTTGACCTGGCTCCCTACATCGCCGCTTCCAACTGGGACACCTCCCGCTTCTTCGACGGTATCTTCTACACCGCCGGCAACGAAGACGGCGCTGTGTACTCCCTGCCCTACATCCGCTCCACTCCCCTGTTCTTCTACAACAAGACCCTGGCTGACTCCAAGGGCCTGACCGAAGCTCCCCGCACCATCGCCGAGATGGAAGCCTTCTGCTCCAAGCTGCACACTGTTGACGCCGCCACCGGCGAAGTGCTGACCTACGGCTTCGAAATGACCAACGACATCTGCTACCTGCAGGGCTCCATGCTGTATCAGCTGGGTTCCTCCCTGGGCGGCGGCGGCGAAGCTTCCTGCCTGACCGACGGCGCTATGAAGAAGGTTCTGAGCGACTGGACCCGCTGGATGGACGAGGGCTGGTGCCGCGTTCCCACCGCCGAAGCTCTGGGCACCTCTGAGCGTCTGTCTCAGGGCATGCTGGGCGCCTTCGTTGGTTCCTGCTCTTCTCTGGGCAATCTGGTTCCCGCCTGCAAGGACAACAACATCGAACTGGGCGTTGCCTACTTCCCCGTTTATGACGCCGCTGCTCCCGCTTGCTCCATCGGCGGTGGCTGCATCGTTCTGCTGAAGGACAACACCGACGCTGTCAAGCAGGCCGGTTGGGAATTCATGATGTACCTGCTGTCTGACGAGCGCATCGCTGCCGAAGCTATCGCTACCGGCTACCTGCCCTCCACCAAGACCGTTGTTGACAACGCCGACATGCAGGCTTACTGGGCCGAGAACCCCGGCTTCAAGCTCGCTTACGACCAGCTGGCTTGGGGCACCACCGAAGAGTCTCCCTTCTGGGTTGACCTGACCGAGTACAAGACCAACGTTCAGAACATCGTTGGCGAACTCGTGACCGAGCGCAAGATCACCGTTGACGAAGCCATCCAGAGAATGCTGGAAGACAACGCTCACATCCTGTAATTTCTGAACAGAAATAACGATTGAGTCATCCCTGTCCGGATGCAGCCTTCGGGCTGCATCCGGACACTCGTGGTTGAAAGGCATTGTTTAAATCAAATGCAGCCCTTCTGCATCTGACTTAAGCAATGTAACCCATCAAATACAATTTGGAGTGTGAAACACATGGCTGAGATTCGTTTTGAAAAAGTGTGCAAATTCTTCGATAAGGCTCGCATCATCGAAGATCTGGATCTGACCATTCAGGATGGCAAATTCACCGTTCTGGTTGGCGCTTCCGGCTGCGGCAAGACCACCCTGCTGCGCATGATCGCCGGCATCGGCCCCGCCACCAGCGGCCACATCTACATGGACGGACGCGATATCACCGATACCGCTCCCGCCAAGCGCGATATCGCCATGGTATTCCAGAACTACGCCATCTATCCCACCATGACCGTGCGTGAAAACATCGAATTCGGCCTGAAAAACAAGAAAGTCCCCAAGGCTGAGCGCGAAGCGCTGATCAAAGAGTATGCCGCCGTCGTCGGTTTGACCGACTATCTGGACCGTAAGCCCGGCACGCTCTCCGGCGGTCAGCGTCAGCGTATTGCTCTGGCCCGCGCCATGGTGAAAAAGCCCGCCGTCTTCCTGATGGACGAACCGCTGTCCAACCTGGACGCCAAGCTGCGCGTGCAGATGCGCTCCGAGCTGATCGAACTGCACAACAAGCTGAAGACCACCTTCGTCTACGTTACCCATGACCAGGTGGAAGCCATGTCCATGGCCGATGTGATCGTCCTGATGGACAAGGGCCGGATCATGCAGGAAGCCTCTCCCGAAGTGATCTACAACGATCCCAACAACGTCTTCACTGCCCAGTTCATCGGCACCCCGCCCATGAACATCATTGATATGCCCGACGGCAACAAGCTGGGCTTCCGCCCCGAAAGGATCGCCCTTTCCTATGCTCCCGTGCAGGGCGATTTCACCCGGAAGGGCACCGTGCTCACCCGTGAAATGCTGGGCAGCGAAACGCTGTACAAGATCGACTGCAGCGGAAACACCTACATGGCCAAGATCGACGATCCCAACTTTGCCATGGGCGAAAATGTATACGTCCACGTTGCCAACGAGCATCTGTACTTCTTCGACGCCGAGGGTCAGCGCATCCGCGAAAAGGGAAACGAAACGCTGTTTGCGCAGCTCCTGAAAACTGCGGGAGGAATGAGCAATGTCTGATTTGACCCTGAACACCAAACCGGCCCGCAGGCTGACCAGAAAAAGCGTTGCCAACAACCTCTTTTCCTGGGCTCTTGTGCTGCCCGCCATTCTCTTTCTGGCTGTGTTCACCTTCTATCCGCTGGTGAACCTGATCCAGCTGAGTCTGTACCGCGGCAACATTACCAACCCTTACAAGACGTTCCGCGGCATTGAAAACTATATCGACATTCTGGTCAAGCGTCCCCAGTTCATGACCACGCTGAAGAATACCGCTCTGTATGTGGTGATGTACGTTCCCATCTGTCTGTCGCTGTCGCTGATTTTCTCGGTGTGGCTGCAAAAAGCCCGCAAGATGAACAACTTCGCCCAGACCTGCTTCTTCGCGCCCCATCTGGTAGCCACCATTTCCAGCGCCTTCATGTGGAGCTGGATCTTCAGCCCCGAATCCAGCGGTATCGCCAACGGCCTCATCCGTTTGTTCGGCTTCAATACGCACAACTGGCTGGGCTCCTCGGCGACCGCCATGGTCTGCGTTATGATCATGAACACCTGGGCGTCCATCGGTCACCATGCGCTGATCTTCCTGTCTGCCCTCAAGTCCATCCCCGGCGAAGTGTACGAAGCCGCCGAACTGGACTCCTCCAGCAGCATCAAAACCTTCTTCAAGATCACGCTGCCCATGCTCTCTCCCCAGATCTTCCTGATGCTCATCACCATGACCACCAACTCCTTCAAGATCTTCGAGTCTGTGCGTCAGATGACGGGCGGCGGCCCCGGCATTTCCACCAAGACGGTGTGTATGTTCATCTACGACAATGCCTTTGAAACCAATAACACCCTCGGTCTTGCCGGCGCTGCCAGCATCGTACTGACCATCATTCTGATGCTCATTACTCTGCTTGACTTCAAGGGCCTTGAAAAGAAAGTCCATTATCAGTAAGAAAGGAGGGGAAATATATGCAGCAGCTTCAGCTTAAACGACGTTTCGTCAACTATCTGCCCAACCTGTTCAGCGATCTGCTCAAGATCGCCTGCGTTCTGGTCTTCATCTTCCCCTTCTACTGGATGATTATCACCTCCTTCAAAACCTACGGTGAAGCCATTCAGGTTCCCCCCACGCTTTGGCCCAAGAACTTCACCTTGGAAGCCTATCACAACATCTTCAGCATGAGCATCAGCTTCTGGCAGTATGCTCAGAACAGTATCATCGTAACCGCGGGCGTCATCATCCTGCAGTGCCTTATCATGATCCCCGCCGCCTATGCCTTCGCCAAGCGTCAGTTCGTGGGCAAGGGAATCGCCTGGGCCGTCGTCATCAGCGCGCTGATGATCCCCGGCACCTGCACCTATGTTCCGATTTATATGGTGATGGCCAAGGCCGGTCTGATCCCCTCCCTGTGGCCTCAGATCATTCCCCACGGCTGCAACGTATTCGGCATCTTCATGCTCCGCCAGGCCTTCAAGCAGGTTCCCGACGAGCTGCTGGAAAGCGCCCGTCTTGACAGCGCAACCGAAGCGCAGATCGTTCTGCGCATCATGCTGCCCATGGCCAAGGCTGCGCTGATCACTATCTGCCTGTTCTCCTTCATTGGCACGTGGAACAGCTACTTCTGGCCGCTGGTTATGACCAACAACGATAAGTACCGCCCCCTGACCATGTATATCGAGCGCGTTCAGGATGCAGACGTGGGCAACAAGTGGAATCAGGTCATGGCCGCCAACGTACTGCTGGTCGGTCCCGTACTGCTGATCTACCTGTTCGCCAGCCAGAAGATCATCCGTGCCTTCACCTACAACGGCGTAAAATAAGGAGTTTTCATGAAAAAGCTCATAGCCTGTCTTTTGATTGCTTACCTGTTTGTTTCCTGCGCCATGGCTGAGGGCATTCCGATTTCTCAGGTGGAAAAGGGAAAGCAGTATCTGGTCAAGCTGGAGCAGGTAGTCCATCTCTATCCCTCCTCCAAAAGCGATCTGAGAGGCCATACCACAGCGCAGGGCTGCGCCACGGACGGTGAATACGGCTACTTTATCACCCTTTACAAGGCGATCAACAAAGGCGCCATCTGGAAGGTACGCCTCAGTGACTGGACGCAGGAAGCCGCCGCTGCCAGACTGCCCCTCGATCACGGAAACGATGCCGCCTACAACAGCAAAAAGCATCAGCTGGTCGTTGTCAACAACGCTCCCAATTACGATACCCTCACCATCGTCAATCCCGACACGCTGGAAGTGATCGAGCAGATCAAGCCCGGCTTTGAGGCGTATTCCATCGGCTACAATGCTGCCCGCGATCAGTATCTGATCGGCATCAGCGGATCCTTCGATTCCTATATCACCGACGGTGATTTCCATGTAATCAAGCGCATCCCCGGCATTGATACGGGCATCACCAAGCAGGGCGCAGACTGCGACGATACCTACATCTACTTTCCTCAGTGGGATGACAAAAACGACAAAAATTACATCATGGTCTACGATTGGGAAGGCAATTATGTAAACTGTCTGACCGTGGATTCCTGGCTGGAGATCGAAAGCATGTTCAACGTAAACGGCGAAATTTATATCGCCTTTGCCGGGAACGGCTGCAAGGTATTCAAGGGCACCGTCATCGAACAATAATACCAAAACCGCCTGTGATGCAGCAGGCGGTTTTTCTTGACGATTTTTCTCTGCTCGGCTATAATTTGGATAGAAATATCGCAGAGGTATTCAAATGAAATCCTGCTTCCGTTTCATTCTCATATTGGTATGCCTGACTGTTTCTGCCGTCGGGGAAGAAATCAAATTTTCCGATATCGAACCCGGAAAAGAATACGTCATCCATTTGGAACAGGTCGCCAGGCCCGTTCCCGGCGACGTTACCGGCATGTATTATCGTCTGGCGCAGGGGTCTGCCACCGACGGCCGATACGCCTATGTTGCCACCCTCCGGCGCAACGTCAACGGCGGTTTGATGAAAGTCGATCTGCAGGACGGATCCATCGTCAGCATGGCGCACGGTCTTGAATTCGGTCACGCCAACGACCTGGTGTATAACACAAAAACGAACAAGCTGTACGCCGTCCATCTCGACCAGCCCCATCCCAACAAGCTGGTCTCCATCGATCCCGATACGCTGGAAATCAACGGCGAAGTCGTGCTGCGTTTTCCCTTCTATGCCGTTGCCTACAATGAAACCCGGGATCAGTATGCCTTTGGGCGGGGCGGCGGCTACAACATCGTTCTGACCGACGGCGAGTTCAATTACTTAAAACTCCTCCCCGGCGTGAATACGGGTCTGACCCGTCAGGGAATGGACTGCGATGACAAACACATCTATTTCCTGCACTGGGATTCGAAAAATCACAAAAGTCAGATGATGGTCTATGACTGGGAAGGTCACCATATCAACACCGTCAAAATCAACCACTACATCGAAGTGGAAAGCATGTTCCATATCGGCGATGATTATTACATCACATTTCTGAGCGATTACCCCAGGATCTACAAAGCTTCGGTCGCAGAACAATAACAGGGGAGGAAAAACACCATGTATCAGGAAACCTTTGAGCATCATGATTTTGACGTCGTTGTCATCGGCGGCGGATTGTCCGGTATCTGCGCAGCCATCGCCGCGGCGCGCCACGGTGCAAAGACCGCGCTGATCCAGTCCCGTCCCGTGCTGGGCGGCAATTCCAGCAGCGAGATCCGTATGCACGTTGCCGGCGCCAGCTGCCATTTCGGCAAGGAAAACGTATGGGAAACGGGCATTCTGATGGAATTGCTGCTGGAAAACAAGAGCCGCAACACCTACCATGCCTTCCCCATTTGGGATATCGTTCTGTGGGAGAAAACCCGTTATCAGGAAAACCTGACCCTCTACATGAATACCACCCTTGACTCCGTGGAAATGGAGGGGGATTCCGTCACCGCCGCCATCTGCCGTCAGGCAACCACCGAAAAGGCTTTCCGTTTTACGGCGAAGATCTTTGTGGACGCCACGGGCAACGGCACCCTCGGCCGTTACGCCGGCGCGGAATTCCGCATCGGCAGCGAAAGCAAGTATGAGTTTGACGAGCCCGACGCCCCCGAAAAGGCCAACAATTACACCATGGGCAACACCGTTATGTTCATGTCCAGCGACCGCGGCGAGCCCGTGCCCTTCAAAAAGCCCAAGTGGGCCTATACCTTTACCGAGGATGACCTGCGTCTGCGCGGTCACGGCAAGGATACCTGGTATCACGGCGAAAACGGCATCACCGAAGAATACGTGCCCGAATCCGGCTACTGGTGGGTCGAACTGGGCGGCGACTGCGGCGATATCATCGGCAAGGCCGAATGGGTCAACGAAGAGCTGTATAAGGTAGTCTACGGCATTTGGGATCACATCAAAAACGCCGGCGATCACGGCGCAGCCAACTACGCGCTGGATTGGGTAGGCGCCGTGCCCGGCATCCGCGAAAGCCGCCGTCTGGTGGGCGATTATCTTCTCAATGAAAATGACGTTCTCACCCAGCGCGTCTTTGACGACGCCGTTGCTTACGGCGGCTGGCCCATGGACGAGCACGCCCCCCACGGCGTATTCGACAAGGACGTTATGCCCACCCGCTTTATCAACTTCCCCGGCGTATTCACCATCCCCTACCGCTCTTATTACTCCAAAAACGTGAAAAACCTGATGATGGCGGGCCGCGACATCTCCACCACCCGCATGGCTCTGGGCTCCACCCGCGTCATGGGCACCTGCGCCGTGGGCGGTCAGGCCGTGGGCACGGCAGCTGCCATGGCGGTCAAGAAGGGGCTGCTTCCCCGCGATATCGGCAATCATATGCATGAGCTGCAGCAGACGCTGCTTAAGGACGACTGCTACATCCCCGGCTTCAGGAACGAGGATCCCCTCGATCTGGCGAAGAAAGCCCGCATCACCGCCACCGATTTCATCCCCGGCTGCGAGCCCGAAAAGGTGATCACCGGCGTTGCCCGCGTGGTGGATCAGGAAACCAACTGCTGGGAGTCGGGCAACCTGAAGGACGGCGACAAGACGCTGACCCTTTCCTACGATGCGCCCATCGATCTTTCGCAGATCCGCGTCACGTTCGACCCCAACCTGAGCAAGGAAATCATGATCTCCATGACCCGCACCGTGCAGGAGCGCGAAGTCAAGTATATGCCCTACGAGCTGGTGCGCGATTTCACCGTCCGCGCCTACAAGGGCGACACCTGCGTATTTGAGCAGACCGACAGAGAAAACAACCGCCGCCTGTGCATTTACGATCTGCCCGAAAACACCCAGGCCGACCGGGTGGAGATCACCGTGCATTCCACCTACGGTCACGACGGCGCCCGCATCTTCGAGGTGCGTCTGTACTGATATGGATTTCATCATCAGAGAATATACCCGATACGCATCGGAGGAAATCCTGCCGCTGTACGAAAGCGTGGGCTGGGTCAATTACACAAACAATCCGCAGATGCTGGAAAACGCCTACCGCCACTCACTGAAAATCTTCGCCGCCTATGCAGAGGACAAGCCGGTGGGGATCATTCGCGCCGTGGGCGACGGATTCTCGGTGGTGTTCATTCAGGATCTGCTGGTATATCCCGCGCACCAGGGAAAGGGCGTGGGGACGGCGCTGCTTGACCGGATGCTCAAGGAATATCCGGATGTATATCAGTTCCACCTACTCACCGACAATACGGAAAAAACGGTGCAGTTTTACAAATCCCGGGGTTTTTGCATGGACAGCGACATGGGCTGCTGTGCCTTCTCCAGAATGTAAGCAATCAAAAAAACGCTCTGCAGATGCAGAGCGTTTTTATTTATATTCGCCTTTATCCGGTCGACATATTGGAATTTATTAAATAGATGATTTTATTTTGCCTTTTCTAATTAAATAGCTTTCACCATAGATTGTTGTTTGATTGTCCTTAATTACAATATAACTACCGTTATTTAATGCAACAATATCAATTTTATGGCTATCTGGAACAACAATATCGTCAATATATCTTTTGCCACAAATAACCATTTTTTGATATTCTTCAAAGTGTGGCATTATATTGATATTAGTTAGTCCTAACCCTTTTAAATACCTATTAAAGTTATCATCTAACACTTCTTCTTCAAGTTCTGGCGGACAATACACCACATCAGCACAATTCATACTTCCTGCACTTCCACCTACAATCAAGGCATTCGTTTTTTTTAATAATTCTTTTAATCCAATATCGTTAAAGAACTTGTTTTGTGTAGGCAAATGACCACCACAAAGGAATATAAAATCTGCCTTTTCAATCATTTCCTTTGCTCTGTTTTTAGTGCTAGGACATAGAAATTCATAGTTATTAAATGGTAAAGTCAACTCAAATGAGTTGCAAGCCAACTTAAAATATGCTTCAGCTTTTTCCCCTTCCATTCCATTGGCAACAAATACAAAGTTGTCATATTTTTTTATGTTAGATTTCAAACAATCTAAAATTCCGTTATCATTTCCAAAGTTGTGAGCAATCTTGTTTCCTTGTTCATCTTTTTCATAGAAATCCAAATAACTTGTTAAAATTATTGTGTTCATATTGTTTAATCCTTTTCAAGTTTGTCGAACTGTTTTCCTAATAAAATTATACTGTTATATGCATAGAAAATCAACAAAAACGCTCCCGTAAAACGGGAGCGTTTCCTGGTTTCTCAGAGGATGCCTGACTTTACCCATTTGAGGGGGTAGGCGATGCCGAGATTTCCCAAGCATTATTATTGTTTTTACTTCGCGGTGGTGGTGGAGCGCAGCGTTACGTCATGGGCACCGCCTTCCACGATGGATACGGAGGATACCAGCGTCAGCTTGGCTTCACGCTGCAGATCGGGGATATTGGTCACGCCCACGTTGCACATGGTGGATTTCACCTTGTACATGGAGGCCTGCACGTTATCATGCAGAGAACCGGCGTAGGTCACGTAGGAGTCAACGCCTTCCTCAAAGCTGAGCTTGGTGGAGCCGCCCAGATCGTAGCGCTGCCAGTTGCGGGCACGGTTGGAGCCTTCACCCCAGTATTCCTTCATGTACGCGCCGTTGACCATGACCTTGGCGGTGGGGCTTTCATCAAAGCGGGCGAAGTAACGGCCCAGCATGATGAAGTCCGCGCCCATGGCCAGCGCCAGCGTCATGTGATAATCGTGCACGATGCCGCCGTCGGAGCAAACAGGAACGTACACGCCGGTTTCCTTGAAGTACTCATCGCGGGCGGCAGCCACTTCAATCACGGCAGTGGCCTGACCGCGGCCGATACCCTTGGTCTCGCGGGTAATGCAGATGGAGCCGCCGCCGATACCGATCTTGACAAAGTCCGCGCCCGCTTCGGCCAGGAAGCGGAAGCCGTCCTTATCCACCACGTTGCCGGCGCCGATCTTCACCTTGTCGCCGTAGTGCTCGCGCACCCACTGGATGGTGTTCTTCTGCCAGCAGGTGTAGCCCTCGGAGGAGTCGATCACCAGCACGTCAACGCCTGCTTCGATCAGCGCGGGGATGCGCTGGGCGTAGTCGCGGGTATTGATGCCCGCGCCCACCAGGAAGCGCTTTTCGTTGTCCAGCAGTTCCAGAGGATTTTTCTTATGGGAAGCGTAGTCCTTGCGGAATACGAAATACAGCAGATGATCGTTTTCATCCACGATGGGCAGGCTGTTGAGCTTGTGATCCCAGATGATATCGTTGGCTTCCTTGAGGGTGGTTTCGGCGGGAGCGGTCACCAGCTTTTCGCGGGGCGTCATGAAATCCTTGACCTTGTCGGTCAGTTCCATACGGCTGACGCGGTAGTCGCGGCTGGTAACGATGCCAAGGAGCTTGCCGTTGGCGGTGCCGTCTTCGGTGATGGCGACGGTGGAAAAGCCGTTGCTTTCCTTCAGCGCCAGCACGTCCGCCAGCGTATTTTCGGGGGTCAGGTTGGAAGCGGAAGTGACAAAGCCGGCCTTGTAGCCCTTGACCTTGGCCACCATAGCCGCCTGACTTTCAATGCTCTGAGAGCCGTAAATGAAGCTGATGCCGCCTTCCTTCGCCAGAGCGATAGCCAGCGTATCGTTGGAAACAGACTGCATGACCGCAGAAGTGAGCGGTACATTCAGTGAGATGGCGGGTTCCTCAACACCCTTGCGGTACTTGACAAGGGGCGTTTTCAGACTGACACGGTCAGGGATGCATTCTTCGGAAGTATAGCCGGGAACCAGAAGGTATTCGCTGAACGTGCGGCTGGGTTCGGAATAATAGTACGCCATTTTCTTTCCTCCAGTTATCAGTTGTTCATGGGGTTGCAGAGCATCCGTTTGATCAGATCCGCGGAATTTTACACACGGTTCTTAATGGTGCATTTTAATACATTTCCTTTAAAAGGTCAAGTTTCCGCAGGTTCTTTTTGGCATTTAATAAAAAATTTTTCACAGCAATCGATTATCTGTTGTTTTTAGCATCATTTTGTTTTATGATTGTCCCAGCAAAACTCTTTTAACTTTTCAACCGAAAGGATGCATCCATCATGAGCGATATCCTCCATGTGCCCGAGATCTTCGGCAGCGACGTATTCAATGAGTCCGTGATGAAAGAGCGTCTGCCCGAGGATGCATACCTTGTCTGGAAAGAATGTGTCACCACCGGCTCGCAGCTGCCCCTTGATATCGCCAATCACATTGCCGAGGCCATGAAGTGCTGGGCCATCGAAAAGGGCGCCACCCATTTTACCCACTGGTTCCAGCCCATGACGGGCATCACTGCCGAAAAACACGATTCCTTCATCTCCCCCGCGGGCGATGGCAAAGTCATTATGGAGTTTTCGGGCAAAGAGCTGGTCCGCGGCGAGCCCGATGCTTCCTCTTTCCCCTCCGGCGGTCTGCGCGCCACCTTTGAAGCCCGCGGCTATACGGCGTGGGATCCCACCTCTTCCGCCTTCATCCGCGACGGCAGTCTGTATATCCCCACCTGTTTTTTCTCCCACACCGGCGAATCGCTGGATAAAAAAACGCCCCTGCTGCGCTCCATGGAAGAAGTTTCCCGCGAAGCGCTGCGCATCCTGCGCCTTTTCGGCGATACCGAAACCCGCCGCGTCATCACCTGCGTAGGCGCCGAACAGGAATATTTTCTTTTGCCCAAGGCGCTTTACGCCCAGCGCGAAGACCTGCGTCTGACGGGCCGTACCCTCTTTGGCGCACAGCCGCCCAAGGGGCAGGAGCTGGACGATCACTATTTCGGCGCCATCCGCACCCGTGTATCCGCATTCATGCGGGATATGGACGAGCAGCTGTGGCGTCTGGGCGTGCTGAGCAAGACCAAGCACAACGAAAGCGCTCCCTGCCAGCACGAAATGGCGCCTATTTATACCGACGCCAATACCGCCTGCGACGCCAACCAGCTGACCATGGCTGTGATGAAAAAGTGCGCCGCCAAACACAATCTGGTGTGCCTGCTCCACGAAAAGCCCTTTGCCGGCATCAACGGCTCGGGCAAACACAACAACTGGTCGCTGGCCACCGATACCGGCAAAAACCTTTTCAGTCCCGGTAAAACCCCCGGTCAGAATGCCCGCTTCCTTGTATTCCTCGCCGCGTTTATCGCCGGTGTGGATGAATATCAGGATATGCTGCGCTGCACGGTCGCTTATGCCGGCAACGATCACCGTCTGGGGGCCAACGAAGCGCCGCCCGCCATCGTTTCGGTGTTTGTGGGCGATGAGCTGACCGCCATCATCCGCTCCATCATCGACGGCACCAACTATGAAGCCCCCGAAAAATCCATGCTGCGCATCGGTGTGGACGTGCTTCCCGCCATCCCCAAGGATACCACCGACCGCAACCGCACCAGCCCGCTGGCTTTCACAGGCAATAAATTTGAGCTGCGCACACTGGGCTCCTCCCAGTCCATCGCTGAACCCAACATCGCCCTCAACACCATCATGGCCGAAGAGCTCAGCCGCTTTGCGGACATTCTTGAAAAGGCCGACGATTTTGATACGGCGCTCCATGATCTGGTTTGCAAGACCTTTACCGAGCATCAGCGCATTCTCTTTGGCGGAAACGGTTACTCCGACGAATGGAAGGAAGAAGCTGCCCGCCGCGGGCTGAGCAATATGCCCTCCACCGCCGTATGCCTGCCCTCCATGGTATCGGACAAGAATATCGATCTGATGGTGCGCCACGGCATCTATACCGAAACGGAATACCGCGCCCGCTACGCCATCCATCAGGAAGCCTACAACAAGGTCATGGGCATCGAAGCGCGCACCATGGTGGATATGGCCATGCACCAGATCCTGCCTGCCGCGCTGCGCTATACCCGCGATCTGTGCGACACCGTCAGCGCCAAGAAAGCATGGGGCGCCCCCTGCACTGCAGAAAGCGATCTGATCGCTAAAATGAGCGCGCAGACCGAAACGCTGTACGCCGGCATCGAAGCGCTCAAAACGGTGCTCTCCCAGCTTCCCGCCGGCTCCCACGCAGCATCCATGTACTATCACGACGCCGTCATTCCCTGCATGAACACGCTGCGCGAAGCTGCCGATGCGCTGGAAGAAATGACCGATAAATCCTATTGGCCCTATCCTACTTATTCCGACCTGCTCTATTATTAAATTCCAACCGGCCTGCCCTGTTTTTCGGCAGGCCGGTTCGTTTTTCCCCCGGGCAAAAAATGTTCTCTCTTCAGGTTGACACTTTCCCTTTTTCAAGCTATAATACCCATGTTATTGTTCGTTGTTCGGATTATCGTTCGCCCCGTTACGAACATTGTAACAACAAATACCGTTATTTATTATCAAAATCGGTAATCTTGCTTGATTTTCAGCAGAGAGGATGCACTGTGAAAAAAGTCGGTATCATCATGGGAAGCGACAGCGATCTGCCGATCCTGCAAAAGACGATGGATACGCTCGGCGAGCTTTCCGTTCCCTTTGAATGCCATATCTATTCCGCCCACCGCACGCCCGTTGAGGCGCGGGATTTCGCCCTCTCCGCCCGGGAAAAAGGCTTTGGCGTGCTGATCGCCGCCGCAGGCATGGCCGCGCATCTGGCCGGCGCCATCGCTGCCAACACCACGCTGCCCGTCATCGGCATCCCCTGCAAGTCCTCCTGCTTTGACGGCATGGACGCGCTGCTCTCCACCGTGATGATGCCCTCGGGCATCCCCGTCGCCACCGTCGCCGTCAACGGCGGCGCCAATGCGGCGCTGCTGGCCGCGCAGATCCTCGCGGTATCCGATGCGGATCTGGCTGCCAGACTGGACGCCAAACGCGCAGCCGACGCCCAAAAGGTGCTTCAAAAAGACGCTGCGCTGCAGGAAAAGCTGAACACTCTGTAACTTCTCAACTTACAATACGAAGAAAGAAGGCATTTCCATGGAAAACCTCAAACTGCTCTACACCGGCAAGACCAAGGACGTTTACGCACTGGAAAACGGCAACTGCCTGCTGAAGTTCAAGGATGACTGCACCGGCAAGGACGGCGTATTCGATCCCGGTGAGAACACCGTGGGCCTGACCATCGAAGGCGTGGGCGACGTAAACCTGCGTATGTCCATCTACTTCTTTGAAAAGATCAACGCCGCGGGCATCCGCACCCATTACGTAGGCGCCAACCTTCAGGATACCACCATGGAAGTGCTGGCCGCCAAGGTTTTCGGCAAGGGACTTGAGGTCATCTGCCGCTACAAGGCGGTGGGCTCCTTCTACCGCCGCTACTCCGATTACTGCACCCTGGGTCAGGATCTGCCCGCCTACGTTGAAACCACCTTCAAAAATGACGCCAAGGGCGATCCCCTGGTCACCAAGGACGGCCTGGTGGATCTGGGCGTCATGACCGCCGAGCAGTATGATTCCCTCAAGGCACAGACCCAGGCCATCACCAAAATCGTGGCTGACGACCTGAAGGAAAAGGGCCTTGAGCTTTATGACATCAAGTTTGAATTCGGTTACGACGCTGAAGGCAACGTCATGCTGATTGACGAGATCGCCTCCGGCAATATGCGCGTATACAAAGACGGCGAATACGTGGATCCCATGACGCTCAACAAGCTGTTCTTCGCCTAACATACCCGGCAAACGCAGGAGAAGGAATTCCCTTCCCCTGCGTTGCGCATTCTTAAGCTTTTGCATTTTCAAGGAGGATCTCTCTTATGGGCGGTCTCTTCGGAGCCATTTCCCGGAAAAGCTGCAAATACGAAGTCTTTTTCGGCACGGATTATCACTCCCATCTGGGCACCAAGCGGGGCGGACTTGCTTTTTTCGATGCAGGCCGCGGCTTCCAGCGCCAGATCCACAACATCGAAAACACCCCTTTCCGCACCAAGTTTGAGCATGATCTCAAATCCCTTGACGGCACGGTGGGCATCGGCTGCATTTCCGACAGCGATCCCCAGCCGCTGCTGGTTCGTTCCCATCTGGGGCTGTTCGCACTGGCGACGGTGGGCATTATCAACAATGCCGACAAGCTGGTGAATGAATCGCTGAGCGCCCCCGGCAATCAGTTCATGGCCATGTCCTCCGGCAAGGTAAACGCCACCGAGCTGACCGCAGCGCTGATCAACCACCGCGATACGCTGGTAGACGGCATCCGCTATGCTCAGGATACCATCGACGGTACCAGCACCGTGCTCCTCCTCACCGAAAATTGCCTCATCGCCGCCCGCGACAAGCTGGGCAGACTCCCATCGTCATCGGCAAAAAAGAGGACGGCTACTGCGCCTGTATGGAATCCTTCGCCTGCCTGAAGCTGGGATATCAGCCCTGCTATAATCTGGGCCCCGGCGAGATCGTCAAGATCACCGCCGACGGCATCGAGCAGCTGCAGCCCCCGGGCGATAAAATGAAGATCTGCGCCTTCCTGTGGTCGTACTACGGCTATCCCAATTCCAACTACGAAGGCACCAACGTGGAGGTCATGCGCTGCCGCAACGGCGAAAGCATGGCACGGCGCGAAGCGGAAATGAGCACCATGCCCGATGTGGACTACGTGGCCGGCGTTCCCGATTCCGGCGTTCCCCACGCCATCGGCTATGCCAACGCCTCCCACAAGCCCTTCGCCCGCCCCTTTATCAAATACACCCCCACATGGGCGCGCTCCTTCACCCCTTCCAATCAGGAAATGCGCAGCCTCATCGCCGAAATGAAGCAGATCCCCGTACCCGAGCTGATCGAGGATAAAAAGCTTTTGCTGGTGGACGATTCCATCGTCCGCGGCACCCAGATCCGCGAAACCGTTGATTTTCTTTATAAGAGCGGCGCAAAGGAAGTGCATATGCGCTCTGCCTGCCCGCCCATCATGTACCCCTGCAAGTATCTGAATTTTTCCCGTTCCAATTCCGAAATGGAGCTTCTCTCCCGCAAGATCATCCGCAAGCTGGAAGGCGAAGAGGGTGACAAGCACCTGGACGAATATGCCGACGGTACCACCGAGCGCGGCAAATGCATGCTTCGCACCATCTGCGAAGAGATGGGCTTTGACTCGCTGGGATATCAGAATCTGGACGCCCTGCTGGAAGCCATCGGCATTGACAAAGATCAGATCTGCACCTACTGCTGGACAGGCCGAGAATAAGCCGCAGCGCCGAAAGGAGTTTTTTCCATGGAACATAAGAATTCCCATTCTGCCAGCTATGCTGCCGCAGGCGTTGATATCACCGCCGGCTACCGCGCCGTTGAACTGATGAAAAAACACGTTGCCCGCACCCGCAACGAAGGCTGCCTTGACGATGTGGGCGGCTTTGGCGGCTGCTTCGGCCTGCCCGTTGCCGGCATGGAGGAGCCCGTTCTGGTTTCCGGCACCGACGGCGTGGGCACCAAGCTCAAGCTGGCCATCCTTACCGACAAGCACGATACCATCGGCATCGACTGCGTGGCCATGTGCGTCAACGATATCATCTGCTGCGGCGCCAAGCCCCTGTTCTTCCTGGATTACATCGCCTGCGGCAAAAACGTGCCCGAAAAGATCGCCGAGCTGGTTGCAGGCGTGGCCGAAGGCTGCGTGCAGTCCGGCGCCGCGCTCATCGGCGGCGAAACCGCCGAGCATCCCGGCATGATGCCCGAGGATGAATACGATCTGGCCGGCTTTGCCGTGGGCATCGTGGATAAGAAAAAGATCATCGACAACACCCGCATGGCCGAAGGGGATATCGTTATCGCTTTGCCCTCCACCGGCATCCACTCCAACGGCTTCAGCCTGTGCCGCAAGGTGTTTGACATCGATCACAACAACCCCGAGCTGTACATCCCCCGGGAAGAGCTCCATGGCAAGACCATCGCCGAGGCGCTGCTGGTCCCCACCAAAATTTATGTAAAGCCTGTGCTGAAGCTCCTTGAAAAAGTGGACGTCAAGGGCATCAGCCACATCACCGGCGGCGGCTTCTATGAAAACATTCCGCGCTCCGTACCCGATGGTCTGTGCGCCCGGATCGACAAATCCGCCGTCAGGATCCTGCCCATCTTCGACGTCATCGCCCGGTGGGGACAAATCCCCGAACGCGATATGTTCAACACCTACAACATGGGCGTGGGCATGAGCATCGTCGTTCCCGCTGCGCAGGCCGAAGAGGCCATGGAGATCCTCCGTGCCAACGGCGAAGACGCTTATGTGATCGGTGAGATCGTAAAAGGCGAAGAAAAGGTGATCCTGGAATGAAAAAAACGCGCATTGCCGTCCTTGTATCGGGCGGCGGCACCAATCTGCAGGCGCTGATCAACGCGCAGCAGCGCGGTGAGATCATAAACGGCGAGATCGCAGCGGTGATCTCCTCCAAAGAAGACGCCTATGCGCTGGAACGCGCTGCGAAAGCCGGCATCCCCGGCTTCGTGATTCCCCGCAAAGCCTATGCCTCCAACCGGGAAATGACGGTGGCTGTGGTGGAAAAATTGCGGGAGCTTGACATTGATCTTATCGTTCTGGCGGGCTGCATGGTCATTTTCACCAATGAAATGACCGACGCCTACCCCAACGCCATCATCAACGTGCATCCCGCGCTGATCCCCTCTTTCTGCGGAAAAGGCTACTACGGGCTGCACGTGCACGAAGCGGCGCTTGCTTACGGCGTCAAAGTCTCCGGCGCCACCGTGCATTTTGTCAGCGAGGAATGCGACGGCGGCCCCATCATCGCCCAGAAATCCGTGCCCGTGCTGGAAGGCGATACCCCCGAAACGCTGCAGCAGCGCATCATGGAACAGGCAGAATGGATCCTGCTCCCCGAAGCTGTATCTCTTTTCTGTCAGGGTCGGCTGTCTGTGGAAGGCCGCACCGTACATATCAAGGAAGCGAGGAATTGACCATGAACGTATACGAAACCAAAACCATGCCCGAATACCTCAGCGGCAACACCTATCCCGGCCGCGGCATCGTTCTGGGCGTAAGCAATAACGGCAAATATGCCGTTGCCGCCTATTTCATCATGGGACGCAGCGTCAACAGCCGCAACCGCGTGTTCGTTCAGGAAAAAGACGGCATCCGCACCGAGGCCCACGATCCCGGCAAGATGGTCGATCCCCACCTGATCATCTATCATCCCGTCCGTGAAGCGGGCTGCGGCCTCATCGTCACCAACGGCGACCAGACCGACACGATTTGGGAATCCCTTGCCAGGGGCGAAAGCTGGGAAAGCGCGCTGCGCACCCGTCAGTTTGAGGATGACCGCCCCAACTGGACGCCCCGCATTTCCGGTCTGCAGGCAAAGGACGGCAGCTACAAAATGTCCATTCTCAAGGCCGCTGACGCCGAAGGCACCGCCTGCGCCCGCTTCTTCTATGAATATCCCGCCATCCCCGGTCTTGGCCACTTCCTGCACACCTATGTGTGCGACGGAAACCCTGTCATCCCCACTTTCCAGGGCGAGCCCGAGCGCACCCTGATCCCCGACTGCATTGAATGCTTCACCAAGGAACTGTGGGAAAACCTGAATCCCGATAACAAAATTTCTCTCTTCGTCCGCTATACCGATTTTGCGACCGGTGCGTATGAACAGCGCATCATCAACAAACATCAGTAAAAAGGAGATACGGCAATGAAAGAGTTTGAACTGAAATACGGCTGCAACCCCAATCAGAAGCCTGCGAAGATCTATATGCACGACGGCAGCGAACTGCCCATTGAAATTCTCTGCGGCCGTCCCGGCTTTATCAATTTCCTGGATGCTTTCAACTCCTGGCAGCTGGTCAAGGAGCTCAAGGAAGCGCTGGGCCTGCCCGCCGTCACCTCCTTCAAGCACGTCTCCCCCACCTCCGCCGCCGTGGGCCTTCCCCTGTCCGAAAAGCTGAAGAAAGCCTGCTTTGTGGATGATATCGCCGGTCTTGACGATTCGCCCCTTGCCTGCGCCTATGCCCGCGCCCGCGGCACCGACCGTATGTGCTCCTTTGGCGACTGGGTCGCCCTTTCCGATGTGTGCGACGTGACCACCGCTAAAATGATCAAGCGCGAAGTGTCCGACGGCGTCATCGCCCCCGGCTATGAACCCGAAGCGCTGGAGATCCTCAAGTCCAAGCGCAACGGCAATTACAACATTGTAAAGATCGATCCCGATTTCGTGCCCGCCGAGCAGGAAACCAAGCAGGTGTACGGCATCACCTTCCAGCAGGGCCGCAACAACTTTAAGATCAACAAGGAACTGCTTTCCAACATCGTCACCGAAAACAAGGATATGCCCGAATCCGCCGTGCGCGATCTGATCATCTCCCTGATCACCCTCAAGTACACCCAGTCCAACTCTGTGTGCTACGCGGTGGACGGTCAGGCCATCGGCGTGGGCGCCGGTCAGCAGAGCCGCGTGCACTGCACCCGCCTTGCCGGCAGCAAGGCCGATACCTGGTTCCTGCGCCAGAGCGAAAAAGTCCTCGCCCTGCCCTTCCTCAAGACCCTCAGCCGCGCCGACCGCGACAACGTCATCGACGGCTATATCAACCGCAACGAGGAAGACGTGTGCGCCGAGGGCAACTGGCAGAAGTACTTTGAATATCAGCCCGAACCGCTGACCGACGAAGAAATCAAAGCGTATCTTGCCACCATCGACGGCGTAGCGCTGGGCTCTGACGCCTTCTTCCCCTTCAGCGACAATATTGAGCGCGCCAGGAAGAGCGGCGTCAAGTATATCGCCGAACCCGGCGGCTCCATCCGCGACGATGCCGTCATCGATTGCTGCAACAAGTACGGCATGGCCATGGCCTTCACCGGCATGCGTCTGTTCCATCATTAATTTTTAGGGTGACTGAAATGAAAGTAATGGTTGTAGGCGGCGGTGGCCGCGAGCATGCCATCATCAAAAAGATCAAGGAAAACCCCGCCGTTTCCGAAATATATGCCCTGCCCGGCAACGGCGGCATTGCCGCTGACGCCCTGTGCGTTAACATCGCTGCCACGGACGTCGGGGGCATCGTGAAATTCGCCGTGGACAACGCCGTGGATTACGCCGTGGTCGCCCCTGACGATCCCCTTGTTCTGGGCGCCGTGGACGCTCTGCAGGAAAAGGGCATCCCCTGCTTTGGCCCCAACAAAAATGCCGCCATCATCGAAGGCAGCAAGGTTTTTTCCAAAAACCTGATGAAAAAATACGGCATTCCCACCGCCGAATACGAAGTGTTTGACAATATGCCCGCCGCGCTGCGCTACGTCGAAACCTGCTCCATCCCCGTGGTCGTCAAGGCCGACGGTCTGGCGCTGGGCAAGGGTGTGATCATCGCCAACACCCGCGAGGAAGCCAGACAGGCTGTCAAATCCATCATGGAGGACAAACAGTTCGGCAAGAGCGGCGATCAGATCGTCGTTGAAGAGTTCCTCACCGGCCCCGAAGTCAGCGTTCTGTCCTTCACCGATGGCAAAACCGTGCGCCCCATGGTTTCCTCCATGGATCACAAGCGTGCGCTGGACAACGATGAAGGCCTCAACACCGGCGGCATGGGCACCGTGGCGCCCAACCCTTATTACACCGAAGCGATCGCCGCGCGCTGCATGGAAGAAATCTTCCTGCCCACCGTCCGCGCCATGAACGCCGAAGGCCGCACCTTCAAGGGCTGTTTGTACTTCGGACTCATGCTCACCCCCAAGGGCCCCAAGGTGATCGAATATAACTGCCGCTTCGGCGATCCCGAAACGCAGGTGGTACTGCCGCTGCTGAAAAGCGATCTGCTCACCGTGATGCAGTCTGTCACCAACGAAACGCTGGCCGAAACCCCCGTTGAATTCTACGATGCTCACGCCTGCTGCGTGGTGCTGGCCTCCAAAGGCTATCCCACCCATTATGAAAAGGGCTTTGAGATCACCCTGAGCGACGAAGCCAAGGCGCACACCTATGTTGCCGGCGCCGCCATCAAGGACGGCAAGCTAGTCACCTCCGGTGGCCGCGTACTGGGCGTCACCGCCGTGGGCGATACCCTGAAGGACGCCATCGACGCCGCTTATGCCCTTGCGGATACCGTTCATTTTGACAATGCCTTCTGCCGCCGTGACATCGGCGCGCGCGCACTGAAGGCAGAGGCAAAGGAGTAATCAAAATGGTTTACAGAGTATTTGTTGAAAAAAAGCCCGGTCTTGATAATGAAGCCCGTGCGCTGCTGAATGACGCGCGTACGCTGCTGGGCATTGAAAATCTGGAAAATGTGCGCCTGATCAACCGCTATGACGCCGAAAACATGGCCGAAGAGCTGTTTGATTACGCCATCAAGACCGTTTTTTCCGAGCCGCAGCTGGATAACGCCACCGCTGACGCAGATCTTTCCGGCGCAACGGTTTTTGCCGTGGAATACCTGCCCGGTCAGTTTGACCAGCGCGCCGATTCCGCTGCCCAGTGCATTCAGATCATCTCGCAGGGCGAGCGTCCCGTGATCCGCACCGCTAAGGTGTACGCCCTGTACGGCAATCTCACGGACAGCGAGATCACCGAGATCAAAAAGTACGTGATCAACCCCGTGGAAGCCCGTCAGGCCTCCCTTGAAAAGCCCGAAACACTGAAGGTGGATTATGCGCTGCCCACCATGGTCGCCACCCTGAACGGCTTTATCGATCTTGACCGCGCCGGCCTTGAGAAGTTCGTCAAGGACATGGGGCTTGCCATGGACGCCGACGATATCGCCTTCTGCCAAAAGTATTTCCGCACCGAGCAGCGCGATCCCACCATCACCGAGATCCGCATGATCGACACCTACTGGTCCGATCACTGCCGTCATACCACCTTCCTCACCATCATCGATGACGTCAGGTTCGAGGATCCCCTGCTGCAGAAGGCCTACGAAGAATACGTTCAGGTGCGCAAGGATCTGAACCGTACCAAGCCCGTGTGCCTGATGGATCTGGCCACCATCGCCGTGCGCCAGCTCAAGAAGGACGGAAAGCTGGACAAGCTGGACGAATCCGAAGAAATCAACGCCTGCACGGTGAAGATCGACGTGGAAGCAGACGGCGTCAAAGAGCCCTGGCTGCTGCTGTTCAAAAACGAGACCCATAACCATCCCACCGAGATCGAGCCCTTTGGCGGCGCAGCCACCTGCATCGGCGGCGCTATCCGCGATCCCCTCTCCGGCCGCAGCTACGTATACGGCGCCATGCGCGTCACCGGCGCTGCCGATCCTTTGAAGCCCGTCAGCGAAACCATCCCCGGCAAGCTGCCCCAGCGCAAGATCGTTACCACTGCCGCCGCGGGCTATTCCTCCTACGGCAACCAGATCGGCCTTGCCACGGGCATCGTAGATGAAATTTACCATCCCGGCTATGCTGCCAAGCGCATGGAGATCGGCGCGGTGATCGCTGCCGCTCCCGCCGAAAACGTGCGCCGCGAAGTGCCCGCCCCCGGCGATATCGTGATCCTGCTGGGCGGCTCCACCGGCCGCGACGGCTGCGGCGGCGCCACCGGCTCTTCCAAGTCCCATACCGCCCAGTCCCTTGAAACCTGCGGTGCCGAAGTGCAGAAGGGCAATGCTCCCGAAGAGCGCAAGCTGCAGCGTCTGTTCCGCAACCCCGCCGCCACCCGCATGATCAAGCGCTGCAATGACTTTGGCGCGGGCGGCGTATCCGTCGCCATCGGCGAACTGGCCGACGGCCTTGTGATCGAATTGGATAAGGTGCCCAAGAAGTACGAAGGTCTGGACGGCACCGAGCTTGCCATCTCCGAATCTCAGGAGCGCATGGCGGTGGTCATCGAGCCCGAAAACGTGGACGCTTTCCTGGCACTCGCCGCCGAAGAAAACCTGCAGGCCTGCCCCGTTGCCACCGTACAGGCGGATCCCCGTCTGGTCATGCACTGGAAGGGCAACAAGATCGTGGATCTGAGCCGCGAATTCCTCAACTCCAACGGCGCGGAAAAGCATATTTCCATCACTCCCGCTGCGCCCAAAGCATACGACAAGGAAATCAAGGGCACCTTTACCGAAAACTATCAGGCGCTGGCTGCCGATCTCAACGTCTGCTCCAAGCGCGGTCTGTCCGAGCGCTTTGACTCCACCATCGGCGCAGGCACCGTGCTCATGCCTTTCGGCGGCAAGCATCAGCTGACCCCCATTCAGGCCATGGTGCAGAAGATCTCCGTGGAAAAGAAGCACACCGACGACTGCTCGCTGATGAGCTGGGGCTACAACCCCTTCATCACCGAAAAGAGCCCCTATCACGGCGCGTATCTGGCGGTGGTGGAGTCCGTCTGCAAGCTCATTGCCACGGGCGCCGATTTCAAGGATGTATATCTCACTTTCCAGGAATACTTTGAGCATCCCGGTAAGGACGGCAAGCGCTGGGGCAAACCTTTGGCTGCGCTGCTGGGCGCTTTTAAGGCGCAGCTTGATCTGGGGATCGGCTCCATCGGCGGCAAGGACTCCATGAGCGGCTCCTTTGAGCAGCTGGACGTACCGCCCACGCTGGTTTCCTTTGCCGTCACCACCCAGAAGACAAAGGACATCGTTTCCAACGAATTCAAATCCGCCGGTCATACGGTATGCCTTGTAAAACCCGAAACGGACGAAAACGGCCTGCCCACCACCGCTTCTCTCCTCGCGCACTTTGAGCTTGTGGCTAAGCTTCTGCATTCCGGCGCGGCTGTTGCCTGCTATACGCCCGGCGTGGGCGGCGTAGCTGAAGCCGTGATGAAGATGGGCCTTGGCAACTCGCTTGGCTTTGCCTTTGACGAAAGCCTTTCCATGCAGGATATTTTCGACTACAATTACGCCTCCTTCGTTCTGGAAATGGCCGATCATCCCGCCGTCGGTCAGGTGCTGGGCACCGTCACCGCGGACGGCTCTTTCACCTATCGCGGCGAAGCGCTGCAGCATAACGACCTGCTCACCGCCTATGAGGACAAGCTGGAGAGCGTGTACAGCTGCAACATTTCCCATAAGGAAAAGCCCCTTGAAACCTTCTCCTATCCCGTCGAAAAGCGCGTTGCGCCCGCCGTCAAGGTCGCCAAGCCCCGCGTGCTGATCCCCGCCTTCCCCGGCACCAACTGCGAATATGACAGCGCCAAGGTCATGCGCGACGCCGGTGCGGAGCCTGAGATCTTCGTGGTCAATAACCTGTCCGCCGACGGCATCGCCCGCAGCGTGGAATCCTTCACCCAAAAGCTGCGCAGCGCACAGATGGTGTTCATCCCCGGCGGCTTCTCCGGCGGCGACGAACCCGATGGCTCGGGCAAATTCATCACCGCTTTCTTCCGCAACGCCGCCATCAAGGAAAACGTCACCGATCTGCTGGAAAACCGCGACGGCCTCATGTGCGGTATCTGCAACGGCTTCCAGGCGCTGATCAAATTGGGTCTTGTGCCCTACGGCAAGATCATCGATACCGATGAAAACTGCCCCACCCTCACCTACAACACCATCGCCCGCCATCAGTCCCGCGTGGTGCGCACCCGCATCGCTTCCAACAAGAGCCCGTGGCTGGCGCTGACCCATGTGGGCGAAGTATACAACGTGCCCATCTCCCACGGCGAAGGCCGTTTCCTGGCTTCCGAAGCGCTGATCCGTCAGCTGGCTGCCAACGGTCAGATCGCCACCCAGTATGTTGACCTTGACGGCAAGGCCACAAGTGATGTACACTTTAATCCCAACGATTCCCTGTATGCGATCGAGGGCATCACCTCGCCCGACGGCCGCGTATTCGGCAAAATGGGCCACAGCGAGCGCATCGGCTCCGGTCTTTACAAGAACGTACCGGGCAGCTTCGACATCCGCATGTTTGAAGCGGCAGTGCGCTACTTCCGTTGATTGACCGAAAAGGAGAGATCACCATGCAGTATAAATCCGATATCGAGATCGCCCAGAGCTGCGAAATGAAGCCCATCGGCGAGATCGCCAAGGCTGCCCACGTGGATGAAAAATACATCGAACAGTACGGCCGTTACAAGGCCAAGATCGATCTGTCCCTTCTCAACGAAACCGACCGTGAGGACGGCAAGCTCATCCTTGTGACCGCCATCACCCCCACCCCTGCAGGCGAAGGCAAAACCACCACCACCATCGGTCTTGCCGACGGCCTCAAGCGCATCGGCAAGGACGTAACCGTTGCCCTGCGCGAGCCCTCCCTCGGCCCGGTATTCGGCGTCAAGGGCGGCGCTGCCGGCGGCGGCTATGCCCAGGTCGTGCCCATGGAGGATATCAACCTGCACTTCACCGGCGATTTCCATGCCATCGGCGCTGCCAACAACCTGCTGGCTGCCATGCTGGACAACCACATTCAGCAGGGCAATCAGCTGGGGATCGACGTGCGCAAGATCACCTGGAAGCGCTGCGTGGATATGAACGACCGCCAGCTGCGCTTCATCGTGGACGGCATGGGCGGCAAGATCAACGGCACTCCCCGCGAGGACGGCTTTGACATTACCGTCGCCAGCGAAATCATGGCAGTTCTGTGCCTTGCGTCTTCCATCGCCGATCTGAAAGAGCGTCTTTCCCGCATCATCGTGGGCTACACCTATGACGATCAGCCCGTCACCTGCGGTCAGCTGAAGGCTGCCGGCGCCATGACGGCGCTGCTGAAGGACGCCCTCAAGCCCAATCTGGTGCAGACCCTGGAAGGCACTCCCGCCTTCGTACACGGCGGTCCTTTCGCCAATATCGCCCACGGCTGCAACTCCGTAATGGCTACCCGCCTTGCCCTCAAGATGGGCGACTACACCATCACCGAAGCAGGCTTCGGCGCTGATCTGGGCGCTGAAAAGTTCCTGGATATCAAGTGCCGCATGGCCGGTCTGACCCCCGATGCCGTTGTCGTTGTTGCCACCGTCCGCGCTCTCAAGATGCACGGCGGCCTGCCCAAGACGGCGCTGAACAGCGAGGATCTGGCCGCGCTGGAAAAGGGCATCCCCAACCTGCTGCGCCACGTGAGCAATATCAAAAATGTATATAAGCTGCCCTGCGTGGTGGCTGTCAACCGCTTCCCCACCGACACCGACAACGAGATTGACTTCATTATCAAAAAGTGCCGCGAGCTGAACGTCAACACCGTTCTGTCCACCGTATGGGCAGACGGCGGCAAGGGCGGCGAAGCGCTGGCCAAGGAAGTGGTTCGTCTGTGCGAAGAGGAAAAGGGCGATTTCACCTTCTCCTATGATCTTGACTGCTCCATCGAGGAAAAGATCGAAGCCGTTGTGAAAAAAGTCTACGGCGGCAAGGGCATCGTGATCACTCCCGCCGCCAAGAAGCAGATCGCCAATCTGACCAAGCTGGGCTTTGACAAGTGCCCTGTCTGCATCGCCAAGACCCAGTATTCCTTCTCGGACGATCCCCTGAAGCTGGGCGCGCCCGAAGGCTTTGAAGTCACCATCAAGAACGTGAAGATCTCCGCCGGCGCCGGCTTCATCGTCGTTCTCACCGGCGATATCATGACCATGCCCGGCCTGCCCAAAGCACCCGCCGCCGAACGTATCGACGTGGACGAAAACGGCAAGATCGTCGGCTTGTTCTGATCAAAGCAATAAAAAATCCTGCTCTGCCGAGCAGGATTTTTTTACGCCCTTTCATATATGCAAAACCGATATTTTACGCCCTTTTCTTCCATCGTTTCACTGCAGTTTTTCAGCACGAATCCGTCTGTTTGCGGAAAATACGTATCCGCCTGCCCAAAGACTTTGTCTATGTGCGTCAGATAGATCCTTTGGCAGTAGGGCAGCAATTCTTTGTAAATCACACCGCCGCCGATGACAAACAGCGTTTCATCGGTGTTTTTTTCAAGCATTCCCTTCACTTTTTCCATGCTTGAAAGCACATATTCGCCTTTTTCGTCGCAAACAGGGAAAATTTCGCCTTCTGCCCGGGAGGAGATCACAATATTTCTCCGGTTGGGCAGCGCGCCGCAGGGCAGCGCATCAAATGTTTTCCTTCCCATGATCACCGTATGTCCGCTTGTCAGCTCGCGGAACATTTTCAGGTCGCCGGGGAGATGAATCAGCATATCTCCACCGTAACCAATGGCATAATCCCGGTCAACCGCCGCAACTGCCGCTATCATTTTTCTTGCCTCATTTCCTGTTATACAGCCGGGAAGAAACGATCTTTGACAGCGCCATCACAACGGCATAGCGGTCAAATTCATCCCGGCAGACGCGACCGCCCGTGAGAGGGGCGATCACGCCTTCGCGCCCCTTGGCGGCGTCGCCGAAAAAGTCGGCGATCAGGCCTGCTTCCTCGCCTTTGAGCAATCGGTCCGTTACCGCCTGGGGATACTCAAACAAGGGACTGCCGCCCACCGTATAGTTTTCGCCGTCAAAAACGGCGCACATACTCACGTCCATATACCCCGTCTGCGTTCCGAAGACGGGAAAGATCCCCGCCTCCAATCCTACGCCGTAGGCACAGCTGCCATAGGCGGACAGACAATGGTCATACGCTGCCTTCGCTCTGTTTTTTGCGCCCTCCAGCGTACTTTCCATCGTCAGCGGATTGCGCGATACACCGCTGACAGGATCCGCCGCAGAAGATTCATCGCTTCGCATCTTTTCAGGCAGGATCACAAAATGCAGCGCATCCTCCCGGGCAAAGCATAATTCGGGATACTGCG
The DNA here is from genome assembly GCA_017549335.1 of Clostridia bacterium. Classification (GTDB taxonomy): domain Bacteria; phylum Bacillota; class Clostridia; order Christensenellales; family Aristaeellaceae; genus SFMI01. Next base: position 60,401 of record JAFYVB010000038.1, on the reverse strand, counting down.
AAAACGCCGTACACACCGCCGAGATCTTAGGCAGACTGCGCGTACCGACTGCAACGTACATTTTATTTCCTCCCGCGTTTGTTGATGGCCTTATTATATATCATCCGCGCTTCGAAAAGCAACGTTTTTTTCTTTTCTTCTTTTGGCTATTGCGAATTCGTATTATACGAATATCTCTTTCAATGTTTCCATTATTGATAATGTTTGTTGACAGTTACAGGAAGGTGTGATATAGTATGTTGGCTCGTTTTCGTCCTTTGGACGATTAGTCTATCCTGTTAAAGCACACTGTACAGGCAATGAGACGATTCACATCGGTACACGCATATCATGGAGGTGTCCTTCCGTGTTTCATCACCGCGCTGCCGGCGGGCGGGAAAAGTCCGAAAACAATCAGTCCCGCTCTCTGCTGCTGATCTTTTACGATCTGATCCTTTTCATCTTCACGAATGTTTTTACATTCTTCCTGCACCACGCCACCACTTCCCGCTACGGCGTACGGATTTTTATACTGCAGGGGCTTTCCATCTTTGCCTGTCTGCTGATCTGCAGACTTGTGATGGGCGTATACAAGCAGATATGGCGCTACGGCGGCTCTTTTGCCTACCTGTCGCTGATCGTTGCCGACGCCGTTGCCACGCTGGTTTATACCCTGCTGCAGAGTATTCCGTGGGCGCTTCCGCTGCCCCGCGTTTATCCTTTCAGCATTCTGTCCCTGAACCTGCTTGTAACCCTTCTGATCCGCCATCTGTATCAGTACACCTATGAAAACGCCGGTCAGGCTTCGCCTTTCGGACGCGCCCTGCGGGTTCTGGCCCGCTGTCTGGCAGGTCTGAAAATCAAAACCACCGCCGGCGTTTCCCACACCGGCGGCAAAGCAAAGAAGATCAACGTCGCCATCGTGGGCGCCGGCCGGGTGGGCGTGATGCTGGCAGACGAGTTGCTTCGCAATCCCCGCTCTTCCTATGAGCCCTGCTGCTTTATCGACATTGACACCGCCAAGATCGGTCGCCGCATTCTGGGTGTTCCCGTGCTTTCCGGGGAAGAAGCCACGCAAAAACGTCTGGATGCCTTCGCCGTTCAGGAGGTCATTTTTGCTCTTCCGCCCAAGCCCGCCGAAGATATCAAACAGCTTTATGAATACTACAGCACCATGGGCTGCAAACTGAAGGTGTATGATTTCCCCATACGCGAAGCCGAGCCCGGTGACAAACGCCGGCTGCGCGACTTTGACATCGAAGATCTTCTGTTCCGCAAACCCCTGCAGTTTACCGATGACGCCACCAGTGCCTTCTACCAGGGCAAGTGCGTGCTGATCTCGGGCGGCGGCGGCTCCATCGGCAGCGAGCTGTGCCATCAGATCGCCAAGATGTCTCCCCGTCAGATCATCATCCTTGACGTCAACGAAAACGACACCTACAATCTGCAGCAGAAAATGCGCCTTGCTTACGGCGATAAGCTTGATCTGAGAATCGAGATCGCTTCCGTGTGCGACCGGGAAGCCCTCGATCAGATCTTTGACCGCTACCGTCCCGAAGTGGTGCTGCACGCCGCCGCCCATAAGCATGTGCCGCTGATGGAGCATAACTGCTGCGAGGCCGTAAAGAACAACGTATTCGGTACCCTGAACATGGTGCGCGCCGCCGAAAAAGCGGGCGTGGACAAGTTCATTATGATCTCCACCGACAAGGCGGTCAATCCCACCAACGTCATGGGCGCCACCAAGCGCATGTGCGAAATGATCGTGCAAAGCCGCACAGGCACCGCCACCCGCTTCTCCGCCACCCGCTTTGGCAACGTGCTGGGCAGCAACGGCTCGGTGATCCCGCTGTTCAAGCGTCAGATCCGCAAGGGCGGCCCCGTCACCCTGACGGACAAGCGCATCATCCGCTATTTCATGACCATCCCCGAAGCCAGCCAGCTGGTGCTGCAGTCCGGCGCCATGGCGAAAAACGGCGAACTGTACGTACTTGACATGGGCAAGCCCGTCAAGATTCTGGATCTTGCCGAAAACATGATCCGTCTGAGTGGTTTTGAGCCTTACAAGGATATCGATATTATCGAAACCGGTCTGCGTCCCGGCGAAAAGCTCTACGAAGAGCTGCTCATTAAGAGCGAGGAACTGGATAAAACCGAAAATGAGATGATCTTCATCGAGCGCGACAAGCCCTTGGAAATGGACGAAATTGACCGCAAGCTGGATATCCTCCGCGAAGCCCTCAGCACCCAGGATGACGCCGCCGTCCGCCGCGCGCTGATGGAGGTCGTTCCCACCTATCACAGCCCGGACGAAGTCAACGCTGCCGCTGTTTCTCTTCTGAACGGACAAAAGCCCCTTGACGCCTGATTATAAGGAGGTACACACTATGGCTCCCACCTTGCTCATCATGGCAGCCGGTATCGGCTCCCGCTTCGGCGGCGGCGTAAAGCAGCTTGCCGCAGTCGGCATGAACGGCGAGATCATCATGGATTACTCCATCCACGATGCCATCGAAGCCGGGTTCCGCCGCATCGTTTTCGTCATTCGCAAAGACATCGAAAAGGATTTCCGCGAGGTCATCGGCGACCGTGTGGAAAAGATCTGCACCCGTCTCGGCGTGGAAGTGGCCTATGCCTTCCAGGAGCTAAGCGATATTCCCGCTGCCCTGCCCGAAGGCCGCCAAAAGCCCTGGGGTACCGGTCATGCGGTGCTGGCTGCAAGGGACGTTCTCAACGCGCCCTTTGCCGTCATCAATGCCGATGACTATTACGGCAAGTACGCCTATCGCCTGCTCCACGATTTCCTCGTGGAAAACACCGACGATACCGCCTACGCCATGGCAGGCTTTGTGCTGAAAAACACCCTGTCCGATAACGGCGGCGTCACCCGCGGCGTATGCCACATGGACAACGGTATGCTCACTGCCGTTGCGGAGACCTCCAACATCGTCAAGACCCCCGACGGCGCTGCCGCGGAGGGCAAGAGCATTGACGTGGAATCTCTGGTTTCCATGAATATGTGGGCGCTGAAAACGCCCTTCGTAGCGCTGCTCAAGGAAGGCTTTGACGCGTTCCTTTGCAACCTTAAAAATCCCCTCAAGGATGAATTCCTGCTGCCCATCTACATTGATGAGCTGCTGCAGAAAAATCAGGTGTCCGTGCAGGTGCTCAAGACCCCCGATCAGTGGTTCGGCGTCACCTACAAGGAAGACCGCGAAGCCGTGATGAATTCCATCCGCGAACTGGTGGAAAAAGGCGTTTACGAAAAGGATCTGTACAGCGATCTGATGTGATATGCCAAACGGTATAAAAAAGGTTGAATCCCATAACAGGGATTCAACCTTTTTGTATCTCCCGCTTCACGCCTTGAAGCACGCTTCCGGCGGCGCAGTAAAGTGCATTTCCTCTCCCGTCACGGGATGCGTGAACTTCAGGGAATAGGCGTGCAGCATCAGCCGCTTGGCGTGGGGCATATTTTTTGCACCGTAGATCACGTCCCCCAGCACGGGATGATGGATGGAGGACATATGAACGCGGATCTGATGGGTGCGCCCCGTGATCAGGTGGATATCCAGCAGTGCGCGGTCTTTTTCCTGCCACACCACCTTCCATTCGGTGCGCGAAGGCCGACCGCTGGGATCAACGGCCATCTTCTTGCGGTCGTTCTTCGAACGGGCAATGGGCGCATCGATCACGCCGGACTGCTCCTTCATCACACCTGCTACAACGGCATAATAATGCTTTTCCATGGTGCGCTCGCTGAGCTGGTCGCTGAGCGCCTTATGGGCTTCATCGTTTTTTGCCACCATCAGAAGACCGCTGGTGTCCTTATCCAGCCGATGCACGATGCCCGGGCGCATCTCTCCGCCGATGCCCGAAAGACTGTCCAGATGATACATCAGCGCATTGACCAGCGTGCCGTCGGGATTTCCTGCCGCCGGATGCACCACCATGCCGCAGGGCTTGACCACAACAGCCAGATGCTCATCCTGATAAAGGATCTCCAAAGGAATATCCTGCGCCTGTGCCTGTGCGGGACGCACCTCAGGCATGGAAAGGCCAATCACCGCACCGGCGACAGGCTTGGCGGAAGGCTTTGTTTCCGCCTTTCCGTTCACCGTGACCGCACCCTCGCGGATGAGGTCCGCCGCCCGGGATCGGGACAAAACGCCGTCGCTGCTCAGCAGCACGTCCAGCCTTGTGCCGTCGGCGATAAATTCACGCATTTCCATCCTTTGTTTCTTCCTTTCCGAAAAGCAAACAGATCATCAGGATCGCGGCGCCCACCGTAATGCCTGCATCCGCCACATTAAAAACGAACAGGCGCAGGAACGTGGGCTCCAGCATATCGATCACGTACCCGTAAAAAATCCGATCAAACAGATTGCCCAGCGCGCCGCCTGTCAGCATTCCCAAACCGGCGGCTGCCCACCCCCGCACGGGATGCCTGTGCAGATATACGCCGATCGCAGCAAGCACCGCCAGCGCAATGACTGCCAAGAGCAGCGGCTTTCCCGACAGCATCCCGAAAGCCATGCCTGTATTTTTCATGCCGCGGACGGTCAGGATATGGGGAATGAGCACAAACTCGCTCTCCGCCCACAAGATCTTTATCACCCTGTCCAGCACAGCCACCGCCAGCAGCGGTATCCAAAAGCTTTTTTGTTTCATTGTATCCTCATGCGCACCATTGTAACCACTTCGGCCAGAAAATCGCTAATCACGGGCAGGTTGCGCTCTGCCAGATACTGCAGGATCCATACGCCCACCGTACCCATCAGCGCAACGCCGATCATCGCGCCGATACCCCGCAGGATGCCGCCGATAAACGCCTCCAGCCGCTGCCTTCTGCGGTCGGCCTGCCGTTCATCAATTCGTCCCACGATTTCAAGCAGCGCATAGAGAAGCTCTTCCATATATCCCCCTCCGGGAATAAGCATAACGCAAAATGCCGCTTCTCATACGCCGGCGTCATTATTATATGAAAAAACAAAGAAAATGTAAAGAACACGCTGCCCGCCGTTTGCCCATTCCATTTTTGGATTTCCCGTGCTATAATATAATTTAGCGCGTCTGCCGGGGCATAACCTGCCGCCTGCAGCCGTACATACAATGAGGTGATAAACAATGAAACTCGGAATGACTCCCCTGCAGTTTGCCCTTAAAATGCTTCAGGGCGCGCTGATCGGCCTTGGCGCCGTGCTGCCCGGCATCTCCGGCGGCGTACTGTGCGTGGTGTTTGGCGTATACACTGTGATCATGGAATTCCTCGCCAACCCCTTCAAGCACTTCAAAACCCACATCATGCGTCTGCTGCCCGTATTTCTGGGCGTAGTGATCGGCTTCCTGGGCGTGGCCAACATCCTGTCCTTCTTCCTTGATAAGTTCCCCAGCCAGTCGGTGTGCCTGTTCATCGGTCTGATCGGCGGCATGCTGCCCTCGCTCTTTGAAGAAGCCGGTCAGAAGGGCCGCGGCAAGTCCTCCTATGTATCCCTTGCCGTGGCGCTGGCGCTCACCTTCGCGCTGCTTATCAGCCTGCGCGTTTTCTCCGTGCAGATCGCGCCCAATTTCGTCTGGTATCTCTTCTGCGGCTTCTGCCTTGCGCTGAGCATCATCGCCCCCGGTATGAGCTTTTCCACCCTGCTGATGCCCCTTGGCCTGTATGAGCCCTTCGTGGCGGGCATCGGACATATGGATTTTGCCATCCTGATCCCCGGCGGTATCGGCGCGCTGCTCACCGTGATCCTCTTTGCCAAGGCCGTGGATATGCTCTTTAACAAGCATTATCCCCAGGCCTTCCATGCCATCATCGGCATTGTGATCGCCGCCACCGTGATGATCATCCCCATCGGCAGCTTCACCGGCATCGGCATTTCCATCATCAATCTTGTCTGCATCGCCGTTGGTATCGTTGCCGCGCTGGCGCTGGATAAATTCAACAAAAAGCACGCAGTGGACTGAAACCCGGTGAGAAAAGCAGCTAAAGCAGCTTTTTCACCGCACATCAATTTCCTGCAAAAATGGGCTTGCGGCATCGTAACCGCAAGCCCTATTTTTACGGTCGGAAATTGATACAGGAAGCAGCACTCCGGCTGCTCCTCGCGCCGTACACGCCGCCGCTGCGGATTACAAAAGAGGACGCTGCGCTCCTCTTTACTCCTCGCCGAGTTTGGTTGATTACCCTTGACCTATTCCCCTTCCGATGGTATACTGAATACACTATTTTCCCGAAAGAAGGCCATTTTATGAGCGAAACCGTCCATAAGCCTACGCTTTATTCTGCCGTTCAGCCCTCGGGCACCATCACCATCGGCAATTATATCGGCGCTATCCGCAATTTTAAGCTTCTCAGCGATGAATATGACTGCCTGTTCTGCATGGCGGATCTGCATTCTCTCACCGTCCGTCAGAACCCCGCCGATCTTCGCCGCCGCACGGCGGAGCTGGCGGCGCTGTATATCGCCTGCGGTCTGGATCCCGAAAAGAATATCATTTATGCCCAGAGCCATGTGCATCAGCATGCCGAGCTGGCGTGGATCCTCAACTGCTTCACCTACATGGGTGAGCTGAACCGCATGACCCAGTTCAAGGAAAAGTCCCTGAAGCATGCCGACAACATCAACGCCGGTCTTTTCACCTACCCCGTGCTGATGGCGGCGGATATCCTGCTGTACCAGACCAATGTTGTGCCCGTGGGCGCCGATCAGAAGCAGCATCTGGAGATCTGCCGTGACATCGCCAACCGCTTCAACGGCATTTACGGCAACGTGCTCACCATTCCCGAGCCCTACATTGCCAAAACCAGCGCCGCGCGCATCATGAGCCTCAATGATCCCACCAGCAAGATGTCTAAGTCCGGCGAGCCGGATTCCTACATTTCCGTCATTGACGATCCCGACACCGTGCGCCGCAAGCTGCGCCGCGCCGTCACCGACAGCGACGGCGAGATCCGCATGGACGCCGAAAACAAGCCCGGCGTCACCAACCTGATCACCATCTGCGCCGCCATGCGGGGCTGCACCCCTGAGGAGGTATGCGCCGAGCTTTCCGGCAAGGGTTACGGTGCGCTCAAGGACGCCACGGCTGAAGCCGTCATCAGCGTGCTTTCTCCCATTCAGGAAGAGTATAAGCGTCTGATCGCCGACAAACAATATATTGCGGACGTTCTCAAGTCCGGCGCGGAACGCGCTTCCTACCTGGCTAACCGCACGCTGCGCAAGGTTTACAAGAAGGTCGGCCTGTATCAGGGCTGATCCACTGCGTCCCGGAATGCCCCGTGCGTTCCGGGTTCTTTTATTCGGGAGGTTTTTATGTCCAATATTTACCGTCCTTTCCCCGGGGATATCACCCTTGTCCACGGCATTCGCGTGGGCCAGATGCAAAACGATAAAGCCAAGACGGGCGTGACCGTGGTCATGGCTTCGCCCTCCGGCGCCATGGGCGGCGTGAGCGTCCGCGGCGCGGCGCCGGGCACACGGGAGACCGATCTGCTCAAGCCCGGCAATCTGGTGGAGCATGTGAACGCCGTTGTGCTTGCCGGCGGCAGCGCCTATGGCCTTGCAGCGGCGGACGGCGTGATGCGCTTTCTGGAAGAAAACAAGGTCGGCCTTGAAATGGGCGGCCTTCACGTGCCCATCGTTCCCGCCGCCGTGCTTTTTGATCTGACGGTAGGCGACGGCACGGTGCGCCCCGATTCCGCCATGGGCTATGCTGCCTGCATGAATGCCGCCAAAGGCATGAGTCAGGGACGCGTGGGCGCAGGCACGGGCGCCACGGTGGGCAAACTGATGGTGGGCGCTCAGCCCCAGCAAGGCGGCGTAGGCAGCGCTTCCATCACCCTTCCCGAAGGCGTAACGGTGGGCGCAGTCGTTGCCGTCAATGCCGTGGGCGACGTGTATCACCCTGTCACAGGCGAATGCATCGCCTGTGCGCATCTCAAGGACGGCACCCGCGTGCCCTGCGACGGGCTTTTGTACGGTCAGGCGCCCGCGCCGCAGCAAATGCGCATCCCCGCCCCCGGCAGCAATACCACCATCGGCGTGGTCGCAGTGGACTGCAAGCTGACCAAGGAGCAGGCCAACCGTCTGGCGGACGTGGCCCACGACGGCCTTGCCCGCACCATCCGTCCCGTACATACCCAGATGGACGGCGATACCGTCTTTGCCATGGCCACCGGCAAAGTAAGCGCCGACGTCAATTTTGTCAAGCTCTGCGCCGCCGCATCCGAGGTCATGGCCCGCGCCATCGCAAACGCCATCCTCTATTCCCTTGACGTATGATCAGGGGGCTGGGCTGTGATTTGTGCGCCGTATCGCGCATGAATGAGATCATCAAAAATCAGCGTTTTCTCGAGCGGTACTTTACCGCCGCCGAACGCGCATATATCAGCGGACGCGTCCGTTCCGCCGAAACGGCGGCAGGCATCTTTGCTGCCAAGGAGGCGCTGCTCAAGGCGCTGGGCACAGGGCTTGGCGGGGTGGATTTTGAGGCCGTCGAAATCATCCATACCCCCCTTGGCGCACCCGAATATGCCATGAACGAAAAGCTGCTCAAGGCGCTTCACAAGGCCGGTGCGCAGCGCGTATTTCTGTCCATTTCCCATGACGGCGATTACGCCATGGCCACCGCCGTTCTGGAAGGAGATTGATCATGCATTATACCATCTCCCCCCGCGATATGCAGCGCATTGAAAAAGCTGCCTTTGCACAGGGCGTTCCCTCTCTTTTACTGATGGAGCACGCCGCCGAGGCTGTTATAGAAGTCCTGCGCCGTTATCCCGCAAAGCACGTGCTTTTTGCTGCGGGCAGCGGCAATAACGGCGGCGACGCACTTGCCGCCGCAAGGCTGTATGCCGGACACGGCGAAGCGGTTGTCTGGCTGCCCATGGGCTGCAAAACGCCCGACGCACAGAGCAATCTTGCCTATCTCCGCCGGCTGCCGCAGGTAAAGATCATTGAAGACAGCGCACTGCCTGCCGATCTTGCCTTTGATGCGGCGGTGGACGGTCTGCTGGGTACGGGGCTCCGCGGCGCCCCTGATGCCGCAGCGGCTGCAGCCATCAAGGCTGTTAACGGGCTGAACGTACCCGTGATCGCCATTGACGTACCCAGCGGTATGGACGCCCTCACAGGTGCGGTTTATGAGGATATCTGCATCCGCGCCCAAAGCACCGTGACCTTCCACCGTGTCAAAACAGGATTGTATATCACCCGCCGCCGCGCTTATGTGGGCGAGGTGATCATCGCCGATATCGGTCTGCCCGGGATCTGCGATGATGCCGAAGGCTGCCAGGTGGCCGATCCCTGTGATCTGCCCGCCTTCCTGCCCCCGCGTACCCGCGATATGCACAAAGGCGCCTGTGGTCGGGTGGTACTGTATGCAGGCTCCATGGGCATGTCGGGCGCTGCCGCCATGGCAGGTCATGCCGCGCTGCGGGCGGGCGCCGGGCTTGCCACGGTGATCTGTCCCCGCGAGGTCATGCCCATCCTCCAAACTCAGCTGCCCAACGCCATGTGCGTGGATCGCTCCAGACTGCCCGGGTATGTTCCGCTGCATGACGCCTATGTTTTCGGCTGCGGCATCATTGAAGACGAGGAAGCATGGCAGCACATCCTGTCGCTGCACGATCCCCTGATCCCCGCTGTGTGGGATGCGGGCGCCCTCAATCTTCTCTCCCGCCATCCCATGAACGTGGGCAAAAACACCGTGCTCACTCCCCATGCCGCCGAGGCTGCAAGGCTGCTGGGCTGTGAGCTCGCCCAAATTCTCATCGATCCCATTGCCGCCGCCAAAGCCATTGCCTGCAAATACGGCTGCGGCACCGTTGCCCTCAAGGGCGCCACCACGGTGATCACCGACGGCGAGCGCGTGGCGCTGAATGTGGTGGGCACCTCCGCACTGGCCAAGGGCGGCAGCGGCGACGCACTGGCAGGAATTCTCGGCGCCCTGCTGGCAGGGGGCAAAACGCCCTTTGAAGCGGCGCAGGGCGCGTGCCTGTGGCACGGCATGGCCGGTCTTTATGCCGAAAAGGAGCTGGGCGGGCGCAGCGTACTGACCGGCGACGTAGCCGATGCACTGGGAAAATGCCTGACAGAAACCGAACGCCCCTGACCGGGCGTTCTTTTTTGTCCGCCGCAGCATAGACTGTATCGCCGGACATTTGGAACTAAACTGCTTTTATTTTCAAATTTCTTCATTTTTCTTTTAAAAATCGGTTGACTTTTTTTCAAAAGAGCGTATAATTTACCTTTGTTATATTTGTGAATTATCTGTCCAGATATCACAAATGACACAAAATTGTGGGGGGGTTAAACCATGATTTACTTACTTCTGTTCGCGGGTCTGTTTATGGGCTGGTCTCTTGGCACGAACGACGCCGCCAATGCATTCGGTACCGCCGTATCCACCGGCGTCATCAAATACCGTACTGCTATCATCATCATTGCCGTTATGGTTATCGCCGGCGCTTTCCTGGTAGGCGAAGGCAACATCGGCAAAGTAAACGACCTGGCTGTCACCAACGCTGTATCTGCTTCCGAGGCAGACGTTGCCGCTGCCGAAGCCGCTGACACTGCCGCCGGCAACGACACCGCCATGAAGGAACTGCGCCTCAAGTCCGCGCTGAAGGCTTTCATCGTCTTCACCTGCGCCGGCCTGACCGTGTTCCTGATGAGCTACCTGGGCTTCCCCGTATCCGCCAACCAGTCCATCACCGGCGCCATCGTCGGCTGGGGTCTGTTCCACGCCAACTACGGCGATCCCGTGATCCGCAACGACGCGCTGGCCAAGCTGGGCGAATTCGCCTCCACCTGGCTGCTCAACCCGCTGGGCGCCGGCATCATCTCCTTCATCCTGGTCTTCATCGTCACCAAGTTCTTTGAAGAAAAGATCCTGAAGATGAAGAACTACAAGAAGGTCATCTTCATCGGTTATCTGTGCGCAGGCGCCTTTGCTTCCTTCAGCATCGGTATGAACTCCTCCGCCAACGTGACCGCTCTGTACTATGACTTCACCGGCAAGGGCGCCAACCTGCTGACCAACGCGCAGCTGACCGCCACCATCGGCGGCGTCGCCATTGCGCTGGGCGTTCTGACCTACTCCAAGCGCGTAATGATGACCGTTGGTTCCTCCATCGCCGATATCACCGAGCTGAGCGGCTTCGTAGTGATCATCGCCATGGCGCTGACCATCGTGATCATGGGCACCTGGATGGGCATCCCCGTTTCCACCTCCCAGGCCGTTGTAGGCGCCGTTGTGGGCGCGGGCCTTGTCAAGGGTGTGAAGCACGTACACTTTGGCGTGTTCAAGAACATCGCCATCGCCTGGGTCGCTTCTCCCACCGTCGCCGGCCTGATGAGCTGGCTGGTCGCGCTGGCCACGCAGGGCTTCTTCAAGTAAGAAACGCAATAAAAAAGGATCGTCGCAGGACGATCCTTTTTTTGTTTCTGTTTACCGAATGAAATTCGTGTATTCGCCCGTTTCCTGACGGGGAAGCTCAATGCCTGCCGCTTCCGCCGCCGCTTTGCACTTGAGCAGATACGCCATGTTGCGGGCCAGCACGCGCATGGTCCACAAGCCTTCCTTGTCTTCCTCCACCTGCTGGGGCGTTGCGCCGTGCACCATGTTCCAATAGCGGGAGGATACGATGGGCATCTGGGAAATGGAGAAATACTTGTTGATCTGATCCATGGTCGCCGTGGTTCCTGCGCGGCGGGCAGAGGTGATCACCGCCGCCGGCTTCATAAAGAAGGTGCTTTTGCTTTCTGAATAGAACAGCCGATCCATAAACGCCGTCAGATTGCCGCTTGCCGCCGCATAATGCACGGGAGAGCCGAAGACAAAGCCATCCGCCTCGCGGAACTTTTCACGGCTGCGGTTGAGAATATCATCGTAAATGCACTCACCGTTATGCCGGCAGCCGCCGCAGGCAATGCACCCGCCCAGCGGCTCGCGTCCCAGCCAGAGGATCTCGCTTTCCACGTTTTCCTCGCGCAGGGTATCGGCAATCTCCGTCAGCGCACGGTGCGTACACCCTCTTTCATGAGGACTGCCGTTCACAAGCAATACGCGCATTTCCCTTTCCTCCCTTACTTTTTGCGATGAGTCTTCCGCGGCAGTGTGCCGCGCACCGTCTTTTTCCCGTTCTCTTTCTGATGACGGAAATACACGCCCAGCAGCACGATTACCGCCACCGCTGCCACCGCTGCCGCAAAGAAGATGTTTTCATTGGGCAGGAAGGAATAAGTGCCGTCGGAGTTGAGGATCTGCTGTGCGTTGCGCAGTACCCATGCGCCCACTGCAGGGCCGATCACGCCGGGGATCAATACCTGACCGATGATGCGCACGCCCTGGAATCTGCCCGCCATGTTCTCGGGGATCAGGCCGCGGATGCGCGCGCCGAACACCGCCATGCCGCCCAGATAGCCGCACATCATCAAAAGGGAACCCACAAACACGGGCGCTGCCGTCCACGTATAGTAAAGCAGCGCGTATCCCAGCATCAGCAGCGCAAGACAGGGCATGATGCTCTTTTTGAAGCCCCAGCTGTCATACTTTCTGCCGTACAGCGCCGTAAACACGCTGGCCAGCACAATGGCCGGCGCCATGATCAGCACATAATCCGCCATACCCAGGGATTTTTCGTAGTAGAGAATCAGGTAGGGCATAAAGATCTGAATGGAAATGCCAAACACCGCAAAGGCAAAAAGCACGATATACAAATGCAGGTTTTCCTTCACCACCGAAGGCCGGAAGGAATACAAAAGATTTTCAATATAGGAGCCTTCGTTCTTGACCGCCTTGTCTTCCACAAGGAAGATGCCTGCCGCACCGATCACCAGCACCACCGCGCCGATGATCAGGTAAATGGTGTTCCAGCTCTCGGCCTTGTCAAGGTCAAACCCCATAAACCCGCCGAATACGCACAGGATCGCCACCAGCGGCATCATGGCGTTGATCCCCTCGATGCGGCCTCTGGTATGCTCATCGCCCATGTCGGTAAGCCATGCGTTGTAGGCTGCATCGTTGGCCGTGGAGCCAAAGAAGGTCATCAGGCAGTCCAGCGCAATGGTCAGCGTTACGCCAAGGCTCATGGCCTGCGCCGTGGTTTCGCAAAGGGGCGACAGCACGTCCATGCGCACCAGCGAGAAGCCGAGGATGGAAACGCCCCACACGATGTAACCGCCGCAGATCAGCACCTTGCGCTTGCCCACCTTATCGCTGAGGGCGCCCATGAGCAAGGTGGTTGCGGTAGCCGTAACGGCGCTGAGGGCCACCATCAGGGAGATATCGGCAGCCGTGGCGCGGAACATTTTGTAGATGAACACGTTCAGGTACATATTTTCCACAACCCACGCGATCTGTCCGATCAGCCCCAGCAGCGTCAGCGCAATATAAAACTTTTTGTTCAGCTTATGCATTTTCAGCCCTCCTTACACATTCAGAAGCACCAGCGCCCCGAGGATCAGTCCCAGGCCGATCCACTCGCGCCTCGCCAGCTTTTCCTTAAAGAAGATCACGCCTGCCAGCGTCAATATCACCATGGTAGCCACGCTGAAGGTGGGATAAACAATGAACGCCTGCAAATGGGAGAGGGAAGACAGCAAAAATCTTGCCGCAAAGAAATTGGGCACTCCCAGCAATACCCCCCAGAAAAGCTCCTTCCCGCCCGGTTTTTCCCGCTTTTTTACCATGGGGACAAGGCACAGCAGGGACGCAAACAGGAACGTATACAGCAGGAACTGCGCTTCGTACTGCGCAGGCCCCAGCACCTTATACACCTTGCACATGGCGTCGCTCATGCCGCAGAAAAGCAGCAGCATGATCAGCGCCCAGCGGGCATTGGCCGCCGTCTTTTTCTTGGCGCCGTTGATCAGAAGCACCGCCGCCACAGCGATTGCAAACCCTGCCGCCTGCATCCAGGTGGGTACTTCGCCGAAAAATACAACGGACAGCAGGATCGGCACCAGCAAACCCAGTTTCATAAACGTGGAGGACAGCACCACGCCGTTTTTGCCCACGTTCCACTGAAGATACACAAAGCCCAGCAGATACATGGCGCCCGTCACCGCGCCAAGGCCGATCACCGTCCATGCGTTTCCCGCGCCTTGGGGCAGCATATTGCCAAAGCCCATATACGCCCACGCAATGACAAAGCAGGTCAGGTAATTGACCGCCAGCAGGCTCATCTCGTTTTTGATCCGCGTCTTGCTCAGCCGCATAACCACCGATACCAGCGAAGATGACAGAATTGCCGCAATCAGATAAAGCATTTCTTTTCCCTCCGTAACTTTTTTATTATAGCACGGCAGAAAGCAATTTGACAGCCCTCCCGCTTGCAGATATAATAATTTCATCATCTGCAAGGAGAAAACCATGCCCCGTTTTATTGAAATCACCGATTTTTCCGCGCCGGAGCTGGACGTATACGCGCGGCTTACCGAGGCGCAGCTTTTGTCCCGCCAGGACAGCGAAAAAAGCCTGTTTATCGCCGAAAGTCCCAAGGTTATTTCCTGTGCGCTGAAGGCAGGATACGAACCGGTCTCCATTCTCGCAGAAAGCGGTCATCTTCATGACGATTATGCCGCTGTGATCGAAAAATGCGGTGATATTCCCGTATACACCGCCGACACTTCCGTGCTGAACCGTCTGACAGGCTTTCCCCTGACCCGGGCCATGCTGTGTGCCATGCGCAGAAAGCCGCTGCCCGCAGCCCATCAGCTCTGTGCAGGCAAAAAGCGCATCGTTCTATTGGAAAACGTGGTCAATCCCACCAACATCGGCGCGATTTTTCGTTCCGCCGCCGCCCTTGGCATGGACGCCGTGCTGCTTACCCCCGGCTGCTGCGATCCGCTGTACCGCCGCGCCTGCCGGGTGAGCATGGGCACGGTGTTTCAGGTGCCCTGGACGTACCTTGACGATATGAAAACACTGCGCGAAGCGGGCTTTAAGACCGCCGCGCTGGCTTTGGACGTAAATTCGCTGTCCATTGACAATCCCGTGCTGAAAAATCAGGAAAAGCTCTGCGTTGTATTGGGGGCGGAGGGCGACGGTCTGACGCAAAAGACCGTCACCGCCTGCGATTACACCGTGAAAATCCCCATGGCGGGCGGCGTGGATTCTCTGAACGTTGCCGCCGCCGGCGCGGTAGCCTTCTGGGAGCTGCGCGTAAGATAAAAAAACCTCCGCAGATTCAGTGTCTGCGGAGTTTTTTTGCATACATATTATTTGGCGTAAACCGTTGCTTTATCACCGCTGACCCACGCAAGGTCGGCGACCGCCTGCGTGCATTCCTTGTCGGAATACAGCGCTTCGCCCTTCCAGGAGATCTTCGCATCCCTGCGGATCCGGTAGGTCTTTTCGCCGGCGGCGGTGACCACGGTCAGCTTGACAGCTTTCCCGCCGGAGGGCTCGGTGATCTCCGAAATGATATCCTTATCCCCCGGGATGGGGCCGTTGCCGCCGATGTACACCGTCTCACGCTCCAGCACCTTGCCCTCCCGATCCTTGGTGGTGATCTCCACCCGGTCGATATAGTCGGTATCGGAATGGATGCAGTATCTGTATTCCTTCACCGTGCCGTCGCTGAGGGGCTCGGTATAGGGGATGTAGTACAGATACTCATCCTCCAAACAGATCCCGGCGGTCAGCTTCTCTTCCTCGATCACCAGGCGATGCTCCTTAATCTGATCCTCGGCATAGCTGAATTCATCGTAGAAGGTCACGCTGTAGCCCTCTTCCTCCGTCCAGAAATACCAGGCGTTGTCCCTCGCTCTGCCGGAAACGATGGGGTTGTACTCCTTGTCCTTGATCTCAAAATTCAGGCACAGCCCGTCTTTTTCATCCATATACCATGCCATTTCCCTGAGGGAGATGGCGTTCCATTCCGGATCCGTCACGTCGGAGATCTGGTAATAGGAATCGTAGTTTTCCGCAAATACCGCCTCAAAGGTGCTGTGTTTCAGCACATTTTCCAGCATGGGCGGCGCAGCGGGAACGTAGCCCTCGCACAGATACACGTGAGCGCTGTCGCCAGTGACCCACTCCAGATTATCAACGCTGGCGGTGCAAGCTTCGTCCCGGCAGACAGACCAGCTTTCCTCATGGTCGGGATAATAGGCGATCAGCGTAACGCCGCGGTCCACCGAAAGCTCCCTGACCCCTCCGTCGGGATAATGCACAAGCAGCTTTACCTGATCCTCCGTGCCGGTGATATCCTTATAGCTGGGCATGGGGAAATCCGCGCCGATACCGTAGGTCATTTCGGCGGTCTGCTTATACTTCATGAAGATCATATCCACCGTTGTTTCCACGCGGTTGATCAGCAGCGTTTCCGCATCAAACCATGCTTCGGCTTCGGCGGCAATGCCCCAGTCCTCATCCTCCTGACGCAGCCGCACAACGTACTGACCGTCGCTGAGGGTGACGTCCCCCACCGGGTCAAAATCCGCCAGTTCTTCGGCGTAAACGCTTTCCAGCAGATCGGTCATCCGGGCAGTGGGCGCAATGATGGTAACGCTCCGCGCATCCTCGCCCCGGGAGTTGTACACAACGCCGTTCAGCAGATCGTCCGTCAGATCTTCCGTGCCGGTGGAGCTGATCAGCTCACCGTTCACCATGGCGGCGTAGCTAATGTATTCGGCGCCGTCATCATCCGTTGTCTTCACGTAAAAGCTGTCCGTCTTGCTGAAGATGGCCTCCGGCTGATTGGCTTGGAGCAGCTCCTCCCAGGTAACGTCCGCCTTGGGCGCGGCGCAGCAGCACGCGGAAAGAGCCAGCAGCAAGGCCAGCGAGATGATCCAAACCGTTCTTTTTTTCATGGTTCTGTTCTCTTCCTTTCATATCGGCATACGGCAGTTCCCATGTTTTTGTTAACGTCATTATACCAAAAAGATAAGGACATACCAACATATTTCTAAAATTTACAATATTGAAAAGCAGCGGCGCCGATACCGCTGCTTTTCAGACCGTCTGTTTTTATTTGTCGATGGTCACGGTGGAAATGCTCTCGGCGGTCAGTTCGATATACCACCACTGTCCGTCCATGCATACCTGCACCTGACGTTTTTCATTGTTGGGATTGATCAGCACCAGCACCCATCTGCCGTCGTCATTGTCAATGGCAAAGCCCTCCACAGGACGGTTGATCAGGGGATATTTGCTCATCTCCAGATCATATTCCTCGCCCACGCGCAGCGAATAAAGCTTGGATCCGGGCGTGATATGGGGCGCAATGTGGGCAAAAGCCTTGTACTGGCCGCTGTAGGAAATTTCGCCCGTTACCGAATGCCTGGTTGCAAGTCCGGCGCAGGGATGCGGGCCGATATTGGGTCCGCCCATTTCATTGAGCAAAAGATTCCAGCCGGTAAAGGAGGAATAACCGCACTTGATCGCCTTGGCGATCATGATCCCCCACTTGCACCAGTCGTCGGCATAATGATCGTGCAGCCGCGGCCCGGCCTCGGTAAAATGCAGCTGCAGCTCGGGATAGGCACGGCGCAAACACAGCGTTTCCTCGATGGTGCCGGAATAATAATGGAAGGCAGCGCCGTCCACGTTTTCCCGCACGCCTTCGCAGTGTTCAAGCATCCACATCACGCGGTTGACATCGGCAAAGTCGTGATCGTACATCCAGATCCTGATATCCAGACCGTTTTCTTTCAGCTTGCGGCGCAGCACTTTGATATACTCCGCTTCGATCTCAGGATGCCAAATGCAGGCGGGCATCTTGCTTCTTTGATGGGTGTTGGGTTCGTTCTGCGGTGTGAGGGCATGGATGGGAATGCCCAGCTCGGCATACGCCTTGACAAATTTGATGATATATTCGGCATAGCATTCAATATAGCAGGCACGCATGGCGCCGCCGCAGAGATTGCCTCCCGTTTTCATCCAGCCCGGAGGGCTCCACGGCGAGGCGAGGATATACAGATCGGGACGTACCTTGAGGATCTCCTTGATCATGGGCACAATGTAGCGCAGATCCCGTTCAATGGAAAAATGCTCAAGCTCCACGTCGCCTTCCACGTCGTCATAGGAATACAGTTCGGCAGAGTAATCACAGGCGCCGATGGGCAAACGCGCCACAGACAGATTGGCGCCTTCCGCCGTATACACTTTTTTCAAAAGTGCCCGACGTTCCTCAGGCTGCATACGGCTCAGTTCATAGCATGATCCGCCCGTAATAGCAACGCCAAACCCCTGAAAACCCGTCAGGGGCTTTTCTGATTTATGCAATTCATAGGCACGCTGGAGCTTTACCGAAGGAAATACCTCCACCTCCACGCGATCATGGTTCATATCGGTTATGATCTGTTTTGCGCGCACGTAAATCACCTCTCTTTTTTGTATATAATATCATATATACAACCGATTTTCCTTGTATTTTCATCAAATTAATTGTATTTTTCGCCAAACTGATTTATAATGGTCAAAGAGGTGAAACGTATGGAAGCCGCATTTTCCTCCCTTATCAATCTTTCGGTTACAAAAACGCTCAAACAGCACTGGACGCAGGAATCCTTCAGTTATCTTAAAAATCCGCGTCCCGATCACGGGCTGATGCTCCTCACATCGGGACATATTGATTTTGTATCCGAATCCCACACGCTGCACGCCCATGCCGGCGACGTTGTATATCTGCCGTGCGGCTGCCGCTACAAGGCTGTTTTTCTGCTCTCCCGCGGTTCCATTGATAATTACCTGATCAATTTCACCGCTTCTTCCCTGAACGGCGCGCCTGTTTTGCCCACCGTTCTTCGGCATGGCCTCCCAGCCGAACACGCCGAACATTTCCGCAGGATCGTCCATCATCATCGCCTGCAGCCCCTTTCGCCGGTGCGTCAGCAGGGGGAACTCCTGCTTTTGCTGGATGAGATCATTCGCCCGCAGCAAGAGCCGTATTCCGCGGTGCTGGAGCAAGCCTGCGCCCTTTTGCAGGAAACAGATCTTTCCGTTTGTGCCATCTCCCGCCGCTGCTCTGTAAGTGAAAGCAGCCTGCGCGCTTTGTTTCATCTGCACCTGAACCTTTCGCCCTTGCAGTTCCGGCAAAAGACGCGGCTTGCACGGGCCGCCTATCTTTTGGAATCCACCGACAGATCCATCGGTGAAATTGCCGGAGATACGCACTTTTACGATACCGCATCCTTCTGCCGTTCATTCAAGAAGCATTACGGGCAGACCCCCCGCGAATATGCCCGCAGCAAAAAATTGTGAGAAAGGAAAACCGCCATGCATCTGAAAATTGTTTCTTTTAATATCCGCTGCTGCGATGACAAGGACGGGCACTCCATTCCCGAGCGCGCGCCCCGTCTGCACGCCGCCATCGCCCCCCTCGCGCCCGATCTGATCGGTCTGCAGGAATACCGTCCCGCCTGGGAAGCGCATATCGAAAAATATTTCGGCGCAGACTACGAAATCTTCAACAAATACCGCTCCACGGAATCCCCGGAATCCGCGCCCATCCTGTGGAAGCGCGACGCTTTTACCTGCCTTGACAAGGGCTATTTCTGGCTGTCGGACACCCCGGAAACAGAATCCCGGGGCTGGGATGAGCGCTACAACTGCCACCGTATCTGCGAATGGGTGATCCTCGAGCACAAAAGCGGCAAGCGCTTCACCTTCATGAACACCCATTACGGCTTTGGCGACGACGGGCAGGTGAAAAGCAGCAAGCTGATTTTGGAGCGCAAGAAACTCATTTCTCCCTATCCCGCTTTCATCACGGGCGATTTCAATATGCTGCCCGATTCGCCCGGATATCAGGCGATCTGCCGCGGCTTTACCGACGTGAACGCCGTCACCCGCCGCGATCTTTCCCAAACCTTCCACGGCTACTGCCCCGAAAAGCATGAACATTCCCACATCGACTTTTGCTTCGTGTCCGAGGGCGTCACCCCCGTGGATCAGAAAATCATCCGTACCGTCTTTGACGGAAAATATCCTTCCGACCACTACGGGCTGGACATCACCCTTGAACTGTAATGAAAAAGGCTGCCGTTGAGCCACCTCGCTTAACGATATAGTTATGGACTATGCTGTTTTTGTTTTTACACACTTTTCAAAAAGCGCAACCCTCTATGACACTTTCAATTATTGTAAGTGCATTTCGTAAATACAAAAGGCTCTTATCAAAAAGAGCCTTTTGTATTTTATGAAATACTATATATCCGATTTTTTGAGGTTATGTTCGCGACAAAGCATTTGTCCATTGTCAAGTGTGGTATGACCGCCTTTGCTCCATGGCATTTTATGGTCAGCATGCATATCTTCAAATGCCCAAACAATATCTTTACCCTCTGCCCTACACATAGGGCAGAGCCCTTTTTGTCTTTCATACATTGTCATTTTTTCGTTATCGGTAAATGCTCTGATTGACAATGCCTTTTCTTTGGTTTTACCACTTAGCAAATATTCGTAAATGCCTTTTTGCTTAGTAATATCATCATCCTGTAGAAGACGGATGATTTCGTTTTCTAACTCGTTAGGATCATAGATGTTGTTTCCGTATTTATTATAGAGAATGCCCCAGTTCAACCCTTTCATTAGTTTTGCTCGGTATTTGGGGAAAGTGAATTCAATCCAATCGATAACAGTCTTGAAATACAGCTTTAACGGAGTTGCATGGGTGTCGTGTTGGTGTTCTGCCATATACTGTTCAATAGTTTTGCTTTCATTTGCTGATACCCAATCTAAAACGGTTTGCAGATAATCTTGTCTTATGGTTGAACCGTTCATATATTTTTCGCCAATTTTATATGCGATACATTGGTTTTTGCTAAAATACTTTTTAGCGTCGCTCAACCATTCACCCGTATAAATGGCGTTGCGAAGCTCTTGCTCGGTTAGTTTCTCTCCGGCAATGTTTATGATTTTGAACCAATCCAATTTCTCGGTGTCAGTGCCTTTGCAAATATAAATCATCAATTTATAATCAAGCACCTGTTCCGTGATTTCCTTTGATGTATGTCCATAGTAGGGTGTCAACGGAGAATTTGGATTGGCAAAAATTGAATATCCGTTATCCAGCCAATCACAAATTGATATGGTTCTTTGCTGACCGTCCAACATTTCAAAAGTGCCATCTTCGTTTTCCGACCAATACATAACATTCAACGGAAAATTATGGAGAATGGAATTCATAACGGCAGTTTTCTTTTTAATGTCATAAACAAACTCTCTTTGATATGCAGGACGAACATTCAACTTACCACCGTAGGCAACAACTTGTCCACTTTCTTCATCGTTAAAATATCCGCCAAAAACATCTCTAACGGATATTTCGTGCAGCTGTATATCCATATATTATTTCCTCCTTATGATTATTCTAAAATACGGACACTTTCCGTTAATACATAAATCTTTGCCATCATCACCTTTTCGAAATCGAATAATCTCAAACTGGTCGGGATTGTACTTATCAAGAAATGTAATGGGCACTCCTATCTCTCCGTAGTAGTCTTCGGGAATGTCAGCAGTAACATCAACATTTATTGCATCATAATTATCATATTTGGGATATTCTTCGGGGGTGTATTTTCTCCACATATCAAGGTCGGTATGTCTTTCAACATAATCCATATTTGTAAACCACCGAACACCTTTAACCCGAATATACTTATATCCATTTTCGTCAATACGATAACCAGAAGCATTTAAGGGGTAATCATTTGGAACTCTGAATTCTCTATCTCCACTATGTATGGAATAACCCATCCACAATTTATCTTCTTTTATTAGCGGGAAAATTTCTTTGTAAGTTATTGCATTAACATTTCCAATAACAAGAAATTGTTTATTATATTCAATTAACTGTGATATAAATTCTCTAAACAATGAAAACGGCGGATTTGTAACAACAATATCTGCTTGTTTCAAAATCTCAATACATTCGGGAGAACGAAAATCTCCGTCCCCGTTAAGCAAAGTCAAAACATTATTTTTGTTTCGCAACAGATATTCAACATCAGTTAGATCAACTGCACCATCTCCATTAATATCATTTACTTCGGTTATCTCAATTTTATACGGAAATTTTTTAGGAGTGTTCTCATCACTCTGCAAAACATCAAAAATAGACAGTTGTTCAAACTGTTGCCCAACAACGGGAGAACCCATATAGCAAGTAGCAACTAACTTTTCAAGTCCTAAAAAGCTAAAGTTCATTGCAAAGTATTTGAAAAAATTGCTTTCATATGGATCATCGCAATTGCAGAAAACAGTTTTACCCATGAAATGCCTTCTGTAATGTTTTAACTCTAATTCTATATCAGCCAGTTGAGTATAAAACTCGTCCTTTTTGTTTTTATTCGCATTATGCAAATGACTATTTCCTGCCATAAATTCGCCCTCCGTTATGTAACAAACTGTTACATTTTCATTGTAACAAAAGGTTACAATGAAATCAAGGGTGATTTAATGACTGGATTAAGGCTTATCCGAAAGCAACGTAACCTAAATCAGCAAAAGGTTGCTATGGATTTACACATTTCTCGTGAATCTTTATCTTATTATGAAAATGGTAAAAGAGAACCCTCGCTTTCATTGCTTGTAGAAATGTCGCAATATTTCAATGTTTCTATCAATTTTTTGATAACAGGCGAAGAATTCAAGAAAAAATGAACCTTCCGAGAATTGTCGGAAGGTTCATTGCTCTAAATTAAGAAAACTTTTTACGAAGTACCGCCTCCCAGCGGAATTTTTAATTAAAAGTAAAACAGCTCTTCCACTTTCTTATCCAGCGCAATGCAAATGACCATCGCCAGCTTAAGGGTGGGGCTGAACTGCCCCGTTTCGATGGAGCTGATGGTGTTACGGGACACACCCACCATTTCCGCCAGCGCGCTTTGGGAAAGCTTTTTTTCCTGCCGTGCTTCCTTCAGGCAGTTTTTTAATACAAGTTCGTTTTCCATTACGGCTGCACCACACCCTTAAGCTGAAGAACGTACACCACCAGCAGCGCCAGCGCGATGATACCGCAAATCACCGCAGCCGCCAGACGCTTGCGGGTTTTTCTGATGCCGTAACGGGACAGCAGATGAACAAACATCATACCGCAATAAACAAAGGCGGCGCCCGTTTCCTGCCTGCCCGCGAGGATATTGCTCAGCGCCATCACGATCATGCACAGCGAAAGCCCCGCACCGAAGGCATTAAAGCCGCTTTCCACCCTTTCTTTTTCCTCTACCAGATCCTGGTTGCCGTTTTCCTTGCGCGCAGCCTTCAAAATATCTTCCTTGTTCATAATTGAATCTCCTTTGCCAAGTTTTCTTTGCAATTGCAGTATATCATTGCCAAGTTAACTTGTCAACATGTTTTTTTCAGTCCATAAAGGGAACCGGAAGCGCCGCGATCATCGGAATACATTTCCCGGCAGCAGGGCAAAACCGCCCCTCCGCACCCACCGGATCAACCCGTATAAAAAACGGGCGCATAATGCGCCTTCTTTCTATATTCTGTTTATATAAAGTATGGCATAATTGGAACAGATGTGCAAAATTTGTTAATTTTTCGAGTTATCGTTGCATATAGAGCAGGTTTATGCTATACTACCATTAAACTAACCCCATTATGGGGAAAATTCAGGAGGAGATTCTCATGAAAAAGTTTACTGCGCTTCTTCTGGCGGTCGTTATGATGCTGGGCCTCGTGTCCATCGCTTCCGCTGAAGAAATGAAAGTGGCCATGATCACCGACTACGGCGATATCACTGACCAGTCTTTCAACCAGACCACTTGGGAAGCCGTCGTTGAATTCGGCACCAAGTACAACGTCGAATACAAGTACTTCAAGCCCGACACCAACGATACCGCCGGCCGCGTTGCCAAGGTTGAGGCCGCTATCGATGACGGCTACAACGTAATCGTTATGCCCGGTTATGCCTTCGGCGGCACCATCGCTGAAGTTTCCGGCGAATACACCGATGTTAAGTTCATCGCTCTGGACGTTGGCGCCGGCGACCTGCTCGAGGGCGGCGTTGCTCTGGCCGGCCAGGCTTATGACTACAACCCCGACAACTGGACCCTGACTGACTATGTGCACATGGACAACGTCTACTGCGCCATCTATCAGGAAGAACTGTGCGGCTACATGGCCGGTTACGCTGCTGTTAAGCTGGGCTACACCAAGCTGGGCTTCCTGGGCGGCATGGCCGTTCCCGCTGTTATCCGCTACGGCTTCGGCTTCGTGCAGGGCTGCGACGCTGCCGCGAAGGAACTGAACATCAACGTTGACGTTAAGTACGTTTACGGCAACCAGTTCTTCGGCGACGCCGACATCACCGCTTACATGGACAACTGGTACCAGAACGGCACTCAGGTTGTCTTCGCTTGCGGCGGCGGTATCTACACCTCCGCTGTTGACGCTGCCAAGAAGGTTGCCGGCGCCAAGGTTATCGGCGTTGACGTTGACCAGGCTGGCGTTATCACCAACTATGCCGCCGGCGGCGACGATGCTCCCGCTGACGAAAAGGCTAAGTGGGCTGACCTGACCATCACTTCCGCTATGAAGGGCCTCGCTCCCGCCACCATCGACACCCTGACTGACGTTATCATCAACGGCAATTGGGAAAAGTACGCTGGCAAGATCGACACCCTGGGCCTGGTAAATCCCGAAGATCCTGCCGCTAACTACGTGCAGATCGCCGGCACCACCCAGTTCGTCGAAGGCAAGTTCAGCACTGCTGACTACGCCGCTATGGTTAAGGCCATGTTCGAAGGCACCATCGCCGTTTCCGCCGATATCGCTGCCGAACCCGCTGTGACCAACGCCACCGTCGAATACCTGGGCAACATCAAGTAATTTCATAAGAAATTCGCTGCGATGCCAAACTTCGGCATCGCAGTTTTTTTGTTTTAAACCTTTGCAAAACGGCGGAAGCTATGTTATACTGTACAGTAAGAAAGTATTCAGGAAGATACCTTCCGTTGTATACGTATGAGTTACTACGGCACTGTTCTATAAGCTGCCGTACACAAAAAGGAGGTTTGCAAATTGGAACAGTATGCAGTAGAAATGCTGCACATCACCAAACGCTTCCCCGGTATCATTGCAAACGACGATATCACCCTGCAGCTGAAGAAGGGTGAAATCCACGCTTTGCTGGGCGAAAACGGCGCCGGCAAATCCACGCTGATGAGCGTGCTTTTCGGTCTGTACACGCCCGAAGAGGGTGAGATCCGCATCAACGGCAAGAATGCGAAGATCAAAAATCCCAATGACGCCAATGATCTGGGTATCGGCATGGTGCATCAGCATTTCAAGCTGGTGGAGTGCTTCACCGTTCTTGACAACATCATCATGGGTGTTGAGCCCGTCAACCGCCTGACCTTCCTGCAGAAGAAGCAGGCGCGGGAAAAGATCATGGAAATGTCCAAGAAGTGGGGCCTGCACGTCAATCCCGATGCGCTGATCTCCGACATCACCGTAGGTATGCAGCAGCGCACCGAAATCCTCAAGATGCTCTACCGTGAAAACGACATCCTGATTTTTGACGAACCCACCGCCGTTCTCACGCCCCAGGAAATCGAAGAGCTGATGCAGATCATGAAAAATCTTGCCGCCGAAGGCAAGTCCATCCTCTTCATCTCCCATAAGCTCAACGAAATCATGGCCGTCGCCGACCGCTGCAGCGTTCTGCGCAAGGGCAAGTACATCGGCACCGTGGACATCAAGGATACCACCAAGGCCGAGCTTTCCCGCATGATGGTAGGCCGCGACGTTAAGTTCGCCGTCGATAAGGAAGAATCCGTTCCCGGCGAAGAGATCCTGCGTGTTGAGCAGATGTCCGTTGCCTCCAACGAGCACAGCAAGGACGCCGTCCGCAACGTATCCTTCTCCGTCCGCCGCGGCGAGATCGTTTGTATCGCCGGTATCGATGGCAACGGTCAGAGCGAGCTGGTTTACGGCATCACCGGTCTTGCGCCCCTCAAGAGCGGCAGCATCACCCTGTGCGGTCAGAATATCACCAAGGCTCCCATCCGTCAGCGTGCCGGCGTTATGAGTCACATTCCCGAAGACCGCCATAAGCACGGTCTGGTGCTTGACTATCCGCTGGAAGACAACATGGTGCTGCAGCGCTACTTTGAGCCCCGCTTCACCAACAAGATGGGCTTCCTCAAGCGCCGCGAGATCCGCGCTTACGCCGATAAGCTGATCGAGCAGTACGACGTACGCTCCGGTCAAGGCGCCATCACCATCGCCCGCAGTATGTCGGGCGGCAACCAGCAGAAGGCCATCATCGCCCGCGAGATCGATAAGAATCCCGAGCTGCTGGTAGCCGTTCAGCCCACCCGCGGTCTGGACGTAGGCGCCATCGAATACATCCACAAGCAGATCGTCGCTCAGCGCGATGCCGGCAAGGCCGTTTTGCTGGTCAGCCTTGAGCTGGACGAAGTTATGAACGTTTCCGACCGCATCCTCGTCATGTACGAAGGTGAGATCGTAGGCGAATTTGATCCCAAGCAGGTTACTGTTGAAGAGCTGGGTCTGTACATGGCCGGCGCTAAGCGAGAGGCGGTGAAACAGTAATGAATAAGAAAAGATTTTCTCCGCTTCGTAACGAAGGCGTGCAGATGCTCCTTGCATCCCTGCTGTGCATTCTGGGCGGTCTGCTGATCGGTTTCGTTGTTCTGCTGATCATCGAGCCCTCCGGCGCTTTCGAAGCCATCATTGCCATCCTGAAGAACTTCTTCCGTTTCTCCCGTGTAAATCAGCGACTGAAGTATCTGGGACAGACTCTGGTGCGCACCGCGCCCCTGCTGATGTGCTCGCTGTCCGTACTGTTTGCCTATAAGGTAGGTATGTTCAACATCGGCGCTGCCGGTCAGTATGTTGCCGGTGCCTGCGCGACGCTGTTCTGCGCCCTGTACCTGAAGATGCCCTGGTGGGCCTGCATGATGGCTGCCATGGCTGCCGGTGCTCTGCTTGGCGCTATCAGCGGCGCTCTGAAAACCTTCCGCAACGTAAACGTGGTTATCTCGGGCATCATGCTCAACTGGATCATGCTCTACGTAACCAACACGGTGCTGAGCCTGCCGGGTATCAAAAACCCCATGAGCCCCTACACCATCCAGATCCGCGGCAACAGCCCCACCGCGCTGCTGCCTCAGATGGGTCTGCAGAAGCTGTTCAATAACGAAAAGAGCGTTACCATCGCCATCCCGATCGCCATCATCATGGCTATCGTCGTATGGGTTATCCTCAACAAGACCAAGTTCGGCTACGAACTGAAGGCCACCGGCTATAACTATCACGCCGCCAAGTACTGCGGCATGAAGGAAAACCGCAACATCATCCTCACCATGATGATCGCGGGTGCACTGGCCGGTATGGGTGCTTCCCTGCTGTACCTCACAGGTATTGAAGAATGGGAAACCACCATCTCCTCCGTTCCTGCCATGGGCTTCAACGGCATCGCCGTTGCCTTCCTGGGCGGTCTGAGCCCCATCGGCTCCATTCTGGCTGCTTACTTCATCCAGCACATCACGCTGGGCGGCGGCAACGTGGACCTGAGCGTCTACTGTGCTCAGATCTCCAGCCTGATCTCCAGCCTGATCATCTTCCTGTGCGCCTTCGTAGGCTTCTTCCGTCTGACCATGCAGAACTATCTGCGCAAGCGTGATGAAGCGGCTGCTGCCAAGGCTCAGGTTAAGAAGGGAGGACGCCCGTCATGATTCTGCTTACGCAATACACCCTTCTGTTCGCTTCCGTTCTGATGCTGGTTGCTCTGGGCGGCTGCTTCTCCGAACGCAGCGGCGTTATCAACATCGGTCTTGAAGGCATCATGGTTATCGGTGCTCTGGGCGGCGCTCTGGTCATGAAGTTCCTGCCCGTCGAGTTCGGCGGCGCTCCTGTCATGGTTCTCGCCACCCTCATCGCCAGCGCGCTGTCCGGTATGATCTTCTCGCTGCTGCTGGCGGTTGCCGCCATCAATTTCAAGGCGGACCAGACCATCACCGGTACTGCCATGAATATGCTGGCCACCGCCGCCGCCACCGTAGCCGTTAAGGCTATGAACACCGCGGCTTCCGGCGGCAGCGACGTATCCTCCGACATCATCTACACCCGCGCCCGCGATACCTTCATCGTGCGCTTTGGCACCTTCGAGTTCAACTGGTTCATGCTCTTTGCGCTCATCGCGCTGGTACTGTCCTACATCATCCTGTACAAGCTGCGCTTCGGTCTGCGTCTGCGTGCCTGCGGTGAACATCCTCAGGCGGCTGACAGCGTAGGTATCAACGTGTACAAGATGCGCTATGCGGGCGTGCTGATCTCCGGCATCCTGGGCGGTATCGGCGGTATCGTGTACATCACCGCGGGCGTGAGCAGCTGGAAGTTTGAAAACGGCGTAGCCGGCTTCGGCTTCCTGGCACTGGCCGTTATGATCTTCGGTCAGTGGAAGCCCCTCAAGATCGCCCTTGCGGCGCTGCTGTTCGGCTTCTTCCGCGCTCTGGGTAACGTATATACCGGTTTTGATATCCTCAAAAACCTGAACCTGCCCAGCACCGTGTACAACATGCTGCCCTACATTATCTCCCTGATCGTGCTGGCGCTCACCAGTAAGAACTCTCTGGCTCCCAAGGCCGAGGGTATCCCCTACGACAAGGGTTCGAGATAATCGCACATCAAAACAGCCTCCGGTTTTCGGAGGCTGTTTTTTATTGAAAATATACGTTTAATCTTCGTCCATATGCTCCATCGCATACACGATCATCTGATTAATAAGCTCATTTCGGCTGATGTCGGCTTCTGCTGCCATCATATCCAGCTTTTTAAGCAATTCCGACGGAATACGCATGGAAATAACTTCTTTTTCAGGCTTCTTTACAACAAATTTCGACATCTGGCCACCCTCCCTCTTGACTATTGTATTCTTTTACTGTATGATTTAATATATTCTAAATTCAACATCTATTTAAGAATACATAAAGAGGTGCAGAGCATGGCTGTCTCCACACGCAAACATGAACGATCGTCATTTTTTTCATCAATTAAAAAATTCATTTTTCGCGACAAACGTACTACGTACATCACATTCTGCATTTTTGCAGCATTTATTCTTCTCCTCGTATTCGTTATTGGTACGCATACTGCCAGCACGCGAAAAAGCCGTATCATTGATCTGCGAATGGAGAATATCGGCGAACTTTCCACACAAGCTGCTTATTTTTCCAATGTCCAAGTCATTTCCGACTCCCGTGAGCTTTGGGGACTGACCATTCCTTTCACTCAAAGCAAGTACATTTTCAGTTATGACGGTGTCATCAAAGCCGGCATCAACTTTAAGGACGTCGCTCATTTCATTAACCATACTGACAAAACCATAACCATCACTCTCCCGCCCACATATATAACAAGTGTTTCAGTCGATGAAGACAGCCTCGAAATTTACGATGAATCCCGCAATATATTTACACCGCTAAAGCTTGAAGATATTCGTGAATCCCGTCTGTTAATGGAAGCAGAAGCCGTTGAACAATCCAAAAATAATGGCCTGCTCAGCGAAGCTGCGAATAATGCGAAAGTGTTGATCCAAGCTTTTATTTTCAGCAATGAAGCATTTGCTGATTACTCGATCATTTGGAACGAAACGGAGGTTCAGGAATGAAAATAGCCGCGCTCGTCGTTGTTGTTGTAATCGCTCTATTCTATCTGTATCTGCTTATTACCGCATAAACACAAAGAATCGGCAGAGGTCTTTACCTCTGCCGATTCTTTATTCATTCTTACTCCGGCTGTCCCGCAAACGGTTGGTCAAAGGGCTCTCCCCCGCTCACAGCTATTTTGTATATCTTCGGGGTATTACGATTTTCCCCTTGCCGTTCTTTCCTTCAGCATCACAAAAAGGGTAATCCCGTTGGTGATCACCGACGCCGCATCCACAGCCGCGCCCACATAGGCCTTAATGGCAAAGTGATAAACCAGCCACGGAAGGAAGGACAGCATTACAAGGAGCTTGAATTTGACAGCATCCTTCACATCCATAAAAATGATGTATACAGCGCATACCGCAGCAGGAATGATCCCCAGCAGTCCCTGATCATTGAGTAGAACCGTCATGACGACCGATGCCGCGATAAGGATAAATTTCCAGACTGCATTCAGTTTTTCCTTATAGCAAAGGTAGTTTCGCCAGCAGGAAAGCACATTGCTCACAGCCCCTGTTACGCCGCCCAGCAGCAGCATGCTCACCGCCTGAAGCAGCAGCTGAACGATCTGCACCACCAGTATTTTTGCCTTTTGTTTGATGGCTCCCGAGCCTACCTGAATAAAGGCCGCAATAAAATCGATGATATTTGCGACAATAACCGTCATTGCAAGTCACCTGCTCCATAATTCCGTTTTTCGATTCATTATAGCATAGAAATTGCAAAAAGGACAGCACACAAGTGTTTCTGTACAACTTCTGCGTCGGCATAAAACCGCAGGCCTCCGTCAATATTGCTTTTTGATCCATTCAGGTGTATAATCAATTTCAGATAAAGAGTATGCAAACGATGCCGAAAAGCTGTTCTGTAATCTATTTCATTCGGGAGAAAAAAATGAAAGCTGCAATATTGATCCTGACCAACAAAAGTCCTTTGATTTTAAAACGGCTCATTCATGCGTTGGATGACTGCAGGTTTGATATTTTTGTCCATGTGGACGCCAAATCACACCTTGAAGATTTTTGCTTTCCTACCTATTCTTTGCAGCACAGCCGTCTGTTTATCCTTCCGAACCGCATCAAGGCCTATTGGGGCGATATCTCTTTGTCTGACGCCATGATCCATCTTTATCGTTATGCGCTGTCCAAAGGCACTTATCAATGGTTCATTACCCTCTCGGGCGAAGATTATCCCATCCAAAGCAATCAGACTATCTGTGACACACTGTTACAGCAGCACGAAGATTCTATTCTTATGTATCCCTGCACTCCCCCTCGCTGCCGCGGCTATTGGTTCCATAAAATTCCCAATAAATTGCTGACGCGCAGTATTCGAAAAGCTCTCTCCATCCTCGGAATCCGGAAAAAGCCCTATCTCACCGTAAACGGTGAAAAATGGACAGTCTGCCACGCTTCGCAGTGGCATGCGCTGACAAAGGAAAGCGTCCTGCATTTGTTGTCCGTCTATGATCGGCACCCTGTCATTCGCCGTTACTTTCGATTCTCTCACGCCCCGGATGAAATGGTGATCCCCACCATTTTGTACAATACTCCCCCTTATCCTGAGTATGCCCCTACCCATTTCCATGCCTCCCCTCTTTCCTTTGAAGCCATGGCGTGTATTCACTTTTTGAAGTATCAGCCGCAAAAAAACACTACGGTAAAAATTCTTGACGAATCCGCATATCACGAAATCATCTCCTCGCAAAAACTGTTCGTCCGGAAAGTGCAAACAGGGATATCGGATGCTCTGCTGGATCGTCTGGATGCTTTTCGGAACGGAGGATAAATCGCTGTGCACACGCAAAAGCCAAGGGCAAAACGCCCTTGGCTTTCTTTTACCCTGCAGCATTCAGCATATTTTCGATGAAGATCCCGTAGCCTTTGGTGGGTTCGTTGACAAAAACGTGGGTGACGGCGCCGATGATCTTGCCGTCCTGAATAATCGGACTGCCGCTCATACCCTGCACGATACCGCCGGTTTTTTGGATCAGGCGTTCATCGGTGACCCGCAGGATCATGGATTTTTGCGCGCTGCCCCGGGAAACCTGGGTGATCTCCACCTCATACTCCACCGTTTCGCTGCCGCCCACGGTGGAAAGGATGGTGGCTTTGCCGGTATGCACCTCATATTGGGAGCCCACCGGCAGACCGTTGGGATACAGTGCGTTATGCACCGCTTCGTCCATATGACCGTAGATGCCTTCCGCGCTGTTTTTCACAACGCTGCCAAGGCGCACCTGCTCCCGCAGGAAAGAGCCCTTTAATTCTCCCGGCATGCCGCGCTCGCCGCGGCGCACGTCCACCACCTCGGCCTGCATCAGCCTGCCTTCCTCCACTGCCAGCATCAGCCCCGTATCGGCATCGATGATGGCGTGTCCCAGCGCGCCGTAATTGTGCGTCCGGGGATCATAGAAGGTCAGCGTGCCCACGCCTGCCGTGCTGTCGCGCACCCATACGCCCAGCCGATAGCGTTGGCTGCTTTCATCAAAGACAGGCGAAGCCAGCACCGTTTGCTGTTTGCCGTCGCGCTCCAGCAAAATGGACAGCGGCTGACCGCCTGCAGCCTCCACCGTTTCGGTGAGGATATCCGCGCTTTTCAGCGGGCGTCCGTTGACGCTCAAAAGAATATCTCCCGCCCGCAGCCCCGCCTGCATACCTGCGCCGTCGCTCATGCCTACCACCAATACGCCCTTTGTATGAATCGCCACGCCCACCGCCTGTCCCCCGGGGATCAGAATCTCGCCCTTAAAATCGCTGTCCGAGCTGCCAAACAACCGCCTTAGGTCAAGGGATACGGCGTAGCGCGTGCCGCCCGAAAGCGTTTCATCCAATGAAGAGGATGCATTCGCCGCGCTGTGGATGGGCACGGCCCATAACACTGCCGTTAATACGGCCACTGCCAGCGCCGAAAAATATCTTCCGGCGCGTTTTCGTTTTTTCATTCTCTTTCCCTCCGTTCGCAAGCAGTTTGCGCACGAAGGAAAAAGCGCATTCACGGCAAAAATTGACGAAAAAACACCGCACTCGGCGGCGTTTTGGTATTATTGCATTGCATTTTCCACAGCAGAGATATGATGCGACAGCGTTGAAACAAACGCCGGCATGACTGCCGTTCGCACGTCCTCTTCCTGTCCTAAATACTCCTTGCACATCAATAGCATATCCCCTGCCGCACGCGCCAGATTTTCATAGCGCATCAGCGCAATATCCAGCTGCACGCGCAGCCTGTCGCCGTGGGCTTTGGGATCGCTGTCCTGGGCACGAAGAAGCAGCGCATCGATCCCCGAAAGCATTTTCAATATATCCGGATCTCCCAGTGCCTGTACGCGCTCCGTGATCTGCGTATGCAGTTCGTCTGCGCTGACAAGGGCATTCTGAAGCGGGTTAAAACAGGGAATGCCCTCATTTTTCATTTCGCGCACAATCTCTTCCACCAATTCAGGACGCTTTTTGATGACCGAGCGATATTTATTCTGATACCGCAGCATCAGCGCATGATCGCCGTCCGCCAGTTCCATTACCGCCGCACGTACAGATCTGCCCGCCCCTCGCGCCTTGAGTACGCTGCGCACAAGCAAACGCACCTCCTCCTCGGTAAATACCGCAAAGGGCTCGGCGCGGCGCATGGCACCATGATCCTGCGCACGCAGCCGCATATAATAATAATTGCGCACGCTGTTGGGCTTGCGGCCAAGCTGATCGCCCATTTCCTCAAAAACGCTGCGCAGCGGCTGTCCGTTTTCGTTTGCACGACGGATCTCCTCCCACAGCCGATCAATTTCATCCTCGCGCCAACCGGCACGCGAAGGCTTCAGCACGGTCTTTTCCATAGAGCATTCCTCCATTGCTTGCATCCTTACTCCACATAGTATGCACACCCACCGGGCCGAATATGCCTGAAATACACACCGCATAAATAAAAATTGTGAATTTTTCATGAAGCGATGCAATAAATTCTTCATTTGTTTCGTTTAATGGTTGGAGGTGGTAAAAATGCTGTATTCTTTCAATCCCGTGTATAGTATCGCTTTAAATCCCGCAGAGTTCCGCGTATCCCTTTGGGGAAAGGAGCATCGGCTGACGCAACAGGAATATCTTCTTTTCGAAAAACTGCTGCAAAGCGCACTGAGCGCCTGCAAGCAGGGTATGCCCGTGCGCGCGGTCAGCCGCGGAGAGCTTTTGTGCACGGCATGGGGCAGTGCTGCCGCCTATGCCACCCGTACGGTGGACGTGCACATCCAGCGTCTTCGCGCCAAGATGGGCAATGACCTGATCACGACGGTGTACCGTCAGGGCTACTGCATCAACCCCGTCGCACTGAGCAGACTGGCTCCGGCGGTGTAAACATTTTGCAAAATCCGCAGGAGTATGCTATACTGAATTATCAAACAAACAATCAAAAGGGGGCGCGCCCATGGACAGCCACGTGTATCAGCTGATTTCACTCGGCGCGCGATACCTTTTTGTCTTTTTGGCTTTCCTGATCGTTTTCCGTGCGGGACTGAGCCTTTTGCAGGAGCACTTTAAGCGCAAAAAGATCCTGCGTAACCTGCCCGATGCCGGCATGGTGGGCGAAATGCGGGATACCGACAACGACCGCGCCTACCCCCTGCCCCGTGAAGGCGTGCTGGGCAGCGGCAGAAAATGCGATATCCGCCTGAAAGGGCTTCGACGCAGGCATGTGAACTTTGCCTTCGTGGAAGGAAAGGGACTTTTGCTCACGCCCTGTCACAGCCGCAGCGAGGTGCTGCTTAACAGCGTTCCGATCCGCAAGGGCGGCTATGCGCTGCACGGCGCCATCATGCAGCTGGGCGGCTATACGCTGCGCGTAAGGCTCTTCGCAGGGCTGAATATTCCCCGTGCCGCTGCCTATAACGATCGCTGGCAGCCGGCCTATGGCGAAGAACTGTACGCCCCCGATCCCTTCGGTCTGACGCCGCAGCCCCCGGCAGAATTATACGAACAACCGTCTGCCCAACCGGAAGCGCCTGTATACGAAGCGCCTGTATACGAAGCGCCCGAATATGCGCAGACCATGTATCAGGCCTATGAACAGCCTGTTTACACCCAGCCGCAGCCCGTTTCTCCGGAGGAAGAAGAGGATGAACCGCCGCTTCCCTTTGACGCAGGGCTGTATGCTCCCCGTGATCCTCAGGAAGAAAGCTTCACCATGACCGCTCCGCGCGTGCGTCATCGCCGCAGCGAAAGGAACAGAAACGCATGAACATCGCCTTAAAAGCCCGCAAAAAGAAGCGCCGCACCCAGCTCAGTGCACTGACCGGGCTGGTTATGCTGTTCTTTTTTGCGGCTTTTTTGCTGCTTTTCCTCAAAGATCTGTCGCTGCAAACGCTTTTGATGGCTGTTCTCACCCCCCTTGCCATTTCGCTCATTGTTAAATTGCTGCCGCGTTTGTTCCCCATGGACAGGATGCTTTTGACGCTGATCAGCTTCCTGTGCGCGCTGGGCGTTCTTTTGCAGTACCGCTACAGCCCCGGCCGCGGCATGACGCAGGCCTTCAACTGCGGCGTAGGCATGCTGAGCATGATCGGCTGCGCCCTGGTCGTGCGGCATATCAAGAATTTTAAGTACCTGATCTTCCCCTTGATCCTCTTTTCCTGCGGCATGCTGGCGCTGCCCTTCATTTTCCGCTCCGCCAACGCCAACAAGGGCGCAACAGCCTGGGTAGGCTACGGATCCTTTACCATGCAGCCCAGCGAGCTGGTCAAGATCGCCGTGCTGTTCATCTTCGCCTACTTCCTTTCCCGCCGCAAGATCATTTCCCATATTCTTTTTACCGGGCTGATGCTGGGCTTTCTGATGCTGCAGCGCGACCTGGGCACCGCCGCCATCTACGGCGGAACTTCCCTTTTGATGCTCTACGCCGCCACTTCCAGCCCGCTGCTCATCGGCGGCATTCTGGGCGCCGGCGTGGGCGGCATCACGCTGATGTATATGCTGTTCAAAAACAGCTACTTCCGCACGGTGCAAAACCGCATCAACAACTGGCTGGATCCCTTCGCTACCTACGATCAGCTGGGCGGTGGCTACCAGATCGTGCAGGCGCTCATCGCCCATTCCAACGGCGGCTGGTGGGGCACAGGTCTGGGGCTTGGCAATGCCTCGGTGATCCCCGAATTCCGCACGGACTTTATTTTTTCCGCTCTGATCAACGAATTCGGCATGATCTTTGCCGTGCTGGTATTGTGCGTGTACGCCTTTATTGCGCTGCGCGGCGTGGATATCGCACTGCGTTCCTCCTCTGCTTTCCATTCGCTGCTGGCGCTGGGCTGCGCCGCCATTTTCGCCGTGCAGACCTTCATCATCATCGGCGGCATCACCAAGTTCATCCCCATGACAGGCGTTACCGTGCCCTTCCTCAGCTACGGCGGTACGTCGCTGGTATCCTGCATAGGCATCATGGGCATATTGCAGGGCGTGGCTTCCCGAAACGAGCGGCTTTTGCGGGAGGATGAAAAGCTGGCAGACGCCGGAGAGGAGGGTGTGAGATGAAGCATCTTCGTCACAGCATGCGCATCGTCGCCTTCTTTCTGGTGCTGATGATCCTGCTGCCCGTGGGGTACGGCGGCTACAGCCTTATCCGCTACGGCACGCGCTGGCGCACATCGGAATACAACACCTATCTCTCCTCGCTCAAAAACGAAGTGATCCCCGGCAACATCACCGACCGCAACGGCGTATTGCTGGCAACCACGCAAATCTCTGCCGACGCAGACGGCGAGATCGTGAAAAAGCGTTTGTATGCCCAGGATGCCGCCGTACGCTCCTCCGTGGTTCATGTGGTGGGCGATACCCGCGGCAACGTGAAAAACGCCGCCGAAAATTTCCTTGCGGAGTATCTTTACGGCGCAAATATGACCTATCCCGAACGGCTGAGCCAGCTTTCCGGCAGCGGGATGCTGCGCGGTGACAACGTGCAGTTAACCGTTGACAGCGCCCTGTGCGCGTATATCAATTCCCTCTTTCCTCAGGGGCACAGCGGCGCCGTGGTGGTGATGAACTACAAAACCGGCGAGCTGCTGGCTGAAATGTCCTTCCCCAATTACGATCCCCAGTTCACCCCATCCGTCAGCGTATATCAGGCGCTCAATCGCGCCACCCGCTGGCTGAGCGCCCCGGGCAGCACCTATAAGATCGTTACGCTGACTTCTGCCTTGCAGAATATGCAATCCGCTGCCGAGCGCACCTTTACCTGCACAGGCGGCGTGCTCTTTGGCGAGCATCAGCGCAACGTGATGGACTACGGCGCCGCCGCCCACGGAAACGTATCGCTCAAGAATGCCTTTGCCCAAAGCTGCAACTCCACCTTTGCCATCCTCGCCGCAGAACTGGGCGATAAGGCCATGCGTAAAACGGCGGAGAGCTTTGGCATCGGCGATGATTTCACCTTCCGCGATCTGGTGGTGGAAAACTCCGCCTACGCCAATTCTCAGGTGGCTCTCATGGGGGCCGATCTGGCATGGACGGGCGCCGGGCAAAACGAGCTGGCAGTCACGCCCCTGCATATGTGCATGATTGCCTCCGCCGTGGCCAACGGCGGCGTGATGATGGAGCCGCGGCTGCTGCTTTCCGCCACGGGTGTAAGCGGCATTGAACGCGCTCCCTTTGAGCCCATTGTTTACCGCACGGTCATGGATCCCCAGACCGCCGCCACCGTGCGCGAATATATGCGCAGCGTCGTTACCAACGGCACGGGACGCAGCGCATCCGTCAACGGCCTTGCGATCTGCGGCAAAACGGGTACGGCGGAAATCGACACCCAGAATCAGGACAATGCCTGGTTCGTGGGCTTTATCGCCGACGACCGCTATCCCTATTCCCTGTGCATCGCCGTGGAAGAAGCAGGCACCGGCGGCAGCATTGCCGCGCCCATCGCGCAAAAGATTTTCACCTATCTTTCAGGAAAGTAAAGCAGCCCCCTTTTATGGCCCATGATTCCCCTTCTTCCGCGAAAAGTACATTCTTTGAACAGTCCGGCCTATTGTGCGCCGGGCTGTTTTTGCATACAATAGAAGTAACAAATTTTGACACACTGACAAGGAGGGTATTTCCCATGAATGCATATGTTCAGCGCGTGTATGATGATCTGTGCGCCCGCAACGCCCACGAAAAGGAATTCCTGCAGGCTGCCAGCGAGATTCTCGAATCTCTTTCTCCCGTTTTCGACAAGCACCCCGAATACGAAAAAGCAGCTCTGCTGGAGCGCTTTGTGGAGCCCGACCGCACCATCATCTTCCGCGTTCCGTGGGTGGATGACAAGGGTGTGACCCACGTCAACCGCGGCTACCGCGTGCAGTTCAACAATGCCATCGGCCCCTACAAGGGCGGCTTGCGTCTGCATCCCAGCGTCAATCTGTCCATCATCAAGTTCCTGGGCTTTGAGCAGGTGCTGAAAAACAGCCTCACCTCCCTGCCCATCGGCGGCGGCAAGGGCGGCAGCGACTTTGATCCCAAGGGCAAGAGCGAATCGGAGATCATGCATTTCTGCCAGAGCTTTATGACCGAGCTGTATAAGTACATCGGCAAGGACGAGGACGTTCCCGCCGGCGATATCGGCGTAGGCGCCCGCGAGATCGGTTATTTCTACGGACAGTACAAGCGCATCACCGGCCTGTACGAAGGCGTGCTCACCGGCAAGGGTCTCACCTACGGCGGCTCCCTCGCCCGCAAGGAAGCCACGGGCTTTGGTCTGTGCTATTTCACCCGCGCCATGCTGAAAAAACACGGCATGAGCTTTGAAGGCAAGCGCGTTGTCATTTCCGGCTCGGGTAATGTAGCCATCTACGCCGCCCAGAAAGCCACGGAGCTTGGCGGCAAAGTCATCGCCATGAGCGACAGCAACGGCTACGTTGTGGATGAAAACGGCATCGACCTGAAGGTCGTCAAGCAGATCAAGGAAGTGGAGCGCGGCCGCATCCGCGAGTACGCTGCCCGCGTTCCCGGCGCTGTGTATACCGAAGGCTGCCGCGGCATCTGGACCACCAAGTGCGATATCGCCCTGCCCTGCGCCACCCAGAACGAGCTGGATATCGAAGGCGCCAAGGCGCTGATCGCAAACGGCGTCATTGCCGTCGCCGAAGGCGCCAACATGCCCACCACGCTGGAAGCCACCAAGGCCTTCCAGGATGCGGGCGTACTCTTCGCCCCCGGCAAGGCTGCCAACGCCGGCGGCGTAGCCACCAGCGCGCTGGAAATGAGCCAGAACAGCCTGCGTATGTCCTGGAGCTTTGAAGAAGTGGATCAGAAGCTCCTTGGCATCATGGAAAACATCTTCAAGGCCGTGGACGCCGCTGCGACGGAATACGGCACCAATGACAACTACGTGCTGGGCGCCAACATCGCCGGCTTCCTCAAGGTTGCCGAAGCCATGATGGCCCACGGCGCGGTGTAAACGAATCTATTAAACCGGCGGCAGTTTCGCAAGGAAGCTGCCGCCGGTTCTTTTTATTTGATGCTTTCGACCCATGCTGTCCATCGGGGATCGGCCTGAATTTCTTTTCTGACCTGTTCGGCCTCGGGAACGTCAAACCACGGCCAATCCTTGGGCATCGAACGGTATTCCCAGCGCGCCGCTTCCGCATCGCAGGGCGTTTCCTGCTTCAGCAGACGAACCAGCGGAGCGGTATAACGCGCCTCGCCCTTTTCGCAGACCGCAATGAACTTCAGGCTGTTTTCACGAGCGCTGTTCAGCGCTGCAAAGGCTTCCTCCCGGCGTTCGTCCAGCCACAGATACAGCGAACGGAGCATCTCCAGCGGCACGATAAACGCATGATACACGCCGTAATTCCCATCGGGGCAAACCGCTTCAAAAAGCCGGATAGCAGCGGCAATATTCTCTGCCTTTTCCTTGGCGGTCAAATGCTGCTGATCGCCGGTGGTAATGCTGATCACAAACTGTCCGCAATCCCGCACCAGATTCATCAGCATTTCACTGCCTGCCTTCACGCCCTGCTTGCCGTCATGCACGCGGGTCAGCAGAAATTCCTTGCTGCAGTGCATGGAGGGGGCGGAAGCAGCCAGCGCACTGCCCTTTTCGGTTTCGCCGAGATTGAGGTAAAGCTGGGACAGTTCTCCCATGGCCCGGTCGCGCAGTTTGCCGTAGGGCAGCGTTTGGATCATCTTTTCATACAGCACTTCCGCCTCGCTCCATTCAGCATAGGTGCGGTGCTTTGCCGTATCGTACACGCTGTAGCCCTCGCTATCCGTCACATGGCATTCGCCGTAACGCACATAGCCTGCATTGAACAGGGCCGAGGCCAGGGCGAGCATCAGCTTTTCATTGCCGGGAAACTCCACCAGCGCGGCATGCGCTTTGGCAATACATTCGGCCATGCATTCATCCCGTCCATTGTTTTGGGCATTCATACCATCGATCTCTTTAGCCAGTGCATCGATGCGCTGCTCGCGGTCGCTTTCATAACCAAACAGTTCGTCAATGGATACGCCAAAGAAATTGGCAATAGAGGGAATGAGGGTCATATCGGGATAGCTGCCGCCGGCCTCCCAGCGGGAAACCGCCTGTGCGGTCACGCCCAGTACTTCCGCAAGCTGCTCCTGCGTTCTTTTATCGCGGCGGCGGAGACGGCGGATGTTTTCAGCCAAATCAAGTTTCATGGTTAAGTCCTCCTGAAAGTGTGTATCACCGGTGTGATTTTATTAAAACACACTTTCGGAGGAAAAACAATTATCAATTATTTGTTTCATTTTCAATCATTGGTTGATTTTAGCTGGCTTTCGGGCCAAACTGAGTCTGCACCAGCCGCTGAATATCCCGCTGCCGTCCTGTCATGGCGTCAATATATACATAGTATGTGTTCCCGTTGTAATCACCGGTGAACTCCCAGCAAAGGTATTCGCGTCCATTCTGCGGGATGACGCATAATTGCGAGGACACGTTGCTCATCCTGTTGCTGATCGCCTGCCGCGCCTCCTTTTCGCTCACAGCGGGCGTGAGATTTTCTCTGCGCACATGGCTGGTGAGATAATGCCGGGCTTCAATGCCCACCGCCTCCAGCGTATCCATGCGCACCTGCACTTTAATAAGATCGGGATACAGCACAACGCCCTCCTGCACCGCCGCATAGGAAAGCGTAGCCATGCCGCCATAGATCTGCCAAAAGGTCAAATGCATATCGCCGTAACCGTGGACGGACAAAAATTCCTCCGCAGCTTTTTTACATTCCTCCAAGCCGTATTTCAGCGCAAAATCAGCATTTTCGGGGAACATCCACAGTACGTCGCCGCCTTGCTTGGTCACCGCCATCTGCAGCGTGCAGTCGTCGGTTTCCACCTTCACGCCCCAGGCCGGGATCGTTCCGCCGCATTCCTGCGTCAATTCCGCGCTAAGCGCTGCTTCACCCAGGTATCCCCGAGCAACCGCCGCCGCCTCGCTTCGGGGGATCTCCTTTTTACCAAGTCCCCGCGGGGCATTTTCGCTGACCACGTCGCTGAACGGTCCATCGTAGATCAGCGTGGGATAATCAATCCTCCCGCTCATATCCTCCAGCGGCCTGGCTTTGCTGTCTGCGTCCAGCATATACACCTGTG
Source organism: Clostridia bacterium (assembly GCA_017549335.1). Lineage (GTDB taxonomy): Bacteria > Bacillota > Clostridia > Christensenellales > Aristaeellaceae > SFMI01. Next base: position 19,216 of record JAFYVB010000038.1, on the reverse strand, counting down.
CCCTGTCAAAGCGCACGTTCCTATCCTGCATCTGCCCGTAGGCGCTTTGCAAATGCTCAAGCAGCTGTGCGCAGGATTGCGAAAGCTTTTCCAGTGTCTGCGCATCTTCTTCCGGAAGCGTTTCCATTGCCTTTTCCTGCAGCGCCGCTGCATATCCGCTCATCTGATTGCACATTTTGACCGCCTCCGCCATCGCGCTGTGCGCAAGGGGCAGCGCAGAAAGCTGTGCGTGCACCGCTGCCGCATCGCTGCCGATTTTACCCAGCAGCACGGCATTTTGCCCCTCATCCCGGGAAAGAATTGCTTTGTCAATGTTCAGCCGCAGCTGTTCCATCTGCATCATGCTGGTCAAAAGCACGCCCTCATAGGCGTCGCTGATCCACCGCGCATAGCGCCGCGCCCGCTGATAGGAATACACCGTCAGCCCGGCGCTTGTTACAAGGCTGACCGCAAAGACCGCAAACAACCATAGCCATTGTTTTCTCCGCATAGCCGCTCCTTATACCGCAAATGCATGCGCACCGATGTTCAGCCGCACCTCGCGCGTCCAGATCCATGCCGACGTCGCCGTAGACGGATTGTAATAATACAGGCACCCGCTTGTGGGATCCCATCCCGCCAGCGCATCATTGGCGGCGCGGATGGATTCACTGTCCGGCGTCAGCCACAGCTGCCCGTCATATACGCAGTCAAAAGCGCCCGCCTGAAATATAACGCCCGAAATGGTATTGGGAAAGGATGCGCTGCGGACACGGTTGAGCACCACCGCCGCCACGGCCACCTTGCCGGTATAGGGCTCCCCCCGGGCTTCGCCGTGCACAAGCCTCGCCAGAAGATAGCTTTCATTTTCCGTTGCCGCCGCTTCCACGCTTTCTCCGCCTCCAAGGGATAGTCCCAGCGCCGCTGCCGTGGCATTGCCTACCACGCCGTCTGCCTTCAGACCGTTCTTTTTCTGAAATCTTACCACGGCGTCATAGGTTTTTTGCCCGAAATGCCCGTCCACGCTCCCCGTGTAGTATCCGTACTGACTCAGCTTCTGCTGCACGCGGATCACTTCCTCGCCCCGCTGCCCCCAATATACAACGCCTCCCGCTGACCGCGCCGCCGATAAAAGGATCGCTGCCGCCGTCAGCGCAGCAATACGTCTCCATTTTCTTTTCATATCATCGCCTCCGCGCGTAGTGTGTGCAAATAAGCCCGGATCTATCGCATTTCAAATATTTGGTTGTTTTCGGGCATTGTACGTCATTTATTTCCCGTGCTACAGTTATACTGCGCAAAAGCAAGGCTCCTTCCCCGGACAGCCTTGCTTTTTTGCGTAAAAAAGGAGGTGTATATGCCTAAAGCCAAAGACCCCGGGCGCGAGATACGCGCCCAGACCGAGCAGGCGGCGCTGCTTGGCATTCTGAGACTCAAGGAGATCCTACAGGATCCTGATACCTCAAACGCCGACGTTCTCAAAGGGCTGTCGCTGCTCTTTGATCGCATCGGGCGGAATGACGTATCAGGCGAGGGAATGCTGGGGGACTTTGAGATCCGCCTGAAGGCATGACCCGCAAGCTCATTCTCCCCCGCAGCGCGCTCAATGCCTGCTACGCGCCTCATCTTCAGGCACAGCAGCGGTATCAGATCTTCTTCGGCGGCGCATCCTCGGGCAAAAGCTGTTTTCTGGCAACGAGGCTCGTACTGGATACGCTGTCGGGACGCAATACCCTGATCGTGCGAAATGTGGCGCGAACGCTGCGCACCAGCTGTTTGAATGAGGTGCAAAAAGCTATCTCCCGTCTGGGGCTATCCGGCGCTTTCCGCATCAACCGAACGGAAATGACTGTGACCGCCCGCAATAACGGCTCCCAGATGATCTTCGCCGGGCTGGACGACGTGGAAAAGATCAAATCCATCACGCCGCAAAACGGCCCGCTCACCGACGTGTGGATCGAGGAAGCCACCGAGATCAGCTACAACGATTTCAAACAGCTGGATAAACGCTTGCGCGGCCAGACCCGCCATGTAAAGCGCATGACCCTCAGCTTCAACCCCATCTATAAAACCCACTGGCTGTACCGCGAATTTTTCTCGGGATTTGATGAAGCAAGCGGCTTTTTTTGTTCGCCGCAGCTGCTCATTTTAAGGACGACCTACCGCGATAATTCTTTTTTGACGGCGGATGATATTGCCGCCCTTGAAAGCGAGCAGGATCCCTATTTTTATGCGGTCTATACCCTGGGAAAGTGGGGCGCGCTGGGTGAAACCATCTTCACCAACTGGCATACGGAGGACTTAAGCCACCTGCACAATGCAGAAAAAAGCCTGTACGGCCTTGATTTTGGCTTTTCAAGCGATCCCTGTGCCTGCGTGAAATGCCTGCATGATCCTGCGCGCAAACGGGTGTATGTGCTGAGCGAACTGTACGAAAAAGGGCTCACCAACGATTGTCTTGCGGAAAGGCTGAAACGGTTCGCGCCATCTGCCGTCATTACCTGCGACAGCGCCGAGCCCAAGAGCATTGCCGATTTAAGGCGCATGGGCATATACGCCATGCCGGCCAAAAAGGGCCCCGACAGCCTGATGCACAGCATCCAGTGGCTGCGCTCGCGGGAGATCGTCGTCGACCCCCGCTGCACAAACACGGTGCGGGAATTGACGCTGTATCAGTGGAAGCGCGACCGCGACGGACAATCCATCCGCCAGCCGCAGGACAGGGACAATCACCTGATCGACGCGCTGCGCTATGCGCTGGAAGGTGAAATGAATGCACGCTACGCCGCCGTGCAGGCAAGACCGGAATGGTAACCCTTCCCCATGAACAAGGAGGAACTCAATGATCAAACGAACCAAAGCGCACATCCCGGGCGAACTGCCAACCCCCGAGATGCTGCGCGGCGTACTGCGCGAGCATGCCCGCAACTGTGCGCGGCTGCAGCGCCTTCACGCTTATTACGAAGGGCGGCATGATATCCTTCGCCGCGAACGCCGCAAGGGGCTGCCCAATTCCCGTATGCCCCACGGATACCCCGCCTACATCAGCGACATGGCGGCGGGCTATCTCATCGGCACCCCCATCCGCTACGAATACGATGATCCGGATGCGCTCAAAGCCCTTGCCGATGCCCTTCGGGAAAGCGACACTCAATCGCTGGATGCCGAGATCGCCATGCAGCAGAGCATTTTCGGTCGCGGCGTGGAATTGATCTACGCCGATGAAAACGCCCGCCCCCGCTGCACGGTACTGGATCCCCGGGATGCCTTTACGGTGTACAGCGACGACGAAACCGCTTCTCCCCTGTTCGGCGTATATCTGCGGGCGGAATACGATGCCGCAGGCCGCCGCACGGGACAGATCATCACCGTGTACACCGATGCGCTCATCGCCCGCTATCGCTGCGCACAGCCTTCCGCCATCCGCGAACCCATGGACGTCACCCGCCATTATTTCGGTGCTGTTCCCCTGATCGAATACTGGAACAACGCCCGCGAGGCAGGCGACTTTGAGCGTGTGCTGCCTTTGATCGATGCCTATGACGTGCTGCAAAGCGATCGCGTCAACGATAAGCAGCAGTTTGCCGATGCGCTGCTGGTGCTTACCGGCGTGATGGGATTGACCTCGCCCGAGGAGGGCGACGGCCGCACGCCGGGCGAGCGTCTGCGGCAGGATAAAACCCTTGCGCTGCCCGACAGTACCGCCAAGGTGGAATGGCTCACCAAGGAAGCCCGGGAAAGCGATGCCGACGTGCTGCGTCTGGCTATCGCCCACGATATCCACAAATTTTCCATGGTGCCCGATCTCACTGACGAGCACTTCGCCGGCAATCTCAGCGGCGTAGCCATGCGCTATAAGCTGCTGGGACTGGAGCAGCTCACTTCCATCAAGGAGCGCTACTTCAGGGAGGGGCTGCGCCATCGCGTCCGCCTGATCTCCCGATATCTTGCGCTGCTGGGCGCAAAGGAGATCAACGCCGCCGACGTGCGCTTCATTTTCACCCGCTCGCTGCCTGTCAATCAGGTGGAGCAGGCGCAGATTGTCCGCGACCTGCACGGTATCGTGCCCGATGAGCAGCTGCTTCCTCAGCTTTCCTTTCTGCAGGATGGCGTAACGGGAGGAGATAAATGATGGATTTCGCACCGTTTTTATCCCCCGATGACGCTGCCGGTGAAGATAAGCGCTATACCCCCGAAGAGGTTCAGCAGATGCTGGAAAGCCGCCTGAACGAAGAAAAGCACCGCTATGAAAGCGCGCTGCAGAATGAATCGCAGGCAAGGCTGCAGGCAGAAAATGCCCTGCGTGAAAAGGAAAAGCAGCTCAAAACCCATGAAATGCGGCTGAAAGCCCAGTCCGCGCTGCGGGAAAGACAGTTGCCCGATCAGCTGATCGGCATTCTGGATTTAAGCAGCGAAGGCGCACTGGCGCAAACGCTGTCGGTATCCGAATCCGCTTTCCGCTCGGCTTTGGAGGAGGGCGTACGCTCCCGCCTGCGCGGTCAGGCGCCCGGTCTTACGCCTTTGCCTCAGAAAAGCCGCAAACCCCGTTCCCTTTCCTATCAGGAAGCGGCGGCGCTGTATGAACGCGACCGCCGGCAAAGCAAATAATCAGGAGGTTTATTTATGTCCACTACTCTCACTTCCAATCTCATTATCCCCGAAGTCGTTTCTTCCCTGATCGATTCCAATCTGGGCGACGGCATCACCCTGCTTCCCCTGGCTGAGCAGGATGACACGCTGGTGGGTCAGCCCGGCGATACGCTGAAGTTCCCCGTCTTTGCCTACATCGGCAAGGCCGCCGTGGTAGCTGAAAACGGTCAGATCATCCCCGGTCAGCTCACCGCCAGCATGAAATCCGTCACCGTGCAGAAGTATGCCAAGGCCATCTCCATCAGTGATGAAGCCCGCCTGTCCGGCTACGGCGATCCCGTGGGCGAAGGCAGCCGTCAGCTGGCTCACGCTCTGGATCACGCGGTGGACGACGATCTGTTCCAGTGCCTTAACGATGTAGGCGTCGCCCGCAAATGCGTAACGGGCGAGATCAGCGCCGACGTGATCGCCGATGCGCTCACCCTCTTTGGCGAAGATGCCGAAGGCGGCAAGGTTTTCCTCACCGACGCCAAGGGTCTGGCTGCGCTGCGCAAGGACCCCGATTTTGTGGGCCGCGGCGACATGGGTGAAGATCTGGTAATGCACGGCGCCAAGGGCGAAGTGTGGGGCTGCGAGATCGTTGTTTCCAACAAGGTACGCGAAAACGCTCAGGTGAAGGAAAAGAATTACTTCATCGTCAAGCCCGGCGCGCTGCGTCTGGTCAACAAGCAGGGCGCGCTGGTGGAAATCGAACGCGAGCCCGAATATATGCGCGATAACATCTACGCCTCCCTGCACTGCGTTCCCTACCTGTATGATGCCAGCAAGGTGGTGGCGCTGACTCAGTTCACCGGTCTGCAGTCCCTCACCGAAAACGCGCTGAAGAAAGGCTTCTATGCCGAAAAGAACGAAGACGGCAAGCTGCTGATCACCGTTCCCGAAGAATGGTCTGCCCCCAACGGCTACCGCTGGGTATGCGCCGTAAACGCCTCTGCCGAGGACGAAGGTGTGTACGGCGAAGCCTACGCCGAAGGCCGTGACATCGCCGAAGAAACCGCTGCCAACGGCGCTTTCTGCCATCTGCTGCTGGTGGATGACAAGAATATGCCCGTCAAGACGCTGACGCTGGCCATCGCCTGATCGGGAGGCGCTTATGAACGAATCCGATCTGCTTGAGCGTCTTCGCCGCCGTCTGCCTGCGGACGCCGCCGCAGAGGATGATCTTTTGTGCGATCTGCTGGCTGACGCCAACGCGCTGATGCTCTCCTACATGAATCGCACCGAGCTGCCCGATGCGCTGATCCCCGCGCTGCTTCGTCTGACCACCATGCTCTTCAACCGTTTGGGCATGGAGGGCGAAAGCAGCCGCACGGAGGGCAGCATATCCATGACGGTGGATTCGCTGCCTGCGGAGATCCTCTCCCAGCTCACGCCTTATCGGCTGATGCGGACGGTTAAGCTGTGAATCTCCGCCGCCGCACCCTCAAAACGGTGTATATCTCCCGTCCTTCCGCCAAGCAGGGCAGCTTTGGCGGTATCGGATGGGCGTATGAGCCGTCGCATCAAACCGTTATGGGCTGCCTGCAGCCCCAAGGCGGGCAGATCAGCGACGTCAAAAGCGGGATGATTGCCCAGGAGAAAATGACGCTGCTCCTCCCCCTTTCCTGCGATATAAAGCCGGGAGACGGCGTCGGTTTTGCAAAGGATCAATGCATTTTCCGCGCAACCCACTGCGCAAGGTATCCCTTGCACGTCTGTGCCCTGCTCGAAAGGCTTCTCCCATGAACGGCATTGAGGATTTCAAAAAACGCCTGCAGGCAAGGATGCTTTCCGCTGTGACAAGCTGTGTGCAGCGCACATTACAATCTGCCAAGCAGCTGGCGCCTTACGGTGACGGCAGCGACGGCGGACACCTGCGCGATTGCATTTTCGGCAGTGCAGAGGAAAAAGAAGGCTTCGTTTCAGGCAGCGTCTATGCGGATAATCCCCATGCGGCATACGTGGAGCACGGCACTTCACGTATGCCCCCCAGGCCTTACCTTCATCCCGCTTTCAAAGCACAAAAAGCGTTTTTCACTCAAAAACTGAATCACTGAAATGAGCGGCGGAGCATATCCGCCGCTCAAAGTGTTGACAAAGTCAACGCTTTGCCGGACGCTGAGAAAGTCTGCAAGGCAAGAAAGCAAACTCGCAGCCAAGGGAGCTTACTAAACGTAAGTGACCGCGGGCTGCGGGCGAAGCTGACGATGCAAGCAAAAAATCCTTCAAGTTTTTCATCTTTCGAAGGATTTTTTGCGTTTGCTGGCTTTATCAGCAATCTGGGCGGCGGAGCATATCCGCCGCTTTTTTTGTATAAGAAAGGAGGTTCATTTTGCCCGAATTATCGGAATATGTTTTTTCCGCACTTCAAGAAGTGCATACCCTCGTTTCCTATCATCACCCCGCCGTCATGACGCAGTTTCCCTGCCTGATCTTCTTCGAATCCGGAAATGACGTGCACGCCCGTGCGGACGGCAAAGCCTATCTGCATGAGATCGAATACACGCTGGAGATCTATGCCCTGTCCCCGGAGATCGCCCATTCGCTTTCCGCAGCGGCAGACGAAAAAATGCGGGAGCTGGGCTTCAGCCGCAGCTATTGCTGTGATCTTTTTGATGACGATTCCCGCGCACACCGCCGCGTCATGCGCTACCGCGCGCTGTGCGACAATCACAACATTCTCACCCAGTAAAGGAGGCTCATTATGGCTACCAAATCTCTCGGAACCACACTTACTTTTAACGGCACCCCCGTGGGCACGCTCTCGTCCATCAGCGAGATCAGCTGCGACAGCGAGCTGATCGACGTGACCACCCTGCAAAGCGAAAACGGCTGCAAGGAATTTATTCAGGGCGCCAAGGACGCAGGCGAGATCAAGCTGGGCGGCTTTCATGTGAAGGATGAGGCCGGTCAGAATGCGCTGCGTGACGCGTATACCAGCGGCGAATCCGGCACCGTGATCATCACCTTTCCCGATGGCATGACCGTCACGTTCCCCGCTCTTGTCAAATCCCATGCGCTGGGCGCTGCACAGGTGGACGGCGCCATCGCCTTTTCCTGTGTTTTGCGCGCCGTGGGTCAGGTGGTCTTCGCCTGATGCAGTTCATTGAAATCGCAGGCCGCACCTATGAGCTCAAGTTCACGGCGCAGTCCCTTTTACGCGGGCAGCAGATGAGCAGCGAGCCTTTCCGTTCCCTTTTTTGCAGCGGCGAAAAGGGTGCAAAAATGCTTTTGTACTGTGCGCTGTGTCCTCAGCATCCAAGCCTTACCGTAAAGCAGGCGGCATCGCTTTTCGACACTGCCGAAAACACTCCGCTTTTGTACGACAAGCTGTGCCTCGCCTTTCACGAAAGCGGTTTCCCCCGCGAGGGGATCACCCTGTCGCAGCTTAACAGGCTGATGGACAGCGCAGCCCGCGCAGGCATGCAGGATACGCAGCGGCTCGAGCACATGACGCTTGCCCAGATCAACCGCGAGCTCAATGCCTTTCTCGCCCGCGCGCATTTTTCCTCCGCCGCCCCTGCTTCCATGACGGATGACGCTATGAAATCCGTTCTCACCGCCTTTGCAAGGAGGACTACTCATGTCAACGCTTGATACCATGACCGTGCGTTTTGAGGCCGACGCCCGTTCTCTTCTCAGCGACCTCAACGCCCTTGAAACCCGGCTTGACAGGCTGCGGGAAGGGGAAGCCGTTTCCTTCCCTTCCCTGTCCGATCTGCAGCTGCGCCTGACCGTTGCTGCAGACGAAGCCATCTCCCGTGCCCTTTCAGGGGCGGGACATACGCTGTCGCAGGCTGTTTTAAGCCATGAAGCTCAGTTTTCCCGTTCCCTTACGCAATCGCAAAAAGCGCTCTCGGGTGCACTGCAAAAAGCCGCCGATAAAATGGCTTCCTCCATCCGCGTCACCGTCCCCGTGTACGTAGATGGGCAAAAAGTGGCCCAGGCCGTCATCGGCAGGCTGCGCCGCCAGTCCGTTTCGGAGGGCTCTTACAGTCTGCTGTAAAAGGAGGAAATTATGACGATCATCACCGTGGGCGGATATACGCCGCCCGCCCCCGCCTCTTTGAACGTGCAGTTTGAGGATGCGCTGCTTTCCGTCCGGCACACGCTGGACGGTGCCGCCCATGTTTCCCGCAAGGGACTTAAGCGCCGTATCACCGTTTACTGGGCGTATCTTGAAAAGGATGCGCTTTCTTCTCTGTTGTCCGCCGTCACCGAAAACAGGCATTTCCCGCTGTCCTTTCCCGATCCGCTTACGGGAGAAATACTGGAGATCACGGCCTATTCCATGGACAGGCGCATCCATCTGCAGCGCGTCCGCAGCGACGATACTCCGGTATGGACAGGCGTTGAAATGACCTTCATGGAATGCTGAAAGGAGGGATCCCATGAGTGAATTTCCCCTGCACGCCAAAATCACGCTGCTTTCGGGATATACATACGAACTAAGCGACGGCGATATCCTTTCCTTTTCGCTCAGCGACGGCGTATCAGGCGGCGATATGCTGCTTGGCAGCGCCATCAGCAGCTATTATACGCTCACGCTTTTCAGCCCGGACGGCGCATGGCAGCGGGGCGGAGCGCTGCTTGGTGAGCGCACGCTCCGCGGCGCCACCGTTGAACTTGAAAACAGCGAAAACGGTGAAAAAATCGGCTGCTTCATCATATCCGGGGCGGAAAGCAGCGAAGGCGGCGACAGCATCCTTTTGTCGGGCTATGACCCGCTGCTGCACCGATTCGCAGGCGTTTTCACCGACACGCTCACCTATCCCTGTACGCTGTCTGAAATTCTGGCGTCCATCGCATCAAAGGCAGGCTGCACCGTTACGGGAACGCCCCTCTGCAATGCCGATATCCTTATTACCGCCCGTCCCTCCTGGGGCGAAGGCTGCACACTGCGCCGGGCGCTTGCCTATACCGCAGGCGCCATGGGCTGCTTTGCAAGGTGGTCGAGGGAGGGCAAATTGACGCTCACCCCGCTGAAGCAAAGCGTTTCCCGCGCTTTTCAGGCCGAAAATGCCTATGAACTGAAGCTCGGCGACACACCCTTCGTCTTTAACCGTCTACGCGTATTCCCCCGCGGCGCAAAGGAGGGCGCATATACCGAAGCCATCCTGGATCCCACTCTCCCCTACGGCGCGGATAACACCCTGACCATCGATGACAACCCGCTGTTCCGCAGCGGCAGCAGCGAATTGCGCTCTCTGACGAACAATCTCTGCCGCGGGCTTTCGGGGCTGTCCTTTACCCCCTTCTCCATGACGGCAGAGAGCGATATTTCCCTTGAAACAGGCACATTTGCAACGCTTACCGACCTGACGGGAAACACGCATACCCTGTGGATCTTATCCCGTCAGCTGACGGTGGATCCTGCTGTTTCCCTGCACATCTCCTGCGATATGGAAAACGGCGGCGTCAGCCTGCCGCGCATCATCACCTCCTCCGGCAAAATCACCTCTGCCGCGCTGACGGACGGCATCATCTCCGCCCGCCACATCGCAGCAGGCGCGGTGGATGCCGAAAAGATCACCGCCCGCAGTATCACAGCCGATCACATTCAGCTGGGCGCCATCACCTCCGAAAGCGGCGTGATCGGCGATCTGTCTGCCGACAGCGTAACCTCAGGCAAGCTGAATACCGATCGGCTGATCGTAGGCGGCACGGAATTTTCCATCGTCCGCGCACTCAATCAGCTGGCTGACAGCCTCAGCGAAAATGACGACAGCATCGATGGCGGCGTGCTTTCGGACAAGAGCATCAGCGCCTCCAAAGTGACCGATGATTTCGGCACAGGACTGGAATTGAGCTCCAACGCCGCCGTTTTGATGCTGGCCGGCAAGCTGGACGGCAGCAACAGCCACATGGAACTGACGCAGGACGCCATCAACATGGTGGGCGGTGAAATCAACATTGCTACCAATGATCTTGAGATCCGCGGTGTTGAGGACGGCGACGAGATCATGTCCCTTGATCCGGAGGGGCTCTCCGCCCGTCGCGTGGCTGTAACCGAACATTTTTCGGCGCCCAACGTGGTGCTCTCCCACCATTCTGCCACCGCAGAATGGAAAGGCGGTATTCAGAAATCCCTCAATGCCTTACCCAAGTATCTGGCGCGCCATACCCTGCTGACCGTGCCTGCCGGAACATACGAGGAAGACATTACCATCAGCGGCTTTCTGGGCGCAAAGCTCTCCATTTACCTGGAAGAGGGCGTACGCATCTGCGGCACTCTATCCATCAGCTGCTGCGATTACGTTTCCATATCCACCGAAGCGCTGGGAAACGCCGCCATCTACGCCTCCACCGCCAATTCCTACACCGTGCAAATCGAAGCCTGCCGTTACGTTAATCTCAAATCACTGCAGCTCAGCGGTTTCCGCGGCAGATCTGCCAGCGTCGTGGGCACAGCCACCGTTGTTCACTGCACCGCCAGCAACGTCATGATGCGCGAATGCTGTGTGGAATACGCCTCCACGCAGGCGATTTATACCAATGCCACCACCTTCACCTGCCTGAACTGCATCGGAGGCTCCGGCAGCACCTCCGCTTCCTCCAACGCCAACCTGCAATACGGCGTTGTGGCGGTTTACGGCTCCCACGGGGTGATCTTCGGCTCCTCCCCCATGAGCGCAAACGGCAACAACGGCAACACCAGCGCCACGCTGATCACCTACAACGCCCCTTCCAAGGCCGGCGGCATGACCTATGTTGCCCCCGCACAGGTGACACGTTCCTTCGCCATCAGCAAGCACTGTACCTATCTGTACGGCGAATCCCGCAAGCAGGATACCTCCACCACCGAATTCTATCAGGGACGCTACGGCGAATACACCTCGGGCATGAACAACTGGCGTATCGGCGCCATGTGGTTTGCATCGGCTGCCGCCGAGCTGGCAAACAAGACCATCGTCAGCGCCAAGCTTACCCTGCGCCGCTCTTCGGGCGGTTGGTCCAATGCCGTTAACGTGTATCTGGGCAAGGTCGCACTGAAGGAAAACGCCTTCAACAGCACCTATTCGCCCACCTTCACGCCGTCCTCCACCTATCCCAAGGGCAGCCTGAAGCGTGAAGCCGAAGCCTCCTTTGACGTGACCGATCTGATGAGCAGCATTCAGGCCGGCGAAGCCATCGGCGTATACGAGCCCCGCTCCAATTACGGCCCTGACAACTGGTCCAACGCTTACACCCGTTTTTACGGCAAGGGATCAAGCTACGAGCCCGTGCTGACTGTGACCTACAAATAAGGAGAACTTATGAAGATTTCCATCCGTCCCGCCCCGCACAGCAACCGCTGTGCGCTGGACGGGCGCAAAAGCTGCGATCTGTATCAGAATCATCAGGAAAAGTGCGCTGAAAAATGCACGGAAACCATGTGCTGCGAAATGAAGCACTGCTGGCTGATCGGCGAAGCATTGGAAAAGGAGCTGACCCGCCGCGGACACACCGTCTACATGGCCGATAAAAAATACCGCAAATCGTGGCCAAGCAGCAAAGCCACCGAATCCACCCGCAGCGCCATGAAGGAATTGAATGCTCATGATCCTGACCTGCATCTGGCGATCCACACCAACGCTAACAACAGCACAAGCGTCCGCGGCGTGCAGGCCATGTATCCGCCGAAGAAATACGGCGAGCGCAGTGAAAAAAGCAAGCGCCTCTGCTCCGCCATCGCAGAGGCTATCGGAAAGATCTACGACAGCCGCATTTCCACCCGGGAATACAGCGCGATCGAAACCTCCTCCTGCCTGGGCGCAGGCTGTTATCTGGAGCTGGGCTACGGCAATACCAACGTTGAAGACGCCAAATGGGTACATGAGCATCCCCGGGAGATCGCCTGTGCCATTGCCGACGGCATGGAGGCATGGTGGCAGCAGGAGGGAAAGCTTCTTCCTCCGCCTGCCGCGCCCTCCCTGGAAGACCGCGTAGCCGCGCTGGAAGCGTGGCGCAAAACAATGGAAGACCCAAGAAAGGAAACCCTATGAAAAACCTTCCCCTGCAGGAGATCTGGCTGCGCATCAAGCTGGTTTTCTCCTTTTTCGGCGGCGCAGTAAGCGCCCTGGTGGGCGGCATGGACAGCCTGATGACCGTGCTTCTCGCCTGCATGATTCTGGATTACCTCACCGGCGTGATGCACGCCGTTCTGGAAAAACAGCTGTCCAGCGCCATTGGCTTTAAGGGCATCTGCAAAAAGGTACTCATCGTGCTGATGGTGGGTGCCGCGCACATGATGGATCAGCACATCACCGGCGGAAGCGGTGCGCTGCGCAGCGCCGTGATTTGTTTCTACCTGTCCAACGAAGGCATTTCCATGCTGGAAAACGCCGCCCGCATCGGTCTGCCCATCCCCGAAACGCTGCGCAACATTCTGGTACAGCTGACCGAAGAAAAGTGAATCGCAGGTTTTCTGTTTCTCTTTTGCGTCAAAAGAGAAACGTCCTCTCTCCCGCGCACATAAAAAGTCCCCGATACCTTGCGGTATCGGGGACTTTTTTGTTTTTGGATTACTTTACCACAATGCAGGTGCAGGGGCAAACGCCGGCGCACTTGCCGCAGGCGGTGCACTTTTCGGGATCGATATGGGCCAGACCGTTTTCAACGGTGATAGCGTCATATTCGCATTCCTTCTTGCAGCGACCGCAGCCGATGCAGGCATTGGAGCAAACCGCGCGGGCAGCCTTGGCATTTTCGGTGTTGTGGCAGCGCACGGTGACCTGCTGCTTGGCAGGCAGGAGAGAGATGACGTGGCGGGGGCAGGCTTCCACGCAAGCGCCGCAAGCGGTGCACTTGTCGGGATCGATGACAGCCACGCCGTCCTTGAGGGAGATGGCGCCGAACTTACACTTGTTCACGCAATCGCCCAGACCCAGACAGGCAAAGCGGCAGCTCTTGGGACCGCCGGCGATACCGACAGCCGCCAGACAGCTCTGATAGCCGTCGTACTTGTACTTTTCCTTGGCTTCGCCGTTGACGCCCTGGCACATAACGCAGGCAACCTTGGCTTCCACAGCCTCGGCTTCCAGACCCATGATAGCGGCAATCTTCTTGGCGCCCGCTTCACCGGCGGGAGCGCAGCCGTTCACAGAGGCTTTGCCTTCCACCACAGCCTTGGCGAAACCGTCGCAGCCGGGGTAACCGCAAGCGCCGCAGTTGGCGCCGGCGAGGCATTCACGAATCTGATCCACGCGCTCATCGGCTTCCACACAGAAAGCCTTGGCAGCGAAGGTCAGAACCAGACCGAATACGAAACCGATTCCGCCCAGTACCAGACCGGCATAAAGAATAGACATATCTTTCTACCTCCTTAAGCCAGACCGCTGAAGCCCATGAAAGCCAGAGCCATCAGGCCGGCGGTTACCAGGCTGATGGGGAAGCCCTTCATGCAGGCAGGGATCTTGCTGCTTTCCAGACGCTCACGAACGCCGGCCATCAGCACGATCGCCAGCAGGAAGCCCAGCGCAGAGAAGGTGCCGTTGAGCACGCTGAAGAGCATATTGTAGCCTTCGGACGCGTTCAGGGTGGCAACGCCCAGCACCGCGCAGTTGGTGGTGATCAGGGGCAGATAGATGCCCAGCGCAGAGTAGATGGCGGGCATGGACTTCTTCAGGAACATTTCAACGAACTGCACCAGAGAAGCGATTACCAGAATGTACACGATGGTCTGCATGAAGCCCAGGCCCAGGGGAATCAGCACCCAGGTGTTGAGCATATAGCAGATCAGGGAAGCCAGCGTCATAACGAAGGTAACAGCCAGACCCATGGAGGCGGCGGTGCCTACCTTGCTGCTGACGCCCAGGAAGGGGCAGATGCCCAGGAACTTGGAGAAGATGAAGTTGTTGGTCAGGATGCAGCTGATCATGAAGAGCCAGATATTCATTTATTTGGCCTCCTTCCGATGGTTGCCGATGGCATTGATGATGCCCAGCAGCAGACCGAAGATGATGAAGCCGCCGGCAGGCAGGACCGCGATGAGCATGGGCTCATACGCAGTGCCCAGCACCGCAGTGCCAAACAGGGAACCGTTGCCCAGCAGCTCACGCACGCAGCCGATCAGCGCCAGCGCCAGCGTGAAGCCGATACCCATGCCCAGACCGTCCACAGCGGAAGAAACGACACCGTTCTTGCTGGCGAAGGCTTCGGCGCGGGCGAGGATGATGCAGTTGACCACGATCAGGGGGATGAAGATGCCCAGGCTCTCAAACAGAGAAGGCACAAAGGCGTGCAGCAGCATCTCGATGATGGTCACGAAGGTGGCGATCACGGTGATGAAGGCGGGGATGCGCACCTTGCCGGGGATGAAGTTGCGCAGCAGGGAGATGACGATGTTGGAGCACACCAGTACGAAGGTGGCCGCCAGACCCATGCCAACGCCGTTGATGGCGCTGGTGGTTACCGCCAGCGTGGGGCAGCAGCCCAGCACCAGACGGAAGGTGGGGTTTTCGCTGAGGATGCCGTTCATAAAGACGCGGCCCAGATTCATTTTCTTCTCGCTCATTACGCTTTGGCCTCCTTCTTCTTGGAATGGCCGTAAACCTTGCCTTCGGGCATGACACGGTCCAGCAGGGGCGCGGCGATGTTCATCAGCAGGATGGCGTAGGTCACGCCTTCGGGATAGTCACCGAACTTACGGATGATCACAATGATCACGCCGATGCCGATGGCATACACAATCTGTGCCCAGCGGTTCATGGGGCTGGTGACATAGTCGGTGGCCATGAACACGGCACCGAAGAGCACGCCGCCGGTGAGGATGCTCAGCACGGGGTCGGAGCCCAGGATCCAGCTGGTAGCCATGGTGGACAGCACCACGAATACGGGGATCTCCCAGCGGATGGTCTTGGTGATCAGCAGGTAAGCCAGACCGATGAGGATGGCGATCTTGCTGGTTTCACCCACGGCACCGGGAACATTGCCCAGCAGCAGGTTCATGGTGGAGAAGGAAGAAGCCAGAGGAGTGGCGCTGGTGACTACGTCCGCAAAGCCGTTGGCGGCGATGTGGGTGGTCAGGTAAGCGGGCCAGGAGGCCAGCAGTACAGCGCGGGCAGTCAGAGCGGGGTTGAGGAAGTTATCGCCGATGCCGCCAAAGAGCTGCTTGACGACGATGATGGCGAAGAAGGAGCCGATCATGACCACCCACCAGGGGGTCACGGGGCTGATGCACAGACCCAGCAGAAGGCCGGTGAGCGCCGCGGAGCAATCCGCGATGCGAACCTTCTGGTGCGTCAGCTTCTGCCAGACAAACTCAGCCAGCACGGCGCTTGCAACAGCAACAGCCAGCACGATGGCAGCGCCGTAGCCGAAGAAGAGTACGCCGGCGATGGCGCAGGGCAGCAGAGCGATGATCACATTGAGCATCAGGCGCTGCGTGGTATCCGCCGTCTTGATGTGCGGCGCGGAAGAGAGAATCAGACTCATTGCGCCTTAGCCTCCTTTTCTCGCCAGCGCGGCGATCTTTTGTTTCGCAATCTTGAAGGAAACCGTCAGGTGACGGCGAGCCGGGCAGATGAAAGAGCAGCTGCCGCACAGCGTGCAGTCCATCAGGTTCTGCTTCTTGGCCTTGTCAAAGTCCTCAGCATCGCAGGAGAGCTTCAGCTGCAGGGGCTTGAGGCCGATGGGGCAGATCTCCTGACACTTGCCGCAGCGGATGCAGGGGCTTTCTTCGCCGGTGAGAGCCTGTTCCTTGGTCATGACAACGATACCGCCGCCCGCCTTGGTGATGGGCTGCATGGTATCGGGCAAGCACATACCGGTCATAGCGCCGCCGGCAAAGATCTTGCCGGGCTCGGTGCTGAAGCCGCCGCACTCCCCGATAATGGTATCCGCCAGCGTACCGATGCGGACGCGCAGGTTCGCGGGGGTGCGCACAGCGCCGGTAACGGTGGTGATGCGCTGAACCAGGGGCATACCCTTGGTCACAGCGTCATAGATGGCAGCGCAGGTGGCCACGTTGACCACGATGCAGCCGCAGCCGATGGGCAGACCGCCGGTGGGTACCTGACGGCCGGTGATGGCTTCGATCAGCTGCTTTTCACCGCCCTGGGGGTACTTGGTGGCCAGTACCTGAACGCGCACGCCTTCGCGGCCTTCGCAGGCCTTCTGCATGGCTTCGATGGCATCGGGCTTGTTGTCTTCGATACCGATGACGCCCTGCTTGCAGCCTACGGCACGCATCACGGCGCGCAGACCGCCCACCACGCGCTCTGCTTCTTCAAGCATCAGGCGATGGTCGCAGGTCAGGTGCGTTTCACACTCCGCGCCGTTGGCGAGGATGTAGTCGCACTGCTGTTCGGGCTTGATGGAGAGCTTGACATGAGTGGGGAAGGAAGCGCCACCCATACCCACGATACCCGCAGCCTTGACGGCGGGGATGATCAGGGAAGGATCAACGGTCTCCACATCGCCCAGGGGATGCAGCTCGGTCCATTCGTCCTTAAAGTCGTTCTTGATGATAACGCTCATGGCAGGGTTTTCACCCAGCGTGGGCATGGGGCAAACGTCGATAACTTCGCCGGAAACGCTGGCGTGTACGGGCACGCCCAGGAAGCCGACGGGCTCGGCGATCATCTGGCCCATCTTGACCAGATCGCCTTTCTGAACACAGGGATTAGAGGGCGCGCCGATATGCATATTCAGAGGAATCTGAACGGTATCGGTCACAAATTCACGAATGGCAAGGCCCTTGGACTGGTTCTTGCTGTGATGCGCCGGATGGACGCCCCCGCGGAATGTTGCTTTCAATGCGATCCCACCTTTTATGTTGATTGTAGATTGACTATGTTGCAAGCCGCCGATGCGGCACGGATACGTTTTATCGGAAGATTATACATCGGGCGCGTTGGGATCGATCACTGTTTTGTCGTCCGTCAGCACCAGTTCGATGTCCACACGGTTGGGCAGGCACAGTACGTGCGTTCCCAGCGAGCGGGCCGTCCAGTTCCGGGCATTGGCCTCGCCCTGCTGAATGCACAGCTGATTGTGGCAGGTGGAGGAGAGCATATAGAAGCCGTCTTCCGTCATGCGGATCACGTTCACGCTGCCGTCCTGCTGCTTTACTTCATAATCCCGACCCTTTACGATGGATACGGTATCATGAAGCGCGCCGTTGACGAAAATGCGCATCTGCCCGCTGGCTGTCTTACCGCGGCTGAGAAGCATGGTGCCGCCCAGCAGCAGCGCCGCCAGCAGAACTACGGTCAGGAGAAGGAGCAAGTCCCTTTTTTTCATTTTTCCCACTCCCCCTCCTTCACGGTGTCATTAAGCAGCGTGCTTTTCCTTTTCGGCCTGTTCTTTTTCTTCTTCCTTCATGTGCTTTTCTTCCGCATGGGTTTCCCAGTGGATGAGCAGCGTCATGGCGGCGCGCAGTACCATGGTCATGGCGACCAGCAGCAGGGATTCGGTATCCTTGGCTACCAGCGTATGCAGCACTTCGCTGGCCAGCAGATATTCAAGGGCCAGAGAGATGCCCTTGCCCAGCATCAGGCCAACCTTGCCCTTATGCTTGATGGCCATGATGGCGGTGCGGACGGCAGTGCCCAGGATGAGCAGCACGCCCACGAGCTCCAGCGCCAGTGCGCTCAGCTCGATCAGACCGTGCATGAATTCCTGAAGAGCATGAATGATTGCTTCCATTTGTATCTCTCCTTATTTCGCCTGATCGCCCACAACGACCTTATTTACAGCTTCGATGATGCCCTTGGAGCTGGCGGTAGCGCCGGCAACGGTATCGATGCCGTCCACGGGGATCGTCTTGCCCACGAACTGACCGAGGAACGCATCCTTGTCGCACATGCCGACAAAGGCTTCGTCATATTCGGAATCGGTGCCCATGATGGCTACCTTCTGAATGGTGCCGTCTTCGGCTACGGTCACCATCACATTGATGGTGCCGGTGAAACCCTGACCGCTCACGCGGTATTCGGTGCCCTTCGCTTCTTCCGCAGCGGGAGCTTCCACAACCACCTTGTTCACAGCTTCGATGATGCCGTTGGAGCTGGCGGTAGCGCCGGCTACGGTGTCAATGCCGGATACGGGAGTCGTCTTGCCGACAAACTGACCGAGGAACGCATCCTTGTCGCACATGCCGACAAAGGCTTCGTCATATTCGGAATCGGTGCCCAAGATGGCTACCTTCTGAATGGTGCCGTCTTCGGCTACGGTCACCATCACATTGATGGTGCCGGTGAAGCCCTGACCGCTCACGCGGTATTCGGTACCCTTCACTTCCTCAGCAGCGGGAGCTTCCACAACCACGGTGTTCACCGCATCGATGATGGCGTTGGAGCTGACGGTCGCGCCGGCTACGGTATCGATGCCGGAAACGGGAATGGTCTTGCCTACGAACTGGGCGAGGAAGGCTTCGTCGCACTTGGCTACGAAGGACTCGTCCATGGCGGAATCGGTGCCGTTCACGGCAACCTTCTGGATGGTGTTGTCGGCGCCCATGGTCACAACGATATCGATGGTGCCGGTGAGGCCGGCGCCCTTCACGGCGTAGTCAGTGCCCACGGCAGGAGCAGCGATCTCCACGGTGTTCACCGCGTCGATGATGGCGTTGGAGCTGACGGTGGCGCCCGCAACGGTATCAATTCCGGAAACGGGGAGGGTCTTG
>JAFYVB010000037.1 GCA_017549335.1 Clostridia bacterium | reverse complement strand
GCCTGCAGCGGCAGTCTGCGGAACTTGTTCCGCAGGGTTTGCGAAGCAAACGAAAAAGGACGGAGAAGATCAGTGGATCGAGTTTACTCGAATCCATGAGATTCTCTGTCCTTTTTCATAAACTGCCGCGTCTTTCACGCAGCCAATCAACATTCCAAACGCAGGTTTTCTGTTTCTCTTTTGACTCAAAAGAGAAACGTCCTCCCCCGTCCTTATTTCATCTCCACGATCTCATATTCCCGCACGCCAAGCCCCAGCTTCACGCCCTGATCAAGGCAGGCGTCCCAGTTGGTCACAGGATGCAGCGAGCGGAAATGATCGCCCTGTACAGCGTCCTTGCGCTGATACAAAAGGCTGTTGCGCAAAGGCTTGGCTGCGTTCACCATGTCGGCACACGCCTGATCCATGGCAACGGGATCAAAGGACGCAAACATACCGATATCCTCCACGATGGGCGCATCATTGATGCGGTAGCAATCGCAGTAGGGCGAAATATCGCAGGCCAGCGAAAGATGGAAGGCCGGCTTATCCTGCACCACAGCCGCAGTGTATTCGGCAATCTTGCGGGAAAGGATCTCGTTGGCGCGATCGTCCATGGGATGAATGCACTTGGCGGGGCACATTTCAATGCAGCGTCCGCAGCCCGCGCACAGAGTGGAATTGATGCAGGCAGTCTTGTCCACCGTAATGGCGTTATGGGCACAGTTTTTCTTGCATACGCCGCAGCCCACGCACCGGGATACGTCAACGGCAGGCTTTTCTTCCTCGTGCATATCCTTCTTGCCGCGGCGGCTGCCGCAGCCCATGCCGATGTTCTTGAGTACGCCGCCAAAGCCCGTGCCCTCGTGGGCCTTGAAATGGGTAAGGGAGATCACGATATCCGCGTCCATGACCCCGCGGCCAATGTACGCCACCTTGCTGTATTCGGCGTTTTTCACAGGCACAGCCACTTCGTCATCGCCCTTGAGGCCGTCGCCGATGAGCACATGGCAGCCCACCTGCAGCGGGCTGAAACCGTTTTCGTAAGCGGAATCCAAATGATCCAGCGCATTGGCGCGGCGACCAATGTACAGCGTATTGCAGTCCACCAGATAAGGCTTTCCTCCCTTTTCCTTTACGATATCCGCCAGCGCACGGGCATACTGCGGCCGCAGATAGGCCAGATTGCCCGGTTCGCCGAAATGCAGCTTGATCGCCACATATTTATCCTTCATATCGATATCGCCGATGCCGGCGGTCAGCGCCAAACGGCGGAATTTCTGCACAAGACTTTCCTTGCCCGTGCAGCGAAAAGAGGTAAAATGTACCCTGGAAGCCATAAAACCGCTCCTTTTTTGATTGTGTATAAGGCATTGTAGCATAAAAAACAGCCTCCCGTCAATGAACGGGAGGCTGTTGGTTTTGCCTTACAGCATCGTCAGGAACTCGGTTTTTACATAACCCTTGGTACCGTTGTAGTTGACGCGGCACCACTTGGAGCCGTATTCGAGCACTTCCACATACGCGTTGCGGGGAATGCGCTTGATGATCTCCGAGCCCGAGCTCTTGTTGGCGCGCAGGTTCAGACGGCCTTCCTCGGTGGTGACCTGTGCATACTTCTTGGTGCCGTCGGAGGAAGGAGGCGTCTGCGAGCCGCTGTCGGAGCTGCCCGAGCCGCTGCCGCCGCCGAAGTCAAGGAACTTGGTCATCACATAGCCCGTATCATCGCTGTACTTCACATAGCACCACTTGGAACCCTTTTCAAGCACGGTAACGGTCTTGCCGGGGTTGATGCGGCGGATGATCTCCGCATTGATGCTGGCGGTCTTGCGCAGATTCAGACGGCCTTCGGGCGTCTTGACGGTGGCCTTCACGGAAGACGTGCCGGAAGAATCGCCGGAGGAAGAAGAGCCGGAGCCGGAAGAGGGAGGCGTGGGCTGAGCTTCATCCAGCATTTTGACGAACTTGGTCATCACGTAGCCGTAGGTTCCCTTGTAGTAAGCATAGCACCAGGAAGAGCCGTAGGTCACCACGGTGAACTTGGCGTCCTCGGGAATGATACGCTTGCGGGAAGCAGACTGGCTGGGCTTGGAGCGGAGATTCAGGCCGCCCTTTTCGGTATCCACCTGCGCAGGTCTGCCGTCGGCAGGAGCCGATTCGCCGCTGCCGGAAGAGGAGGAGGAATCGCCCTCATAGATGGAGAGGAACTTGGTCATGACGTAGCCAAAGTCGCCGTCATACCACACATAGCACCAGGTGGTTCCCTCGGTGATCACGGTCAGTGCGGCGTTGCGCGGGATGATGCGAATGCGGGTAGAGCCCTGATTGGCGCTCTTGCGCAGGTTCAGGCCGCCCTCTTCGGTACGCACATAGGCCGTTTCGCCGGCAGGTCTGGTGTCGGGCTGATCGGTAATTTCATCGTCGGAGGGAGGCGTGACCGTTTCGCCCGTTACGGTCACGGTGCAGGAAGCGGTCTTCTCGCTGCCGTCCATGGACTTGGCGGTGATCACAGCCGTACCGGCCTTCCACGCCTGCACGCAGCCATCGTTATCCACAGTAGCCACAGTGGGATCGGAAGAAGTCCATTCCAGCGTCTTGTTGGTGGCGGTATCGGGGGTGATGGTGGTCTGCAGGTGCAGCGACTTGCCCGTTTCCAGGCCGGCGCTGGTGGGAGAAACCGCCAGGCTCGCAACGGGAGTGCCTACGGTAACCACCACGGTGGCGGTCTTGGAGGGATCGTCCTTGGAGGCAACGGTAATGGTGGCAACGCCCTTGTCCACGCCGGTCACCGTGCCGTCGTTGGCGACAACCACAACGGCCTTGTTACCGGAGGTATAGGTCACCTGCTTATTGCTGGCGTCCGCAGGCTCAATGACAGGCTGAAGCTTATAAGTTCCGCCCTCCGCTACGGTCAGTGCCGTTACGGGCAGTTTTACAGCCGTTACCGAGCGGATGACGATGATATTGCACTTGGAGGAGGCTCCGCCGCCATCCTTCGCCGTGCAGGTGATCTCGCAGGTGCCGGGAGCCACAGCGGTGATCACGCCATCTTCGCTGACCGTGGCCACAGCCGCATTGGAGCTTGCATATTCCACGGTCTTATCGGCGGTATCGGCGGGCAGCACAGTGGCAGACAGCGCATAGGTAGCGCCCACGCGCAGCGTCCGGATGCTGGAATTGAGGGTAATGGTCTGCGCCTTTACGGCTTCGGGAGCAACGGAAGCGGATACGTTCACACTGCTCACGCCGTTTTCGGTGGCGGTGAAGTTCACCCGCATCACAGCCGTACTGGTGGCGCCCATGGCGTCACGAACGGACGCGGTAAAGGTGTATTCCCCCGTGGTGAAGCTGCCGGGCACGGATACATAGCCCGCATTGATGGGAGAACCCGAAAGCGTAGTGCCTCCCGTCTTAACGACGGTATAGCTCAGGGTGTAAGGGGCAGTGCCGTACTGGGCGCCCATTTTGAAGCCAAAGCCCGTTACGGCGCCCTGACTGGTCTCAGGCGTAAAAGCATAGCAATACGCGCGCAAAGCGGGTACATCTGCCATGGCAGGAAGAATGCCGATCAGCAGGCTGATCAGCAGCAGACAGGATAGGATGCGCTGCATACATCTGTTTTTCATAGCCGTCTCCTCTTTTCTTTTATCAAGCAAATTTTGCATAAATACATTGACTCAATGTATATTATATGCCATATATCTTCCCGGTTACAACCAAAATACCATGAACATTATCATACAATTATGCTACAATTCCGTGAATATTCCCCGGATGATGCTATACTTTACACCCGATCGTTTTTGGGGTACAATAGATTGAATGACCTTGGAGGGGAAAACTGTGGGACTTTTTAATTCTCTCAAAAACCAGCACGAGCGCCTTGTGCACGCCATGGATGATCATAAAACGCTGACGCTGGGCACCGCTGCATCGGTGATGCGTGTAAACCGCAGCAAAGTAGACGCCGTCCTCAGCCGTATGTATAAAAAAGGATATTTCGGCAGCGACCGTCCCTATGTGGACGATGCGCTGGAGCTTGTGGTGCGCGATAAGCGCTACGCCACGCTGGCCGCCCTTTTATATGCTTCGGATACGCTGCTTCGCACCATCGATCAGGCACAGCAGAATTTAAAGCGCGTCCGCCGCCCCACCTCCAGACAGATCCGCGACGAGCGGGTGCGCTCAGTGGGCAATTTCGTGCGCGACGCCGTAAGCTCTGCCTTTAAAAACGAGGATTCCGCCGCGTATCTGCGCAATCGCACAGGCGAATTGATGCGCGATCTGATCTCTCCCACCCTTCCCGATCCTTCCGCAGCGCTGCGTCCCATGTCGCAGACGCTTTCCCTCCTTTACTCCTCGGCTGCAGGGCTGAAGGATTTTGCCCTTGCGCACCCCGATATGCCCTATGATACCGAGCTGGTCACCTTCGTGCAGGCAGCCAACCGTCAGGCAGAGGCATGGAACGGCTGCGGCATCCAGTCAAACGCCTATTCTCCCGAAACCGATCCCCGTCTTCAGGAAATGGAACAGCGGCTGTATAACGAATTTGCCATGGGGCTGATGCACCGTCTGGACGAGATGCACAGTGCCGCGGCCAACGGGCGCACCGCACCCGCTGCGTATGACGATCCCGTTTTGCAGGAGGTCGCCCAGCGGTGCAGCGATATCCGCATCCTCTCCCGCCAGCCCGTTTCCACTTCCATCCGCAACGCCATGGCGCGGGTGAACGCCATTCTGGACGATATTCTCACCCAGCTGCATACCGTTCCAAAGAGCCGCGAAATGGCGGGAGCGCGCAGCCTGCGGGTATGCTATCTGCCCATGCTGGAGGAGCTGTTGGAAAAATACATCCATTACGAAAAGCGGATGCAGAGCAGCGAAACTTCCCGCGCCATGCAGGATACCGAAAAAGCGCTGTCCGTGGATCTGCCCACGGCGCTGCTTCAGCTTTTGCAGGATCTGCGCACGGAGGACGCCATCGATCTGGAGGCGCAGACCGTTGCCCTTCGCCAGAAAATGCATCTGGACGGCTTGCTCAAAGACGATCACCTTTCTTAAATACAACGGCCCGAAGCGTCGTTTTTATCCCGATTTTGTCAATCAATATGGAAGGAATTTCTTATGAAACAGTTTGATACGCTGATCATCGGCGGCGGCATCGGCGGTCTGATGGCTGCCTACCGTCTTAAAGAAAAAGTCCCCGAGATGGAGATCTGCATCGTCGAGCGCGGAAATATGCTGCAGGACAGACACTGCCCCGCCGGCAAAAACCGCGGCTGCGTACACTGCAAAACCTGCGCCATCACCTCCGGCTATGCCGGCGCCGGCGCTTTCTCGGACGGTAAGTTCAATCTGGGCACAGCCTACGGCGGCACACTGGGCGAAGAGCTGGGCGACGACGTGGCCATGCACTACATCAGCGAGGTGGACCGCATCCTCACCCGCCACTGCGACGGCGATATCGTAAACGTTTATAAATCCAACGAAGAACTCAAGCGCAAGTGCCTGCAGAACAATTTGCTTTTGCTGGATATGAACGTAAAGCATCTGGGCACTGACCGCAATTATTCCACCATGCTTAACATCATTGCCCGCCTGGAGCAAAGCGGCGTAACGCTGCTGACGGGGCATGACGTGGAGCGCATCGAAAAAAAGGAAAACGGCTATGCCCTTTGCTGCGCAAACGGCGAAGTGCTCCGCGGCAAGTATGTGATCATCGCCACCGGCCGCAGCGGCGCCAATTTCCTCAACTCCTTCTGCCGTCAGCACAACGTAAAGACCACCTCCAACTCCGTGGATATCGGCGTGCGCGTGGAAATGAAGGACAGCATCTGGCGCGACTTCTCCGAAAAGATCTACGAGCCCAAGATCCTCTACCGCACCAAGACTTTCGAGGATCGCTGCCGTATGTTCTGCTTCAATCAGGGCGGCATCGTATCGGCTGAGAACAACCACGGCATCATCACAGCCAACGGTCATTCCTTTGCCGATCCCCAGCGCAAAACGGAGAACTGCAACTTTGCCATTCTCTCCTCCATCCACTTCACCGAGCCTTTCAACCAGCCCACGGAGTACGCCGAATACATTTCCCGCCTTGCCAACATCATTTCCAACGGCAACGTGCTGGTACAGCGCTTCGGCGATCTGATCCGCGGCCGCCGCACCAACGAGCACCGGCTTGCGCAAAACACCGTACGCCCCACCCTCAAGGCCACCGCGGGCGATATCTCCCTGGTGCTGCCCCACAGACTTTTGACCAACATCATCGAAACGCTGTACGCCCTTGACCGCGTCGCCCCCGGCTGCGCCAACGACGATACCCTTTTGTACGGGTGCGAAAGCAAGTACTATTCCATCCGTCCGGTGTTTATGAACGAGCATTTCGAATTGATCGACAACGTGTTCATCATCGGCGACGGCAGCGGTATCTGCCGTGGTCTGAGCCAGTCGGGCGCCATGGGCATTTATGTGGCCGACGCCATCGCAAAATAATTTTCACGCGCTTCTCTTTGGGGAAGCGCGTTTTTGATTGACAGCCCTTTCAAAAGACAGTAAAATAATACCATCTGATTCGTAAATATTTACATCGGAGGTGCCGATATGTTCAAAAGGATCCTCGCTTTTGCGCTTTTGCTCCTTTTATCGTTTTCTCTCTTGCCCGCGGCACAGGCAGATACCCTCATGCTGCCCAACCCCGCCGTTTTTTCGGGCGGCGCACTGAGCCTTCAGCAAAGCACGAAAAGCCAGTATGCGCTGTGTCTCTCCTATACCGTTCAGGGGGATACCGCCGCACAATACGCGCTGAGCTATGTGGAAATGTTGAAACAGCAGCCTACGCTGAAGTACGCAGGCTCCTCAGTGCAGGATCACGGCAGCTATTTCGGCACACATCACTATTTTGTGCCCAACGGCGCCGCATACAGCTGCTTTTCGATGGCTGATACCGAGGGAAACATCTGCGCCGACGTTTTCTATGACTACGGCGGAAATTACTCCGCCCACAATGTGATTGTGTATTTCAGCACGGACTTTCTCCTCGGCGCAGCGCCCGCTGCTCCCGCTGCAGCTGCCGCAAGCCCGTCGTCCGAAACAGCCCCTGTCCTTATCGTTGAAAACAAGCTGCCGCAGATTCAGGATCCCCGACCTTTCTTCAGCCCGGATCTGACCCATTGGTCCAATGCGCAGGAAAGCAAGAAAGGCTTTTGGCTGAGTTACACTGCCAAGTCCTATTCCGTAGGCGATGCGCTGGTCAGCGTCTATTCCGAATATCTCACGAAACTGGGCTTCACGCTGACGGATTCCATCGAAGGCGAATGGGGCGATATCTTTTATTGTTACAATGCGCCAAGCGGCTACAACCTGAGCACCTATTCCTACAGCTTCACGGATGCCAAAGGAAAGACCCGCAACGTCGCCCCGCATGTGCTGATCTCCCACAAGCCCGGCGCCATGTATATGAGCTTCCACTTTGGCAAAGGGTTTGAGCTGACCGACCTTGGTCTGCGGCTGGATGCAGACCGTCAGGAGGAACTGGAAAAGATCGGCGGCGAAGAACGGCGGGAATACATCCGCGAAGTCATGAAGAGCATCGAGGAAACCCGCGGACAGTCCGGCAGCGGCGGCAATGATGACTTTTTCTCGGGCAATGACAAAAAAAGCAGCGGCGGTACCCGCACCAAGAACTGCTCTGCCGTAGGCTGCGACCGCGGCAAGGTCAAATGCCGCAGCTGTGACGGTCAAGGCGGAAAATACGTATACAGCTCCTCGCCCAATTATTCGGGCAGCAAGAGTGGCAGCCGCGTAGGCTCCACATGGGAAAGCTGCAGAAAATGCTACGGCAGCGGCAAGGTGGACTGCTCCACCTGCGGCGGCGACGGCAAGGTGGAATATTGATTTCAAAGGAGGGTTTTTATCATGACAAAAAGGCTCGTTTCTCTCGCCCTGATCCTCGTGCTTATGCTCTGTCTCCTGCCCGCAGCGCAGGCAGCAGAACATCCTGTGCAGGATCCTGCATCTTTCTTCGGCGATCTGCTCTCTGATCATGATGAGTCTAATCTGGTAACGGTTGTAGATCGTAAAGGGGTTAAAATAGCCTCAATCCACAGTTTCAAATACTACGCCGAGGAGGACAGCGATGCGTTCGCACGGATGGTCGCCGCTTATGAAGACTATCTTGTCCGGCATGCCGGGCTAAAGCGTTCCGGCTCCGAAATAAACAAGGGCGGCTGGGTCTATCGCTGGTATACTTTAGAAAACGCAACCGACAAAGATCTTTTCAAATCCTCCAACACAACCCCAACGGGAGAATGGAAAAAATTTACCGCCAGCATTGAGATCATGTATAGTCCGGAGTATTCTGAAATCTCTTTCTACTATGCGCTGTCTTTCAACCTGACCGATCTGAATTACCGTCTGGATGAAAAAGAACACGCCGCACTGAGTGTAATAGCTGCGGAATATGCGCAGAAACGTGCTAAAGAGGAAGCTGCCCGCAAAGCGGAAGAGGAAAAGGCCGCGCAGGCAGCAGCCGCACAGTCCCAGTCCTCCGGCGGCTCCTCCTCTTTCTCCTGGTCATCGTCCTCTTCTTCCAGCAGCATCAACCGCACCAAGCGCTGCACCTTCTGCGGCGGCGACGGCAAGGTTTCCTGCTCCAACTGCTCGGGACGGGGCTATAAGGAAAAAACGGTCTCCACGCCCAATTATTCGGGCAAAGGCCCTAAATACGAGACCGTCAAGGAAAACTGCTACCGCTGCCACGGCTCGGGCACGGTGGATTGCGGCAATTGCGGCGGCGACGGCAAGGTGGAATATTGATTTCAAAGGAGGCATTTCAGATGACAAATAAACTTGTTTCTCTCGTGCTTATCCTCGTGCTTACGCTTTGCCTTCTGCCCGCAGCGCAGGCGGCCAAGCTCACCGTGCAGGATCCGGGTAAATTCTGCGCCACGCTGAGTTTCTCTGAAAACAAGGATAACGAGCACGCTCTTAATCGCGTATACAAGGCTGCCAACGCAAACGAAGTGCCGGATATCGTTCTGGCCTACCTTGAAGTACTGCTGCAGGACGAGCATTTCGTCTATTCCCAGCACACCGTTAATCCCAACGGCTGGATCTACCACTGTTTCAAGGCTGCCAAAGGCTATTCCTACGACACATTCAATACCTATGTCAGCGGCACCGATTGGAAAACGGCAGGCGAATGCTTCAGCATCTGCTATAAACCGGGCAATAGCTACATCACATTCTGCGCCAGTACGGACTTTGCATTCGGCGATCTGGGTGAACGTATCCAGACAAACACGGTTGCCAAACCCACCGCCACGCCCAAGCCCACTTCGTCTTCTTCGTCTTCTTCGTCGTCCTCCTCTTCCAAGAGCTCCTCTTCGTCCTCCGGCAGTTCCTCTTCCAGAACCCGCACCAAGAACTGCACCAAGATCGGCTGCAGCGGCGGTCAGGTCACCTGCTCCCGCTGCAACGGCGCAGGCGGCAAATACGAATACAGCTCCACCCCCAATTACTCGAGCAGCAAGAGCGGCAGCTCCTCGGGGCGTACATGGAGCCGCTGCACCAAGTGCGGCGGGGATGGCAAAGTCACCTGCACCACCTGCGGCGGCGACGGCAAGGTGGAATATTGATCCCTTTTCATCAAAAAGGTGTTCGCAGTTTATTCTGCGAACACCTTATTTTATTTCGTTTCCAGCAGGATGGGCCCGACGGCGCTGAGCACCGTATCGTCCTCGCTCACCTGACAGACAAGCACCCGGTCGCCCGCCTCCGCCGAACTCAGCAGCCCTGTCCGTGCCAGCAGCATGCCCGCGTCCACATAGGTGGTGTCCAGTGCCTTGCCCTCCAGATACACGGCGCTGTAGGGCGTGAAGCCCTCGCCCCGCACCAGCAGGATATCATCGTACAAGCCGGCGCTTGTCACCCGGATCTCCTTCACGCCCATGCGCATTTCTGTGGGACGGTAGGGAGAATTGCCGCCATAAAGGTACTTATCGCCGTAGAGCATATCATACTCCAGCGCAGCCAGCTCGTCCAGATAGTCCTCATTCTGCCGGCACTGCTGGTGAAAGCGCATCAGCACGCCCTCGCTGATGCCCTTGCGCTGAAGCGTGCAGGCCGTCAGCTGATAGGCGGAAAGATCGCCGTCCTGCTTGGGCAGACTGCCGTCGTTTGACCACATCACATATTCGGTCATCAGCAGGCTTCCTGTTTTCAGATCGCTTTCTTCCACGCTGAGCGGCGGCAGATGATCGCCGTAGAGCACCAGCACCACAGGCTCGGGATACGCCTTTAGCGCTTCCGTCAGCTGCCCGATAAAGGCGTCGGTTTCATGGAGCTGATTGATATAGTATTCGAAAGCGTTTTTCTCGCTTTCATCCTCTTCCAGCCCCACGCTGCCGATGGGATAGGGCGTTTCGGGAGTATCGGCGGCATATTTCCCATGTCCCTGCACCGATACGGCAAAGACCAGATCCTCGCCGTCCGTGCTTTCAAGGGCGTCCAGAATGCACCTTGTCAGCACCTCGTCGCGGCACCAGCCCAGCTGATTTTTCGTCACATCCTGCATATATTCAAGGGAGGTGAAGGTATCAAAGCCCAGCATGGGCAGCACCAGATTGCGGTTATAGAAAGAGCCCGAATTATTATGAACGGCATGGGCGGTGTAGCCCAGCGTTTTCAGATTATAGGCTACCGTTTCGCAGGTTTCGGACTGCAGGATGGTGGTATAGGGATATTCGCCCGTACCGAAATCACTGAGCCGCATTCCCGTGATCACTTCAAATTCCACGTTCGCCGTACCGCCGCCGATCATGGGCACGTGCAGCTTGCCCGTGGAGTATTCCTCCTTCAGACGGGTAAAATTCGGCACGGGATTCTCAAGACAGACGGCGTGTTCAAACAGGGCGGGATCCACAAAGGATTCCAGCTGCAGAAAAACAAAATTGACTTTGGGATCCTTTGCCTGCGGCTGCGGTTCCACCTCGGTGCGGATATCGTCGATCACCTGCTCATCATATTCCTCCGGCCGATCAATTCCCCTGTCTGCAAAACTGCGCAGGAAAGAATAGGCAAATCCCCCTTTGTTAAAGCCCTTTACGGGATCGGTATAATCCCGGTTATGGGGTTCGTATGCGGCAGTGCAAACCAACACGGTGAAGGCCAGCAGCGCAGTAAATACCGCCGCCCCGCGGCGCTCCGGCTGCGCCTTGGGTGCGCGGCGGTACAGCAAAACAAGCCCTGCCAGCACCGCTGCGACGCCAAGGGCGATCAAAGCCACCTGCCAGAGCGTAACGTAGGAATTGGTGATGTCCAGATTTTTGAAAAAGACGAAAGCATCGTAGGCGGAAAAAGGGGTGATGCGCAGCATCCGCGTGATCATATCCGCGATGTACAGCACCGCCCACAGCGTGCCGCCCAGCGTATAGGCAAAGATCCTGCGGCGCACAAAAAGCGCAGGCGTCAGCGTCAGCGCCGCGATCAGCGCATTGTAAGCAAATGCGTATGGCCGCTGCACCAGATACGCCGCAGCTTTCACAACGCTCCTGCGGGAGAGCATTTCCCCCGCAAGCGTCAGAATCGCCGCGTATGCGATGCAAAACAGCAGCGGACGCACATAGGAAGCGATCTCTCTGCGCAGAGGGGATCGCCGCTTTAATTCAAGCATGGTATTCCTCTTATTCCTTGCACGGCACCATCAGGCGATAGGCAGAGGGCAGCGTTTTGATCTCCACCTTGCGCCCCGCATCCGCCCGTTCGCCGTCCAGCGACCAGGGCATTTCCTCGGGCATATGGAAAACAGCCTGAGACACCGAATGGCATTCGATCAGTTCTGTATTGAAATTGCCCAGCGTCAGCGCAGTGATCAGCTGCTGGGTTTCATTGATATCCTTGGGAGCGCGCACCAGGAACAATTCATGCCGTCCGTCGGAAAGCTCGCTGAAGGTCACGGGAAGCTTGAGCAGACCGCCCACCGTGCGGGTATTGCACATGGCGCCAAAGAGAAAATCGCCCTCGATCGTGCCCTCTTTGCACTCCACGCGCACGGGATAGCGGTGGATATTGGTCAGTTCCTTGGCACCCGAGAGGACGTAAGCAAAATGCCCCAGCTTGTTCTTCAGCGACCGGTCCGTTTCGTAGGAGGTGCTGGAAAAAGCGCCGAAGCAGACCACATAGGAAAAATACCGGTCGTTGAACTGACCCGCATCCACCCGGATGCTCTGCCCCTTCATCACCAGACTTCCCGCCTCCAGAGGATCAAAGGAAAGGCCCATGGAACGGGCCATGTCGTTGGTGCTGCCCATGGGCACATAGCAAATTTCGCTTTTATGGGGCGCACTGAGCAGGCCGGACAGCGTTTCCGACAGCGTACCGTCGCCGCCCACGCACACGATCTTTTCGATATTTTCATTGCAGGCGGCCGCAAAGCGGACGGCATCGCCTTCTTTTCTGGTGAAATGCACGCGGAACGCATAACCCGCTGCATCATACATATCCATCAGCCTGCCTGCAACGGCACTGCCTTCGCCCTTGCCGGCAGCCGGATTGACAATAAGCATCAGCTCTTTTTCCACGCTGCTTTTCCTCCTGATTTTCATTGTTTCAATACGGCGAATCCTCGCCTTATATATTATACCCTTTTGTATCAAAATTGTCCACAATGTCAAATTTGCTTGTGAAAAACCTTTTGAAGTGCTACACTATATACATCAAATCGTATACAACAGGAGGAAAATATATGGAACGCCCCAACGCATGGAAAACCTACGACGAAAAGGCCCTCAAAGCCCTTGAAAAAACCGCTGCCGCCTACCGCAGGTATCTGGACGATGGCAAGACCGAGCGGGAATGCGTGACCGAGACTGTGGAAATGGCCGAAAAAGCAGGCTATAAAAACCTTGACGATCTGATCAAAGCCGAAACCGCCCTGAAAGCAGGCGATAAAGTTTACGTCAACTGCATGGGCAAAGCCATCATGCTGTTCCACCTGGGCAAGCAGCCCCTGGTCAAGGGCATGAACATCGTGGGCTCCCACATCGACTCTCCCCGCATCGACCTGAAGCAGAATCCCTTCTATGAGGACAGCGATTTCGCCTACGCCGACACCCATTATTACGGCGGCGTGAAGAAATATCAGTGGGTGGCAAGGGCGCTTGCGCTCCACGGCGTGATCTGCAAAAAGGACGGCTCCGTCGTTGAGATCGCCATCGGCGAAAAGGACGACGATCCCGTCGTGGGTATCTCCGACCTGCTGATCCACCTGTCCGCCGAGCAGATGAGCAAAAAGGCTTCTGAAGTGATCACGGGCGAAGGTCTTGATATCACCATCGGCGGCCGTCCCCTCAAGGATGAGGACAAAAACGCCGTGATGGCCAACATTCTGGGCATTCTCAAAGAAAAATACGGCATCGAAGAGGAAGACATGCTCTCCGCTGAAATCGAAGCCGTGCCCGCCGGCCCCTCCCGTGAATACGGTTTGGATCGCAGCATGATCCTGGGCTACGGTCATGATGACCGCGTATGCGCCTATGCCTCTCTGGAAGCGCTGTTTGATTTGCCCGAAGTGCCCGAATACACCTGCTGCTGCCTGCTGGCGGACAAGGAAGAAATCGGCTCCGTGGGCGCCACCGGTATGCGTGCCCATTACTTTGAAAACGCCTACGCCGAGATCATGAACCTGACGGGTGATTACAGCGAGCTGAAGCTCCGCCGCGGTCTGGCTGCCTGCCGCATGCTCTCCTGCGACGTGAGCGCGGGCTACGATCCCCTGTATGCCTCTGCCTTTGAAAAGAAAAACGCCGCTTTCCTCGGCCGCGGCGTGTGCTACAACAAATTCACCGGCTCCCGGGGCAAATCGGGCTCCAACGACGCCAACCCCGAGTTCATCGCCC
The DNA here is from genome assembly GCA_017549335.1 of Clostridia bacterium. Classification (GTDB taxonomy): domain Bacteria; phylum Bacillota; class Clostridia; order Christensenellales; family Aristaeellaceae; genus SFMI01. The sequence goes on along the minus strand of JAFYVB010000037.1, from coordinate 5,255 downwards.
GCCTGCGCAAGATCATGGATGATAACAGCATCTGCTGGCAGACCGCAGAGCTGGGCAAGGTGGACGTGGGCGGCGGCGGCACCATCGCCTATATCTGTGCGCTGTACGGCATGGAAGTGATCGACAGCGGCGTGCCCGTGCTCTCCATGCACGCCCCGCTGGAAATCATCAGCAAGGCCGACCTGTACGAAGCCGTGAAAGCCTACAAAGCCTTCATGCTGAATGCGTAAAGAGAAAGAAAGGATGCCGCAAATGAAAAAACTGCTTTATCTTCTGCTGGCTGTTTCTCTGATGCTGTGCTCCGTGGCTGCTCCCGCTTCGGCAATAACGGTTAATAAGCTGGATCTCACTCCAAACCATTTTATTTACTCGGAGTCTCCCGAAGAGCTTGTCTATGACGGTCTGCCCAAGTTCGCTCAATATTCCCCTTTGCATCCCCTTGATTGGACCAACATCTCCGCCGTCATTTCGGCAGCTCCCCAAAATGGCACTTCCGTACAGCGTACTTATGAAGGCATCGTCGATTTTCTCTACGTCAGGGAAAATTCTTCTGAGCAGTTGTCCGTCGCTGTTGAGCCGGGCGTTTATCAGATCACGCTGATTTGCGCGGGCGATGAAAATTATACTACAGCCCATCTTACCGATGACAGCTGGACCTTTGAGATCAAAAAGGCTGCTCTGACGGTCACGCCGCCCCAGCCGGTTTCTCCGCTGGTGGCAGACGGTTCCTCCCATGCGCTTGTGACCGCCGGCAGCGTTGAGGCTCTGCCCGGCGATGAGGTGAAGATGGTATACAGCCTGTCTGCGGAAGGCCCCTTCTCCGAGGAGATCCCCACCGCCTCCGCTCCCGGCACCTACAAGGTGTATTACACCACGAAAGAACATCCCTTCTATGAAACTGCGGAGATCGGATCCTGCGAGGTGACCATCACCGCTGCCGCAACGCCCGCGCCCCGACCCACAGCAACACCTTCTCCCGTCCCCGCACCGCTGCCCGAAACCGGCGACAGTACCTCCCTGATGGCGCTCGCCGTACTGGCTGCCCTTTCCTGCCTGTGCATCTTTGCTTTCCTGCAGAAGAACAAGCGCGTATCCGAATAAAAAAACCGGCGTTCCGAATTTTCGGAACGCCGTCTTTTTATACGCTTTCCTGCAGCCGGGCAAGGGCTTTTTCTCCCAGCCGGCGCATTTTCTCTTTATTCACCTTGCACACCGCCCGGTCATAGGTGTACAAACCGTTGATCTCATCTTCCACGTCGGAGACCTGGGTATAGATCACGCCGCACAGACCGGCTTTGATGGCGGGCAGCACCATGATCTCATACATTTCTGCGATCTTGTCGGTAAGTGCTTCCTCGCTGTCGGTTTTGCCGTAGCCGTATTTGCCGCCCACGTTGAACATATGCCCCTCGATGGCGCGGGTGTAGCCGCCGCATTCACTCAGCAGCATGGGACGCTCCTTGGGCTTAAGAACGGCATTTCTGAAGTAGATGTGCAGGCTGTCCACGTCGCTTTTTTTCTTGTGGAACCAGCCCGAGGTGGCATCGTAAAAGCGGGTGGGATCGTTATTTTTCAGCTCGGTATAGATGCGGTCGGCATCGTACTGCCCCCAGCCCTCATTGAAAACGGTATAGGCGATGATGCAAGGGTGGTTGTACAGATGCTTTTGCGTGTCGCGGCAATGCTTTTCAAAAAACTGCTTGCGCTTTTTGCCGCCGGGACGGAAGTCCGGCCACCACCTGATGCCGGCGGTGGGCAGTACGGTATCCCGGAAGAAATGATAATCTCCCGCGTTGACCATATCCTGCATCACCAGCATTCCCCGGCGGTCGCATTCGTAATAGAAAATTTCGGGCTCGATCTTGATATGCTTACGCAGGAGATTAAAGCCCAGCTCCTGCATGTTTTCCACGTCCCGGGCATAGCCCTCGGGGGATTCGGGCAGATAGATGCCCTCCACGAAATAGCCCTGATCCAGCAGACCGTTCATAAAGATGGGCTTGCCGTTGAGGCACACGCGCTGTACGCCGTTAAATTCTTGGATCGAAACGGTACGCAGCGCAAAATAGCTGTCCACCGCATCCTCGCCCGCGGTGACGTGCAGATCGTATAAATGGGGATTTTCAGGCGACCAGCAAACGGGATTTTCGATCTCCAGCCGCACGTCGCAGTTGGTTGCGATCTCCCACTGCTTGCCGCCCACCGTCACCGTGCAATTTTCCTCTTTCGTTGCCACATTCAGCGTAATGCCCCTGGTATCAGGGGTAATGCAGATTTCCTCGATATGCTTTTCGGGCACGCATTCCATCCACACGCTCTGCCAGATGCCCGATACCGGCGTGTACCACATACCGCCCCGATCCTTGCGCTGCTTGCCGTAAGGGTAATCATGGCTGAGGGTGTCCGTGGCGTTGACCACAAGCTCGTTTTCCCCCAGGTTCAGCCAGTCGGTGATATCCGCTTCAAAGGGCAGATAGCCGCCCTCATGATGCGCGATGATGCGACCGTTCACCTGAACGGAGCATACCTGATCCACCGCGCCGAAGTGCAATATCACCCTATGCCCTCTGTGCCAAAAGCCCTCGGGCAAATGGAAAAAGCGGCGGTAGCACATTTCGCCGTTCAGTTCACCTTCGTACCCCGAAGCCTTGCTTTCGGGCGGGAAAGGCAGGGTGATCGCCTTTCCGTTCAGTTCCCAGGAACCGTTGAGTGACAAAAAGCTTTCGCGCCGCAGCTGCGGACGCGGATAATACTCATTCCAATTCTGCATATAAACCCTCCTGATCTTTACGGATTCAGTATAATCGAATTGACAGAAAAAAGCAAACGCGCTATACTTTTTTTATCACCGAAAGGAGCATACATATGAAAATTATTTTTATGGGCGATTCCATCACAGAAGGCACCGGTTTAAAAGAAAGCACCAGCCGTTTTTCCGATCTGATCGCAAAGGATCTGGGCATTGAAAGCATCAACCGCGGTCTGGGCGGCGATACCACAAACGGCATGATGATCCGTCTGTTCCCCGAAGTATTTACCCAGGAAAGAGACGCTCTGGTCTTTTTAGGCGGCGTCAACGATATCAATTTAACAGGGCTTTACCGCCCCGCCTGCGCCAACGTGGTTTCCACCATCCGCATCGCAAGGGATCAGGGAGTACCCATGTTCCTGTGTCTGCCGCTGCCTTTGGAGCCCCGTGATATGCCCCGCCGCGACTGGGATACCGACCGCGATTACAACCGCACCAGATATCTGGTTGAAAAGTACGCCCATTTCCTCACCCATTTCTGCGAGGGACGCAAGGACGTGACGCTGATTGACACCCGTTCTCCCTTCCTGGATGAGCGCGGCAATGCCCGCCGGGAACTGTTTGTGGACGGCATCCATCCCAACGAGGAAGGCCACCGCATTCTGGCAAATGTCATCGGCGAAGCCCTCAAAAACGCATTGCAGCCCTGAAATTTTTCCACTACAATAAAATCACTATGTAACAGGAGGCAAAACCATGGCGATTGATATCAAGGAACTCATCGAAAAAGCCGTTGAACTGCTGACCAAGGACGAAAACCTGATGGACAATTTCAAGAAAGAGCCCATCAAGACCATCGAAAAGCTGCTGAACGTTGACCTGCCCGACGAAATGCTGGAATCCGTTGTCAAGGGCGTCAAGGCCAAGATCGATCTTGACAAGGTCGGCGACGTTCTTAACAAACTGGGCGGACTTTTCGGTAAATAAGTTCATCATCAGGCCGCTTTCTGCGGCCTTTTTTGAGGTGCAAGCATGAAAAGCATTGAACAGATCGACCGCAACATGGCGGTTGTGACCCGCATTGACGATCCCGACGTCGTCTGGCATGACGTGCACGACGCGCCCTTTACGCTGCACGGCTTTTGCCATGCACAGCAGCCCGGCGAGATCTTCCGCCGCTTTCCCGCAGACGTTGCCCGCTCCTTCAGCGAGCACGTGCAATTGCTCAACGAATACACCGCCGGCTGCCGTGTGCGCTTCAAGACCAATTCGCCCTATGTGGCGCTGCACGCAGAGCTGGGCGAATTGCATCCCATGGATCACATGGCGCTGACGGGCATTTACGGCTTTGATCTTTATATCCGCGTGAACGGCGAATATTTCTACCGCGGCACCTTCCGCCCCTCCGTCAAGCGGGAACGCGCCTTTGAGGGCCGCGTGATGCTGCCCGAAGGCACGCAGGAAGTGACCATTCATTTCCCGCTGTACAACGGCGTGGACAAGCTTTTCGTGGGGGTGAAGGCGGACAGCGATATCGCGGCAGCCGCGCCCTACGCCCATGAAAAACCCGTGGTTTATTACGGCTCGTCCATCACTCAGGGCGGCTGCGCCTCCCGTCCCGGCAATGCGTACCCCGCCATGATCAGCCGGATGCTGGACTGTGATCATATCAATATGGGCTTTTCGGGCAGCTGCAAAGCCGAGGAAGAAATGGCGCATTTCATCGCGCAGCTCGACATGAGCGTTTTTGTCTACGATTACGATCACAACGCCCCCGACGCCGAATTTCTTGCAAATACCCACGAAAAATTCTTCCGCATCCTGCGGCAAAAGCGCCCCGACCTGCCTGTGATCTTCGTCACCTGCCCCGATTTCTACCTTCACGAAACCGTGCGCACGGCTTGCTATGACGTGATTTGGCGCACCTATCAGAATGCCGTGGAAGCGGGCGATCAAAAGGTGGCGTTCATTGACGGACGGCAGATCTTTGAAGGCTTCTTCAAGCACGACTGCACCGTGGACGGCTGCCATCCCAATGATATGGGCTTCATGTTCATGGCGGAAAAGATCGGCAATGAAGTAAGAAAGTGGCTGTAAGGAGAGGGTGGGGACGATAGGGAGGCGGCTTTGGAGGCCAAAGCCCCTCCCTATAACTTCCGCAATTCGGCATTGTCGTAAAGTGAACAAGAGTTCACTTTACTCTGTGCCTCATTGGAACTGCATCCGCCTTCATCTGCCAAAGGGCAGCGGCGGATTTCGTTCCCCGAAAGCCTGCGTTTTTGTGTGCGTGAATGTTACGGCAGGCAATACGAAAAAAGGCTGACACCGAATGTACGAGCAAGCTCGTCCCTCGGAATCAGCCCTTTTTTCTTGTCCGTTTCACGGACGCGATGGCTGCGCCATCGGCCTGCCGTGGGGGGTATGTGGTATCGCCCGCGGGAGGAGATAACGCTGCCTGCGGGCAGCTACACCTCATCACCGCCTACGGCGGAGCTTCCCCTCAAGG
>JAFYVB010000036.1 GCA_017549335.1 Clostridia bacterium | reverse complement strand
CGCCCACCAGACCGGCGGATGACAAGTATACCTATACTTTCAAGGGCTGGTCGCCTGCAGTGACCGCCGCAAGTGCGGACTGCGAGTATGTCGCCGTATACGAAGCAACCGTTCCCCAAATCCCCCAGACCGGCGACAGCACGAACTTCGCACTCCTCGCCGCGATGGCACTGGTCGGCATGATCGGCATGACGGTAATTATCCACCGGAAGAACGAAGCATAACAAAATCAACTCCCCACCATTGGTGGGGAGTTTTCAAAAAAGCAGGGCCTTGGATCAACCAAGGCCCTGTTTTTTATCAGATGTGCCAGATCTTCTCGTTGTACTCGCGAATGGTGCGGTCGGAAGAGAAGATGCCGGAGTTGGCGGTGTTGAGCACTGCCATGCGCAGCCACTTGTCGCGGTCGAGGTAATCCTCGTTCACGCGGCGCTGGGCCATGGAGTAGCTGCCGAAGTCCTTCATGACGAAGTAGCGGTCATTGAAGAGCATATCGTGATACAGCTCCTGCAGCGCGGTGGGGCTGTCGGGCATCAGGGTGCCGTCGATCATCTGGGTCAGCGCGCGGCGCACTTCGGCGTTGTTCTCAAAGATATGCAGCGGGTTGTAGCCGCCTTCGCGCTCCAGCGCGGCAACGGTATCGGCGCGCATACCGAAGATGTAAATGTTGTCTTCGCCTACCTGCTCGTAGATTTCCACATTGGCGCCGTCCATGGTACCCATGGTCAGCGCGCCGTTCATCATGAACTTCATGTTGCCCGTGCCGCTGGCTTCCTTGCCGGCAGTGGACAGCTGCTCGGAAAGATCGGTGGCAGGCATGATGGCTTCGGCGGCGGAAACGTCGTAGTTTTCCACGAACACCACACGCAGCATCTTGCGGGCGCGGGGAGACTTGTCGATCATCTTGGACAGCGCCAGAATGTAGCGGATGATCAGCTTGGCCTTGTAGTAGCCGGGGCTGGCCTTGGCGCCGAAGATGAACACGCGGGGCACCATGGTGTAATTGGGATCGTCCATGATGCGATTGTACAGCACGTGGATATGCAGCGCATTGAGCAGCTGACGCTTGTACTCATGCAGGCGCTTGCACTGGGTGTCAAAGAGGAAGTCCTCATCCACCGTCATGCCCTGACGCAGCTCCAGCATATGGTTGAACTGGTGCTTGTTAAAGCGCTTCACCTTTTCAAACTCGGCGCGGAAAGCAGCGTCGTTCGCAAAGGGAGCCAGCTCGCGCAGGTATTCGGGATGCTTGTACCACTTGTCGCCGATGGCGCTGGTGATCAGATCACGCAAATGGGTGTTGCAGGCCATCAGCCAGCGGCGATGGGTGATGCCGTTGGTGATATAGCCGAACTTTTCGGGCATCAGCTGATAGTAATCGTTGAAGGTATCCGCCTTGAGGATATCGCCGTGCAGGCGGCTGACGCCGTTGACGGAATAGCTCATGGCCACGCACATATTGGCCATGTGCACCTGACCGTAGGCGATGATGGCCATCTTGGCAATGCGGTCCCAGTCGCCGGGAAAGGCATTCCAAAGGCGGGCGCACAGACGGCGGTTCATCTCCTCCAGGATCATATAGATGCGGGGCAGATGCTCCTTGACCATGTTTTCGGGCCACTTTTCAAGGGCTTCGGAAAGCACGGTATGGTTGGTGTAGGCAACAGTCTTGCTGACGATGGCCTGCGCTTCGTCCCAGCCAAGGCCTTCTTCGTCCATGAGGATGCGCATCAGTTCGGGAATGGCAAGACCGGGATGGGTATCGTTGATATGCACCGTCATCTTTTCGGGCATCAGATTGAAGCGGGTGCCGAAACGGCGCTTGAAGTCCTTCACAGCGTACTGAAGCGTGGCGCTGGTGAAGAAGTAGTGCTGCGTCAGACGCAGGCTCTTGCCGCCGTAGTGGCTGTCTTCGGGATACAGTACCTTGCTGATGATGGAAGCCAAATCCTGCTGCATGGCCTTTTCGTAATCGCCGGAAGAGAAGGCGCCCAGATTCAGGTTTTCTTTTACGCTGCGGGGACGCCACAGGCGCAGGGTATTGACAGTATTGCAGTCATAGCCCGCGATAGGCATATCATAGGGCACGGCCATCACGCTGCGGCAGTTGTTCAGACGGTAGTTGGTACGGCCGTTTTCCTGCACGGTCTCCACCTGGCCGCCGAAGCGCACTTCCACAGTATCATCGGGAGAAGGCACTTCCCAAACGTTGCCGTTTTCCAGCCAGTTATCGGGCACTTCCACCTGCTGACCGTCCACGATGCGCTGACGGAACAGACCGTACTCATAGCGGATGGAGCAGCCCATGGCGGGCAGTTCGACGGAAGCCAGAGAATCAAGGAAGCAGGCGGCAAGACGGCCCAGACCGCCGTTGCCAAGACCGGGTTCGGGCTCTTCACGGATGATATGGCGCCAGTTGATGCCCAGCTCCATCAGCGCTTCGCGCACATTTTCCATGGAGCACAGGTTCACAGCGTTGCAATGCAGGCTGCGGCCCATGAGGAACTCAACGGAAAGATAGTACAGGCGCTTGCCCATATAGGTCTTGTCCTGCTCGCGGGCAGAGACCCATTTCTGCATGATCTGATCGCGGATGGTGGACGCGACGGCCTGATAAATCTGCTGCTCGGTGGCATCCTCCAGCGTACGGCCGTTATAGCGCTGAAGCTTGCCGATAATCGACTTTTTGATGGACTCTTTATCAAAAGCGGTGGTAGGCATGAAACCCCTCCAAATCATAATCCTGTTTATTATACCATGAAAAGCCCCTCTGTATAAATGGCATATTCGGCCACTATATAACCTGAAGCGACACCTTTCCGCGTTTTTCGCGTACACGGTAATCCTTTTTTCTGTCAAATAAATACACCCTGTTTTACACGCCCTTTTCTTGCAGCATTTCCGTCCTTATGTTATAATATAAGGGATTTTGTTTTGGAGGATGTACCAATGCGCAGAGCTTTCCGCACATTGCTGCCTTTATGGATATTTCTTCTGATGTGTTTCTCCTGCACTGCGGCGCAGGCAGCCACTATCAGCCATCTGTACGTGTGGGATGCTTCCCACGGCGTACCCGCCGATCCTTCCGCCCTTCCCCCGCAGGCCATCGAATGGTTCAAGCGCGGCAGCAAGTATTATCTTTTCCTGCCCGCCGGCGTTGATGCAAGCAATCTGTACGTACATTTCACCGGCTCTGCGAATTCCTTCTCCACAGGCTCCGAAAAAGTGGAAAACAACTCCGTTACCGACGTTTTCACCCCCGGGAAAACCGTGACCCTGCGCAACGGCAGCAACTATTACGAAGTCACCGTCATGCAATCGGAAACGCTGGACAGCGTCTATCTCACCACCGAATCGGGCAACATCACCTACATCTCCGAAAGCAAGACTCACCGTGAAGGCGGCACGCTGTGCGTTATCACAAGCGAAGGCAAAAAAGTATACAGCAACGATTTTGATTATGTCCGCGTCCGCGGAAACTATTCTTTCTATCCCAATAAGAAATCGTTCCATATCCGTCTCAACGACGGCTACAATATGCTGGGCATGGGGTCAAGCAAAACGTGGCTGCTCATTGCCAACTACATGGACAATTCCCTGCTCCGCAACGCCATCGCCTACGATATGGCCTTTGCCTGCCACCTTCCCGGCACCGTGGAATACCGCAATGCAGACGTTTATGTGAACCATCAGTACTACGGCACATATCTTCTGACCGAAAAAATTCAGATCAACAAATCCCGCGTTGGCATTCAGGATCTGGAAGAATTGACCGAATCGGTGAATGCAAAGCCCCTGAATGAATATAAGCACTCGGGCACCCACGCCTATGCCAAGGGTACAGGCAGCTATTACGCCATCCCCAATAACCCCGAAGATATCACCGGCGGTTATCTCATGCAGCTGGAGCTTGAAGACCGCTATACGCAGTCCGCCACCGGTTTTGTGACCGAGCACGGACAGGCGGTTCAGCTCAAATCGCCCGAATACATTTCCAAAGAACAGCTCGCTTATATCTCCTCCCTCGTTCAATCCTTTGAGAACGCTATCTGGGCCAAGGACGGCATCGATCCTGTCACCGGCAAGCATTTCTTCGAAATCGCCGATAAGGATTCGCTGGTGGGCAAATACATCATCGAGGAGATCACCAAGAATCTGGACGCCAACAAATCCAGCTTCTACATCTTCAAGGATACCGATTTCAACAACGACAAGCTGCAGTTCGGCCCCGTATGGGACTTTGACAATGCCTACGGCAATTACACCAGCGCCTACTACAAGAAAACCCTTGTGAACACCAGCGGTCTCCATGCCGCCGCCGACGATTTTGAAAAATACTACTGGTGGCCCAAGCTTTACGAGCACGAGGAATTTGTGGAAGCCGTCATGGAAGCCTATGAGCTGCGCTTCCGCCCCTGCCTTGAAGTGCTTCTGGGGCTGAGAGAAGCCGACGGAGCCATGGATGAAATGCGGTCGCTGGACGATTATCGCGACTTTATGACCTCCTCCGCCGCCATGAACTTCACCCGCTGGCGCACCTTCAACGACGAAAGCTTCCCTGTAAAAACAGGCGCCAATTATAAGGAAAACATCGAATACCTGCGCACCTTCCTCAAGGGACGCATGAAGTATCTCGATTCCATCTGGCTCAAAAAGTAAAATCATGCGGCGGAATGTATTTCCGCCGTTTTCCTTTTCTCCGCGCGTTGACTTAAAGCAAAAATAAGGATAGAATAATATCAAAGCGCAACAATATTCGGAGGATGAAAAAATGATTCGTAAAGACGGACGTACGCCCGAAATGCCCCGCGAACACCGTATCACCACCGGCTTTGTATCTACCGCATACGGCAGCTGCCTGATCGAAACAGGCGGCACCCGTGTGATTTGCACCGCGTCCGTGGAAGAGAGCGTTCCGCCCTTCCTGCGGGATAAAAACTGCGGCTGGCTCACAGCCGAATACTCCATGCTGCCCGCTTCCACCGGCCGCCGCAAGCAGCGCGACGGCGTTAAAAAAGACGGCCGCGGCGTTGAGATCAGCCGTCTGATCGGCCGCGCACTGCGTCAGGCCGTGGATCGCGAGCGTCTCGGTCAGCGCACCATCACCATCGACTGTGATGTTCTGGAAGCCGACGGCGGCACGCGCACCGCTTCCATCACCGGCGGTTTCGTGGCGCTCGCCTGCGCCATCGACCGTCTGATCAAAGAAGGCAAACTGAAGGAATCCCCCATCATCCACCAGATCGCCGCCGTCAGCGCCGGCGTGGTGGAAGGCACTCCCTGTCTTGACCTTTGCTACGTTGAAGACAGCAGCGCCGATACCGATATGAACTTTGTTATGAACGAATGCGGCGAGTTCATCGAGCTGCAGGGCACCGGCGAAGGCCGCGCCTTCTCCCGCAAAGAACTGGATACGCTTTTGCAGCTGGGTGAAAGCGGCTGCGAAAAGCTGATGCAGTGTCAGCGGGAAGCCCTGGGCGACGCCGCCTGTCTCATCGCGCCCAAGCAGACGCTGGTGCTGGCCAGCAACAACGCCCACAAGATCGAAGAGCTTTCCGCCATGCTGGGCGGCAAGTATCGCGTGATCTCCATGCGTGAAGCGGGCTTTACGGATGAAATTGACGAAAACGGCAATACTTTTGAAGAAAATGCCGCCATCAAAGCGGAAGCCGTCTGCCGTGCCACGGGCTATCTCACCCTTGCCGATGACAGCGGTCTTGCCGTTGATTTCCTGGGCGGCGCCCCCGGCGTGCATTCCGCCCGTTTTGCCGGCGATCAGCACTGCGACGCGGATAACAATGCCCTTCTCATGGAAAAAATGAAGGACGTTCCCCGCGAAGAGCGCACGGCGCAGTTTGTCAGCTGCATCGCTATCGCCTCTCCCTTCAAGCCCACGCAGGTCGTCCGCGGCGAATGCCCCGGCATCATCACCACCGCCCCCCGCGGCAAGATCGGCTTCGGCTATGATCCCTATTTTGAATATGAAAACGGCCAGACCTATGCCGAAATGTCTGCCGAAATGAAAAACGCCGTCAGCCACCGCGCCCGCGCCATGGAAAAGGCGCTGAAGCTGCTGTGAAGCGCATAGGCGTCGTATCCGACACCCACGGCGACCGCGGACATCTTTCCCAGGCGCTGATGAAGATGGAAGCCGGCGGCAAGCTTGACTGTCTGATCCACTGCGGCGACGGCGGACGCGACGCCGAGGCACTGGCAGGCCAGATCATGCAGACCGTGATCGTGCGAGGCAACAATGACGGCTGGTCCTGTCCCTACGAAGAAGGGAAGCTGCTGAGCATCGGAAAACCCCGTTTTTTCATTACCCACGGTCATCGCTTCAGCGTAAAGCAAGGGCTTGAAATCTTGGCAGACGCTGCCGCGGCAAAGGGAGCGCAGATCGCCTGTTTCGGGCACACGCACGTTCCCTACTGCGGCTGTCATCAAGGCGTGCTGCTGATCAATCCCGGAGCCTGCCTCTATACCGCTCGCTGCGCCGTAATCACGGTGGATGACCGGGGCGATTTCACTGCGGAGCTGTTGTGATGAAAAAATCTTTGCTCCTTTGGCTTTCGGAAACGGTTTTGCTTCTGCTTGCCGCATTTTTGCCCATGGTCATGCATCTTTGGCCGGGAGATACCGCTGCGGCGCTGTCGTTTTTCTGCTCACACCTTCTCTATCCCTCGCTTTCCTTTTTCCTTCCGCTGTGGGCGGCAAAGCAGGGGGCAAGCGCCTTTTTCTGCGCGCTGATGCCCTTTTGCATCTATCTGACCGCATGGCTGCTATGGGGACTTACTCCGCCTGCCCTTCCCTGCATTTTCACGCTTGTGGCGGCAGTGATCGGCGCATGCGCAGGAGATGAGATCCGCAAACGCCCGCCAAGGAGACAAAAATGAAACGTCTTTTCTCTTTCCTGTTTCTCATAATCGGCATGACCGTGTTTTCGCTTTTTCTGCTGTCGGTGAGCAAAGATCCCCTTTCTCCCGCAAAGAATGAAAAGATCGCTCACGCCGGATACGAAAGCGGACAGGATCTTTCCCGTCTTGCTTTAAGATTCGGCGCCTCCGTTCCGTATTATTCCACGTTTGGCAGCGGTCAGGTGACAGACAGCGAATACCCCGGCGGCGTTGCCAGAATCTTTACGTGGTTTGACAGCAGCGGCTGCACCGTCAAGGCCGTTCGCCCCGCAAATGCCGCCGCTCTGCTGCGGGAAGACGCCTTTTCCCCCGCCGGCAAATGTTACCTCATCGGCGACATGACAGCTGCCGTCTTTGAAGGCGAATTGAAAAACGCCCTGTACTTTGGCAATACCGACGCCGCCTACGCAGTTATCTACGATGCCGCCCGTTCCCTTGAAAGCTTGGGCGTCCTGCAATTTACCGACTGACCGAAAAGGAGTACAAACCCATGAGCAAGCAATCCGGCAGCATGAAAATGAGCCATCTGCTGCGCCGCTTCCTGCCATATTTCAAAAAATACAAAGGGCTTCTCGTGCTGGATCTTCTGGCTGCAGCACTGACAACGGTATGCGAACTGGTGCTGCCGCTGATCGTCCGCCGCATCACCGACGGCGCAGCCGGTGCCGATCCCGGCGCCGTATTGACCCTCAGTTTGGTTATCCGTCTGGGACTTTTGTATATCCTGCTCCGCGTCATCGACAGCGCAGCCAACTACTATATGCAGTCTCAGGGACATATCATGGGTTCAAAGATCGAAACGGATATGCGTACCGATCTGTTTGCCCATCTGCAGCGGCTCTCCTTTAATTTCTACAACAACGCCAAGGTGGGTCAATTGATGTCCCGCATCACCAGCGACCTGTTTGACATCACGGAATTCGCCCATCACGGCCCCGAAAACTTCCTGATCTCAGGCATCAAGGCCATCGTCGCCTTCGTTATCCTCATGGGGATGAATGTGCCGCTGACGCTGATGATCTTCCTGATCCTGCCCTTCATGATGATCTGCACCAAGTATTTCAGCGGCAAAATGCGTGAAGCCTTCAAGGAAGCACGCCATCAGGTGGGCGAGATCAACGCGCAGGTGGAAGACAGCCTGCTGGGCGTGCGCGTGGTGAAATCCTTTGCCAATGAGGAACGGGAAAAAGTGAAGTTCGGCAAAGGCAATCTCATTTTCCTGAACATGAAAAAGAAGCAGTACACCTACATGGCCGGTCACGGTACTGCTACAAGGCTTTTTGACGGCCTGATGTACATCGTGGTGGTGGTCGCCGGCGCGCTGTTCCTGCTGAACGGCAAGATCAGCGTAGGCGAATACATGGCCTATCTGCTGTACGTCAACACGCTGCTGACCTCCATCCGCACCATCGTCACCTTTACCGAGCAGTTCCAGCGCGGTATGACGGGTATCGAGCGCTTCTGCGAGATCATGGATACCCCCGTGGATATTCAGGATGCTCCCGACGCCACGCCCATTGAGAACGTGCACGGCGACATCGGCTTTGAAGACGTGGGCTTCCACTACAATGACGATACCGGTCACGAGGTGATCCATCACCTGAATATGCAGGTCAAGGCAGGCGAAAACGTGGCCATCGTCGGCCCCTCCGGCGGCGGCAAGACCACGCTTTGCAACCTGATCCCCCGCTTCTATGACGTGACCGAAGGTGCCATCACCCTGGACGGCCGCGACATCCGCACCGTCACTCTCAAATCCCTGCGCGACAGCATCGGCATGGTGCAGCAGGAAGTTTATCTCTTCTCGGGCACCGTGGCCGATAACATCGCCTACGGCAAATTGGACGCCACCCGCGAGGAAGTGATCGAGGCCGCCAAGAAGGCCGGCGCGCACGCCTTCATCGAGCAGCTGCCCAACGGCTACGATACCTATGTGGGCGAGCGCGGCGTGAAGCTCTCCGGCGGTCAGAAGCAGCGCATTTCCATCGCCCGCGTGTTCCTGAAGAATCCCCCCGTTCTTATTCTGGACGAAGCCACCAGCGCGCTGGACAACGAAAGCGAGCGGCTGGTGCAGAAATCTCTGGAAGATCTGGCGAAGGGGCGCACCACCTTCACCATCGCCCATCGCCTGACCACCATCCGCAATGCTTCCAGCATTTGGGTGCTGACGGAGGATGGCATTCAGGAAACAGGCACCCACAAAGAGCTGATGCAAAAAGGCGGCCTTTACGCTTCGCTCTACGCCATGTATACCGAATCGGGCTGCGCCGATTGATTTACCGAAAAAAACAATCCCGAAGTATTTCGGGATTGTTTTTTTGTTTACTTTTTGGGATTCGGTGTGGGCGTGGGCTGCTTGAGCGCGTCGTTATAAAGCTTTGTCAGCGTCTTGGGACCTGCAACGCCGTCGACCGTCAGGCCGTTGGCCTTTTGATACGCCTTGACCGCTTTTTGCGTGCCCGCACGGTACTCACCGGTAACGGTGCCCGTGTAGTAGCCCAGTTCCTTGAGACGCATCTGCACCCAGTATACGTCAGCGCCCTTGCTGCCCACCTTCATCTGCCGCTTTTCTGCCGGCGGCTGGTGGCTGTTATACGCAGGCGCCGGCGAAGGCGTAGGCGTTACATAATTGCGGTGGGTATCGGGATTGATGGCGCCGGGCTTAACGGCATACATCAGCTCCGGATCGCTGGCCGCATCCTCATGGATCCAAACCTTCACGCCTTCGCGGCAGTTTTCATAAATCCATTTGGCGTCATGCACCGTCAGGCGGATACAGCCGTGGGAGGCGCGGGAACCCAGATCCCAGTAGGAGCTTTCAACCAGCTGCGTTTCATCGTATTCGCGGTACAAAACCGAATGGAACGCAATGCTTTCGTTGATCTTTGTCCAATACTGCGCCGTTCCGCCGCCCCACTTGGGGAAATTCGCCCAGCGTGCGCGGCGTCCCGAGAGCGTCCACGTACCCACGTCGCTGGGATAGCCTCTGGTGCCGGTGGAGCAGATAAAGGTTTTGTAGAGGTTGGTATACTCACCCTTTTCATCCAGCGTAAAGATTTTCGTTACCTGATTCTTCACGTCTACTTCGATGAAATAAGGCACAGGCGTAGGCGGTGCAGGCGTTGCGCTTGCAGGAACGGCCTGATCGGAGAACAGCGCCGTCCATGTGGTTCTGCCCACGATGCCATCCGGCGAAAGAGCATTATGCTTCTGGAAAGCTTTGACTGCCGTGGAGGTGCGCTCATAGAAGCCCGTGGTTACCTTGCCTTCATAGAAACCCAGTTCCAGCAAACGCTCCTGCAGGAGCTTCACACGGGCGCCCGTGCTGCCGTACTCCAGATTTCCCTTGAAGGTAAGATCAGGCGTAGGCGTGGGCGTAGGAACAGGCGTCGGTTCCGGCGTAGGCGTAGGCGTGGGAAGAGGCACCGTACCGGAATACAGGAGTTTGAGCGTTTCCACGTCTGCAACGCCTGTCTGCTCAATACCGCACAGCTTCTGGAATGTGCTGACCGCGGTACGGGTGTTTTTCAGGAAGTTTCCGCTGGATTTATCGCTATAAAGCGTATAGTCTGCCAGCCTGTCCTGCATCTTTTTCACGTCTTCGCCGCTCATGCCGTAGGACAGCGCGCGGTAGCACTCGCCGTAGATGATCTCCTGGGTCTTGGCATCGGCAACACCGGTCTGGGGCAGGCCGTAATTCTTCTGCACTTCCTTGACGGCATTACGTGTGACCTCGGCAAACTGACCGCTGAGCGGGCCGTTGTAATAGCACAGTTCCTTCAGCCTTGTCTGCAGCCGGAGCACCTCATCATTCTTGTCGCCGAAACGCAGCGATACGTCAGGTTCAGGCGTAGCAGTGGGCGCAGGCGTAGCGGTGGGGACCGGCGTTTCCGTTGCTTCTGCATAGCCTTCCGGTACTTTGGTGGGAACAATCACTTCCGCGCATGCGCAAAAAGTAAAAGCAAGCAGCAAATATATGTAAATCCATAGTTGCTTCTTCATGGGATGTACCTCGTGCTTCGTTTGAGTTTCGTAAAATATTGTAATAAATCCGTCACAAAAAATCAAGTGACAAATAGAGGAAACAGCGGTAAATCCCAATATTTTTACAATTCAGCTTTTCTTTTCGCAATTTTTGCAACTTCTTCGATCAAAAGATCGATCTCCCGACCGGTTGAGAAGGGGCCGACGCTTGCACGCACCGTGCCTTCGGTGCCCAGATACATATGCATTCCCGGCGCACAGTGCAAGCCTCCGCGGAGACAAAACCCCGCCCGATCCAATAAATCTGCCGTTTCGGCGCTTTCCAATCCTCTGATATTGAAGCTCAGCACCCCCACGTGCGGCGCCTGCCGATCACCGTATACGATCACATTTCCGACGTTTTCAAGCCCTGCACGCAATTCGTCGATCAGCTGCACCTCGTAACGGTGAATGTCCGCTCCGTGCTCCCGCACGAAACGAATCCCCTGCAAAAGTCCGGCAATGGCAGGCAGCGGCATAGTGCCGCTCTCAAAGCGGTCGGGCAGCATTTCGGGCTGATACACGCTTTCGCTGCTGGAGCCCGTACCTCCCTCCCGCAAGGGACGAAGATCCATGTGATCGGCCACATACAAAATCCCTGTGCCCATAGGCCCCAAAAGCCCTTTATGGCCGGGCATGGCGATCAGATCCGCTTTCGTTGCGGCGATATCCACCGTTCCCGCAGTCTGCGCAGCGTCCAGCAGCACGGGGATTCCGTATCGGTGACAGGCATTTGTCAGTTCATCGGCGTGCTGCAGCGTACCTGTTACATTGCTTGCATGGGTGATGACGCACAGGGCCGTCATCGGCGTTACCGCTTCGTCAACAGCACCGGGAGCGATCAGGCCATCTTCGCCCGCCCGCAATACGCTCAGGCTGATTTCGCCCCGCCTTTCCATGCCGCACAGCGGACGCATCACGGCGTTGTGGGCGTCGTGGGAAATCAGCACATGATCTCCCCGATGCAGAAAACCGCGCAGCGCCATGTTGATGGCATCGGTACAGTTGAGGGTAAAAATCACCTGTTCGGGCACGCAGTTCAAATACCTTGCCGCTTCCTCGCGGCAGGCATATACCACACGCCCTGCGCACAGGGATGCGCGGTGTCCTCCGCGTCCCGGATTTCCGAAAGGCTTTTCCTGCACACCGGCTGCCGCCCGCAGTACGCTCACAGGCTTTGGCCAGCTGGTTGCCGCATTATCAAGATAAATCAACTTTGTTCCTCCCGCACACATACGCACTCATCTTCATAGGATTCTATGAGCATTTATGGGAGGTCATTCATCATGCAGGAAACATTCGGCATTGCCGCCTTTCGGTCAAGGCAGCAGGTCATGCGCTTTGAAGGCGCTCTCAGACGAGCGGGTATACACAGTCAGGTCATCTCCACTCCCCGCGATGTTTCCATCGGCTGCGGGCTGAGCGTGCAGTTTGACTTAAGGGATAAAACACAGGTCTTTGAAGTCTATCGGCAGACAAGGCTCTCTAACCTCATCGGCTTTTATTCTGTGGTAAGAGACGGCCACGCCCGGCCGCAAATATCCCCCCTAATGTAAAAAAAGCCTCCCCGGCACACCGCCAGAGGAGGCTTAGTTTATGAATCAGTACTTTTTGATCAGGCTCTTGAGATAGTCGGCAGCCATGCGGATATCGCCGGCGGGATCGCTGCCCACCTCGCGCTCGATGGTGAGGAACCCCTTGAAGCCCACGTCCTCCAGCGCCTTGAGGTAGGCGGGGAAATCCACCGCGCCCTGACCCAGCGGCACTTCCCTGAAGGCAGGCTCGCTGTCCCAGGCGCCGTGATCCATTTCGGAATACACGCTTTCCGGATCGCAGAGTTTGAGATTGACGCCGTCCTTGGCATGGGTATGAACGATGTACTTGCCCAGGGTATAAACAGCCTTGACCGGGTCATCCCTGGTGACCATGGCGAAGTTTGCAGGATCCATATTGACGGCAACGCCGGTGGAGTGCAGATCATCCAGGAAGGCTCTGAGGGTAACAGCCACTTCAGGGCCGGTCTCAATGGCAAAATGCGCGTTCATACCGTCGGCATACTGCGCAAGCTCGTAGGCCGCCTCCTGCATGATCTTATAGCGATCGCAGGTCTTATCCGCAGGGATTACGCCGATGTGGGTGGTCACCACGTCGGTTTCCAGCTCCTTGGCCAGTTCCATGATGCGCTTGGACTTATCGATCAGCTCAATATTTCTTTCGCGGTAGATGAAGGCCTTGCCCAGATCGCCGCAGATGGCGGAGAAAACAAGACCGTTGTCCTTCACAAAGCGTAGCAGCTCCTTGCGCTTTTCGCCGGTCAGGTTCTCAGGAGAATTTTCGCCCCTGGTGGCGTACATCTGCAGACCCTGCACACCAATGGCAGCAGCAGCCTTCACCGCTTCGCGGGTTTCCATTCTGAAGGAGTCAAGCATGGCTCCGATGGGGAAATTATACATAGAATCCTCCGATAGGTATCTTACTTGATGATAACTTCGTGGCCGGTTCTGGCGGATTCGTAGATGGCGTCAAGGATCTTCATGATCTCAAGGCCGTCTTCGGCAGAGGCATTGCAGGGTGTGCCGTTGAGGCAGCAATCCACAAAGTGCTCCATTTCGGCGGTGAACTGTTCCTTATGGTCAATATAACGGTTAATGTCAGGGGTGATATCCGCCAGATAATCGTTAACGACGGTGCTGATGGTCATGGTGGTGGGGTTATCGTGGGTCTTCTGGCAAAGCTTCACGCCGCCCTTGGTGCCAAACAGTTCCTTATTGACGGCAGACTGGCCGTTGAGGCTGTAGCTGGTTTCCAGCAGCGTGGTCTTGTTGCCTTCATATTTGATCAGCGCCACGGCGAAGTCTTCCACGTCGTAGATATCGTCCTTCCTGGCGTCATCGGGCTTCCAGCCCACGT
Source organism: Clostridia bacterium (assembly GCA_017549335.1). Lineage (GTDB taxonomy): Bacteria > Bacillota > Clostridia > Christensenellales > Aristaeellaceae > SFMI01. Next base: position 76,884 of record JAFYVB010000036.1, on the reverse strand, counting down.
CAGTCTTGAGGTAAGGTCTGTTCTTGAGCAGGTCGGCGGTGGAGGCATAAACGCTCAGCGCCTTGGGCTTGCCCATCATGTAGCGGGTGATGTCGATCACGTGAACGCCCAGATCGATCACAGGGCCGCCGGCAGAACGGGACTTATCACAGAACCAGCCGCCGGGAGCGCCGTGCCTTCTCAGGTAGGTGGCCTTGGAGTAGTAAATATCGCCCAGATAGCCGTTATTGATAAAGTCCATGGTGATTCTGGACTCGTCGCAGAAGCGCACAACAAAGCCGATCATCAGCAGGCGATTATTCTTTTTCGCGGCATCCAGCATTTCCTGCGCTTCGGCAGCGTTGGTAGCCATGGGCTTTTCACACAAAACATGCTTGCCGGCGTTCAGCGCTTCGATGGAACAAACCGCGTGATTGCAGTTCCAAACGCATACGTCAACGGCGTCCAGCTGTTCATTTTTCAGCATTTCCGTTTCGCTGGTATAGGTCTTTTCAATGCCGAATTTCGCAGCGGTGGCAGCCAAACGGTCGGCGTTGATATCGCAGATCGCTACGATTTCCGCATTTTCCACATTGCGATAAGCCGCAAGATGGGTCTTGGCAATATTGCCGGCGCCAACCATACCGATTCTCAGCTTCTTCATCATTAAATCCTCTCTGTCTTTTATTTTATTCGTATCACGCCTGCAGGAATTTTTCGATCTCCGCCTTCGCCTGCCCGAAGGGATCAGCCTGCATATCCAGCCAGATGATGCTCTTGTCCCGGCGGAACCAGGTCATCTGCCGCTTGGCAAAGCGCTTGATGGCCTTGGCAAGCTCGTCCAGCATGACTTCCTTTTGGGGGATCTCGCCAAGGAGATACTGCATGATATAGCGATACTCAAGCCCCAGCCTGTAGAGAAAATCCCGGGTCACGCCGCTGTCAATCAGCCTCTGGACTTCGCTGAGCATCCCCTCGTCCATACGCTTTTCCAGCCGCTCGTCAATGCGGCGGCACAGCGTTTCCCGATCCCACGTAACGCCCAACCGCAGCACGTCGTAGCGCGGCGCTTTGGTATCGGTACGGATATCGCCGTCGTGCATTTTTTCCAGCGCGCGCATTACGCGGTTACGGTTGCGGGGATCGATCCCGGTATCGGGATCCGCCTTTAAAAGCATGGCAAAAAGCGCCTCGGTCTCCAGCTTTTCAAGCTCGCGGCGATATTTGAGATCAGGCTCAATATCAGACAAGAGATACCCGTCGCACACAGAATCCACATACAGCCCGGTGCCGCCTACGATAAAGGGCGTTTTTCCGCGGGCAATGATGTCATCCGCCGCCTCATAGGAAAGACGCTGAAAATCCGCCATGGAGAAGAACTGTCCGGGCTCGCACACGTCCAGGAGATGGTGTCTGACCCCTTGCATTTCCTCTTCCGTCACCTTGCCGCTGCCAAGATCAAGCCCCTTATAGACCTGACGGGAATCGGCAGAGATCACCTCGCCGCCGAAATGCTTGGCCAGCGCAATGCCAAGGCCGCTTTTGCCCGAGGCATTGGTACCCACCACGGCGATCATGCGGGGTTTTCTTTCCATATAAAAACCTCACTTACAGATAATCGATAAACAGTTTGATCACCAGCGCGATCATCATCAGGAGCATGACGATGCGCACAAATTTTGCGCCCTTTTTGATGGCCAGATACGAGCCCAGATATCCGCCCGCAGCCGCGCACAGCATGGCAGGCACAGCCAAAGCAAAAAGAATATTGCCGTTCAGTGCATGCGAGATCAGCGCGCTGATATTGGATGCGAGATTTACGATCTTTGCACTGCCCGAGGCCGTTACGGTATCCATCCCCACGATCCATGTAAAGCCCATGATCAGAAGCGTTCCCGTACCCGGTCCGCAAAAGCCGTCGTACAAGCCGATCACGAGCCCCGTCAGCACGCACAGCGCATACTTTCCGCGGGTCATCCGCAGCTTGCGTTCGGGAGCGTTGCGTTTGAGAAGCATCACCAGCGCCATGAACGGGATCACCGAAAGCAGCACCAGCTTCAGAATATGCTCAGGCGTTCTTGCCAGCAGCTCCGCGCCCAGATAAGCACCGGGAATGGCGCCTGCCACCGCAAAAAGCGCGGGCAGCAACAGTACTTTTTTGCTTCTGAGGAACTTGACGGCAGCGATCAGCGTGCCAAAGGACGCCGAAAGCTTGTTGCTGCCCGAAGCCAGATTGGCAGGCAGTCCCGCCACCATATAGGCCGGCAGGCTGATCAATCCGCCTCCGCCGCCAATGGCGTCAATCACCGCCGCGCAAAAGCACAGCGGCAGCACGATCAGATACATCGAGGCCGTTACCGCCATGCGTCAGCGTCCTCCTCATCCTCCACAGGGTTTCCTTTATCAATGGCGTCCTGCGCCTTTTCTATATCGCGGGCGATCCACTGGATAAATTTCAGATCCTTCAGCCTTTCCTTGCTTACCACCGTATTGGTGCCAAGGCAGGCTTCACAGCGCCAGCCGCAATCGGGGCATACACAAATATCCTTATCCTCGGCGTGTACCATAAAAGCACCGCACTCAAGGCATCCGCAGCGCATCCCTTTCCCCTCCTTCTTTGGTATTTTTAAGTATATCATACATTCCCCGCGATGACTATACAGACTTTACAAAAACATTGACATTCCCCCACGGATGCGGTATGCTTTCGCCTGTAAACGATTTTCCCAGAGGTACTGCATTTGATGAAAAACATTCTTTCCTCTTTCAAAAAAGGAAAAGGAGCGCTCCTGCCTGTCATCTGGGCGCTTTCATGGCCCACCATGCTGGAACAGCTTTTGCAGACGGCAGTGCAGTATATCGACGCCGCTATGGTAGGCCGTCTGGGTGCAGAAGCCACAGCTGCCGTGGGCGTCACCACCACCTTGGGCTGGCTGATCAGCGGCACGGTCATGGCGCTGGGCGTGGGATTTTTGTTTTTCATTGCCCGTGAGATCGGCGCAGGCAACGAAAAGCGCGCCAAACAGGCCTCCGCACAGGCCGTATCGGTCACGCTGGCGGCAGGTATCGTCTTTACCGTTATTCCCCTGCTTTTGCACAAGCAGATCCCGCTTTGGATGCACGCCGATCCCCGGATCGCAGACGCCGCCGCCCGCTACTTTTTCATTTTATATATTCCCATGCTGCCGCGAGCGGCCTCCATGGTTTTCGCCACGCTGCTGCGTGCATCGGGTGATACCAAAACGCCTATGATCATCAGCCTTCTGATGAATCTCGTCAACATCGTGCTGAATTTCATTTTGATTTATCCCGCACGCACGGTGATGTTTTTCGGGCAAAGCCTGTCGCTGTACGGTGCGGGCTTGGGGATCGATGGCGCTGCCATCGCAAGTGCGGTTTCCTTAGCATTGGGCGGTTTGGGCATGACCTATAAACTGTGGAAGCACCCCGTCATTTCGCCCAAAGGGCAAACGTTCAAGCCCGATATGACCGTGCTGCGCCCCTGTTTGAAAGTGGCGCTCCCCGCCGCGCTGCAGCGTTTTGCCACATCCTTTGGCTACGTCGCCTTCGCCTCCATGATCAACGCACTGGGCACCGTGGCCACCGCCGCCCACAGCATCGCCAACACCGTGGAATCCGCCTTTTATATTCCCGGCTACGGTATGCAGGCGGCTGCCGCCACACTTGCCGGCAATACCGTGGGCATGAAGGATAAGCGCCGTATGCGCGATCTGGCGCAGATGCTGCTCCTCATTGAGGTTTCACTGATGGTTGTTTCGGGCGGATTGCTCTATCTCTTCGCCCCCGGCATGATGCAGCTGTTCACATCTGACGCCGCCGTGATCCTTTTGGGAGCCGCCGTTCTGCGCATGGTGGCGCTCACCGAGCCCGTATACGGCGTATCCATCGTCATCGAGGGGATTTTGCAAGGCGTGGGCGATACAATGAACGCCTTTATCTATAACGTGCTGGGCATGTGGGGCGTGCGCATCGTGGGCACCTTTATCTGCACAAAGTATCTGGGCATGGGGATGATCTCCGCCTGGTCGTGTATGATCGCCCACAACATCCTGCTGTTTGTGCTTCTGCTCATTCATTACAAACGCGGAAAATGGAATCCGCTGAACAAAGCCAATTGATCGCACACAAAAAACCGTCGGTAAACACCGACGGTTTTCCTTTATAATATGCATTACCTCAGTGCGGAAAATCCGCTGAGAACTTCCTTGAGCGCTGCCAGGCCGCTTTCGTCCGCCGCACCGGTGCTCATATTGTAGACTTCAAAATACACCGCATTGCCGCCGATCACTGTTTCGGCATAATATACCTGACCGATTCCGGGACGGTTTGCGGAAACAATGACGAAAGGCTGCTTGCCGGCCCAATAGATTTCAACCGCCGTTCCGTTCGCCGCCGCGCACACAACAGACGTATATTCATCCAGCACCGTTTGAGATGCACCGCGCAGCGTCGTGCCAAAGCCGCGGTCGGTATGCTCCAGACCGCAATCCACCGAATGCTGTCCGTTGTATAAAATAAAGAACCACGTTCCGTTGAAAACGCTGTTCAAATAGCTGTACTGATCCAGCGCATAGGCACGGTCATCGTATTGCAGTGTAAACAGCGCGCCGCCCTTTACCTTGGCCGTATAGCTGGCGGCAAAGGCAGGTGCAGCACCCAGCATACACACAAGCAGCAACGCCAGAATGCGCTTTTTCATGCACAGCCTCTCCTTTCGCACAGGGATTTCCAAACAAAGTATACCATAATTTCTGTTATCAGGCAATGCATAACCAAAGGCCAAATTGTAAATGATTTCGCCCGAACCGGGATACACTACCGCCGAAAGGGGTGTATAACGTGCGCCGCGAAGAAAAAAAGCTGGATAAATTCCGGGAGCGGGAAGACAAAAAACTGCTGATCCGATACGAAGGCAAAAAGAAACGGCACTTCCTGCGCAATTTCCTTTTGATATTCTCCGCGCTGGTCATCCTGTCGCTTGTTGCCGGCTACTATATCTTTGACGTTCCCTCCTGGCAGAAACTGGATCTTGAGCGCATCACGTCTGTGGCGCAGACAGGCGCCGTTTACGACAGGAACGATGAAGTCGTCAGTGTTCTCAAAGGCAGCGAAGACCGCACGCTCATCCGTTTAAGCGAAGTGCCCGATCACGTCAAAAACGCCTTTATCGCCGCCGAAGACCTGCGCTTTTACAAGCATCCGGGGTTTGACATCGTGCGCATTTTCGGCGCGGTGATGGCCAATCTCCGCTCGGGCGGCTTTTCCGAGGGCGCCAGCACCATCACCCAGCAGCTGGTCAAGCTGACGCATCTCTCCAGCGAAAAAACCATTGCCCGAAAGCTGGAGGAAGTGTATCTTGCCCTGCAGCTGGAAGCGCAGTGCACCAAGGATGAGATCCTTGAAATGTATTTGAATTATGTGTATTTCGGGCGCGGCGCATACGGCATCGAGGCAGCTGCCCGCACATATTTCGGCGCCACCGCCGCCACGCTGACCCCTGCTCAGGCTGCCACACTGGCTGCCGTCATCAAAGCGCCGTCGGCTTACGCACCCCATCTGAACGCGGAAAACAATGCCTCCCGCCGCCGTTACATCCTTGATACCATGCTGGAAAACGGCCTGCTGTCCCCCGAAGATCACGCCGCAGCCATTGCGGAAGAGATTGTGATCATCCCCCAGCCTGTGCGCGAAAACACCTATGGCTGGTATATGGACGCCGTCATGGATGAGGCCGCTCAGCTGCTGGGCATTTCGGGCGATCAGCTGCTGGGCAGCGGCTACCGCATTTACACAGCGCTCGACCCCGCCTATCAGGCCATTGCGGACAAGCAGTTCCAATCCGCCTCCGTTTTCCCCGAAAACGCCTCCGACGGCGAAAAAGCGCAAAGCGCCATGGCGTGCATCGATACGGAAAGCGGCGCAGTGCGATGCGTTGTGGGCGGTCGGGAATACAGCGTTCAGCGAGGACTTAACCGCGCCACGCAAATGCGCCGTCAGCCCGGTTCTGCCTTAAAGCCCCTGGCTGTATTCGCTCCTGCCATCGAAAACTACGGTGCAACCGCAGCCACCGTCCTGAACGATACCCCCACCACCTTTGCCGGCGGCTATGCGCCCCGCAACGCAGGCTATAACTATCACGGCTACGTCACCGTGCGCGAGGCTCTCAAATGGAGCATGAATGTGGCTGCCGTCAGCATGCTGGATCAGATCGGCGTCGGTGCGGGGCGCGCCTATCTTGAGAAGGTGGGGATCCCTCTGACCGACAGCGACTGGGGGCTTTCACTGGCGCTGGGCTCGCTGACCTACGGCGTATCCCCCGTACAGCTGGCAGCCGCCTATGTTCCTTTCGCCAACGGCGGAACGTATTATACGCCTTATTTCATCCGCAGGATCGAAGATGCGCAGGGCAACGTGCTCTACCGTCACTTTTCAAGAGGACAGCGGGTTCTCAGCGAGGAAACAGCCTACCTGATGACCAGCCTTCTGCAGTCGGTCACGTCTTCGGGCACGGGCGCCAAGCTTTCGGCAGCCGGCACCCCCGTAGCCGGCAAAACAGGCACCGTCAATATGGAAAACGGCGGAAACCGGGATATCTGGATGGCTGCCTACAACGCCGAGATCTCCACCGCCTTCTGGATGGGCTTTGACAATCCCGATCAGAATCACCGTCTGGCGTCCTGGGTGTCAGGCGGCGATTATACGGCGGCGCTGGCCGCAAGTTTTTTCAAATCCGCCTATTCCGGCAAAAGCAAGCCCGCATTCCGCACGGTGGATAACATCGTCTGGCAGACGGTGGACCGTGCCAGCGTCGAGCTGTTGGGCGAAGCCATGCTGGCCACCGATCTGACCCCCGACTCCTACAAGTATTCCGAAGTATTCATCAAAACCAACAAGCTTTCCAAGCGTTCAACGGCGTGGAAGCCGCCCGCATCCCCCAAAGCCTTCTATATTACACATAATGAAAGCGGCGCGCCGGTTTTGTGCATCACCCCGGCAGAAAACGCCCTTTTGCGCATCCAGCGGGACAGCGCAGGCGAGAGCATTGTGCTGACCGAGCTGAACGCCACCGCAGGTCAAACGCTTTATTATGCCGATACCGCAGCCCGCGCGGGCACGGTATACACCTACCGTGTGATCCCCGTGCACCGGGAGCTGCTGCAAAACGGCATTTTGCTGGAAGGCACGCAATCGGTGCAAATCGCCCAGGCGCGCACCCCCGCTGCAGGCATCGGTCTGTGGGATTCCATCAAGGATTTCTTCAGCGCCGTCCCCGACGAATCCAAATCCGCCGACGCGCTTTCCTTTGATGCGCAGACTAAATAAAAATATATCCCTCTTTATCCATTCTTTAACCTTTTTTTCCATTCCTTTTCGGCTGCCAAGATGGTATAATCATCCTCGGCTTAAAAAGGAGGGTGCAGAAATGCTGTTTGCCGGTTTACAGAAGCTCACGCTGCTGGATTATCCGCAGCACACCGCCTGCACGCTTTTTACCCAAGGCTGCAACCTGCGCTGCCCTTTCTGCCACAATTCTTCGCTGCTGGACGCCTGCCGTGCGCCGGAGAATCCCATCCTTGCCGAAGACGTGCTTGCTTTCCTTTACAAAAGGCGGGGCACGCTGGACGGCGTATGCATCACGGGCGGCGAGCCGCTGATGCACGATGAGCTCAGGGATTTTATCCTCCATGTTCGCGCCATGGGCTTCCTTGTAAAGCTGGATACCAACGGCACCTACCCCGACAAGCTGCGCCATCTGATCGATGAAGGGCTTCTGGACATGGTGGCCATGGATATCAAGAATGCTCCCGACCGTTACGCCATGACGGTGGGCATACCGCATTTTGATCTTTCCCCCGTCCGCGAAAGCGCGGCGCTTTTAAAAGAAAACAAAATTTCTTTTGAATTCCGCACCACCGTTGCAGATGAGCTTCACCGGGACGAAGATATGGAAGAAACAGGCAAGTGGCTGCAGGGGGCCGAAAAATACTTCTTACAGCCTTATGTGGAATCCGATGCAGTTCTTCACAAAGGTCTTACACCGCCCTCTCAGGAGAAATTACAGCGGTTTATCGGCATTCTGCGGCCTTATCTGCCCCTTGCATCCATCCGCGGCATTTAACAACACCTTTTAGAAAGACACACAACATATTGTGTGTCTTTTTATTTTTTCGTTCTACATATTGACACCGGACACAATATATGGTATGTTGTATAAGCCCGGCCGGAGCAGCCGGCGGGACAAAGGACAAAAGAGAGGACGCATCCATGTATAACGTCATGAAACGCGACGGCACGATTGCCGATTTCGATATCGCGAAGATCTCCGTGGCCATCACCAAGGCCTTTGAAGCGGAAAATGTCGCTTTCCACCCCACCGTCATCGATCTGCTTGCGCTGAAGGTCACCAGCGATTTCGCTCCCAAGATCAAGGACAATATCATCAGCGTGGAAGATATTCAGGACAGCGTGGAGCACGTGCTCAGCCAGGCCGGCTATACTGCCGTTTCCAAGGCGTACATCCTCTACCGCAAGCAGCGTGAAAAGGTGCGCAACGTCAAGGCTGCCATGCTCAACTACAAGGATCTGGTGGACAGCTATCTGGACTCCAGCGACTGGCGCGTGAAGGAAAACTCCACCGTCACCTATTCTGTGGGCGGCCTGATCCTCAGCAACAGCGGCGCCATCACCGCCAACTATTGGCTGAGCGAGATCTACGATCAGGAGATCGCCGAGGCGCATCGCTCTGCTGCCATCCACCTGCACGACCTGTCCATGCTCACCGGCTACTGTGCCGGCTGGTCTCTCAAGCAGTTGATCATGGAAGGTCTGGGCGGCGTACGCGGCAAGATCACCTCCAAGCCCGCCAAGCACCTGGCCTCCCTTTGCAACCAGATGGTCAACTTCCTGGGCATCATGCAGAATGAATGGGCCGGCGCTCAGGCATTCTCTTCCTTCGATACTTACCTTGCTCCCTTCGTCAAGGTGGATAACCTTTCCTATGACGAAGTGAAAAAGTGCATCGAGTCCTTCATTTACGGCGTGAACATCCCCTCCCGCTGGGGTACGCAGGCTCCCTTCAGCAACGTAACGCTGGACTGGGTGGTTCCCAATGACCTGAAGAACCTCCCTGCCATCGTGGGCGGCAAGGAAATGGATTTCACCTACGGCGACTGTAAGGCCGAAATGGACATGATCAACCGCGCCTTCATCGAAACCATGATCGAAGGCGACGCCAACGGCCGCGGCTTCCAGTATCCCATCCCCACCTATTCCATCACCCGCGATTTCGACTGGAGCGAGACCGAAAACAACCGTCTGCTCTTTGAAATGACCGCCAAGTACGGCACCCCCTACTTCTCCAACTATATCAACAGCGATATGGAACCCAACGACGTGCGCTCCATGTGCTGCAGACTGCGCCTTGACCTGCGCGAACTGCGCAAAAAGAGCGGCGGCTTCTTCGGCAGCGGCGAAAGCACGGGCTCCGTGGGCGTTGTTACCATCAACATCCCCCGCATCGCCTATCTGGCCGAGAACGAGGAAGACTTCTTCAAGCGCCTCAATCACATGATGGACATCTCCGCCCGCTCCCTGCACATCAAGCGCACCGTCATCACCAAGCTGATGAACGAGGGTCTGTATCCCTACACCCTGCGTTATCTGGGCACCTTCGACAACCACTTCTCCACCATCGGTCTGGTGGGCATGAACGAAGCCTGCCTCAACGCCAAGTGGCTGCGTGCCGATATGACCACCGAAAAAGCCCAGCTGTTCACCCGCAAGGTGCTCAACCATATGCGTGAACGCCTGAGCGACTATCAGGAGCAGTACGGCGGCGAGCTGTTCAATCTGGAAGCTACCCCCGCCGAATCCACCTCCTATCGTCTGGCCAAGCACGACCTGAAGATGTACCCCGACATCATCACCGCCAACATGAACGGCGATTGCTACTACACCAACTCCTCGCATCTGCCCGTAAGCTACACCGAGGATATCTTCTCCGCGCTGGATATCCAGGACGAGCTGCAGACCCTTTACACCTCCGGCACCGTCTTCCACGCCTTCCTGGGCGAAAAGCTGCCCGATTGGCGTGCTGCCGCCACCCTGGTGCGCAAGATCGCCGAGAACTACCGTCTGCCCTACTACACCATGTCTCCCACCTACTCGGTGTGCAAGAACCACGGCTACATCGCCGGCGAACAGTATGTTTGCCCCGAGTGCGGCGAAAAGACCGAAGTGTACAGCCGCATCACCGGTTACTACCGTCCCGTGCAGAACTGGAACGCCGGTAAGACTCAGGAGTTCAAGGATCGCAAGGTCTATAACATTGAAAAGTCCCATCTCACCCACGTTGGCCCTCTGTCTTCCGAAGGCGTGAGCGTGCCCACTCCCGTTGCCGCTCCTGCTCAGGATCGTCTGCTGCTCTTCACCACCAAGACCTGCCCCAACTGCCGCATGGCCTGCATGCTGCTGGATAAGGCCGGGATCGCCTACGAAAAGATCGACGCCGAAGAGCATGCCGGCCTGACCCGCGAATACGGTGTTCAGCAGGCGCCCACGCTGGCGGTCATCAGCAACGGTCAGACCGTGCTGTATGCCAACGCCTCCAACATCAAGGGCTTCATCGAAACCTACACCTCTCAGAAAGCGTGAATCAATTTATGATGAATACACCCTCTGCGGATATTCTCATCATTGGCGGCGGTATGGCAGGGCTCACCGCCGCCCTTTATGCCCTCCGCGCCGGCAAGAGCGCGCTGATCCTCGAGAAGGAAACCTTCGGCGGACAGATCACCTCTTCCCCGCGGGTAGATAACTTCCCCGGCATCCCTGCCGTCAGCGGCAATCAGCTGACCGATGCACTGCTTTCGCAGGCGTTGGATCTGGGAGCGGAGATCGAACTGGAAGAGATCGTTTCTCTCCGTAAGGAAAATGATCTTTTCATCGCCGACACCGGAAAAAAGCAGTTTACGGGCAAGGCCGTTATCATCGCCAGCGGCGCCAAGCACCGTCCTTTGGGCGTTGAGCGCGAAGATCAGTTGGTTGGTCACGGCATTTCCTACTGCGCTCTGTGCGACGGCGCCTTCCACAAAGGGCAGGACGTGGCCGTCATCGGCGGCGGCAACAGCGCTTCGCAGGCCGCCGTGTTCCTGAGCGACTTGTGCAAATCCGTCACCGTCATTCAGCTTTTCGATCACTTTACCTGTGATCAAAAAGAGCTTGACGCCATGCAAGCGCGCAGCAATATCCGTCTGCTCCCCAGCCGCAAGGTTACGGCGCTTTTGGGCGACAGCCATCTCACCGGCCTTGAACTGACCCATCCCGAAACCGGCGAAAAATCCTCCCTTCCCATGGACGGCCTGTTCGTCTGCATCGGCCGTATGGCGGATAACGAGCCCTTCCGCGATCTGATCACCCTGAACGAGCAGGGCTTCATCGTGGCGGGCGAGGATTGCCGCACCAACGTGCCGGGCATTTTCGTGGCAGGCGATTGCCGCGTAAAGACCGTCCGCCAGCTGACCACCGCAGCCGCCGACGGCTCCGTTGCCGCCGTTGCCGCGTGCAGCTATGTGGATCAGATGTAATCATCAAAAAATACGCAGAAAAGAACGCCTTTTTCCACTGACGGAAAGAAGCGTTCTTTTTTATTATTCACGAACAATTTATTCCAAAATTTAACATTTACAAATATTGACACGAACATTATATAGTGTTATCATGCATTTGTTCGTTTAATCGAACGAAACAAACAATAAACGGAGGATGTATCCATGAATCGTCTGGCCAAGCTGATCTCTCTTGCTCTGTGTCTGGTTCTGCTCCTGTCCTTCTCTCCCGCTACCGCCGAAACCCAGCCCAAGGGCATCCTGCTGCTGGTTCCCCGTCTTGGCGACGGCAGCTATTTTGACGCCACCAAGGCCGGTATCGACCTGGTCGCCTCCATGTATCCCGGCATCACCGCTGACGTGATCGAAATGGGTGGTGGCGAAATGGGCGCCGATCATTCCAACTTCAACCCCTTCTTCACCGACGCTGCTGCCTCCGGCAAGTATGACCTGATCGTCACCTGCGGCGCCGAGTGCACCGGTGCCATGATGCTGGCTGCCCAGCAGTACCCCGAGCAGAAGTTCTTCAGCGCCGACCTGCAGAAGATCGAAGATCCCGCGCTGAGCAACGTTTACGGCGTTTGCTACTCCGTTGCCGATATGGGTTATCTGGCCGGCTATCTGGCCAGCAAGATCACCGTCAGCGATATGCCTCTGGCCAATGCCGACAAGAAGGTCGGCATCATCCTGGGCGTTGACGTGCCCGGTCTGAACGAATTTGCCGGCTCCTTCTGCACTGCCGCCATCGCCAACGGCGTTCAGGTATACATCGACTACACCGGCGATTTCATCCCCTCCTTCATGTCCGTTGCTCAGGATAAGGCCGCTGCCATGTACGCCGACGGCGTTGACGTGATCTGGCAGGTTTCCGGCGGTTCCGGCCTTGGCGTATTCGCCGCTGCTGCCGCTGCCAACCGCTATTCCTTCGGCGTTGACGCCGACCAGACCCTCACCGTGACCGATGACGCTCAGCGCGCCACCATCGTCACCTCCTTCTTCAAGGCTTACGATCAGGCCGTTGTCAACGCCTACAAGAGCGTTCTGGACGGCACCTTCCCCGGCGGCAAGTGCATTGTGGGCGGTCTGGCCGAGGGCATCGTCGGTCTGGCTGACAACGATCAGTACAAGGCCATGGTTCCCGAAACCATCCGCGCCGAAGTAGCCTCTCTGGGCGAAAAGGTTGCCGCGGGCGAGATCGAGATCTTCAGCGTTGAAGCCGATCCCGACGGTTGGGTTGCCATCAAGCAGCAGGCCACCGCTCCCCTGCAGTAATCAATATGCATATACGCTCCGCCTTCGGACGGAGCTTTTTTTTTGCAATAAAAAAAGGCCATGGGCCAGAGAATCCAAAAATGAAATAACCCTTGACGGTTCAACTAATCACTTTGACCGCCAAGGGTTATTTCGCTGCTATCTTGATATCCACTATGTAGTCAACCTCTCTTTCTGCAGATTCAGACGAACTCTTTCAGGTCGTTTCCGGCTTTCTTCCCTCTTGATCGTTTCTTTACACGATCCGCTTTCATTCTCACTTCTTGGAAGGTTTTCTTGAAACTTTTTGCTGAAAGCTTCCATCTGTCGGTTCAGTTTTTCTCTTATATTTCACTCTCCGCTGAACCATCGGGGGTTTTACCTGTACACTGGTATCACCTCTTCCTTGTGTCTATAATATACCATAACCGGGGATTTTTGCATAGACGGCAGAATGCATAAACTTTTTGCACCTATCAAAGCCCGTTTTTTAGCAACCGGGAGAAAATGCACCAAACCTCTTTACAAGCGATTCTCCTTGTGTTATGATGTATTTGTTGGGCGGTTTTTGACCAGTCCGATTATTTTTTTGTCAGGAGATACCATGCAGCCCCTTTCTTTTTCCTATTCCGTTGTCAGGAGCAATCGCAAATCCCTCTCGATCCGTGTTTTGGACGGGGGTCTTGTTGAGGTGCGCTGTCCCCTGTTTCTGCCCTCCATTGAGGTCGAGCGCATGGTATCCGGCAAAGCGGATTGGATCCAAAAGAAACTGCTCGATCTTCAGAACAAGCCTGCCGTCACGCCCTTTACCCCGCAGGAAATCGACGCCCTCGTCTGTCGTGCGCGTACGCTTCTTCCTCCACGTGTGGAATTCTTTGCCCATAGGCTGGGCGTCCCCTGCGGACGCATCACCATCCGCTGCCAGCGCACCCGCTGGGGCAGCTGTTCCGGCAAAGGCCATCTGAATTTCAACTGTCTGCTGATGCTCACACCGCCCGAAGTCATTGACTATGTGATCGTGCATGAGCTGTGTCATCTCAAGCAAATGAACCATTCCCCTGCTTTCTGGGCGGAGGTGAAAAGACTCCTTCCAGGTTACAAGCTGCAGCAAAAATGGCTGAAAGAAAACGGCGAATCACTGATCCGCCGGCTGCCCAAATAAAAAAACCGCCCTGATCCATCGGAGCGGTTTTCTTTTGTCATCAGTCGCGCTTGAGCGCAGAATCAAAGGCGAAGGTGGAAGGCTCGAAATTGATCTTCCTGGTGAATTCGTAGGCTTCCTCGGCGCCGAACATACGGTCCATGCCGCTGTCTTCCCATTCCACGCACAGCGGGCCGTGGTAGCCCATCTGGTTCAGCTCGCGGATGATGCCGTCAAAGTCCACATCGCCGTGTCCCAGCGAAACAAAGTTCCAGCCGCGGCGGGTATCACCAAATTCGATATGAGAGCCCAGAATGCCCGCCTTGCCGTCACGGCGGAGCTTCACGTCCTTCATGTGCACGTGATATACGCGGTCGGCGAAGTCATGCAGGAAGGTCTGGGGATCCACGCCCTGCCAAAGCAAATGGCTGGGGTCAAAGTTCAGACCCAGCGTGGGACGGTAATCGATGGTTTCAAACAATTTCTTGGTGCTGTAATAGTCAAAGGCGATCTCGGTGGGATGCACTTCCAGCGCCAGCTTCACACCGCACTCATCATACACGTCGAAAATGGGCGTCCACAGCTCCTTGATCTTGTTAAAGCCTGCATCCACCATTTCCTGCGTGGTCTGCGGGAAGGAATACCACCACGCCCAGATGGGAGAGCCCAGGAAGCAGGTGACGACCTTGACGCCCAGCAGCTTGGCGGCGCGGGCAACATTCTTCATTTCTTCGATCGCCCAGGCGCGGATGGCTTCGGGATTGCCCTTGCAATCGGCGGGCGCAAAATTATCCAGACGGGGATCCCAGTTATCGCCCACACACTGACCGATCAGATGGGCAGAAATGGCGCCAATATGCATATCGTACTTGGCCAAGGTGCCCAGCACTTCGTTACGGTATTCTTCACTTTCGATGGCGCGGCGAACATCCAGATGCGCCTGCGTGGCGATTTCGATGCCGTTGTAGCCGATTTCATGCATGACGCGGCACAGTTCCTCCAGCGGCAGATCGCCGAACTGACCGGAGCAGATATTGACAGGACGCTTCATTGATATTTCCTCCTTGTAACCGCAAAACGGGTTTATATTTTTCTCTTTCTCTTATTGTACGTTCATCTGTTGTGCTCGTCAATACACAATCGAGCTGTTCAGGTGTCATTTTGCGTCATTTTTTCAATTTGCCGCAAGGCGTAATCCGCAAAATCCGCAGCCTGCTGCAAATTGATTTCACATTTATTTCCTTCGTAGCACGCAAGCGCCCCTCGGATCAGCGTGCGGCAGGATGACGGCAGATTCTCCATCCCCCACAGCGCGCCCGTCTTCTTGGACAGCACAAGCCGCTCCTTCATATACCCAAGCACACGGCACAAATTCAGCGTGACATACACCGGATTCTCCCAAACATCCTCCCGCGCATTTTCCACGTCAAAGAGAATGCTTTTGAGGTAATCCCGCGGTGGCACATCGCCGAACACTTGCTCCAGAGGCGGGCCATACAGCGTTTTTCCCACCGCCTTCAGCACCGTTATATGCGCTGCAAGGTCTTCATCCACGCCGCACATTTTGCGGCACCAGAAAGAGAGATCCTCCTGGTATTCCCTTCGGTACGCCTTGGAATAATGCAGTTCGTAAGGCGCAGGATGCACAAACGCTTCGCAATCCTGCCGTCGCATCACGCTCATTTCAAACCCTTTTGACGGCGCACGGTCTTCTGCACCCAGCAAAAGCCGAATAAGCGCTTCCTTTTCCGCCTGTGTCATTTCATGCTGCGCAACAATCAGAAAATCGATATCGCCCGTCGCCCATGTAAAACAGCCGAACGCCAGCGAACCGTGAACGTAAATCCCCGTCAGCCGGTCGCCCAGAATATCAATACAGGCGTCTTTGATCTCTTCCAGCAGCAGCCACGCCCGTTTTTCATCTGTCATATCTGTATATCCCTCACCCTGCAGGATGCAAGATGCTCCTTTCTTTCCTGAGGAATGCAGCGGCTTTCCCGCGCCTTCTGAATGGCTTTGTTGTGCGTCCATGGATCCAGCAGCCTGTTTTCAATATAGGGCAGCGCGGCATCGTACTGTTTGGTCAACGCCGTAGCAAAGTACCACGCAGTCATCATTTTTACATAATACGCCTGCGATGTGACCGCAGCCACCTGTCCAAGATGCGCCGTGTCAAAGGCTTCATCCATAAAATGGCACATCAGCATTTCGATGCCAAAGCGAATCGTATACGGATGCTCTGAGCACAACCAGACGTTAATGGCACTCAGCAGCCGCTCTTTTTCTTTTTTGAATGCTTTGGGGCGCAATTGGTCGCAGGTAGCCCAGTTATCCACATAGGGCAAAAAGGCATTCACCGCGTGCAAAGCCTCTTCAAAATTCGTTATTTCGGCGATAAGAAAGGCATGCAGCTGGTTTTCTTCAAAGGTTTTATGGGGCAGCGCAGAAAGAAACATTTCAGCTTCCTGCGTATTTTTTATTTCCCTTGTCCGTTCACGCAGCGCGGGCGTACGCACGCCGAGAATCAGATCAGCCTTCACCGTCGGCAGCAGTTTTCTCTGAAAAGCCGCGTATTTTTCATCCCGCAGCGGCAGGAGCCGATTCAAAAACATCGTTCTCTCCCAAAGAACACGGGAAACGCAGCGTTTTGCCGCATTTCCCGTGAAGTTCTGTATTATACTTCGCCGCCGGAGATCATCATGCTGATCTCAACGACTTTTCCGTTTTTAATACGGTAGGTCAGCAGCGTTTCGCCGCCATCCTCACGCAGATACGTATACTCCACCCGGGCAAGCTCATCCGTTTCCTTCCAGTACTTGCCCGCGCCGGTATACTCGTCCCAGTAAAGGCTGCGGTTGCCCTTTGCATTGGCCACCTGACCCATATCGCGGAACAGCGCCGTAAGGTCATCCAGCTCCATACCCACTTTGGAATTGCGCGGTCCCGTCATGGAAGAAGCGTTGGTGCGGACGTAATACAGCCCTTCGCCATCCTTGACAAAACGCGCTTCGCCCCAGTCATAGGTTACCTTGATGGCCTTTCCGCTGATCACATTGCTGTCGGCGATCTCTTCCGCCTCGCCTGCGCCATAGGTCTTCCTGAACTGCTCATAAGTGGTCTTGCCCACGGTAAAGTTCTTGAACTGATCCTCCGTATCGCGGAAGAAATTCTTGAACTTCACGTTGATGCGATACTCCATCAGCAGCTCGTTGGATACCTTGCCGTGCTCATTCACCGATACGGCGCGCAGCTTCACGCGACCGCCGGGCAGCAGGATGCCTTCATTGGTATAAATGGGCGAATCGCTGTTGGGCACCGTGCCGTCAATGGTGTAATAGACGGTCAGCTTCTCTTTTTCCAGCGTACTCTGCTTGCCGTTTTCATCCACCGCGTACAGATAAACGCGCTGCTGGCGGTCATACTCGCCGGGGGCAAGCCTGGCTTTCGGCGCACCGGGCGAAGGCAGCGAAATCGTGTACTTGATGGTCACTTCATCGCTGATCAGCGCAGTTGATACGCACACGGCACGGATATTATACGTGCCTTCCGGCATTTTGATGGGATCGGTATACAGCCTGCCGCCTTCGGGCAGCTCGCTTTCGGTATCGTTGATCAGATAATAAATATCGTATCCCTGAGGCGAGAGCAGCTCGGTGACCTGATCGATCTTGTACTGGCCTGCGCTCAGAGAAGCGGTAGGCGCCTGGGGCACCAGCTGATCACGCTGGGATTTAAAGCTCATTTCGCCCGTATTCTCAAAAGCCAGCTTCATCAGGTCAGTGGCTTCAAACAGACGCTCCTGATCCATCATGATGGAAATGGCATAGCGATAGGCCATGGGATTCTTTTTATCCACCTGCGTATACAGCTGATGATATACGCCCTCAGCGTCGCTCATTCTGCCGCCCGCTTCATAGGCTTCCGCCAGCATCAGCAGATACTCATACAGCCCGTCAATATCGGGATACATTTCATAGGCGCGCTGATAGGTTTCGATGGATCGGTCGATATAGCCCTGGTCGATCAGATCGGTGCCAATCTTCCACAGCGTTTTGGCTGCCGCTTCCTCACCGATCATCACAACGACCTTTGCTTCCTTCTCTTCATCCCCCTGTACGGCGTTCATCAGGAACATATGCCCCGGCGTCGTACGGATGGCCACGATAAACAGCGCCACCGCCGCAATCATGAGGATGCAAAGCAGCACCGCAATCAGCATAGCGGTATTGACGCTGCGGTTCATGGCATTCTTGCCCTGCTTCGCCGTAACGGCGGCACGGGCGTGACGGGACACATGGCGCCTGCTTTGGGATCGGGCAGGCTGCGCACGGCGTTCCCGCTGCTGACGGGAAGGATTTTCGGACGCATGATAACGGCTGCCGCTGAGCGTATCCTGCAGCACGTTTTCGGGATCGACCGGCGGCTGATACACCGGCGTCGGCTCGTAGGTTCTGCCCTGACGCATGGCGGCAGAACCGCTCTGCCCCCTGGAAGGGCGCAGCGGCGCACCGCAGTGCGGGCACATATGCGCGCCGTTTGTCGCTTCTTTTCTGCAGCGTTCACAGATCATTGCAGATATTCTCCATCCACAGGTCCGTCGGGAATTTCAGGCGCATCGGGAGAATCGGGATCTTCATCCGCTTCCGCATTGTTCTTGTGGAAGGGCATCTGAAGCCGTGCCATCGCCTCGTATTCGGGATCGCTTTCGTCAAATTCACGCTCGGGAGCATCGCCGCCCAGCGTCTCAATGGCAGAGCGCAGCTCGATGTAATCGAGGTAGGAAACGTCGCCGTCAAGGGACAGCTCAATCAGCGTTTCCAGCGCTTTTTCATCGCCGAGACGGCCCAGATAGCCCGCCAGCACAGCGATATTGGCATTCTCCTTGCGGATCAGACGGAGAAGGTGCTTCAGCACTTCGCCGCTTTCATCGGGATAATAGGACAACACACCGCACAGCGCCTCGCAGCCGAAATCATTGCACTCGGGCAGCGCTTTGAGCATGGCCTCAACAGCCTGTGTGCCCATCTGCGCCAGACTTTCGGCCGCCGCGTCGCACAGTTCGTCATCGGCCTGACGGTTTTTCTGCCATTCAATGTACAGATCCATAGGCTGGGTGCTGACCAGCTCCTGCAGCAGGGATACCGCGGTCATGCGCGCTTCCTGCGGGGTGCGCTCTTTTTTGAGCATGGCAACCAAACGGCGCTCAGCGTCTTCGCCCAGCGTTACGATGCGGTTGAGCAGCATATCCGGCACGGGCACACGCTGCTTGAAGTAGTCCTCCATCCAGTCAATGAGCATCTTGGCGTCGTCATACGCTTCAAAATACTCGCCGGGCTTCTGATGCGCCAGAAAATCGGCAGGCGTATCCAGAAAAACGGCATACACGTCGGGCATGGCTGCTTCCATGGCGTCGTAATTCTTATAGTCCTTGGCATGATCCTTGAACCACTTCATCGCGAACATGGAAAATGCCTTGTCAAAATCAATGCACTTCATTGGTTTTTGTCCTCCTGACAAGCTGCATATATGCTCTGCCCGTACGCAGCGGGCGTTTGCTCTGATCAATCCATTTTTCCGCTTCTTCCATCCTGCCGCTCCGCAGATGCACATAGGCCGCAAAGGCGCTGAGCCATACGTCATCCTTTTCCCGGGCATAATGCTTTTTCGCGCTTTCGGGCAATGTGCGCCATGCTTCGGGCACGCAGCGGATCATAAGATGCAGATCAGCTTCCCCCTTGAGCTTACACAGAAGCCTGCGCAACAGCCCGTGAAGGTCAGCGTCATAGGGCGGGCGGGTGCGCGGCGGAAGCAGGCACAGCTTGCCCTCCATTTTGGCAAAACACGGCATGGGCGAACCCATTTTCTTCAGCGCCGCAAGAATGGAAGAAATCACAGGCGAGGGCAGATCATCCTCCACCAGCGCAAGCCGCAGGGCTTCTTCATCCCCCAGCCTCAGCATCAGGCGAATGGCAAACTCCTTGACCCCCGGCAGCGGTACGCGCATCAGACGCAAAAGCTCTGTATGCATCAGCTCCGCGTCCTTTTCGGCAGCCTCATCGATCTGCAGCTTTTCGCTCATATAGCGCAAAAGCCGGAGGGAATGCGCCTGATCGCTTTCCCCTTCTTCCGGAGGCACTTCAATCATGGCGCGCACCAGCTGATCTTCTTCGTCAATAGCGGCAATCGTGTGCAAAAGCTTCTCTACGCGATCCTCCGCGCCGCCCAAAGCCCGCAATGACAGCGCCAGCAAAAGCAGCGTTTCGGCGCTTCCCGGCATTTTTGCAGCGCGTTCTTCCATTTGTTCCACTGCGATATCCGCACAGCCCAGCATCATGCATTGCTGGCAGAAAAGCGCGGTCTGCGCATGGGTCTCACAGCGCTTTGCCGCTTCCTGCAAGGCGCTGCGGCAGGCGTGCTCCATGCCTTCCACATGCAGGGCGCTTGCCAAAAGCAGGCGCACGGGCACTTCTCCCGGCATTTGCTGGGCGGCATGGGCTGCATAGATCCGTGCTTTTTCGGCGTTTCCGCGGCGAAGATACAATTCACTGAGCAACTGCGCCGTTTCGGGCAAATGCCCGCGCTTCCACGACTTCTTTGCCGTTTTGTAGGCTTCATCGGTGGAATGCATTCTGTCCAGCGCGTGATAATACAGCGTCCGCGCACGGCGGGTGCGCTTTTTCTCCTTTTCGGCTCTGGGCAAACGCCACAGAATATCCCGTGCAGAATCCGCCTTTTCGCCGCAGGGCGCCATGCGCAGATACATATCCAGCAGGTCTGCCATGCCGTTTTCATCGCCCATCAGGGAATAATTGCGGGCAAGGCCGTACAGGCTGTCGGAATCGTTGGCGTCAAGGGCCAGATTTTTGAGGTACAGCCGGCAGGAAACGGTATAGGAGCGCATATCGGCATATACTTCAGCCAGCTCACGGCGGGTCGGTGCGTCATCCTTCTTGCGAAGCGCGGCACGAAACAGCCGGACAGCCTCATCCAGATCCCCTGCACGGCGGGCACGCTGCGCCTTCTCCTTCCAGTAGGCGGAGGGCATATCCAGCGATACGATATTGGGCATGAATTCCTCCTGCCGCATCAATTCATACCGCTGCTCAGCAGCGCCTTGAGATCGTCTTCATTGAACGTATGGGTGGTATGGCAGAAATGGCAGGTCATTTCCGCGCCGTGATCCTCTTCCAGCATTTCCAGCAGCTGCTGACGGCCCACGGTTTTGAGCATCCTGAGCGCCTTTTCACGGCTGCAGTCGCAGCGGTATTCCAAGGGCTGACGGCCCAGTTTGACCATATCCATATCCTTGAACCAGCGGTCGGCCAGCTCATCCAGCGGATCTTCAAACAGATCGCGGCTGATGCCGGAGAACAGCATGGCGCGCATATCCAGCATTTCCAGCGTTTTGGCGCTGCAGCCGGGCAATGCCTGCACCAGCACGCCGCCGGCGGAGAGCACCATGCCCTCATGAACGATGGCGCCCAGCGAAACGATGGAGGGCGTCTGCTCGGAGGAGGTATAGTACGCTGCGAAATCCTCGCCCAGCTCGCCGGAGATCAATTCGGTCTTGCCGATGTAGGGCTCGCCCACGCCGTAATCACGGATCACGGTGAGCGTACCGTTTTTGCCGATCAGGCCGGCTACGTCGGGTCTGCCGTCCGCAAGGGCAGGCAGCTCCATTTGGGGATTCATCATGCTGATTTTCACACTGCCGCCGTGGGCAACGCAGGTCATGCGGCCGCCGGGGCCGCCGCCGTCCACAATCACGGTGGTATTGGCGGTATCCTCCTTGAGCATCACACCCAGCATGGCCGTGCCCGTCATCAGGCGGCTCATGGCGGCGATGGCCACGTCGGAGGCATTATGCAGATCGCCCGCCTTCTGGGCCATCTGCGTGGTACGCATCAAAAGAACTCTTGCCTGACCGCCGCATACGGTCATGCGCAGCAGGGCGTCGCGTTCCTGAAAAGGATGGTTGATCATTTTTTCTCCTTTGGCTTTACGGCACGGATGTGCCAGCGCACTTCGTTTTCTTTGGGGGCACGTTTTGTTTGATCACCGTAAAAGCGTATTGCTGTAAATCCGGTGTATTCCAGATATTTTTTCATTTCTTCCATGGTATGCGCCCGCTGGGTCTGTTTTTCCTCAAAGCGTGCGTAGCTGCCCTCTTCATTTTTCACGAAGATGGACAAATTGAGATCCACCGTGTGTGTGCGGGGATGCCATGTGTTCTGCCAGACATAACTGACGTCCTCATCCTGACAGCCCAAGGTGCGGTTTCCCAGAATATTTTCAAGCTTATAAGGCGTTGAAATATCCAGGATCAGCACGCCGCCCGGCATAAGCGCCCGATAAGCCGCTGTCAGAAATTTACGCACCTTTTCGGGCTTTAACAAATAATTCAGCCCGTCGCAGGTGCAAAGGATGGCATCCTGTCTGCGGTGGAGCGTAAGGTTGCACATATCCTGCTTGACAAAGGGCACCGTCACACCGCTTTTTCTGGCTTTATCCGCCGCAACGGAGAGCATTTCCTGACTCAGATCAACGCCCGTCAGCTGATATCCCAGCTTTGCAAGCCGAAGCGTCAGGGAGCCCGTGCCGCAGGCGCATTCGCATACGCGGCCGCGCTTTATGCCGGATACTGCCAGCAGATGCGCATAATACTGCGCCCACTTATCGTAATCCACGTTATCCATCAGCCGGTCATAAACCGAGGCAAACGCTGTGTACATTTTACGGCTCCTTTCCCGCTTTTTTCATCTGCCTGACCATACCGCCCACACGCCCCGTTTCCTTGGCGGAGAGCCCGGCCCAGCCTACACGCAAAAGCTTATCCATCAATCCGAGTTCCTGCGCGGCGCGGTATTTCAAATACATTTCCTCTCTATGCGGATGCATTTTATCACCTCCGCATAGCAGTATGCGCCTGTTTGCGTCCTCTTATTGGGGAAGATTGGCGGAAGGCATATCCTCTTCCTCTTCTTCCTCAAAATCATCTTCCTCTTCCTGCGCCAGACCGCGGTTGATCTGAACGCCCTCGATGTGGGAATTGATAAATTTATCAAACACGCCGTTGGTGAAGGATGCAAAGATAAAGCGGCTCAGGCCGTTGCCAATGAAGATGTAGTAGGCAGCCAGGGCCAGCAGAGCATACAGCCAGGAGTTGGACAGGAACATAACGGCAATGGCAATAATCGCGGGCAACAGCGCTGCTGCACGGATGGCGATAACAAAGGGCAGACGGCCGATCGCCAGCACAAAGCCGTTTTTAATCAGCTGACCGAAAGACATTCTGTAGCTGACCATCAGCGGATAGAAGAAGACCAGCGCCAGAATCCACACGACAGCCACTACTATCACCAGCATCTGGGGCAGCATAAAGAACATGCCTTTGTCTGTCTGCATCTGCGAATAGAAATTGTAGGCCACATACACGATATATGGCAGAAGGCCGGTGATGGCGGAGATGCCCAGGGCCTGCTTCCAGTTGTCCTTCACCGCATCCTTAAAATCAGACCAGGGGAAAGCATGCTCGTCACGCGCCCAGTTGCGCATAACATAAGCCATGCCCGCCTGCGCAGGGCCGGTGATCAGAATACAGGGAAACAGGAAAAGGAAGAACGTGGACATCACACCGCTCAGAGGAGTGATCAGCCCTTCGGAAACCACTTCGCCCGCTTCATTGGTCACCGGATCGTATACCAGCGCAATGTAGCTGTTTCCCGTTGCCTCATCCGCCACAGGCCTAATATCATTTGCGGAAACAATGGGGTTGATCAGCAACGACATGATCACCAGCATCATGGGAATCCACAAAATGCAGGTCATCAGGTTTACACGGCAGATACCCGACAGGCGTACGCGCAGCATTTCCCAGAAAAGCTGCCAACGGTTCTTGGGCAGATCCTCTTTGCGATAATCGCCTTTTCCGCTTTTTCCGTAATAATAACTGTTCATCAAGCGTCCAAACATAGTAAAACCTCCAATGGGCATAATACAAAAAACATTATAACATATTTTGCGCCAAATAACAAAGAAAAGACGCAAAACAATTATACTTTTCTTTGTATCAGGCAGAAAAAAAGGCAAGAAAGGGCAAAACTTTGTAAATATTTCGCAAAAAAGGCGGAAACATTGAAAAAATCGCGCTTTCGGGGTATACTGTAAGCGAAACAAACTGTACTTTTTTCACCGATCAAGGAGCCATTATGCAACAAAATCAGGTTCGTTCTCTCGTATATTCCCTGCAGCGCAACATCCGTCAGGTCATCGTCGGCAAGGATGAGGCCATCGAATTGGCGCTCATTGCGCTTTTGTGCAAGGGCCATGTGCTGATCGAAGACGTGCCGGGCGTTGGCAAAACCACGCTGGCTGCGGCGCTGGCGCGCTCGCTGGCCTGTTCCTTCAAGCGCATTCAGTTTACGCCCGACGTTATGCCCAGCGATATCACCGGTTTTACCATGCCCTCTTTGCAGACGGGTGAAATGGAATTCAAGCCCGGCGCCGTCATGAGTCAGATCGTACTGGCGGACGAGATCAACCGTACCTCGCCCAAAACCCAGTCCTCCCTTCTGGAGGTCATGGAAGAGGGACAGGTCACTGTGGACGGCGTTACCCATCCCCTGCCCCGTCCTTTTATGGTGCTGGCTACCCAAAACCCGGTGGATTTTGTAGGCACCTATCCTCTGCCCGAAGCGCAGATGGACCGTTTTTTCCTGCGCATTGCCATCGGCTATCCCTCCATTGAGGAGGAAATGGACGTTCTGGAGCGCTATTCCGGTCAGGTTTCTCCCCTGCAGACGCTTTCTCCCGTATGCGGCACGGCGGATATCCTCGCCATGCAGGAAGCGGTGGGGCAGGTGTACTGCAGCCGCGAAGTGCGCTCCTATGTGGCGCAGATCGCCGCCCATACCCGCAATCATCCCTCGCTGCTGCTGGGCGTATCGCCCCGCGGCGCCATCGCGCTGATCCGTGCCGCCCAGGCCTGCGCCGTACTGGCAGGCCGGGATTATATCCTTCCCGATGACGTCAAGCGCATGGCGCTACCCGTGCTTTCCCACCGTCTGATTCTTTCTCCCGAGGCACGCATGAAGGGACATTCTCCGCAGCAGATCCTTCTGTCCCTTCTTTCAAGCGTTCCCGTACCCGTGAAGCTTCCGTGACGGGGCGCGGACGCACCATCCTTGTGATGTCCCTGTCCGCACTGGTCTACGGGATGTCGCTGGGCAACCGGATCTTTTATCTGGCTGCCTTGTTTGGCTTGCTTGCGCTGATTTACGGACTGATCAGCGTGCTTTTGTCAAAGCGCTCGCTGACCGTTTCCTGCCGGATGGAAAACAGCCGTATTCCCAGAGGCGATGAAGAAAGCATGCTCATCACCGTGGGAAAGCGCGGTTTTCTGCCCGTTTATCCGGTGGAGATTTCGGTAAAAGTAGGCGACGCCGTCTATCATTATGACGAGCAGCCTTCCCGCCGGGAAGAAATCACTTTCGCCGTTGCGCTGCCTACCCAGCATGTAGGCGTGTTTTCCGCAGAGATCACCCAGTACGCTTTTTACGATATTTTCGGTCTTTTCCGCATTCGCCGTAAAAACGCGGACAGCTGCCAAATGATGGTGCTGCCCCGCGCTTTTGACGTGGAAAAACTCCGCTTTTATTCAAACGACGACGGGCAAGCGCTGCAGAACCGCACCTCCGAGGATCTTGCCTCCCCCGAGGATACCCGCGCTTACCGCACGGGCGACGCCCTCAAGCGCATCCACTGGAAGCTCTCCGCCCGTAAAAAAGAGCTGATCGTCCGCAGATTTGAAATGCCGGCTCCCCCCGATACGCTGGTATTGCTGGATCTGAGCCGTCCCAATGCCCATGATACCGAAGAAGCCCTTACTCTTCGCGATACGCTGTGCGAAACGGCGCTTTCGGTGATCAGCATGCAGCTGAAAGGGCATTCCCCCGTGCGTATGCCGCTGTACGGCACAAGGGCACAGGAATTCTACTCCAAGCAAACAGAAGACCTGCCCCGCCTGCAGGAAATGCTGGCCTGCCAGACCTTTGAGGAAGAGCTTTCCTTCGACCGCGTATTGCGGCTGGAACTGCGCCGTATGCGCCAGACAGGAGCTACGGTCATTGTAACAACCCATCTTGACGTAAATATCGTGGAAGGCATTTCCCACATCCGCCGGATGGGTCCCAACGCCCGCGTCTATCTGATCACCCGCACGCCCGACAGCGAAGAGGACAGGCCCTTGGTCATGCAGCTGCAGCAGTGTCTTGTGGAGGTATGCTATGTCACGCCCGCTTAAAAATGTATACGGCGCTGCGCTGCGGGCAATCTCCGCCCTGCTTTGGGCTTTGGGTATGGGCATGCCGCAGCTGTGTGCTGCCAATCTCTCCTTTCTTTTGCCGCGATATATCCTTCTGTGCAGCGCACTGAGCGTATTTTTCGGCGTCCTGTCGCTGAGAAAAAAGCTGTTGGGCTGGGCTGTTTTTGTATTTTTCATTTCGCAGGCCGCCATGTTCCTTTTCGGCGCAGGCTTCCTTCACGATTCCGTGGCGGTCGTGCAGATCCTTGCCCTTGCCTTTTCAAAGGTTTCTCCCGCGCTGGCACTGTACAGCAACGTACTGTGTGTGCAGCTGGCCGTTTATCTTTCTCTGTTGGCCTACGTTGTTTCAACGCCCGACTGTGATTCTTTCTCACCGTTTTTCATTTTTCTCCTGCTGCTGACCGAAGTATCGGTATTGGGCATCCAGCAATATGCGCTGTATATGCTGCCCGTATTGCCTGCCCTTGCGCTGCACTACGCCTTTTCTCACAGCTACGAAAAAGTATCCGAGGTGCATACGCCCCGCACGCTCACGCCTTTGGCGCTGCCCATCGCCCTTGTTTTCTGCCTGCTGGCGCTTTTGATCGCCCCCGAAGAGGGTACCGTGCATCCCAAAATGGCAGAAGCTGCGCAAAACATCAAAAACTACATAGACGATCATCTTTTCTTCACCGAAGAGCGCGCACGCTATACGCTGGCCAGTGACGGCTGGATGCCCATGGGCAATTCCCAGCTGGGCGGAAAAGTGTCGCCCAATGATCATAAGGTCATGCGCGTGGAAACCTCGGAAACCGCCTATCTGCGCGGCACCGTGCTTGATACCTACACCGGCGGCGCATGGTATGACTCTATCGGCGATACCCGCCGCGGCTGGGAGGCAGCGCATAACAAATCCCTGCGCGCCAAACTGTTTGAAATGGATTATCCGCTGCTCTCCGCACAGGAGGAAAAGCAGCTGACCGTCACCATGCTGACAGGCAGCGCAAGCACTGTCTTTGTTCCCCAGCGCATGAGAGCGCTTTCGCTCGGTGAAAATATGGTGGGCTATTTCAATGACAGCACCGAAATTTTCATCACCCGCAATCTGCAACCAAACGATACCTATGCCGTGCGTTATCTGCCCATGAAAGCCACCGATGCCGGCATGGCCATGCTGGTCAAGGCAAACGCCTACGCTCCCGATCCGCAGTATGCACAGATGCGTGAACTGTACACCCGTCTGCCCTCCCATATTCAGAAAGAAATTTTCGACATCGCCGCCCTTGCCACCCGCGGCTGTACCACACCATGGGAAAAAGCCGTCGCCCTCCGCGATTATCTCAAAACGCATTATGATTACTCGCTGGACGTGCAGACGCCGCCGCAATCCGTTGACTTTGCAGCCTGGTTCCTGCTGGCCGAGAAAAAGGGGTACTGCACCTATTTTGCCACGGCAATGACCGTTTTGTGCCGCATTGCCGGCCTGCCTGCCCGCTATATCGAAGGGTACGTCGCAAGGCCCGACGGAAGCGGCATTGCCACGGTAACAGGCAAAAACGCCCATGCGTGGACCGAAGTATATTTGAACGGCGTAGGCTGGATCACCTTTGACGCCACCGCAGCCGTTGACGAGCCGGATCGCAGCAACGAAAATACGCCGCCGCAGTCCGGTTTCCAGACGCCCACGCCCCCGCCGCCTCAGTCGCAGCCGCCAACGCCCACCCCCGAGCCGCCCGTTCAGGACGAGCAAACGCCGACCCCCGAACCCGAAAACGAGCCGCCCGAAGCTACGCCGACCCCGGAACCTGAACAGACGCCGCCCCCTGCGGACAGTGAACCGCCGCTTCCGTGGCTGCTGCTCTTGCTGCTGATCGCTCTGATCCTGCTTTTGGCGTGGCGCATCCGTTCCACCCATCCCATGCTTCGCGCGCAAAAAGCATCCACAGACACACAGGCTTTCCTCATTCTTTGGTATGCCTCCCTGCTGTGCATGGGCATTCTGCGCTGCGCACCTCTTCCTGCAGAAACGCCTCTTCAGTTTGCCGCCCGCGCCGAAAGAACGCTGGGAATGCATATGACAGAAGCTGCAGAAACGGTATCTTCGATCCGCTACGGACGTCACAGCGTGAGAAAAGAAATGTCAGATTCCATGAAAGATATCTATCAGGCGCTGGAAGAAAGGCTTAATTTGTGGCAAAAACTCCGTCTTTCCGTCAAGCGCGCCCTGCGTTTCAGATAATTTTCGTTCTTTTTCTGCTCTGCTTTCTGCAATCGGTTGACTTTGTCATTTCCGCGTGCTACCATCGGTTTATCCGCAGCAGTTTTTCATCTGCCGCATAAGATATGTCGGAGGGATTTTTATGAAAAAATACAGAGTCGGCATCATCGGCGCTACCGGAATGGTGGGTCAGCGTTTTGCCATGCTTTTGAACGATCACCCCTGGTTTGAAGTAACCGCGCTGGCAGCCAGCCCCCGCAGCACCGGCAAAACCTATGAAGAAGCACTGGGCGGCCGCTGGGCCTTTGACTGCCCCGTTCCCGAAAAAATGCGGCTGATGAAAATGCGTGACGCTTACGATATCGACGGCATGAACGCGCTGGTGGATTTCGTCTTCTGCGCCATCGCCATGGACAAGGCCGCTACCCGCGAGTTGGAAGAAAAATATGCAGCCTCGGGCACGCCCGTAGTCAGCAACAACTCCGCCTGCCGTCTGGTGAGCGACGTTCCCATGCTGATCCCCGAGATCAACTTTGACCATGCCCGCATTATCCCCGCCCAGCAAAAGCGTCTGGGCACGGATACCGGCTTTGTAGCCGTTAAGCCCAACTGCTCCATCCAGAGCTATGTGCCCGCGCTGACTCCTCTGCTGGATTTCGGCATTGAAAAAATCAGCGTCTGCACCTATCAGGCTATCAGCGGCGCAGGAAAAACTTTTGATACCTGGCCTGAAATGGTCGACAACGTCATACCCTACATTGGCGGCGAGGAAGAAAAGAGCGAGCAGGAACCGCTGAAGATCTGGGGCAAGGTCAACGAAGAAGGCAATGCCATCGTTCATGCCGCGGAGCCCGTCATCAGCGCCCAGTGCCTGCGCGTGCCCGTCAGCGACGGTCATATGGCGGCTGTAAGCGTTACCTTCAAGAAAAAGCCCACCATGGATGAGATCAAGGCTCGCTGGGCCAACTGGGAAACCGAAGCGCAGAAGCTGAAGCTCCCCTCCGCGCCCACGCCCTTCCTCAAGTATTTCGAGGAGGATAACCGCCCCCAGACCAAGCTTGACCGCGATTTTGAGCGCGGCATGGGCGTGACCATCGGCAGACTGCGCGAAGACAGCCTGTTTGATTACCGCTTTGTCTGCCTGTCCCACAATACGCTTCGCGGCGCGGCGGGCGGCGGCGTGCTGAGCGCCGAATACCTGTGCGCGGCGGGCTATATCAAGCACCGTATCTGATCGTCTCCACAATTTCATAAGGAGGGACCGCTTTGTCCTTAAATCCTGTGTTCACCGGCGTCTGCACGGCACTGGTCACACCCTTTACAAATGGCAAGGTGGATCTCAAAGCGCTGGACGTACTCATCGAAAGACAAATCGAAGCAGGCGTTCCGGCGCTTTTGATTTGCGGCACAACAGGCGAGCCCAGTACCTTGTCCGACGAAGAATGGACGCTGGTTTTGCGCCATTGCATCAAACGGATCAACCAACGTGTTAAGGTCATCGCCGGCACAGGCAGCAACCATCTGCCTCATACGCTGGAAAAGGCCAAAATCGCTTATGATCTGGGCGCCGACGCCCAGCTGTGCGTCACCCCCTATTACAACAAAACGACACAGGAAGGCTTGGTTGTATTTTTCCAGCGCATCGCCTCGGAAAGCAAGCTGCCCGTTCTTCTCTATAACGTCCCCTCCCGAACGGGGATGACCATGCAGCCCGCCACCGTTGAAAAGCTGTCGCACCACCCCAACATCTGCGGCATCAAAGAAGCAGGCGGCAGCCTGAACGTCATTGCCGAAATGCTGCGCGCCTGTCCCCTTCCCCTTTACTGCGGCAGCGATGAGCTGAACTGCTCCGCGCTGCGGCTGGGCGCCATGGGGCTGATCTCCGTGCTTTCAAATCTCATTCCCGCAGAGACCGTCAAGCTCTTCCGCGACGTTGCCGCAGGCAATATTGCCGCCGCCGAAGCGCGGCAAAAGCATTTGAAAGAACTGACCGACGCGCTGTTTATCGAAACCAGCCCCGTGCCCGTCAAGGAAGCGCTGGCGCTGTGCGGGCTATGTAGCAGCGAAGTCCGGCTTCCCCTTGTACGCATGAAAGAGGAAAACCGACGCATACTATGGGCAGCAATGAATGAAAAGGGGCTGCTCCCGAATTGAGAAAGCTGATCATTTCCGGCGCCGCCGGTCGCATGGGCAAAGAAACAGCTACCTTGAGCCGTGAATACGGTTTCGAGCCCGTCGCGGGCATCGATGTAAAAACGGAGGAGCAGAGCGATTTTCCGCTCTACTCCTCCTATGCTTTATGCCATGAAAAAGCCGATATGATCATTGATTTTTCCCGCGCTGCGCATCTGATGCAGACCCTTCGTTTTGCATTGGAACAGAATCTGCCGCTTATTGTTGGCACCACCGGCCTTGAATCTGCCCATGAAAAGATGCTCAACGCCGCCGCACACAGCATTCCCCTGCTGCAATCCGCCAATTTCAGCCTCGGCATTCAAGCGCTCAAAAAGCTTTGCATGCAGGCCAAAGCCTATCTGCCCGATTTTGATATCGAGATCATCGAGCGACACCACAACCAAAAGGCAGATGCCCCGGGCGGCACCGCTCTGATGTTGTTAAGCGCCCTGTCTTCCCCCGATTCCAAGCCCATTTACGGACGCTATACCGCCCTTCAAAAGCGGGAAAAGCAGGAGATCGGCCTTCATGCCCTGCGCGGCGGCTCGCTTTGCGGCAGCCATGAAGCGGGCTTTTACGGACAGGATGAGCACCTTATTTTGCTCCACACCGCCGAAAACCGCAGCATATTCGCAAGAGGCGCGCTCAGATGTGCGCAATGGCTCCTTTCGCAGCCGCCGGGGCGATATGATGCTGCAGACATATTACAATAAAAAAAAGAGAACGCAAAGCGTTCCCTTTGATTTTTTATCAGTTAATCTTCGTCCTTGGCCCACGCCAGCACGGCACGAACGGCGCGCTTCCAACCGCGAACCTTTTCCTTGCGCTCAGCCGCGTCCATTTCAGGCAAGAACTGCTTTTCTACATGCCAGCCGCTGGCCGTTTCCTCCAGATTGGTGTACACACCAACCGCCAGACCAGCCATCAGGGCAACGCCCAGCGCCGTCGTTTCCAGCACAGCGGGACGCTGAATGGCGGTATCGATGATATCCGCCTGGAACTGCATCAGGAAATCATTGGCGGTAGCGCCGCCGTCCACACGCAGAACAGTGGGCTCGCTGCCGATATCCCTGGCCATGGCCTTGAACAGGTCATGGCTCTGATAGGCAATGCTCTCCAGACCGGCGCGGACGATCTGCGCACGGCCCGTGCCGCGGGTCATGCCGAAAATGGTGCCGCGGGCATACATATCCCAATAGGGCGCGCCAAGGCCGGTGAAGGCGGGCACCAGATATACGCCGTCGGTATCATGAACAGAGGTAGCCACCGCTTCGCTCTGGCTGGCCTTTTCAACAAATTTCACTTCATCGCGCAGCCACTGAATGGTGGCGCCGCCCATGAACACGCTGCCCTCCAGCGCATAGGTGGGTTTGCCGTTCAGGCGCCATGCCACCGTGGTCAAAAGGCCGTTTTCGCTGAGCTTGAATTCATCGCCGGCGTTCATCAGCATGAAGCAGCCCGTGCCGTAGGTGTTCTTCGCCATGCCCTTTTCAAAGCAGGCCTGACCGAAGAGAGAAGCATGCTGGTCGCCCGCCATGGCAGCCACAGGGATCGGAACGCCCAGAATATCGTCATCCAGCATACCGATCACATGGGAGCTGTCGATGACTTCAGGCAGCAGCTGACGGGGAATATCCATCATTTCAAGCAGTTCATCGTCCCATTCCTGGGTGTGGATATTGAACAGCATGGTGCGGGCGGCGTTGGTGGCGTCCGTCACATGGGGATGACCCTTGACCATGTTCCACGCAAGGAAGCTGTCGATGGTACCAAAGCACAGTTCACCCTTGCGAGCGCTTTCACGGGCGTCCAGTTCATCCAGCAGCCACTGCAGCTTGGTGCCGGAGAAATACGCATCGGGCACCAGACCGGTCTTCTGGCGAATGGTTTCGCCATGGCCTGCGGCAAGCAGCTTTTCCACATAGGAAGCGGTGCGGCGGCACTGCCATACGATGGCGTTGTGCAGCCACTTGCCGGTGTGACGGTCCCACAGCACGGTGGTTTCGCGCTGGTTGGTGATGCCGATGGCGGCGATCTCGGAGGGGTCGATGCCCGTCTGGCGCACAACGGCGCGCAGGGATTCGATCTGCGTAGCCAGAATATCGCCGGGATCATGCTCTACCCAGCCGGGATTGGGATAATACTGCTTGAATTCCTGGGCAGCAGCACCCAGCATGCGGCCTTCCGCCGTAAAAATCACAGCACGGGAAGAAGTCGTGCCCTGGTCAAGCGCAACCAGATAGCGTTTATTCATGAAATACACTCCTTTATCTTGAGAAAAGAGAAGCCGCTTCGGGCTTCTCTTTTCCAATTATTTCCTCACTGAATGCGAACGCCGTACATATAGGCATTATCCTTGGAGCAGGTGCCTATAACCAGCATATCCATGTATACCGCAGGGGAGGCCTGAATTTCACCCTTCAGGTCAAGCACGTTGCGGACGTCGCCCGTCGCGCCGTCCATCAGGAAGAGACGGCCGGACTGATCGGCCTGAATGATCCAGGCTTCGCCATCTTCATTGTAAACGGCAACGGGAGACGAAATCGCTGTGCTGTCGATCTCGTGCTTCCAGCGAAGCTTGCCGGTCATTTTGTCCAGTGCGAAAACGGTGGAAGACTTCTTGTCGCCCGTCATGTTGACGGTGAAGATCACCAGATCGCTGATCTCGTTTTCACCGATCACAGGGCTGGCCTTGCAGCCGGAGAACTGATCGTCGTTATAAACGCAGTTCACCTCATAGGCCCATACTTCCTCGCCCGTCAGTGCATCCAAACGGCGGATGGTCACAGGGTTCTTGCCCTTCAGACGAGCATAGGAGGTATTGCCGGTATACAGGCCCAGATCGCCGTTTTTATCAAAGTCCAGCGCAATGGCAGCGTCGGTATTATCACCCACGTCCACCGCCCAGACAGCCTTCATGGTGTCGGAATCGATGCACTGAAGAATGCCGTAGGTATCAGCGGAGTAGATGTACTTATCATACATGGCCACGCTGGTTTCAACGCCTACGTTGGCGTCCTTTTCCTTGGCGGACTTGGTTTTCAGAACGGTCTGTTCCTTCTTGACGGTAATGGAGGGCTCATCTGCCAGATAATCAAACTGGGTATTGAGACCCACGGTATAAATCAGGCCGTTTTCACCGCCGATGATCAGGGTATCGCCGCCGTTGCGATCGAAGATGGCGGAGCCGTCAAAAGCACCGTTGCTGGCGTACTGACTCTGGGAATTGGACTTGCGGCCGTTAATAAAGAGCAGCTCCTTGCCATCCAGCAGGTTATACAGATAGAAGCCGATATCGCCGGTCTTGTTGGAAAGCTTGGAAATGGCCTGACCGACGCCCAGCATGGGCACAACGTCGGTATTGACAGCCACGCTGGATTTGATGGGATAGCCCAGCTTGATGGCATCGCGGGTGGGCTTACCGTCGTTCAGATCCAGGAAATGAATCTTGCCGTCCAGCGCGCCGAAGATAACTTCCTTCATGGCGCTGACATTGCGCTTTTCTTCGTAAATGTTCATGAAGCGGGTACGTGCTTCAATGGGCCATTTGATAATCGCGGGCTGACCCGTCCAGCCAACGCCGTAAAGCGTGCCGTTGTCTGCCGTACGCAGGCTGCCCAACTCATACTTCCATTCAATGGAAAGCTTTTCCTGTTCCACTTCCACCGTACCGAAGGAGGCATTCTGGCGGAAGCTGTTATTGCGGAAGGCAAACACGCCCAGATCGGCGGCTGCGTAGTTTTCCGGAGAATTCATGGTCAGCGCTTCTTCACGCTGCAGATTGCTTGTGCTCTTGCCGTTGACGTACACATTCTGCGTCAGGCTCAGCTTGCCGGGATCGGCATTGGCAGAGGCGTCAGCCGTCAGAACGGGCATGGGCGTATTGGTGGGCACAGGCGTGGGCGTGGGAGTAGGCGTAGGAGTGGGCGTGGGGGTGGGCGTCGGAGTGGGGGTAGGCGTAGGAGTAGGCGTGGGAGTAGGCGTCGGGGTAGGCGTAGCCGTGGGCGCAACGGTGGGCGTGGGAGTTACAAACACCGTCGCAGGCACAACAAACACGGTGCTCACAGGCGCGGGCACGTCGGTCGCAGGCATAACCGTCACGGGAACGTCGGTGGGAGCAATCACAACCGCCGGCGCAGGCTCAGGCGTATGGGTAGGCGGAACCGTGGGCGCGGCAACCAACAGCGTCAGGCTGTTTTCCAGCGTATTCCACGTACCGTCTTCGCATACGGCAGCATACACATTGCCCATGTAGGGCGCATCAAAGCGCACGGAAACCACCCAGGTGGTATTGCTGGGCGCATCCTTGCACTGCACGGAACCGATCAGCTCATTGCCCGCTTCATCCTGAATGCGGACGTTCTCCACCGCCTTGGTGGTGGTGATGCTGAACTTCATTTCGCTGCCAACCGTCGCGGTGGTATTGCCGGTCTGGAACAAATGGATCTGCGCAGGATCTTCCTTAATGCCCACCATTTCCAGCGCATCCTCTGCGGAATCACGGATGGAATAGAGCACGCCCGCAACACCGGAGTTATCCGCAGGACGAGCCATGAACTTGGGCAGGAAGAAGATGCCGGCGGCAAAGAGAATAAGCACCAGCAGGATGCAGATGAGGATCACGGGCCACACGCGGCGCGGCGGCTCATCATCATCGTAATCGTTATAGTCGCTGTATTCGTTCTGTTCTTCGGGATACAGATCCTGTTCCAGCTGGGCGCGATTGGCCTGATAACGGTTATCGCGGAAACGCTCGCTCTCGCCGTAAGTGGGTACGTCCGCTTCCTGCTGCACAGGACGGCGATAGGGCGTATCGTTTTCCGCATATTTGCGGGTAGGGATCACGCGGGTCTGCTGCAGGTCATCCTGCACGCTTTCCGTTTCCTGTCTGCGCACTACAGGCATGACGCGGGTCTGCTGCACGTCGGCAGTTTCCTGCCCGGGCAGAACAACAGCCGCTTCCTCTCCCTTATGGCGTTCCGAACGACGGCGGCGAACATAGCCTTCAGGCATTACCTGAAAGCTCTTGTCGGCGTCACTACGGCCGGCTCTGTTTTCATTGTTTTCATAAAAATCAGCCATGCTGTCTACTCCTTAAACTAACATTGGACAAGACAATACACTTTATTATAACAGCCCAAGCGGAATTTAGCAAGACGCGAAGGAGCCTCTTCCTGCCGCATTGGCATATTTTACTTTTGGAAAAACGCCGGAATCCATGCATTCCGGCGTTTCATTTCCTGTTTTTGTCAGTCTTCCTCTGCCAAAGAAATCTTCCCGTCGCTGATCTGCGTCACAACAGCAAGGGATTTGAGATTCACGCCGCGCTCACGCAGCCGTTTTCCGCCCTCCTGAAATCCCTTTTCCACCGCGATGCCCACGCCGATCACATCGCAGCCTGCCTGCTCGGCAATGCTCATCAGCGCCTCCACCGCCTGGCCGTTGGCCAGAAAATCATCCACGATCAGTACCCGGCTGCCTTTGGGCAGATACTGCCTGTCCACGCGCAGACAGTTATCATTGCCGTGGGTAAAAGAATGCGCCACAGCGGTAAGCATATCCCCCGACTGATTGGAGGCTGTGCTCTTTTTGGCAAACACCACGGGAATATCATTCAGAAAGTGGGCCGCTGCCAGCGCCACGGCGATGCCGCTGGCCTCCACGGTCAAAACAACCGTCGGCTTATCCTTGCGGAAATACTTTGCCAGTTCGATGCCCATATCAAAAATCAGCGCCGAATCCAAACGGTGATTGAGAAACATATCCACTTTTACGATCTCGCTGCCGATGCCCTTGCCCTGATCCATGATCGCCTGACGCAGTTTTTTCATTTTGAATGACCTCCGTCCGTTTTAACGCTATTTCCTGCAACAGCATTTTACTCTAAACCGTTGCAAATTTCAAACCCTGTTTTTCCGAAAGCTTGCACAAACTGCCAGGGTATTTTTCTTTGATCGGGTCAAAATAGCCGTGTACCGAAATGAGGAGGTGAAAGGAAATGGCTCAGAATTCAAACAATCAGGTCAACGTACCCGAAGCCCGTCAGGCCCTCAACAACATGAAGTTTGAGATCGCCCGGGAACTTGGCATCAACTACAAGCCCGGCTACAACGGTGATCTCACCAGCCGCGAAAACGGTTACGTGGGCGGCTACATGGTCAAGCGACTGATCGAACAGGCCGAAAAGCAAATGGCCGGCAAATAAAACTAAAAGGAGATTTTCATCATGTATAACAATCAGCAGAATCAGGCCCCTGTTACCCAGAACCAGCAGAACAGCTCCGGCAATTCCAACAACATCAATGTTCCCGAAGCCCGCGCGGCGCTGGACAACATGAAGTTTGAGATCGCCAGCGAACTGGGCATCAACCTCAAGCCCGGCTACAACGGCGATCTGCCCTCCCGTCAGGCCGGCTACATCGGCGGCTATATGGTAAAGCGCATGATCGAGCAGCAGGAGCGCCAGATGAGCGGCAAGTAAGCTGCAATGGGGAGGCTTTTTGAAAAAAGAGCCTCCCTTTATTCATCCTTTACGCCTCCCGAAAGAAGATTGCGCATTCTTGCGGGAATGGGAACGCCCATGCCCATCAGGTTTTCGGTTACGCTCAATCCCTCGTTGGCAATGTAAAACCAAATGGCCGTGCCCTGCAAAACACCCTGCAAGCGGGCAAGGCCGTCCAGAAGCGAAGCCAGAAAAACCACCAAAAGCATCAATATTTTGCGCAGTATCCCCCGCAGAAATACCGGCAGTGTAAAACTGCCGTTTTTTGTTTTGCAGCTTTTTCCCAGCATGGCGCACAGCAATCCTGTCAAAAAATCCGCCGCCATCATGATATACAAAATGCATACGCCGCCGCAGGGCGTCTGCAAAAAAACATCCCCCGCCGTTTTCAGGATTCCGTGAACAATCGCAGACATTGCATTCCCCCCTCCCAAGAGCATATGCGTCCCGGACGACCTTCTTGACATATTCTTTTTTACATAGTAATATATTTTTGAATATATTTCGGGAGCATTTGATTCATGAATATCCAGCATTTGCGCTACGCATTGGAAGTGGCAAAAACGGGCTCGATCACGCAGGCCGCCGAAAATCTTTTTATGGGCCAGCCCAATCTGAGCAAGGCTATCCGCGAACTTGAAAACGGTTTGCACATCCGTCTTTTCCGCCGCTCTTCCCGCGGCGTCATTCCTACGCCCGAAGGCGAGGAATTTCTGCAGTACGCCCGCGGCATCATCACGCAGGTGGATAAGGTGGAATCCCTTTACCGCCCCGACCGCTCCACCCAGATCCGTTACTGCCTTTACGCCATGCCCTCCATTTATATAAGCGAATTGTTTTCCCGCTTCTGCGCACGACTCAACGCCAATTATCCCGACGCCAAGCTGCGCCTTTCCCTCAAGGAGGCGCCCCGTCAAGCGGTGATAGAAGCCGTGGCGGACAGCATCTGCGATGCGGGTCTTTTCCGCTGCAGACTGGATGAGGAGGTTGCTCTGATCAGCCTGCTCAACCGCAAGGAACTGGATTATAAGATTGTGGATCATTATCGCTACCATCTGCTCATGTCAAAGCATCATCCCCTCGCTTCCGTTCCCGTCATCACCAAGGAAATGCTTATTCCCTATCCCCGCGTTCATCTCGAATCCACGCTGGAGGAAACCCCCTGCCTGTTTGAAAGCGAGCTGAGCACGCCCCTCCATTCCCAGGGCAGCATCATTGTATCCGGCCGTGACAGCGTGCTTTTGCTGCTTGAGCGTATGCATGACGCCTACATCACCGCCAGTCCCCTCCCCGCTTCCCTGCTTGAAAGGCATCATCTGGTTGCGCGGCAGGCGTCGGGCGACATCGTCCATTACCGCTATTTTTTCATTACGCGCCGCAATTCCACCAGCACCCGGTTTGAAAACCTGCTGATCGACGAAATGGATGAAATGCTGAAATAATTTTCATTTCTGTGTAAATTTATTCTTGACAAAGATACATATCGTGTGTATAGTAATTTCCAAGTTCATCTAAAAACGATGAACGGAATAGAGGTCGCGGCCGACATCAGTACGCTGCGGGAGCCCTGCCGGGGCACCGATCGCAGCCAAAAGGGGAAGCCGCCGAAATGCAGGGTATACGGCATATACACTGTGTTGGGAAAGGTGAGAACATCGCCTTGACTGTCATGGCAAAAGCCATGGAGCGCTATTCAGTGTTTAAAGCCCTTTTTCCTTTTTGGCAAAGGTGTATTTAGGCGGTGAAAGCGCATGGCTTTCACCGCTTTTTCATTTCAAAAAACAAGGAGGACACCACAATGACCGCAAGAATTTTCTCGTCGCTGCTCGCACTGATGCTGCTTGTCTCCTTCTCCCCCGCCGTCGCCGATACCAACGGCACGCTGCGCGTAGGCATGGAATGCGGCTACGCAGCTTTCAACTGGATGCAGGCCGAGCCCGGTGAATATACCGTTGCCATTCAAGGCGGCGGTTACGCCGACGGCTACGACGTACAGATCGCCCGCATGATCGCCGATGCGCTGAACATGGAGCTTGTCATTGTCAAAACCGAATGGGACGGTCTGCCCATGGCCGTGCAGAGCGGCGCCATTGACGCCATCATCGCCGGCATGAGCCCCACTGCCAAGCGCCGCATGACCCTTGATTTTACCGATCACTATTACCGGAGCGAGCTGGTGGTGGTGGTCCGCAAGGACGGAGCTTATGCCAATGCCTCCAGCCTCAGCGACCTGAGCGGCGCCGCCATTGTCGCTCAGCTTAACACCCTCCACGATACCGTGGTGGAGCAGATCCCCGGTGTTCGCCACATGATGCCTATGGAATCCTTCCCCGCCATGGTGGTGGCGCTGCAGGCCGGCGCTGTGGACGGCTATGTGGCGGAGCGTCCCGGCGCCCTGGCCGACGTGACCGCCAACCCCGACCTGACCTTTATTGAATTCTCGGAAGGTCAGGGGTTCACCGCTTCCGAAGACGATACCGCCATCGCCATCGGTCTTCAGATCGGCAGCCCGCTGCTTGAAAAGATCAACGCCGCGCTGGACGGTATTGATCAGGCAGCCCGCGAGCAGCTGATGCTGGATGCCATTGCCCGTCAGCCGCTGAATAATTAAACACATTACCGACGATAAATTCTGTCACGGAGGATTCACATGGTCAGGCCCGCTACTTTCTTCGGCTGGGTAGAGCTTTTGCTTAACCAGTACGGCTCGCTGTTCCTGAAAGGCACAGGCATCACGCTTATGATCGCCGTGACCGGCACGCTGCTGGGTTTTCTTCTCGGCCTGCTGGTCGCCATTGTGCGTACCGTTCCCGTATCGCGCCGCGATCCTGTGTATAAAAAAATCCCGCTGAAGATCGCCCATTTCCTGCTGGGTGCCTACATAGAAGTCTTCCGCGGAACGCCCATGATGGTGCAGGCCATGATCATTTACTACGGCACCATGCAGTATCTGAATCTGCGCATGCCCGTGATGGTGGCAGCCGTTGTGATCGTATCGGTCAATACCGGCGCGTACATGGCCGAGATCATTCGCGGCGGCATCATCAGCATTGACAAGGGACAGAAGGAAGCCGCCTATGCCATGGGCATGACTCACTGGCAGAGCATGACGGGCATCGTGCTGCCCCAGGCCGTACGCAACATCATGCCCTCCATCGGCAATGAATTTGTGGTCAACATCAAAGACTCCAGCGTCCTCAACGTCATTTCCGTGGGCGAACTGTTCTTCATGAGCAAGTCCGCCGCGGGCACCTATCTGCGTTATTTTGAAGTATTTTTTATCACCGCCTGTATTTATCTGGTGCTGACCGTTTCCATCACCCGTATTCTGCGTCTGGTCGAGCGCAGGATGGACGGCAAAAACAACTATACTATCTACGGTTCGCAGTCGGACAGCAAAAGCTCCATCACCATCAGTGATGCAAAGGAGGCCTAAAATATGCAGGAACATATTCTTGAAGTAAGCGGCCTCAAAAAGAGCTTCGGTGACCACGAAGTGCTCCGCGACATCTCCTTTTCCGTGGAAAAGGGCGAGATCATCTGCATCATCGGTTCTTCAGGCTCGGGTAAATCCACCCTTCTGCGCTGCCTGAACCGTTTGGAAGAGCCCACCGCAGGCACTGTTCTGTTCCACGGCAAAAACACCGAAAGCGAACGGAGCCGCGTATCGTTTTTGAGCAAGGTGGGCATGGTTTTCCAGTCCTTCAATCTGTTTGCCAACATGAGCGTACTGGAAAACTGCGTCATCGGGCAGATGCGCGTATTGCACCGCACCCGCAAGGAAGCCGAAGAAAAGGCTGTTTTCTATCTGGAAAAGGTGGGCATGGCTCCCTATCGCAATGCCCGCCCCGCTCAGCTTTCCGGCGGTCAGAAGCAGCGCGTTGCCATCGCCCGCGCCCTGTGCATGGATCCCGAGGTACTGCTTTTTGACGAACCCACCAGCGCCCTTGACCCCGAAATGGTGGGCGAAGTGCTTTCTGTCATGCAGCAGCTGGCGCAGGCAAAGCTGACCATGCTCATCGTCACCCACGAAATGAGCTTCGCCCGGGACGTGGCCAGCCGCGTGATCTTCATGGATCAGGGCGTGATCGCAGAGGATGCGCCGCCCGAAAAGCTGTTCACCGCGCCCGAACATCCCCGCACCCGGGAGTTCCTCGGCAGGATCATCAACCGACAGTTCTGAAAAAGCACCGGCAGGAAACCTGCCGGTTTTTCTTTGACATAAAATAGATTTTCATATAAAATAGGAAAAAAACCAAAGGAGTTTTCCGTGAAAAAAAGAGCGCTGCTTTTTGATCTTCTTCTCACGTTCATGAAGATCGGTCTGTTCACCTTCGGTGGCGGATACGCCATGATCTCCGTCATCGAAGACATTTGCGTACAAAAGAAAAAGTGGATCACCCACGATGACATGATGAACGTCACCGTGGTGGCCGAATCCACCCCCGGCCCCATCGCCATCAACTGCGCTACCTACGTAGGCTGGCAGCAGGCAGGCCTGACGGGGGCTGTTCTCACTACGCTTGGCATTGTTTTGCCTTCCTTTATCATTATTTTTGTCATCTCGCTTTTCCTTGACAGCTTCCTTGAGATCTCGTTGATCGCCAACGCCTTCAAGGGGATTCAGATCTGCGTGGGTCTGCTGATCCTCGACGCGGGCATCACCATGATCAAAAAGATGAAGAAAAAGCCGCTGCCTGTCGGCATCGTAATACTCTCCGCCGCCGCAATGCTTATGATCAACTTCCTTTCGATTCGCTTTTCTTCCATCGCCGTCATGCTGCTGGGCGGGCTTATCAGCCTTACCACCTTCCTGGCGAAAAGGAAAGGAGGTAAAGCATGATTTATCTTGATCTGTTTCTCGGTTTTCTGAAGGTAGGGTGCTTTTCCTTCGGCGGCGCATATGCCGCTATCCCCCTGATCCGCGAAATCGTTCTCAGCTACGGCTGGCTCAGCGACGAGGCGCTCAGCTATATGATTGCCGTGAGCGAAAGCACCCCCGGCCCCATCATGGTCAATCTCGCCACCTACGTCGGCAGCAGTCAGGCGGGCTTTTTCGGCTCCCTCCTTGCCACCTTTTCCGTGGTGCTGCCTGCGTTTGTCCTGATTCTTCTCTTAATGTGTCTGCTCAAAACCGTCATCAAAAACAAGTATGTGCAGGCCATTATGCAGGGCATGAAACCCGCCATGATCGGTATTATTCTCGCCACCGGCGTGTTTATGACCTACAAGGCTGTGCGTGCTGCCGAAGGAGCCGTCTTTGATGCTCCGGCGCTGCTTCTGATGCTCCTTCTCATTTTCACCAAGGTGATTTATAAACGCATCCGCCGGAAAAAGCTGTCCCCGCTTGTACTGATCGCCCTCTCCGCCGTGCTGGGAGCCGTCATTTTTGCACTGTGAGCCGCGCCTTCTCTCCCTTTTGAAAAAAATATTGCAATCTCCTTGTTTATCTGTTAGAATAAAGTATGTATTTTTGTTTCCGTTGGAAACAGAAATACAAGTCACACGAAAAAAAGGAGAGGAAAACGATGGCAGCATCCGAAACCGTTTGCCGGCGGATAAAGATCATCGTCCTGATCACGGGCTTTCCATGAAAGCCGCATTTGTTTCTTCACTGACCATCTGAACTGATACGGAGGAAAAAAACAATGTGGCTTATTTATACACTGGCTACCACGCTTTTGTGGGGTCTTGCTGAACTGTTCTACAAAAAGGGTGCTCTTGAACGCGAAAAGTACAGCCATCTGAAGATCTGCGTTATGGTCGGTCTGGTGATGGGTCTGCACGCGGTATACACCCTGCTGACCGAAGATTTCACCTACAGCGCCAGCTACCTGCTGACCTACCTGCCTGTTTCTGCCTGCTATATCCTGTCGATGGCGTTCTCCTTCTTCGGTATGCGCTTCATCGAAGAATCCATCTCCGATCCCATTGAGAACACCTCCGGCGCCATGTGCTCGCTGATGTGCGTGCTCTTCCTGGGCGACAAGCTGGACGCCATGGTCTGGGCGGCCATCGGCATCATCACCGTGGGCGTTGTGGGCATCGGCTTCCTGGAAAACAGCGGCGATCTCAAACGCCGTCAGCGTCTGGGCAAAAAGCTGGCGATCATCGCCTTCTGCATGCCCTTCCTGTATGCCTTTATTGATGCTTTCGGCTGCGTGCTGGACATCTACTTCCTCGAAATGGAAACCAGCCCCCTGCTGGCTATCGGCGCTACGGAAGATACCATTGAACTGATCGCCAACACCTCCTACGAACTGACCTTTGCGCTGGTTGGCCTTGTGCTGTTCATCTTCATGAAGGTGAAGGGTGTGAAGTTCGGCAACCTGATGCAGCAGAAGGACAAGGGTCTGGCCGCCGTGTGCGAAACCGCAGGTCAGCTGACCTACGTGTACGCCATGGCCAGCGGCAACGGCGCCGTGGCTGCGCCTATCATCTCCGCCGTCTGCGTGGTATCCCTGATCCTCTCCCGCATCTTCCTGAAGGAAAAGCTGACCAAGAAGCAGTACCTCTTCATCGGCATCATCATCGTGGGCATCCTGATGCTGGCGGTTATCGAAGGCGAATAACATACAAAAATAATGAAGCCTCCCATTTGGGAGGCTTCATTTTATTTTCTTCGCAGCGTGATCAGATGATACTGTGCTTTTGCGCCCAAGCGCAGCGGCATCCATGTGGTACCCACGCCATTTGATATGATAACGTGCGCGCCATCCTCTTCCTTATGACCCGACAAAAACATATTGCCGTATCTGTTTCCGTACAGGCTTGCAGTATAAGGCGCAAAGCCAAAGAGCGATACTTGCCCGCCGTGGGTATGTCCGCACAGCGCCAGATCATAAAAGACTCCTGCGCCCTCTTCCTTGGCAGCCTGCAGCGCGTC
Organism: Clostridia bacterium; assembly: GCA_017549335.1. Classification (GTDB taxonomy): domain Bacteria; phylum Bacillota; class Clostridia; order Christensenellales; family Aristaeellaceae; genus SFMI01. The sequence continues at coordinate 32,804 of JAFYVB010000036.1, read as the reverse complement.
GGGAGCATGAGGCACGTAAATCACAAAATCGGCGTCCTCCGCCTGGGCTTTCACCTCGCTGAATTTGGGATTGCCGTGGCTTACGTCATCGGTGGCGCAAATGCACAGCGTTTTTCCGTTGATTTTAAGCATCAGCGAGGAGTTGACAAGGGGCGTAATGCCCCGTTTTTCCATGGCGGCAGACAGCTCCTCCGCCGTGCCCTCCGCACGGTCATGATTGCCCACCACACCGCAGACTGCCAGCTTTGCTTCAAGGGGCGGCAGCTTTTCGAGAAACAGAAAAGAATGCTTTGCATCCTCGCCGTAATCGCCGCCAAGGATGATCACGTCCGCCTTGAGCGCATTCAGCCGCTGTGCAAGGTCTGTGACCCGCGCCTCCCCCAGCAGCGCACCGTAATGAACGTCCGATGCATAGGCAATGCGCAGGCCGTCAAAAGCGGCGGGGACTTTGGAAGAGCAGATCTCATATTCCTTCAGATGCAGCTGCCGTGAAGCATACACAGGGAAACACCATTTCCATTTTTCGGGAAAGGAATTGAAAAACAGACCCAGTTTCCCCGGCCTGTGGGGCTGATGCGCTTCTTTGCGTTTGAAGGTGTCCATTTCTTTTCCCTCCCGTTAAAATCATTGCCATACTATCATAATTCCACGCAAAAATCAATCAAAACACTTGCATAAAGCCATGCGGTGCAGTATGATACAGATAACGAACGGAGGTGTTTTTTCCGTGCTTGAAGTGTTAAAAAAAGCTGTTTGCAAAGCCAATCTGGATCTGGTTGCTCACGGACTTGTGCTGTTTACATGGGGCAACGTCAGCGCCATCCACCGTGAAACGGGCTATGTGGTCATCAAGCCCAGCGGCGTTTCCTATGACAAAATAAAGCCCGAAGACATGGTCGTTGTGGATCTTGATGGGCACGTTATCGAAGGCGATCTGCGTCCGTCCTCCGACACGCCCACCCACCTTGAACTGTACAAAGCCTGCCCGGCCATCGGCGGCGTGGTGCACACCCATTCCACCTATGCCACGTCTTTCGCTCAGGCCGGTGTGCCCATCACCGCCTACGGCACCACTCATGCCGATTATTTTCACGGCGATATCCCCTGTACCCGCCGTCTGACCCGGCAGGAGGTGGAGGGTGAATACGAGAAAAACACAGGGCTTGTGATGACAGAAACGCTGGGAAAACGCGATCCCATGGAGATTCCCGCCATGCTGGTAGCCTCCCACGGTCCTTTTGCATGGGGCAAAGATGCAGACGAGGCCGTGTACCATGCCGTCGTACTGGAGGAGATTGCGCGCATGGCGCTCTTAACCGAGAGCATCCGTCCGGAGGCTCGAAGCGCCGACGCTTATCTGCTTGACAAGCACTATCAGCGCAAGCACGGGAAGAACGCCTATTATGGGCAAAAATAATCAAATAGCAAAGAGGCTGCCGTAATGACAGCCTCTTATTTTATTTGATCTTCATGGCGCGCACGGCATTCATCACTGCCAGCACCATCACTCCAACGTCGGCAAATACCGCTTCCCACATGCCCGTTAAGCCGCAGGTGCCAAGGAGCATGACAATCGCTTTCACCGCAAGGGCAAAGGCAATATTCTGCCACGCGATGCCCACCGTTCGCCGGGCAATGCGGATCGCCAGCGGCAGTTTACGGGGATCGTCATCCATCAATACCAGATCGGCAGCCTCTACCGCCGCATCCGAGCCCATGGCGCCCATAGCCGCGCCGATGTCCGCCCGGGCCAGTACAGGCGCATCGTTTACGCCGTCACCCGCAAACAAAAGGGTGCCTTCGGGGTGCAAAAGCGCCTCCACATGCGTTACTTTATCCTGAGGCAGAAGCTGTGCATGTACCTGATCTACCTTGACCTGCTCTGCTACACGCTGCGCCGTTTCCTCTTTGTCGCCTGTCAGCATCACCGTGCGGGTGACGCGCAGCTTCTTCAACTCGGCAATCGCCTGCGCCGCGCCTTGCTTTATCTGATCTTCGATCACCATAACGCCGGCATATTTGCCGTCCACCGCCACATAAATGCCCGCAGGCTTTCCCGATGCGTCAAATTCCCCGCAAACGGCCTTCATCAGCCTTGCGCTGCCCACAGCGACTTGTTTGCCATCCACAAGCGCCGTCACGCCGCAGCCTGCCGTTTCGGTTACGGCATCCACTTTTTCGGCATCGATTTTGCCCTCGTACGCCGCGCAGATCGCACGGGCAATGGGATGCGTAGACAAGCTCTCCGCGTGCGCCGCAAGAGAAAGCAGCGCATCCTTATCGAAGGATTCCGTTTCGATGCTGCGCAGAGCAAACTTGCCTTCGGTCAGCGTACCCGTTTTGTCAAGCACCACGGTATCGCACTTATTCAAAGCTTCAATGATATGCGAGCCCTTGACCAGAATACCGTTTTTCGACGCGCAGCCAATGCCGGCGTAAAAGGTCAGCGGTACCGAAAGCACCAGCGCACAGGGGCAGGAGATCACAAGGAAAACCAGCGCCCTCTTGAACCATACCGCAAAGGCTGCACCTGTGAAAATGGGCGGCAGAATGCACACAAGCAGTGCCAGCGCGCACACGGCAGGCGTATAATACCGGGCGAAGCGAGTAATGAGATTCTCTGTTTTCGCCTTGCGTTCGGCCGCTTCCTCCACCAGCTCCAGAATGCGCGATACCGTGGATTGGGCATAGCTGCCCGATACGCGAACGCGGATTGCGCCGGTGAGGTTCACGCAGCCGCTGATGATATTCTCCCCCGCCTGCGCACTTCTCGGAACGGCTTCTCCCGTCAGCGAAGAGGTATCCAGCGTGGTTGCGCCTTCGATGATCTCGCCGTCCAGGGGAACCCGTTCACCGGGACGGATCACAACGATCTCGCCCTGCTTCACCTCCTGAGGCGATACCGTAACAATCTCTCCGCCGCGTTCCGCATTGGCATGATCGGGACGGATATCCATCAGCTTTTTGATCGCATCCCGGCTTCTGTGTACCGCGCTGTCCTCAAACAGTTCGCCCACCGCATTAAAGAGCATCACTGCCACCGCTTCGGGATATTCCCCGATGAAAAACGCGCCCAGCGACGCCACCGCCATGAGAAAACTTTCGTCAAAAATGCTGCCCGATCCAATCCCGCGGGCCGCCCGTTTGAGCGTTTTAAAACCAACGATCAGATAGGGAATCAGAAATGCGGCTGCGCGGTACGCTCCGCTAAGAGGCAACAAAAACGCAGCGGCCATGAAAGCAGCCGCAAAAACAATGCGCATCATGGCATTTTTGCGTTCACTCTTTTGCATATTGCCGTGATCGTGTCCGCAGTTGCAGCCATCGGTATGCTCATGTCCGTGATGGCAGCCGCAGCCACAGTGTTCATGCTCGTGTGCATGATGATGCTCATGGCCGCAGCAGCAGGCGTTATCGTGCTGATGATGATCGTGCAGATTACTCATGGTTATACTCCCTCCCGTACATGATCAATGCCCTGAGAAAGCAGCGTTTTCACGTGCTCGTCGGCCAAAGCGTAAAAGACCGTCTTCCCCACCTTGCGATAGCGCACCAGATGCGCCTGGCGCAGAATGCGCAGCTGATGGGACACGGCAGAAACTGTCATATTCAGCGTTTCGGACAGATCGCACACACACATTTCGGACGCCAGCAATACAAAGAGAATACGGATGCGCGTTCCGTCTCCCAGCACCTTGAAAAGCTCTCCTGCACGCAGCATTTCCTCTTCAGCCGCAAGCGCCTGATGCACGTCCTCGATCAGCATGGGATGTTCATGATGATATTCGCAGCAAAAATCTCTTTCCTGCAACGTTTCCTTCTCGGTCATTGTTTTACCTCGCATTATCATTTGAACACTTGTTCAAATGTATTATATGTTAAGTTTCCATATTTGTCAACCTTTATTTCTATTTCTTGACATTTTTATACCATAGCAATATAATAATTTGGTCAAAACCATCGGGAGGAACTGTCATGAAACGGTTGTTTGCGATCATCCTGCTTTTGTGCCTTATGACCGGCATCGCTTTAGCGGATAACACCGACGTAAAATCCTATGATTTCAGTGCTGATTATGCCGATAAATTTCTGGCTGAAGGGGAAAAACCCATCATCACAAAAAACAGCTATAAAAGCCAGGACATCTCCATTGAAATAAAGCTGATCCGCAAATACGATTCCGATATCTACGTTGCCGATATCTACGTGCGCAGCATGGAGAACTTCCAGCGCGCCTACCCTTACGACAAATGGGGCGTAAGCGATAAAAAGATCACCGAGCTTGCCACGAAAAACAACGCCGTTCTCGCCATGACGGGCGACAGCAGCGCTTACTTCGAAAAGGGCTGGGTAGCCGGCAACGGCAAGATCATCCGCTCCACCCACAACCGCATCCGCGATATCTTCGTGGTCTATAAGAACGGCGTGATGGATGCCATGCGCCCCGACGAGATCGATCAGGATAAGCTGAAGGCGGAAAAGAAACAAATCTGGCACTGCTTCCTCTTTGGGCCCTCTCTGCTGAATCAGAACGGCAAAGCCTATAAGGAATTCCATTCCAATTATGATAAGATCGGCTCCCGCAATCCCCGCTCCGCCATCGGCTATTATGCTCCCGGTCATTTCTGCTTTGTGCAGGTAGACGGGCGCAAGACCCAAAGCAAGGTGGATTCCGCCAAGACGAACAAAGGGATTACGCTGCAAGATCTTGCCGCCTACATGGAAAGCATCGGCTGCAAGGAAGCCTATAATCTGGACGGCGGTCAATCCTCCATGCTGTGGTTCAGCCACAAAAAGGAAATCTATTCCACCGCTTACAAAAACGGCCGCCCGCTGGGTGATATTGTACTGATCAAAGAAGTTCAATAACAGAAAAAAGTCAACAGGCGCAGCAGATCATACCGCTGCGCCTGTTCTTGTATATTCCGTTTTTCCATCCAAAGCCATAAAAATGCCGGAAAAACCATGTTTTTCCGGCGTTTTGTTTATTTTTTGGTATCACCGTGCTGCTGCATCTGTTCGTTCAGCAGATTGATATTGCCGCAGCCCATGGTCAGCACCAGATCGCCGGGCTGCCAGTGAGCACGCAGATAGGCTTCTGTATCGTCAAAGGTGGGCGTAAGCACGGCATTGATTCCGTTCTTTTTCATTCCTTCCACGATCATGCTGCTGTGGATATCCCCCGGATCCTTTTCGCGGGCGGCATAAATATCCGTCACCAGCGTGATGTCCGCCTGCTCCGTGCAGGTGAGATACCCGTCAAACAGCGTTTTGACGCGGCTGTAGGTATGGGGCTGCATCACGGCCCATACACGGTTGGCATGCTGATCGCAGGCAACGGACAGCGCACCGCGCATCTCCACAGGATTATGACCGTAATCGTGATACATATGCACGCCGTCGATATCGCCCGTATGCTCAAAGCGGCGATGAACGCCGGCAAAATTATTCAGCGCATCGGCTGCCTTTTGCATATCGGCGCCCAGCTCATAGGCGCAGGCCAGCGCAGACAGGCTGTTGAGCACGTTGAATTTTCCTGCCACGCGCAGCTGTACGCTGCAAATCTCTTTCCCCTCAAACACTGCCGTATACTGCGGCGCACCGTGATCGGAATAGGTCAGATCCTTGGCGTACCAATCGCATTGATCGGTAAAGCCGAAGGTCTGGCAGCGGCAGGAAAGCTTTTCGAACAGCTTTTTCACGCGCTCATCCTCGCCCCAGCCCAATGCCAATCCGCTTTCGGGCACCAGCGAACAGAAATTGAAGAAGGCCTCTTCAATATGCGCCATATCGCCGTAATAATCCAGATGATCCTCATCGATATTGAGCACCACCGCCAGCGTAGGCTTCATATGCAGGAAGCTGCCTGCAAACTCGCAAGCCTCGGCTACGAACACATTTTCGCCGCCGATACGGGTACCGCCGCCCAGCGCATCCAGTCTGCCGCCGATATGCACGGCGGGATCAAGCCCGCAGTCAAGCAGCGTCTGCGCCAGCATGGAAGATGCGGTGGTCTTGCCGTGAGCGCCGCTGATACACACGCTGGCCTTATGGCCTTCCATTACCTGACCCAGCAGCACGGCGCGTTCGATCTGGGGAATGCCGTGTTCAAAGGCATACACGCGCTCGGGATTATCGGGATGAATGGCAGCGGAATAGATCAGCAGCTCTGCACCCGGCACATTTTGGGCATAATGACCGATATACACCTTGATGCCCTGAGCTTCAAGGCGTTCCACGGCATGGCTGTGGGTGTTATCCGAGCCTGTGATCTCATAGCCCTTGTCAAAGAGCATCTGCGCAAGGCCCGACATACTGCTGCCGCCGATGCCGATCATGTGAATGCGTTTTCCTTTATAATCGCGAATATGGGGCGTGTTCAAGGAAGTTCCCCCTTGTTATTTATTCAGGCAGCAGAAGCGCCCGCACACAGGCGGACGCTTTTGCTGTCAAAGCCGATTACTTGCCCAGCACGCGCTTGGCAGTTTCAACAACGTTTTCTACGGTGAAGCCATATTCCTTAAAGAGGATGGCGGCAGGAGCGGAAGCACCGAAATGATCGATACCGATCACTTCGCCGTCAAGGCCGGTGAAGCGATACCAGGGCATGGTGGCGCCGGCTTCCATGGCCACGCGGGCACGCACGGCGGAAGGAATGACGCTTTCCTGATATTCCTTATCCTGCTTGAGGAACTGTTCCATGCAAGGCATGGAGATAACGCGGGCAGCAATACCTTCGTCTGCCAGCACCTTCTGAGCGGCGAGGATCTGCTCCACTTCGGAACCGGAAGCCATCAGCAGCACGTCGGGCGTCTTGTCGCAATCGGAGAGCACGTAGCCGCCCTTCTTGATGGTGCAGGGGCAAGCGCCTTCGTACTGGGGCAAGTTCTGACGGGTCAGCACCAGACAGGTGGGCAGGCCGCTCGTCAAAGCCGTCAGCCAGGCAACGGTGGTTTCCTTGCCGTCGGCAGGACGGATAACGTTCAGATCGGGAATGGAGCGCAGGCCGGCCAGATGCTCGACAGGCTCATGAGTAGCGCCGTCTTCGCCCACGCCGATGGAGTCATGGGTCAAAACATAGGTCACGGGCAGCTTCATGATGGCGCTCATGCGGATAGAATGCTTCATGTAATCGCTGAACACGAAGAAGGTGCCGCAGAACACGCGCAGACCGCCGTGCAGCGCCATACCGTTGCAGATAGCCGCCATGGCGTGCTCACGAACGCCGAAGTGCATATTGCGGCCGGCACGGTTTTCGGCGGAGTAATCGCCGCCGTCCTTGATGTAGGTGTTGTTGGAGGGAGCCAGGTCGGCGCTGCCGCCCACCAGGTTGGGCAGACGCTTGGCCAGGCGGTTGATCATGGTACCGGAGGTGGCGCGGGTAGCGATCTTGCCCTCATACTGCCACAGTTCTTCATCCTTGCAGAAGCCCTCGGGCAGTTCGTTTTCCATCCACGCATCGTATTCAGCCTTGAGCTCGGGATACTCCTGCGCATAGCGGAGCATCATGTCGTTCCATTCGGCTTCGCGCTGCTCGCCGCGGCGGTTGCATTCGGCGATATGAGCATACACTTCGTCATCCACAAAGAAGGTATCTTCGGGCATGCCAAGGGTGCGCTTCATAGCCAGCACGTTTTCATCGCCCAGAGGAGAACCGTGGCAGCCGGCAGTGCCCTGCTTGGCGGGGCAGCCGTAGCCGATGATGGTCTTGCAAACGATCAGGCTGGGACGGTCGTCGCGGCGGGCTTCGGAAACGGCAGAGAGGATCTGCTGGCAGTCGTTGCCGTCTTCCACATACAGCACCTGCCAGCCGTAGGCGGCAAAGCGGGCGCCGATGTCCTCGCGCATGGCGATATCGGTGTTGCCTTCGATGGAGATATCGTTGTCATCGTACAGGATGGTCAGCTTGCCCAGCTTCAGCGTACCGGCCAGCGCAGCAGCCTCGGCAGCCACGCCTTCCATCATGCAGCCGTCGCCGCAGAAGGTGAACACGCGGTGATCCACCACAGGGAAACCGGGCTTGTTGAACTTGGCAGCCAGCATGGTTTCGGCAATGGCGAAACCGACGGCATTGGCAATACCCTGACCCAGCGGGCCGGTGGTGGTTTCAACGCCGGGAGTATGCTTGTATTCGGGATGACCGGGGGTCTTGGCGCCCCACTGACGGAAGGACTTCAGATCGTCCATGGTCAGGCCGTAGCCGAACATATGCAGCAGGGAGTACAGCAGCGCGCTGGCATGACCGTTGGAAAGAACGAAGCGGTCACGGTTGTGCCAGGCAGGATTCTTGGGATTGTGGCTCATGGCGTCAGCCCACACGGCATAGGCCATGGGCGCCATACCCATGGGCGCGCCGGGATGACCGGAATTGGCCTTCTGTACCATATCAACGGAAAGCGTACGGATAGTATTGATCGTCTTTTGCTGGATATCCATCATTTCTTCTCCTTTTTTGCGCGGCGCGCTTACTTCGTATTTAGGGACAGATAATTTCGAATGGGAGTAATATCTATGTTCTCTGCGCCTTCCAGCACAGAAAGCAGCTTTTCAAGCATCAGCCTTATGCCGCCGGGAACGTCGCTTTCCGCATTCAGCGGCAGCACAGGATCATGCACCGAAATTCTCAGCAGGAACCAGCCGTTCTGCAGCCCGTCTGCAAGGTCAAAATTGATGCGCACGCCCTCTCGGTTATCCGGGGCAATATGCCAGCCTTCGGCAAAGGAGGCGTGATCCATCACCTGTTCGATGGCGGCGCGGCCCACATCGCGGAAGTTGACTTCATCGGTAATGGCAAGGCGCAGCTCCACGCTTTCCACAGGCTCGCGCAGACCGTCCAGAAGGCTTGACAGCTCCTTGCCTTCCTGTTTAAGGCGCATGGCCTCCACCAGCAGAACTGTAGTCAGGTACATACCGTCATCCAGGAAATAATTCTCCCGCAGCGCTGCGTGGCCGCTGGTTTCAATGGCCAGCGGGCAATCGATACCGGCTTCGTTGAGGCGAATGGCCTCATCGATCACGTTGCGATATCCCCGCTTGTAGCGATAATGCACACCGCCCCACTCCGCAATGAACTGTGCAAGGCCGGAGGAAGTAACCGAGTCCGTAACGATGGTACCGCCCGGCTTCTTATCCAGAAGAACGGCGGAGATCAGCGCGATCAGACGATTGCGGTTGATCTCGCGGCCCGTGCGGTCCACAATGGCAGCGCGGTCGCAGTCGGTATCAAAGATCAGACCCAGGTCAGCGCCTACTTTGGTCACCGCTGCGGATATCGAAGCCATGGCCTCTTTATTTTCGGGATTGGGAATATGGTTGGGGAAGTTTCCGTCAGGCTCCAGGAACTGGCTGCCCTCCGTCCACGCGCCCAGCTCACGGAGCATCTCTTCATAGAAGCCGCCCGCGCCGTTACCGGCGTCCACCACCACATGCAGTCCCAGCAAAGGACAGGCAATGTCGGTATCCAGACCCTTGCGGATGCGGTCAATGAGCTGCTGTTTGTAAACAGGGAGGAACTCCCGCTTTTCGATGTTATTATGTTCTTTTGCCACAGGCGCAGTGCTGCCTGCGATGGAGAGAATCATGCTCAGATCAGTGGAAGAAATGCCGCCTTCGGGCAGGAAGAATTTCAGGCCGTTTCTGTCGCTGGGATGATGGGAAGCCGTCACCATCACAGATGCATCCGACTTGAAACCCTCCGTCAGAAGCGACATATACATCGCCGGCGTGGTGCACATACCAAAGTCCCATACCTTTGCACCGCTGCGCGCCATGCCCTCGGCACAGGCCGCCAGCAGGGAAGGCCCGGAAAGGCGGGAGTCACGGCCGATAGCTACCGTCAGCTGCGAAGGATGCTTGCCCGTTTTATCGCTGAGCCAGGTGATGAACGCTCCGCCGATGCACAGCGCCACCTCGTTCGTAAGCACAGCTTTGGAGCCCAGAGCGCAGCCGCGGACGTCCGTTCCACTCTTAAGCGCCTGGTAATTGATCATACGTTTATTTCCTCCCCTAAATCACTCAGTCCCCGCAGCAGCTTCCACACAGGCGTCAGAGCTTCAAAATCCTTAGCCACGCGCTGCACGATGGACGGTTCAAAAATCCACTTTGGATCGATGTTCTGCTTTTCAAAGAAAAGTGTTTTGACATTATAGATGGGCGCAAGCGATACCGGAAGTCCGGCAGGCGGCTTCATCTTTTTCCAGCGATGACCGTCCGCAGCAAAGCCGCTGTCGCTTACCATCTGCATGATGCGCTGCATCTCTTTGGGATCGGCTTCCATTCTGCGGCGCAGCGCGTCGAATAGATTTCTGTTTTCACCCCATACACCAAGCCCCCAGCTGATCTCCTCCAGCCGGATCTCAAACCAGAAAAAGGGCATGCCGTCCTTGGGTGCCGCCGCCCGGCGGAAGGCCACCCAGTGATGATCGCGGTAGGGCGATTTATCCTTGGAGTAACGCGTATCGCGGTTGATACGGGAAAGACACTTGTGGGGTCTTACCTCCATATCGCCATCGATCTTCAGCATCGCGGGTGCTAACTCACGGATGAATTCATAATACGGATCGCGCATCTTCTGATAGTATTCCTGCCTGTGCGCATCCATAAAAGCCTTGTTGTTGTTAAAGCGAATGTCGGCGCAGAAGGAAAGAAGATCTGCATTAAATCCCTGAAACATACAACCTCCATGATTACACTTACCCAATCTGAATTATACTGCATTTTCCATGAATTTTCAAGTGCTGAGCGTCGTTGCGCGTTTCTTTGCGCAGTCTTTCACTATTTCCCGCAATTTCGCACTTATCCGCGCTTGACAGCCACCCGCAGCCGTGTTACATTGACAGGGACTACTGTAACTATACCCGTTTATATGGAGGTTGAATATGAGTCAGTTGAAAAAACGCTGCGAAATGGATCCCAAGTGGATGTGGAACCTTAATGACATCCTGAACGGTACCGAAGCCTTTGATGCGCTGTTTGAAAAAGCCGAAAAAGCGCTGGAAGTCTTTTCTGCCTGTCAGGGACATGTGGCGGAGGATCCCCGCAAGGCCATCCGCATGAATTTTGAAGGCACGCGCATGATCGAACCGCTGTTCACCTATGCCCGTATGCGCTCGGACGAGGACGGCGGCGACAGCGAAGCGCAGCTGCTGCTCACCCGTGTACAGGGTTTGGCCGCCCGCGCCGCAGGCGCCAGTGCTTTCCTGCAGCCCGAGCTGCTGGCGCTGCCCGAGGAAACGCTTACCGATATGATGAAGGATCCCGACTTTGACGAATACAGCGTATTCATCGAGGACATCCTGCGCGACAAGCCCCATACCCTGCCTGCCGAACAGGAAAAGCTGCTGGCCATGGCCGGCGAGGTCATGGGCGCCTCCCACAACATCTTCACCATGCTCACTGACGTGGATATGCCCAAGGCCACCGTCAAGGATGAAGACGGCAGCGACGTCAAGCTCACCGGCGCCACCTTCAGCCGCCTGCTGCATTCCCGCAACCGCGACGCTCGCAAGGGTGCTTACGAAGGCATGATGAAAATGTATGCCGACTTCCGCTCCACCATTTCCACCACCTACCGCGCCAACGTAAAAAAGGATGTTTTCGGTGCTCGCGTCCGCGGCTTTAACAGCGCTGTGGAAGCCTCCCTGCATCCCGACCGCATCCCCGTAAAGGTGTATGACAACCTGCTTTCCAGCGTGGAAGCCGCGCTGCCCGCCATGCAGAAATATCTCAAGCTGCGCAAAAAGGCACTGGGTGTGGACGAATTGCACCTGTACGATCTGTATGTTCCCATGGTCAGCGATTTCGATATGGAAATGACCTACCCCGAGGCCTTTGAGGTGGTCAAAAAGGGCCTCAAGCCCCTGGGCAAACGCTATGCCGAACTTTTGGACAAGGCCTATAACGAGGGCTGGATCGACGTATACGAAAACGAAGGCAAGCACTCCGGCGCTTACTCCTGGGGCGTGTATGATTCCCATCCCTACGTGCTGCTCAACCATACCGATAACCTGAACGGCGCCATGACGCTGGCTCATGAACTGGGTCACGCCATGCATACCTATCACAGCAACGAAGCGCTGCCCTATGCCAAGGCGGGCTATTCCCTGTTCGTGGCGGAGGTTGCCTCCACCTGCAACGAAATGCTGCTGATGCACGCGCTGATGAACGAATACAAGGATGACAAGAAGGCCAGTGCTTTCCTTGCCAACCAGCTGCTGGAAGAGTTCCGCGGCACGGTCTTCCGCCAGACCATGTTCGCCGCCTTCGAGCGCGAAAGCCATCGCATGGAGGAAAACGGCATCCCGCTGACCGCCGATACCCTCAGCAAGGTGCATTACGAACTGAACGAAAAGTACTACGGCGGCGAGTGCGTCATCGATGACTGCGTGCGTCACGAATGGATGCGCATCCCCCACTTCTACCGTTCCTTCTACGTATACAAGTATGCCACCGGCTTCTCCGCCGCCGTGTACATTGCCAACCGCATCATGACCGAGGGCGATCCCGCCGTCAAGGATTACTATCGCTTCCTCAGCGCCGGCGGCAGCGTACCGCCCCTTGAAGCCCTCAAGTTCGCGGGCGTGGATATGGAAGATCCCGCCACCGTGCAGGACGCCCTCAAGGTCTTTGCCGATACCGTGGACAAGCTGGAGGCGCTGCTGTAATGGCTGAAATGCTGGGTCTTGACAAGCAGGCAGCTGCGCAGTATCTGCTGAAGAAACTGCCGCTGAAAAAGCTCGCCTCCGAATCGCCCTTCCTGTGCCCCGCGCTGGTGGACGCTGCTGTGGATTATCTGCACGCCTGCGGCGCGCTCAGCGACGGCGACAGCGCCGACGGCGAATTTGACGAAGACGAAGCCGTGGAATTCATGCTGGATCAGCTGTGCGAGCGCTTTGATCCCGATGACGAAAAAGCCCTCCAATACGCCGAGCTTCTCAACAATTTCTGGCCGGTGTTTGATGATTTCCTGCTGGTTTCGGGGCTGCTGAGTCTGTAAGAGGACAACGCCGCTTACAGCGGCTACACCTCATCAGTCACCCTTCGGGCGACAGCTTCCCCTCAAGGGGAAGCCAAGGATTGCTTTCTGTTAATTATTTTGTTAACAAAAAACAATTGCTGGATTTCAGTCCCTCTTGCCTTCCCCTTGAGGGGAAGGTGGCACGGCAAAGCCGTGTCGGATGAGGTGTAGCGCTCCGCGAGCGCGTTCCTTCCATCAAAAAAGCACTTCTCAAATCGAGAAGTGCTTTTTCTTTACTCTTCTATTTTTGATCTGATTTGACGTATGTCTTTGGCCATCCTATGAACATTATCCAAAAGCTCTGATGCGCAAAGAGTCATCCCGCCCAGAATAAAATAAACCGATGCGTAGATCAGGAAGGCAGAGAAACTGAACGTTGTGCCATACCCCGATGTATCAAGACTGAGTCCGATTGCTGCCAGCAAACCGCCAATCCAAAGAAAAGCCGTAAGACCTTTCATAAACTTTGCCGCCCAGCTTCCGTCGGTAACTGTTTTTTTAGTATCTTCCTCCTGCTTCTCCTCATGGGTTTGCACAGCGCAATTAGGACACACTATTTCGTTAAGGTCTACAAAACCTCCGCAATCAGGACACTTCCATTTTCCTTCAGGCACTTCCATACAATCTCCTCCATTATTCTCGTAAGTTTCTTCCGCATTCTGCGTTTTTATCGTATTTATCTTATCATATTATTTAATAATTCGCAAGATATTTACGATATTTTCGCATAAACTCCGAAGAAAGTTATACTTATATCAAAGGAGGGATGCACTTTGATCGGTGAACGGCTGAAAGAAATACGCAAAGATCACAAACACACACAACAGCAGCTTGCAGAATTGCTGAAAGTTTCCGTATCCACCGTGCAATCATGGGAGCAGGACAAAAGCGATCCCAGCCACGAACTGCTTGTCGCCATCTGCCGTATGTACAGCGCATCTTCGGATTTTCTGCTGGGATTGACCGATGACGATCCCCTCTTCCGCAAAGACGATCCTCTCACCCCCGAAAACCATTCCGCTCTGCAGCGTTTTAAAGCCTTCCTGCTGGATAATCAAAACAAAAAATGACGCCATCCCAATTTTCGCTTTGGGGTGGCGTTTTTCTGCATTTTCCGCTATAATAGCATATGCAAACTCACTTTTCGGAGGAACCCATGAAAATTTCCAAGAAAGACGCCCTGATGTGGTTTAACTTTTTTGCCCAGCTGCCTGAAGACGAAGTGCTGATGCCCTATCAGCAGGAGATCGTTTATGCCGTGCTGTCCCAGATCGAACTGGCGGAGGAAGCGCGTCAGCAGAAGCTGATGAACGAGATCAAGCATCTCAAATCCCTGGCCGGGCGCACGCTGTATGTGGGCGATGAGAAGGATTTCCCCGCCGGCTGCCGATCCTGTCTCACAGGCACGGGGCTTTCTGCCATCCGCAAAACCAACAAATGCAACATTCAGTGCAAATTCTGCTATAACTACGGCGAGCTTCACTGCATCCCGCCCATTGGCGAGGGCATGTGGGAGATCGGCGGCACCAAATTCCGCGTGGAAGATATCGATCTGCTGCTGAGCATGGGCAACAAGCCCACGGGCATTTCCTACGTCTATCTGGAGCCCTTCATGGAGATCGAAAAGTACTACCCGATCGTCAAAAAATTCAGTGAAGCCGACATCCATCAGCATATGTATACCAACGGTCTTTTGTGTACTGAGGAAAACCTCAAGGCCTTGGGCGAAGCGGGGCTTGACGAGCTGCGCTTCAATCTGGGCGGCACCAACTGCGCCGATAAGGTGATCGAAAACATGGCGATCGCCAAAAAGTATATCCCCCGCATCGGCATCGAAACGCCCATGACCCCCGATTTCTTTGAGCAGTTCTTTACAAAAAAGGAAAAGATTTTCGCCACAGGGCTTGATTTTATCAACTGCGCCGAGCTGCACCTGAACCCCAATAACATCGGCAATTATGAAAACGAACCCATGTACATGGCGCGCCACGGCTACGTATCCCCCATCTGGAGCCGCGAGCTGACGCTGAAATTCATGAAGATCGCCGATGACGAAAGCTGGCCTATCGTGGTGCATGACTGCTCCAACCGCACCAAGTTTGCAAGAGATCTCAACCTGCGCGCCAAGGAAGGCGCATGGTTTGGCGCCAGCAATTACGGCTGTGAATTTGACAAAACGCCCTACGAAGCCTTCCTGCCCACGCTGATGGATCCCGATTTCGAATTTGTGGAAGAGGAAGACCTGCCCGAAGGCTACCGCCCGGGCGATATGAGCATGCTGTTTTGACAGGAGGAGCACATGGGACTTTTCGGAAAGGAAAAGACAAACAGAACCAAGGACGGTTTTCTTCTGATCGAAGTGCGGCAGCTTATTCATTGGCAAGGCCCGCAGGGCTGCATTGTATCCGACCGTATCACCAAGGAGGGCTACAAGGTTGGGTATATGTACCGGGATGAGCCCACTACAGGCAATCCCGACAGCGGCTGGGTGTTTCTTGCGGGGAACGAAGACGACGCCTATATGAGCGATGCCCGCAACCATCACATTTTTGCCCTCAACACCGTTTGCAATTACGATCCCGATATCGTTCCGTACCTTGATTCAGAAGTGGGCAGCGCGTTTATCCGTGTGGATCATTCCACATTCGAAGCAGATGACCGCTCCAAGCCCGTTTTCCTTGATAAGCAAATCAGGTATTCGACAAATTAGAAAGCCAAGCCGTGTTTTTACGGCTTGGCTCTTTTTCTGTGCAATTATTCCTTGGTCACTTTATTGAGGCCCACAACAACGCCCACAATGATACCGATTACAATGAAGATGCCCAGCATGCCAAGACCCATGTACTTCAGATTGCTCAGGAAATTAGCCGGATTGAACTGCATAATCTTACCTCCTAATCAGCTTACAGGAAGAAGTTGAGGATCAGGCCGCCCGCGATCACGGACGCGATCTGACCGGAAACGTTGACGCCGATGGAGTGCATCAGCAGGAAGTTCTGAGGATCGGCCTCCAGACCCAGCTTATGCACGATACGGCCGGACATGGGGAACGCGGAGATGCCCGCTGCGCCGATCATGGGATTGATCTTGTTCTTGAGGAACAGGTTGAGGAACTTGGCAAACAGCACGCCGCCGGCGGTATCCACAATAAAGGCGATCAGACCCAGGCCCAGGATCAGCAGGGTATCGGGCGCCAAGAATTCGGAATAATGCATCTTGCTGGCGATGGTGATGCCAAGGAAGATGGTGACCAGGTTCGCCAGCACCTTCTGTGCGGTTTCGGACAGGGAGTTGAGCACGCCGCACTCGCGGATCAGGTTACCGAACATCAAAAAGCCTACCAGCGCAACAGCGTCGGGCGCAAACAGGCCGGTCACCACGGTGGTGATGATGGGGAAGAGAATGCGGGTGCGCTTGCTTACATTGGCCGCCTTGTAGGGCATACGGATCATGCGCTCTTTCTTGGTGGTCAGCAGCTTGATAACGGGCGGCTGAATGACAGGCACCAGCGCCATATAGGAATAAGCGGCTACCATGATGGCGCCCAGATATTTGCTGCCCAGCGAAATCGCAACCGCAATGGAGGTGGGGCCGTCCGCCGCGCCGATGATGGCGATGGAAGCGGCGTCGTTGATATCAAAGAACATGGAAGCCATGCACAGGGTAAAGAAAATACCGAACTGCGCCGCGCCGCCGAAGATCATCAGTTTCGGGTTGGAAAGCACAGGGCCAAAGTCGATCATGGCGCCGATGCCGATGAACAGAAGCAGCGGGAAAAGCTCATTGCCGATACCGGCATTGAACAACACAGAAAGAACGCCCTCTTCGCTGCCAACGCCGGAAAGCAGCTTCAGCGCTCCGTCCTCCATCACCGTGGGAACAGGGAGGTTCATCAAAATAGCGCCAAAGCCCAGCGGCAGCAGCAGCGTGGGTTCCATATCCTTTTTGATCGCCAGATAGATCAGAACACCGCCGATCGCCCACATGACGATCATTCGCACGTCAAAGTTCGCAAAGTTACTGAACAGCGCTTCCATCTTTTTCATCCTTTCGGATATAATCTTCGGAGAAACGCATCGCAAACCACATTCTCCGTCAGTTTATTATATCACAGTTTTTTGTCAAGTGGCAACCTGTTTTTTCCATTTCAAAACAGGGCACATCCAAACGATGTACCCTGTTGAGTCCATTATTATTTCACGTCAAAGGCATATACGCCCACGCACTCGCTGCCCCAGCTTGCATCAAAGCGCACTTCGATCTTCTTTGTGCCCTCCGGCAAAGAAATGTGCAGCAGCGTTTCGTGGTTGTCGCAGAAATAGGCGATCTCCACACCATCTGCCAGCACCGACATTTCCCTGGCCAGAGAGGAGGGCATATTCACCTTGTAATCCTTGCGCGGACAATGGATCTGCATGGAGAACAGCTGCATCTTGCCGCGGGGAGAAATGCTTTGACGGGAGAAATCAGGATCGAGCATGATGCGCAGCTCGCCTTCTTTCACAGGCTCGGCAAGCTCCATGGTCAGCGTATCGCCCACCGGGATCATAACGCGATGTTCCTCGCCCTCGCGGGGACGCTCCCAGCCGTCAAGAAGAACAGCCTTCTCCGCATCGGAAACGCTGTACGCCGCCGTTCTGGATGCCTCGGAAATCTTGCGCATCGACCCGGGCAGCCAGCAGCCGTCATCCATCAGCGTTTCCTGCAGTTCAGTAATATACTGCTGCCCCACAACGCGGGGATCAATGCCTTCACGCACGGCGATAGCCGCTGCCGTGCCCGCTGCCTGACCCATCACCGCACAGGTAGCCATTACGCGGGTGGCGCTCATAGCCATGTGGGTAGCGCTGATATTTCTGCCGGCAAAGGACAGGTTATCGATATTGCGGGAATACAGGCTGCGGTAGGGAATCTCAAAGGGTACCTTGGGCGGGATGTGATGCGAGGAATAGCCCATGTAGTAAAAGCCTTTGGGATTGTGATTATCCATCGTCCAGCCGCCGAAAGCCACGGTATCGGGGAAATGCACGCCGTGTTCCAGATCGTTCTGCGTCAGGATATGATCGCCGATGCAGCGTCTGGTTTCACGCTTGCCGGGAAGCAGGCCCACAAAATCCAGTTCCCAGTTGTCCGCACCGTGATCGCCGCGGTTTTTGATATGATCCCACACGCCCATGGCCACGCGCACCAGCTCCTTGCGGATCTCTTCTGCGTCGCGGAGCGGATCAGTCTCTTCTTCGCCGCCCAGCTCGATCCACCAGAAATTGCCGTGCTTGTTGATGAAATCATGCTCATGGAGGAACAGATCCTCATCGGTTTCATACACGTAAGCGTCGGCAGGAGGCGTAAAGGGAACGGGATGGTCATGCTCACGGGTGGTAAGCATCAGCGTATTGCCCATGGTGCCGCGGTCTGCCGTTTCGTTGGCGCCGTATTCGTTAAACTCATCCCTCGCTTCGCGGCCGATACGCATATCCGCGCCCGCCAGCGCCGCCAAAATGCTGTCGCCTGAGCAATCGATAAACTGCTTGGCAGTGACTTCATGGAAAGCGTAGGTGGTTGTCTGCCAGCCGATGGCACTTTTGATGCGGCTGCCATCCATTTCGGCGTGCAGGCAGGAGCAGTTCAGCAGCAGTTCCAGATTTTCCTGGGCAGCCGCCTTTTCGTACAGCACATGATCCCACTGATGCCAGTTCATGGTGGGATTGCGGTAGATATTTTTCAGTTCCAGCTCCATCAGGATGCCCGATTCACGGTTTTCCTTGCCCTTGCAGCCGCGGATAGGCACGCGGATCTCGCTGGATGCGTTGCCGCCCAGCATGGGACGATCCTGCATCAGGATAACCTTTGCCCCGTGACGCGCCGCAGCCATGGCAGCCAAAAGACCCGCCATGCCGCCGCCCACCACGCAAACATCCGCTTCATGTACAACGGTCGGCAGTTTCTTTTCTTCAGGCATCACGATATTGATGTTGCTCATCCCAGATACGCTCCGTTCTCTTTCAGCGTTTCACGCAGTTTCTCTACATCCACCTGCGCGGGCTGCAGGTTTTCCTTTACGCACATGGCTGCCGCCGTACCCGCCGCCTGACCGATACCCATGCAGGGCGGCATCACGCGGATGGCACCGGAAGCATCAGGCTCCGCCGAAATGAAGCGGCCGGCGGCGATCAAGCCTTCGATCTGCCGGGGCACCAGCGCACCGTAGGGCACACCGTAATGCTTGCCGGGCTCGATGGGAATGTACTGATTGCTCTTGGGCCCGAACTTACCGTGAACGTCCACGGAATTGGCGCACAGCAAAACGGCATCATCGGGGATCACAGCGCCCAGCACGTCATCCAGCATCAGCGTTTTAAGGCCCTTCAAATGGCGGGTTTCGCGGATGCCGATCTGCGGCGCTACGGACAAAAGCTTTGCGTTTTCGCAGCCGGGCACATACTTGCGCAGGAAGTTGAAAATAACGTCCACCTGCTTGCGTCCTTCCATTTCGCCCCGGGTGAGGCTCTTGGAGTCGGTGCCGTCCACGTGCATTACGCGGGAGGTATTGATGCTCCATTCGTCTTCCTTAACACCGCGGAACATACCGATGGACACGCGATCCAGATCCCAGTCCCCGTTTTCACGGGCTTCGGATACACGCCAGTGGAAGGAGCGGTAGTTCACGCCGTCCTTGCGGTAGAACAGGTGCAGATGCTCCTGAATATCCTTGTCCACCTTTTCAAGATCCACATTGCCAATGCGGAAGAACATCGTCGCAGGCTGCATCTTGCCGTTGCCGTCCGATCCGATGAGCATGGGCGCGCCGGACTTGAAGCATACGTCGCCGTCGCCCGTGCAGTCCACGGTCATCCCGGACTTAACGGCTTCCAGACCGCCCTTTGCGGCAAAAACAGCGCCGGCAACGCGGTTTTCTTCCATGATGGGCTCCACAAACTGCACATGGTAGCGCACGTCAACGCCCGCTTCGGTGAGCATATCATCCGCCACACGCTTGAGGATCTCAGGATCAAAAGGCGTTACGTGCAGATGACCGGGGCCGATATAGGAAGTAAAGGACGAAGCTGCCGGCACCTGAGAGGGATGAATGGCGCCGCCTTCCTTTACCAGACGATCCACCAATTCAGCAAAAACGCCCTGAATGAGCATCTGCTTGCCCTCAGCGTCATAGCAGGTCATAAACGGCCCTACCAGACCGGCAGTAGCCATGCCGCCGCAATAACCGTAGCGCTCGGCCAATACCACCTTCACGCCCTGACGCGCTGCTGCGATGGCCGCGCACAGGCCCGCGGGGCCGCCGCCGACCACCAGCACGTCACATTCAGCAACAACTTTTACCGGGCTTTTTACCTGTAGTTCACACATGGTTTTATCCTCTCTTACACTTCGGGAATAACAACTTCCACTTCATGCCCCGCTTCGTTGGAGCGGAGGATGGCGTCGATGATCGCCTGATTGATAACGATCTCCTTGGAAGAAACCGTGGCTTCGCCGCCGTTCTTGATGGCATCCACGAAGGAGCGCAGCTTCTTGAAGAACAAATCGGGCGCTTCGTCCTTGGGCACTTCAAAGCAAACCTTCTTGCCGGCCACGTTCTTGTAGATCTTCATGGGCGCGGGCAGGTCGCCGTTGTAGCAGGACATGGAGGGAATACGCAGGCCGCCCTTGGTGCCCAGGATCAGCGTATCGCCGCAGGTATCCATATTCATGGCCCAGGCGATACGGAAGTCCAGCACAATGCCGCCTTCCAGACGGATAAAGCCGGCAGCGAAGTCCTCAACGCCGAACTTTTCAGCATATTCGGGATGACCCGGATAGTTTTCGGGATCGATACCGAAGAAGTTGGAAGCATAGCCCGACACCGTCAGCGGCTTGGGATAGCCCACAGCATTGAGCAGCATATCCAGCGTATAGCAGCCGATATCGCCCATGGCGCCGATGCCGCCCGTTTCCTTTTCGATAAAAGAGGTGCCGTAGGGCGTGGGAATGCCGCGGCGGCGGCCGCCGCCCGCCTGCATATAATACACCTTGCCCAGTTCGCCCGAATCGATGATCTTTTTGATCATGCGGATATTCTCGCTCATGCGTGGCTGGAAGCCGATGGTGAGGATCTTGCCGCTCTTCTTTTCGGCCTTCATCACTTCGATCGCCTCATCCAGCGTCACGGTGAAGGGCTTTTCCAGCATCACGTTCACGCCGTGCTCCAGCGCATCAATGGCGCAGGGCGCGTGCTGCGTATTGTAGGTGCAGATGCTCACGCCGTCCAGCTGCTCATTCTCCAGCATTTCATGACCGGAGGCATAGAAACGGGCGCCCTTTACGCCATACTGCTCCGCAAAGACCTCTGCCTTGCCGGGGATCAGATCCGCCAGCGCGACAACCTCCACATCCGCCATCTTCAGATACTCAATGATATGCGCTCCGGCGATCCAGCCGCAGCCAATAATACCGATCTTTACCTTGTGCGCAACGTCAACCGCCGCTGCCTCATCGTGGATGGTTTCAAACTCGTTAAGAATATCACGTGCCATAATACCCTTCCTTTCCCGCGCTCGCAGTTATCTGTATTTTTCACTTGTAATAACGAACAAAGATCCGACATAATCATTATATCTGCTAAAAAACAATACTTCAAGTCCTTTTTTGTACAGGTATGTATGTTTATTTGATACATAATTCATACATGACGCATGGAAAAACAGGCCGGGAATCCAGCCCCGGCCTGTTTGATTTGCTTACTCTTGTGCGTTATCCAGATCAATATTATATTCATTCTTCTTGACAGGCTTTACAAAGCGTGTCAACTGAACGGAGAATTCGTACAAAATGATCATGGGAAGCATCAGCATGCACTGCGATACCACGTCGGGCGGCGTCAGGAACGCCGCGATCACAGCGATAGCCAAAATCACGTATTTGCGGTTTTTCGCCATTTTCCTGTAGTTCACCCAACCGTGGCGCGTCATGATGTAAATCGCCACCGGCAGTTCAAACATCACGCCGAAGGGCAGCACGAAGGACAGCACGAAATTAAAGTACTCCTTCACCGACCACATGGTATCCGCCACGCCGTCCGCCGCCTGCCAGAACAGATCGATGGCCAGCGGGAACACATATACATAGCAGAACACAACGCCTGCGGCGAAAAGCAAAATAGCCGTGCCGACGATGACAACAACCATTTTCTTTTCATGGGGATACAGCGCGGGCGCGATGAAGCTCCAGATCTGCCAGAGGATCACCGGCATTGTCAATACAACAGCCGTGATCAGGCAGGTTTTGAACTTCATCATCAGCGCGTCGGAAACCGCCGTTGTGATCACCTCGATCCCGCGGGAACGCACGGGAATGAGGATAAAGTCCACCAGCGGAGTGCAGCACAGGTAAAACAGCACGAAAAATACGACGAACACCGCAGCCACGGACACCACCAGCATTTTCCGGAATGCTTTCAGGTGCGAAGCCAGCGTTTCTTTCTTTTCTGCTGCAGTCATATACTCTTACTTGGCTTCCTCGTCTTTGGTCTCTTCGGGGCTCTTGACTTCCTTCTTGAATTCACGGATGCTCTGGCCCAGCGCCTTGCCAACGCCCGCCAGCTTGCCGCCGCCGAATACCACAAACGCCAGCACAAGGATCAATACGATTTCCAATACGCCCAGTCTCATAACAGTAAACCTCCAAATTTAATTCTTTTCTTCAGGCTTGAATTCAGCCTTTACGCTCTTCTCCACGTCGCGGACGGCAGATTCCACCTCGTGCCCTGCCTGTCTGATTTCTTCCGTGGGATCCGCCTCTTTGATGGTCTTCTTCAGGTCACGCTCGGTCTCTTTCAGTTCCTCCAGCGCTTCCCCCAGACCCGTTTCTTCTTTGAATTCCTCAAACATGGCCTTGATATAGCGGATCGCACGGCCGATGGCACGGGCAACCTTTGGCAGATCTTTGGGGCCAACGATGATAAACGCAACGAGCAGGATCAGAATCAGTTCGCCTGAACCCATGTTGAACATTCTTCTTTCCTCCCGTCATCATTGTAGTTTACCTGAATATTATATCAAAGGATCGATTTGATTGCAAGTTTCGTTTTTCTGCAAAAAGTACGAATATAAAACAGATTATGTACTGACGAAACGCTTTTGATAGTATATAATAAGAAAATATTCCATGCGGATTGCGGAGGTTCTCATGAACAGGATCCTTGACAGACAGGTTTTGTGTCCGGCTGTTACGCTTCTCAAAGTAGATGCGCCCCTTGTGGCGAAAAAGGCGGAGCCGGGGCAGTTTATCATTTTGCGCGCCGATGAAAACGGCGAGCGCATTCCCCTGACCGTGGCTGATTTTGACCGTGAAGAGGGCAGCGTGACCGTTATTTTCCAGGTGGTGGGCGCCACCACGGAAAAGCTCAATCACCTGATGCCCGGCGATTATCTTCAGGATTTCGCAGGGCCGCTGGGCCGCATGACCCAAACCGAAGGTCTTGAAAAAGTCTGCGTTGTGGGCGGCGGCGTAGGCTGCGCCATTGCCTATCCCGTTACCAAAAAGTTCTTCCGTCAGGGCACCCATGTGGACGCCGTGATCGGCTTCAGAAACAAAGAGCTGGCTATTCTCGAAGACGCTTTTGCGCAAAACAGCACCCGCCTTTTCCCCATGAGCGACGACGGCTCCTTTGGTGAAAAAGGCTTTGTGACCGATGCGCTGAAAAAGCTGCTGGAAAGCGGCGAAACCTATGACGAGGTGATCGTCATCGGCCCGCTGCCCATGATGAAGGCCGTATGCGCCCTCACCAAGGAATACGGCATCAAGACCGTCGCCAGCATGAACCCCGTGATGATCGACGGCACGGGCATGTGCGGCGGCTGCCGCCTGACGGTGGGCGGACAAACCAAGTTTGCCTGCGTGGACGGCCCCGAATTTGACGGGCATCTCATCGATTTTGACGAAGCCATCGCCCGCAACGCTCAGTACAAGGAATTTGAGCGTCACGCCTATGAAAGCACCTGCAATCTGTTCCGGGAGGTCAAGTGATATGCCCAACATGCGTATGGATCGCAATCCCATGCCCGTGCAGGATGCTGATATCCGCCGGTGCAATTTTGACGAAGTGGCACTGGGCTACACTGAGGCGCAGGCCATCGACGAAGCGCAGCGTTGCCTGAACTGCAAGCATAAGCCCTGCATCGCCGGCTGCCCGGTGAAGATCCACATTCCCGAATTCATTGCCGAGGTGGCCCAAGGCAATTTTGAAGCGGCTTATCAAATCATCAGCCGCGACAGCGCGCTGCCCGCCGTATGCGGTCGCGTATGCCCCCAGGAAAGCCAGTGCGAAAAAATGTGTGTTCGCGGCATCAAAGGCGAAAGCGTCGCCATCGGTCGCCTTGAACGCTTTGTAGCGGATTACCACAACGCCCACGGCGAAAAAGCCGCTCCTGCCATTGAGAAAAACGGTCATAAGGTGGCTGTGGTGGGCTCCGGCCCCTCCGGCCTCACCTGCGCCGGTGATCTGGCCCGCAAAGGATATGAAGTTACGGTCTTTGAAGCGCTGCACGTCGCCGGCGGCGTACTGGTATACGGCATTCCCCAGTTCCGCCTGCCCAAGGAGATCGTTCGCCGCGAGATTGAACAGCTGAAAGCGCTGGGCGTAAAGATCGAAACCAACGTCATCATCGGCCGCACCATTACAGTGGACGAACTGATGGAAGAATACGGCTTCGAGGCGGTGTTCATCGGCTCCGGCGCCGGTCTGCCCAAGTTTATGAATATCCCGGGCGAAAACCTCAAGGGCGTGTATTCCGCCAATGAGTTCCTCACCCGCACCAATCTGATGAAGGCCTATCTCCCCGACAGCACCACCCCCATCCGCAAGGGCAAGCAGGTTGCCGTTGTGGGCGGCGGCAACGTGGCTATGGACGCTGCCCGCTGCGCAAGGCGTTTGGGCGCTGAGGTCACGGTGATCTACCGCCGCACCGAGGCCGAGCTGCCCGCCCGTCTGGAGGAGATCGAACACGCCAAGGAAGAGGGCATCGTTTTCAAATTCCTGACCAATCCGCTGGAAATCCTCAGCGATGACGAAGGCTGGGTATCTGCTGCCCGCTGCCAGAAAATGGCCTTGGGAGAACCCGACGCTTCCGGCCGCCGCCGCCCCGTTGCCATCGAGGGCGCAGAGGAAATCATCCCCCTTGATACCGTGATCATGGCGCTGGGCACCTCCCCCAACCCCCTCATCAGCGATACCACCAAAGGGCTGGATACCCAGCGCTGCGGCGGCATCATTGTAGAGGAGGAAACGGGCAAGACCTCCCGCGAGGGCGTATACGCCGGCGGCGACGCCGTCACAGGCGCAGCCACCGTCATCCTTGCCATGGGCGCAGGCAAAACAGCCGCCGCAGCCATTGACGAGATGATCCAAACGAAATAAGCAAAACGAGCATCCGGCACATTTGTCGGATGCTCGTTTTGCTTTGTGTTACTGTTCCTCCGTCTTCCGCGCCAGCCAGCCCTTGAAGATGCCGCCGCCGAAGATCGAAATGATGATGAAAAAGATATCCGCCACCAGTGCAAACAGGAAGGAGGGCAGCATCATGCGGGTATAACCCACGCTGCATTCTCCGCGCCGGTTGATGGCTTTGATCAGCCTTGCGCCGAAAAACAGCACGCCGCAATGAAGCACCGTCATCACCAATGCCAGCTCAATGAAGGCAAGCAAAGCCTCCCGAAGCATAAAATTGCCCGTCTGAAGGCCGTTCATGAGAGAGCTGAACACCACCAGACCGCACTGGATGGGAAAAAGAATGCGCGTTACGTTGAGCATCACTCCGCCGCCCACAGCGATACCGCCGCCAAAGGGCAGGTGCGAGCGCTTGCAGAAGTTTTGCATCACCTGCATCAGCGCTTTGTTCTGCCGGCCTTCAATAAAGCCGTTGTTTGCGATCACATACACCTTGGGCGCAAGTCCCTTTTCAAGACAAAACGCTTCCATATCTGCAAGGAAGTTCATGATGTGGGAGGGCACGCTGTCCACAAACAAAGGCATGCTGAAAACAACAGCCTCTGCCTCCTTGATCTGAGAGAGCACGCGCTCATGATCGCCCTTGTTGCGCACCTGCTCTTTTACCTTTTCCCCTTTGATGCCAAGGGCCGCCAAAGTATTCAGATAGCCGCTGACGCTCATTTTCTTTTTGGGGCTGCAGTTGACAAATATCGTTTTCATGCCATCACCCCTTCCAGCTCTTCAGCAGACGCAGCGAAGTGCAGTTCCATTTCCCTGTAGCCGAAATTAACGGCATTGCATTCTGCCAGCAGACGGAAGGTATTCTTTTCATCCTCCGTCATATCGCCGTACACATACACCGTCAGCTTTTTCTTTTTGCCGTAGCGCAACGTATGATGGGTCAATCCCTTACGGTACGTCATGAAAGGCGTGGACAGACCGATGGTTCTGTCCATTACATTTTTGATGGCGGCGCTGTAACTGCCATAATGATTTTCGGTCACGATGATCAATTCATCCGCCTTGCCGAATTTTTGGCAGATCGTCTGCAGCTTATCCTTCATAAAACACTGAGCCGGATGCTTTGTCCAGCAGCCGAAGCACCCCTGACAAGGGGCATAATTCCCATCGGCGCGGAAAACCTCCTCTGCTTTCGGACGAAGGATCTCATCCCATTTTTCAGGCAAATCATGAATGAGCAGCCTCATTATTCTTTCTCCTTATGTATGTTTCGAAGCACATCTTCTTCCATATACTGTATGCCAAACAATTATTTTTGTCAAGACAGACAAAGAAAAACCCGAAGCGGAAACTCCGCTTCGGGAAATCGATTATTCAAAGAACTCCTGCTCCGCCTTGATCTTTTCACGCTTGGCGTGCAGTTCCCATGCCTTCCACAGAAGAACACCGCCCAATACGCCGTTGATCAGCGAAGCTGCGCCGAGCGTCGAATAGTTCATGGAGGAAATACCCAGATTGAGCAGGCCAAGAGGCAGCATAAAGTGAATGATCGTAGAGAGATGCTTGATTCTGCCGGCCCTGTCCGAGATCAGTTCAAAGGGGCCGTCATCCGTCTTTTTGCGGAAGTATACCCATCTGATCCATGAACCCACATGCTCAGCGCCCATTTCCTCCACAAACTTGATGTACTTTACGCTCTCGGGATTGCAGGGATTGTTTTCAAGCATCTGCAGACACACGGCGTATTCACCGGGCTTGCATTCTTCAAACTCAAACCTACAGAAGCCAACATCCGAAAGCGCCCAGCCCTGCTGAGCCATTTCGTTAAGCCATTTTTCCTCTTTTTCAAAATCCCAGATCCAGAACAACTTGTGAACGGTCTTTTTCATAATTCATCCTCCTCAAAATCTTATTCGTAAATTTGCTGTTCTTTTTTCAGCCGCTTTCGGTTGTTCAGCAACCGTTTCACGTACCAGCACATGGAAGCTCCCACCAGCAAATTCACCATGCCAAACAGATTAAACGGCACCTTCATCGCCGCATACATCGCTACATTCACAATTCCTACCGCCAGATTTACACCGGCAAGCGCCGCAAACACATAAATGATGCTCGTCAGGTGCTTGATTCTCGACTCTTTGTCAGAGAACAGTTCAAAGGGGCCGTCCGCCGTCTTTTTACGAAGATAAACCCAGCCCACCAGCGAACCAACGACTTCTATGCCCATTTCCCGGATAAACTCCAGATACTTTTTGCTTTTTGGATGCTTGATGCCGTTTTCCAGTTTCTGCATACGAATAGCATACTCGCCCGGCTCCGTTTTTTCAAACTCATAGCGGAACAAACGCGTCGATACCATGGCCCAGCCGTCAGCAGCCATTTCATTGAGCCACCGTTCTTCGGCTTCGTAATCCCAATCCAGAATAACTTTCCAGACGATCTTTCTCATTGTGCATCCTCCTGCGTAATTCTGCAGCCGTTTTCATACAGTTCACGCAGCCGTTCAATCTCATCCAGCAGCGCAGTCCTACCAAGAGAAGTGATCTGATATTCCTTCTTGCGGCTTGCATCCTCCGCGTCTACCGATTCGATCCATCCCTTTTCCAGCAGCGTGGTGATGGCTCCGTACAGCGTACCGGCGGCCAGCCGCACGCGCCCGCCCGAGAGTTCCTCCACATTCTGCATGATGCCGTAGCCATGCATGGGCTTGATCAGCGAAAGCAGCATATAGTATACCGCCTCCGTCAAAGCAACATTTTTCATTCTGTCTCCTTTCTTTATCGGATCCCGTTATATCTGCAACCGTTGTATCCGTTTCCGTTATATCGGCTTACGATATACATTATATCGACCTCCGATATATTTGTCAACCCCTTTTTTTAAAAAATCACCGAATTTTTTTCGGTGATGAGAAGTTGATGTATAAATCGTCAAAAAACGCTATAACAGCAACAAAAAACAGACAGACGAACTTGTCGCCTGTCTGTTTGTAATTGTTTTACAGACCCATATCCTGCACGTACAGTTCGCGCACGGCGTTGGGATCAGCCTTGACTTCAGGCTTTTTCTCCTCGGCCTTGCCGTCGCGCTTGGCAAAGAAGCCGGGAGCGACCTGCGGGAACAGCGCGTAGGACAGTACGTCCTCTTCGCTCTTGGCCACGTCCTTGGTCTTTTCGCGGTACATTTCCAGCTCGGGCGCGATCAGATCGGCAGGACGGCAGGTGATGACTTCGGCATCGCCGATGCACTTCTTGCGCACTTCCTCATTGACGGGAGCGGGCAGACGACCGTATTCGCCGCGGAGCAGGCCCTTGCTTTCCTTGGAGACCATCTTGTAGCGTTCGCCGGCCAGCACATTCAGCACGGCCTGCGTGCCCACGATCTGGCTGGTAGGCGTAACAAGGGGCGGGAAGCCGAAGTCCTCGCGCACGCGGGGCACTTCGTTGAGCACGTCGTAATACTTATCTTCCGCATTGGCCTGCTTGAGCTGGCTGATGAGGTTACTGAGCATACCGCCGGGCACCTGATATACCAGGGTCTTTACGTCGGTATTGAGCACCTTGGGATCCAGAGAGCCCGCCGTCTTCAGGCGCTGAGCCACCTTGCGGAAATGCTCCGCCGCCCGCATCAGCTTATCCATATCAAGGCCGGTATCATACTCGGTACCCTTCATGGTGGCGACCAGCGCCTCGGTGGAGGGCTGGGACGTGCCGTTGGCCAGAGGCGACAAGGCAGTATCCACGATATCCACGCCGGCCTGCGCCGCCATCAGATAGGTCATATCGCCGGTACCGGTGGTGTTGTGGGTATGCAGATGGATGGGCACCTTCACGTTTTCCTTGAGCTTCTTCACCAGAGAATAGGCGTCATAGGGAAGCAGCAGGTTGGCCATGTCCTTGATACAGATGGTATCAGCGCCCATCTGCTCAATTTCCTTAGCCAGCTTCACGAAGTATTCTTCGTTGTGCACGGGGCTTACGGTATAGCTGATGCAGCCTTCCGCCAGACCGCCGTACTTTTTAACGGCGCGCATGGAGCGCTCGATGTTGCGGGGATCGTTGAGGGCGTCGAAGATGCGCACCACGTCAATGCCGTTTTCGATGGATTTGGCGCAGAAAGCATCCACCACGTCGTCGGCATAGTGCTTGTAGCCCAGCAGGTTCTGACCGCGCAGCAGCATCTGCAGCTTGGTGTTGGGCATGTGCTTCTTCAGTTCACGCAGACGCTGCCAAGGATCCTCATCCAGGAAGCGCATACAGCTGTCAAAGGTGGCACCGCCCCAGCATTCCAGCGACCAGTAACCGATGCTGTCCAAGATCTCGCACGCCGGCAGCATATCCTCAAGACGCATACGGGTAGCGGCCTGAGACTGATGCGCATCGCGCAGAATGGTGTCGGTAATGTGAAGTTTAGGCATAAATGAATATCCTCCGTTATGCGCCGAAAAGCGCCAGCATCACGCCGGCCGCAATGGCAGAGCCGATAACGCCCGCCACATTGGGGCCCATGGCATGCATCAGCAGGAAGTTGCCGGGATCGGCCTTCTGGCCCTCGCGCTGCGAAACACGGGCAGCCATAGGCACAGCGGATACGCCGGCAGAGCCGATGAGGGGATTGATTTTGTCCTTGAGGAACAGGTTCATGAACTTAGCCAGCAATACGCCGCCTGCGCTGCCACAGCCAAACGCGAAGATACCCATGGACATGATCTTAAGGGTATTCCAGCTCAGGAAGGTATTGGCAGTCGCCGTGGCGCCAACGCACACGCCCAGGAACACCGTAACAATGTTCATCAGCTCGTTCTGCACCGTCTTGTCAAGACGCTGGGTCACGCCGCACTCATGCAGCAGATTACCCAGCATCAGGCAGCCGATCAAAGGAGCGGCAGAGGGCACCAACAGCGCCACAGAAATGGTAACTACGAAGGGGAAGCAGATTTTTTCCGCCTTGGTGACCTTGCGCAGCGGCTTCATGACGATCTTGCGTTCCTTTTCAGTGGTCAGCAGACGCATGATGGGCGGCTGAATCACAGGAACAAGCGCCATGTAAGAATAGGCAGCTACAGCGATGGGGCCCAGCAGATGGGGCGCAAGACGGATCGCGGTATAGATCGCCGTGGGGCCGTCCGCACCGCCGATGATACCGATGGAACCGGCTTCCTGTCCGGTAAAGCCAAGCAGACGGGAAATAATGAACACAATGAAGATGCCCAGCTGCGCCGCAGCACCCAGCAGCAGCGTTTTGGGATTGGCCAGCAGCGGTTCAAAGTCTGTACCGGCGCCCACGCCGATAAAGATCAGGCAGGGATAGATACCCAGCTTGACGCCCAGATACAGGTAGTCCAGCAGGCCTCCCTGTTCGGAAAGCGCCACCCAGTTGATATGACCGCCGGCGAAAAGTTCTTCATGATACATATTCGCGCCGGGCAGGTTGGTGAGCAGCATGCCAAAGGCAATGGGCAAAAGCAGCAGGGGTTCAAACTTCTTAGCAATCGCCAGGTACATCAGCACCAGTGCAATCACGACCATCACCAGCATTTTCCCATTGTCGGCGATCATGGAAAAGCCGGTCTGATTCCAGAAATTGATAATCGTTTCCATTGGTACTCTCCTGTTTTAAGCGAGGGTCAGCAGCTGCTGGCCGGACTGAACGGTCTGGCCGGCGTTGACAGCCACGGAAGCAACGGTGCCATCCGCGGGCGCCATGATCTCGTTTTCCATCTTCATGGCTTCCAGGATCAGCAGCACGTCGCCCTTTTTGACGGGCTGGCCGGGTTTAACGTTGATGGAAATGATGTTGCCGGGCATGGGAGCATCAATGCTCTGACCGCCGGCCACAGGAGCGGCCGCAGGCGCAGGAGCGGCAGCGGGAGCAGGCGCAGCAGCGGGAGCGGGAGCCTTGGCGGCTTCGCCTTCCAGCACTTCAAGGGTAATATCATACACGGTGCCGTTTACGTTCACGCGATACTTTTTCATGGTATTTCTTTTCCTTTCTGCTAATCAGACGCGCTTGATGCTTACAATGCGGATGGCCTGCACGTCGGTGCCCAGTTCTTCGGCAAGTGCCGCAGACACAGCTGCAACCAGTTCACCGCGGTTGGGGATCACATCCGCCGCAGGCGCCGCCACAGGGGCAGGCGCAGCTGCAACGGGCGCAGGTACGGCTTCCTTACCGGCGACCAGTTCAGAAACCTTACCGAAAATCTTAATCAGTACGATCAGGCAGATCAGTCCGATGAACACGATACCCATACCCATGGCACATACGAACCAGGTGGGGATCTCCTGACTCAGGACTTGAGCCCCATTCAGGGTTTCAACAGGCATAGTTTACCTCCTCAATCAGCCGCGGGGACCGGCGGCAACGATCTCCTCAGGCATATGAGTATACTTGGTGAAGTTGTCGCGGAACATCTGCGCCAGCTTCTTGGCAGCTTCTTCGTAAGCAGCCTTATCTTCCCAGGTCTTTTCGGGGATCAGCAGCTCGGCGGGCACGCCTTCGCAGGCAGTGGGCACGGAAACGCCGAAATAGGGATCGGTTACGAACTCGCCCTTTTCCAGATCGCCGTTGAGGGCCGCGGTAACCATGGCACGGGTATAAGCCAGCTTGGTGCGCTTGCCGGTGCCGTTCCAGCCGGTGTTGACCAGATATACGTTGGCGCCGCTCTTTTCCACCTTCTCAGCCAGCATTTCGGCATAGACGGAAGGATCAAGGGGCAGGAAGGGCTCGCCGAAGCAAGTGGAGAAGGTGGGCACGGGAGAGGTGATACCGATCTCGGTGCCGGCCAGCTTGCTGGTGAAGCCGGAAACGAAGTAGTACATGGCCTGGTTGCGATCCAGCTTGGAGATGGGAGGCAGTACGCCGAAAGCGTCGGCCGTCAGGAAAATAACGGTCTTGGGAGTGCCGCCCACGCCGTCCAGCTTGGCGTTGTTGATGTACTCAACGGGATAGCCTACGCGGCTGTTCTCGGCCAGAGAGGCGTCGTCAAAGTCGAACTCGCGGGTTTCGGGATCCATGACCACGTTTTCAACCAGCGCGCCGAACTTGATGGCATTGTAGATATCGGGCTCCTTCTCAGCAGAGAGGTTGATGCACTTGGCATAGCAGCCGCCTTCGAAGTTGAACACGGAATCATCCGCCCAGCCATGCTCGTCATCGCCGATCAGCATGCGGTTGGGGTCGGCAGACAGGGTGGTCTTGCCGGTGCCGGACAGGCCGAAGAACACGGCGCTGTCGCCGTCCTTGCCGATGTTGGCAGAGCAGTGCATGGGGAACACGCCCATCTTGGGCAGCACGTAGTTCATCACGGAGAACACGCTCTTCTTGATTTCACCGGCGTACTGG
>JAFYVB010000002.1 GCA_017549335.1 Clostridia bacterium | reverse complement strand
GCAGCGCCCGCTCCCGGCGGCCTCCCGGTGCGCTTCCCCCCGCTCCGCCCTTCCGATCGGCGCCGCGCCGCCCCGGTACCCGGTTCGCGGTTAAACGTCCGACGCCATAGGCGGAGCAGTTCGGCCTATTTCCCGAGCCGCAGCAAGGGTGAAATACTGTTTCATGCCACGCTCACACACTCGGTATATACTCCGAGTTTCCATGTGGCAGAATTCAGCCGCAGAAGAGAAAGTTTGACCGAATAGGTATTTGACCTGCAAAGCCTGTCTCGCTTTTCGATCATCCATCAGCTGAATGATCTGCTGAATCTGTGATACAAGCGCATTCTTTTCATCCCTCATCGCACGGATCTGATCGCGGAGATCGCTTCGAATCTGCACAACGTTGAGCGTTGAATCCCTGGTTGGCGTCTGTACGCGCTCATTTGTTCGCGTATCGTTTTTGTAGCCATCCAACGAGTGATAGACGTTGAGCTTTTCCTCGATGTCGAAGCGTAGTGCCTCCAAACGCTCAAAATCGGGATGTATCGGCCATTTCCTTGATGCCATGCTTTCCCTTTCTGACCCGCTACATTGTAGCACAAAAAAAGCCCCTGCGCTACCAACACAGGGGCTTCCGAAGAAAGGTCGGCATGAATAACACCGACAGTGGCGGAGAGTTAGGGATTTGAACCCTAGATACGCTATCAACGTATACACGATTTCCAGTCGTGCGCCTTAGACCACTCAGCCAACTCTCCATGATGACTGCTGCTCATCAGCAAGGGATACTATATCACACTTTTTGTCTGCCGTCAATGCTTTTTTCATCAAATTACAGATTGTTTTTTCAAAAGCCCCGCGAAATGCATATTTCGTCTGCAATTTCGTCATAATGAGCAGCGGAGGCGATTTTGATGCAGTACCGTACCGACCTTGCCATGGAACGTGTGACCGATGGCATTTCCATCCCCGGCGTTCGGATGGAAAATGCTTCTCTGGGCGATTTTTCCCGCAATATTGTAACCATTGAAACCGACGAAGCCGCCCGCCAATTGCAAAAGGCGAAGGGGCGGTACATTACCTTTCACACCCAGCCCCTAAAAACGCTGGATGCTGTGGCTATCGGGGAATTTTCCAAGCTGATCGCCGGAAGCCTCAAGCATCTTTTGCCGCCGGAAGGCGATATTCTGATCGTGGGGCTGGGCAATCGGCGCATCACGTCCGACGCGCTGGGAAGCAAGGTGACGGACGCCGTGCTGGTCACAAGGCATCTCAAGGACGTTCTGCCGCAGTCGCTATTTGGCAGGCTGAGGGGTGTATGCGCCTTGTCCCCCGGCGTACTGGGCGTAACGGGCATGGAAACCAAGGATATCGTCCGCGGTGCTGTGATGCACGCCAAGCCCGCCGCTGTCATCGCCGTAGATGCACTGGCTGCCCGGGAGTGCAGCCGGATCGGCACCACCGTGCAGCTGTCGGATACCGGCATTCAGCCCGGCAGCGGCGTAGGCAATCACCGTCAGGGATTGACGTTTGAAACCCTGGGCGTTCCCGTGATCTCTGTGGGCGTACCGCTGGTGGTATATACTTCGGTGATCGTACGCGACGCACTGCATCTGCTGCTCAGCGATATGGAAGAAAGCGCTGATGAAAAAGAAGCGGCAGCCGACAGCCTGTCCCGGCGAATCACTGCGGAGGAGCTGGGAGAAATGGTGGTCACCCCCAGAGAGATCGATGAGCTGGTCACTTCTCTTTCAAATCTTCTTGCCCTTTCTCTCAATACCGCCCTCCAGCCCGGGCTTTCGGAAGAAGAAATTACCATGCTCACGCATGAAACCCTGTAAACAAGCATACATATTATCAGTTGTTTACCGCTTTACAGGGAGGAAAGTACCGTGACGAAAATTTTTCAATCCTTCGCTGTCCGTTTGCTGGCGGGCAGCTTTATGCTGTTTGGACTGTGCGCCCCTGCGCAGGCATCCATGTTTACCAGCGAAAC
Organism: Clostridia bacterium; assembly: GCA_017549335.1. Taxonomy (GTDB): domain Bacteria; phylum Bacillota; class Clostridia; order Christensenellales; family Aristaeellaceae; genus SFMI01. The sequence continues at coordinate 28,448 of JAFYVB010000002.1, read as the reverse complement.
GCCTGCGCCCACTGCAGCGCTGCCCCAGCCCGCCCCTGTTCAAACGCCGGTCATTTCCTCCCCGCCGGCAATGGGTTTCATGCTTGAAATCATATCTGAACCGCACCAAGAGCAAACCGCAGAACACCCCTTTCGGGTATTGATCTATCATACGCACACCTACGAAGCCTTTACCGCCACCGAAGCATATCCCTATACCGCCACCGAAAAATGGAGAACCGGCAATCCCCAGCGCAACGTGGTGGCGCTGGGCGCCTATCTCAGCGAGCTTCTCACCCAAGCGGGCATGAGCGTCACCCACGATACCGCCGCCTACGAACCTCCCACGCTGTCAAGCGCCTACGAGCGGTCGCTGAAAATGCTGGAAAAGCGCTCCTCGGACGGAGAAGTGTACGATCTGTATATCGATCTACACCGCGACGCTTATTCCGAGGGAAACGGCCCCAACACCGTGGAAAACGGCGGAGAGGAGATCGCACGGCTGATGTTTCTCATCGGCAAGGGTACGGGGCAGACAGGCGCAGGCTATGACGTAAAGCCCGACTACGAAAGCAATCTGACCATCGCCCAGCTTTTGACCAACCGGCTGAATATGCAGGTGGATAATCTCTGCCGTCCCGTCAAGGTGAAAACCGGCAGGTACAATCAGCACATCGCCCCTCGCTGTGTATTGATTGAGGTGGGCAACAATCACAATACGCTGGAAGAAGCGCTGTGTGCCATGCCATATCTGGCCAACGCCATCTGTTCTCTCAGCGACGGACAGATCGAATAGTTGCGCAATCCGCCGTTTGGGCTTATAATATATATGAAACAAACTGCATCCTTCGGAGGCTTTCCATGCAAAAGAATGCGCCCATCGGCATTTTCGACAGCGGCAGCGGCGGCATCAGCGTATTGCGTACCGCGCTGCGTATGCTGCCTGACGAGCATTTTATATATTTCGGTGATACCGCCAATGCCCCTTACGGCACCAAAACGGAAGAAGAAGTGACCGTCCTTGCCAAGCAAGTGGCGGAAAAACTGCTTTCTTTGGGCTGCAAGGCTTTGGTCATCGCCTGCAATACAGCCACCTGCGCTGCAGCGGCCACGCTCCGCGCCATGTACCCCGATCTGATCATCATCGGCATGGAACCCGCCCTTAAGCTGGCTCATGACCTGCGTCCCGAGGGCGATATTCTGGTACTGGCGACCCCCGTTTCTCTCTCTTCCGCAAAATACCGCCTGCTCTATACCGCCTACGGCGAGCACGCCCATTCCGTTCCCTGTCCGGGGCTGATGGATTTCGTGGAGCGCGGCGATATCGAAAGCCCCGAACTGAAAGCCTATCTGGAGGACAAGTTTGCCCCTTATCTTGCAAAGGGAAATACTCCCGCTGCCGTGGTGCTGGGCTGCACGCATTACGTTTTCCTGCACAAGGTTATCCGTTCTCTGCTGCCTGAAAGCACCCTTGTGCTGGACGGAAACGAAGGCACCGTGCGCCAGCTCGGCCGCAGACTAACGCAGGAAAACCTGATTTCTACCCATGCTCCTGCTGGGGAACGCGTAAAAATTCTCACCTCGGGCAATGAATCTTCCCTTGCTCTGATGCAGAAATTGCTTGATCTTCCCATGTAAATTCTCTTCGTTTTGTACAAAAAGGTATTTTTTTGGTCGAAAACGCTTGCCAAGCTACCATATATCTGTTAGAATATTGCTTGATGTGATGAGTTCGTTTAAGAATACACAGAATCGTTCGTAAAAAATCACTCGATTATATTTATTAGGGGGAAACTAACAATGGCTGATTACAAAACGAAAGACATCCGCAACATCGCCCTCCTGGGTCATGGCGGCGAAGGCAAAACGACGCTGGTCGAATCCATGCTCTTCGCTGCCGGTATCACCGATCGTCAGGGCAAGGTAGAAGACGGTACCACCGTCACCGACTTTGAGCCCGAAGAGATCCGCCGCAAGTTCTCCATCAGCGCCGCCTGCGCGCCCGTTGACTGGAACGACAAAATGCTCAATATCATCGACGTGCCCGGCTACTTTGATTTCGTTGCCGAGCAGGCCGGTCCGCTGCGCGTAGTCGAAACCGCCTGCATCGTTGTCAACGGCGTGACCGGCTTCTCCGTCGGCGCCGAAAAGGCTTTCAAGAACGCCGTCAAGCACGGCGTCGGCCGCATTTTCGCCATCAACCAGATGGACCGCGATCATGCTTCCTTTGACAAGGTCACCCAGCAGATCCGCGAGCGTCACGGTTCCTGCGTGGTGCCCGTACTGCTGCCCATCGGCGAAGGCCCCTCTTTCAAGGGCGTTGTCAACGTTCTGGAAAAGAAAGCCTATCTGGGCGCCTACAACAAGGTCACCGAAGCCGACATCCCCGCCGATATGGCTGACAAGGTAGAGACCGCTTTCGAGTATCTGACCGAGCAGGCCGCCGCCGCTGACGAAGAGCTGATGATGAAGTACCTCGAAGAGTTCACTCTGGACTACGAAGAGATCCTCACCGGCTTCCGCAAGGGCATGAAGGACGGCACCATCGTTCCCGTCTGCGCCGTTTCCGCGCTGACCGGCATTGGCATCGCCCCCATGATGAACCTGATGGCCAAGTACTTCCCCTCCCCCGCCCATGAAGGCATTGAGCACACCGGCTTCAATCCCCGCAACGGCGAAAAGGAAGTTCGCACCTGCACGGACGATCAGCCCTTCTCCGCTTTCATCTACAAGACCATTGCCGACCCCTTCGTTGGTAAGCTTTCCCTCTTCCGTATTTTCTCCGGTACTCTGACCGCTCAGACCACCCTGTACAACATCAACAAGGACAAGACCGAAAAGAGCTCCGGTATCTACATCCTGCGCGGCAAGAAGCAGATCGCCAAGCAGACCCTGCACGCCGGCGACCTGGGCGCCCTGGCCAAGCTGCAGTATACCAACACCGGCGATACCCTGTGCGATTTCAACAATCCCATCCAGTACTCCACCCTTACCTATCCCACCCCCTGCATGAGCAAGGCCGTTTACGCCGCCAAGCAGGGTGAAGAAGATAAGGTCTTCTCCGGCCTCAACCGTCTGATGGAAGAAGATCCCTCCATCACCATCGAGAAGAACGCCGAAACCACCGAGACCATCCTCTCCGGTCAGGGCGAAATGCATCTGGACGTTATCCGCAACAAGCTGGCCGCCAAGTTCGGCGCCAACGCCGTGCTGCAGGATCCCAAGATCGCTTACCGCGAGACCATCCGCAAGGTCGTTTCCTGCCAGGGCCGTCACAAGAAGCAGTCCGGCGGTCACGGTCAGTTCGGTGACGTTTGGATCGAGTTCCGTCCCATCGGCGATACCAACATCGACTTCGAGTTCGAAGATGCCGTTGTCGGCGGCGTAGTACCCCGCAACTTCATCCCCTCCGTCGAAAAGGGCCTGCGCGAGAACATCAAGAAGGGCGTTCTGGCCGGCTATCCCATGGTAGGTCTGCATGCCAAGCTGTACGACGGTTCCTACCATCCCGTTGACTCTTCCGAAATGGCCTTCAAGACCGCTGCCCGCATCGCCTACAAGAAGGGCTGTATGGATGCTTCTCCCGTGCTGCTGGAGCCCATCATGCACGTTGAAGTCCTCGTTCCCGATGAGTACATGGGCGACATCATGGGCGACATGAACAAGCGTCGCGGCCGCATCATGGGCATGAATCAGGTGGAAGGCATGCAGCAGGTTGTTGCTGAAGCCCCCATCTCCGAAATGTTCAAGTACGCCACCGACCTGCGTTCCATGACCCAGGCTCGCGGCTCCTTCACCATGCAGTTTGAGCGCTATGAAGAAGTTCCCGCCGACGTGGCCAAGAAGATCATCGAAAGCGCCCAGAAGGACGACGACGACGAGGAATAATTTCCACCATTTTAAGACCGTTGGTTCGCCAACGGTCTTTTTGTTTTCAAATGCATGATTTTTCCTGTATGCTGCGTTATATGGATGAATACTCTTCAAAGGAGAAAGCTGCCATGCTGCGGAAGCTGATTTGTCTTATCCTCGTTTGTCTTTTGTGTTTGCCCGCCGTTGCCGAAGAGGAAGCGCCCTCGCGCCTGTATCACTTCACCTCGGCAGAAGAAGCGCCCAAAGAGATTGCAGACGACATTGCCGGTCTGTTCGGCACAAACGTCACCTATATTGACGGCTACGCCACCATGCGTTTTGGCCGCTGGGCGCACGGTCAGGTTATTTTGCAGGATCAGGATGACTATATCCTCTGCGGACTTACATACACCGACAGTGGCTGGAAGATCGATCATTCCCGCACCGCGCTGCGTCAAGGCGCACTGCCCGCCTTCCTGCCGGAAAGCGTGGAATATGAGTATGACGATTACGAAATCAGCCAGTTTGACGGCTGCGACAACTTTGATCTGGTTTATGGCGATATCACCTACCGCTGGTTTGCAGGAAGCGACGGCTGGCGGCTGGGCGCTGTGATCAACGCAGCAGAAAATCTGGAACTCTCCGTCAGCGACCGTTCCATCACACGGTATTTTGCCGATAGCCAAACCCGCTTTACGCCGCAGGCCAGTTCGGTATTCAACGTCTATTCGCCGCTTCTGAACGATTTTGACATTTCCCTCTTCCCCACCGCATGGAAAGAAGCAAAAGCGCTCTCCGATGCCTCCGAACATGGCGACAACACCCAAGGCATCACCGTATACGATCCGTGGGATAACGACGATTACGAAGGCGATCCCGCCGGTGTTCCTTTCATCAAAGTGTACGATACTCCTTCCCGCAGCGGCAAGGTCATCGCCCATTTGTTTGAAAACGTTCAGGCAGAAATCCTGGATCGCAACGATTACTCTGCCAATAACATCGTAAACGACTGGTGTCAGATCCGTATCCATGATTTCATCGGCTGGATCGAACGCATCAATCTGCTCATCGGCTCGGAACGCGCCGCCGCTTTCCTGACTTCAGGAGAGTATGCTGCCGTATACGGTACGGATGTGCAGGACGTGCAGCCGGTATATGCCTCTGCGAACAGTACCTCCCCTTCCGGCTATATCAACTGCAACAGCCTCATTTATGTGCAGCTGATCACCGCAGAAGACCGCTATCTGATCCGCACTCAGGACGATGCGCCGGCATGGATGGATTCCTCTTCCGTCTGCATGACAGACAATTACTACGAAGCCTACATTTACAGCAGCGATCCCTCCCGCCGTCTCAATCTGCGCACAGGCCCGGGATCGCAGTATGAATCCATCGGCAAGTATTACAGCGGTGCGCGGGTGGTATTCATGCATCAGCTTCCCTGTGAAAAAGGCTGGCGGCGTGTACTCATTGAAGGCGTTTCCGGCTATGTGAATACCGAATTTCTTGATATGTACGCAGACTATTACGGCGAGGAATGGCTGCCGCCATTGGGGAAGGTACAGGGCGTCAACAGCAAGGGACTCAACCTCCGTGCAGCTCCCGACAAAAACGCAGACGTGATCGCCGCCTATCCTGTGGGCACAAGCGTTGAGATCCTCGGCATTCACGATTCCATCTGGGCGCACGTCCGGTTGCAGGACGGAAACAGCGGCTACATGATGCTGCAATATCTGGGCGGCGAACCGAAGCAGGCCGCTGAAAACAGCTTTCAGCTGACATGTGACATCACAACCACCGACGGTTACGGCGATCCCCTGTGTGAAATGAAAAGGGGAACGCGCATCCGCATCAGCGAGCGTCCCGTCAAGGATCAAAAGCGTTCGATCTGGATCAGAACGGATGACGCTTACGGCTACATCCCCCTTGATTGTGCTTCCTTCTGGTAAATTTCCTCTTGACATACAGCCTCTTTGTGGCTATGATGGAAACCGTTTTGGTGATCCTTCATCAGCGGAAAAGAGGCTGTTTTCTATGCATTCTCACGTCATTCCCTTCCTGCGCAAAAACGCAGTTCTTGTCATCGCTTTTGTGCTGGCGGCAGTATCCTGCTGCATCATCCCGCCCGACGCGCAGTACGCTTCCTATTATGATCTGAAAACGCTGTGCTGTCTGTTTGTCACGCTGGCGGTGGTGTGCGCGCTGAAAAACATTCGCTTTTTCTCCATTCTGGCGCACCGCATCATCATTCTCACCGGCACGGCGCGCACAGCGGCACTGGCGCTGATCTATATCACCTTCATCGGCTCCATGCTCATCGCCAACGACATGGCGCTGATCACCTTCCTGCCGCTGGGCTATTTCATTTTCTCCGTTGCCGGCGATAAAAAAGACATGGCCACGGTGTTCATCCTGCAGAACATCGCTGCCAATCTGGGCGGCATGCTCACGCCCTTTGGCAATCCGCAGAATCTGTATCTTTACACCGCCTTCAATATTCCCACCGGCGAGTTCACGCGCATCATGTTCCCGCCCTTCATCTTATCGGTGGTGCTGATGACCGCCTGCTGCCTGTTCCTGCCCAAGCGCAATCTGCGCATCGCCTCCACCGATAAAAACAAAGAGTTCACGCTGCCCGTCAAGCGTACGGTCATTTATCTTACTCTTTTTGCCGTGTCGCTGCTGATGGTTTTCCGCGTGCTGCCTGCCCTTCCCGTGCTGATCCTCACAGTGTCTGCACTGATGATCCTCGATCGCAAAGCGCTGAAGATGGTGGACTACGGCCTGCTTCTCACCTTCGTTTGCTTTTTCACCTTTGCAGGCAACATGGCCCGCGTTGAAGCGGTGCGCTCTTTCTTTGATGCGCTGCTTCAAAAGAACACGCTGCTCACCGCCGTCCTTTCCTGCCAGTGCATCAGCAACGTGCCCTCCGCCATTTTGCTTTCTCAGTTTACCAATCAGTATCCTGCTTTGCTGGTGGGCGTCAACATCGGCGGCGCGGGTACCCTGATCGCCTCGCTGGCCAGCCTGATCACCTTCCGGGAATACACCTCCCACTACCGCGAGGAAAGCAAAAACTACATTCTGCGTTTCTCCGCTTTCAATTTCGGATTCCTGCTGATTCTCACGCTGTTTTCTTTGTTTGTTCTAAAAATGTAACGCACAAAGATCGACAAATCTTGACAAGCATCCAATATATGCTATAATGAATACATCATCATATCATGAAAGGTGCGTTCAATCATGGGCTATTTTGTTGTTCGTAAAACCAATACCGGTGTTAAGTTCGATCTGCTCGCCGGCAATCATGAAGTCATCGCCACCAGCGAAGTTTACGCGTCCGACGCTTCCTGCAAGAAGGGTATCGCCAGCGCTCGCCGCAACGCCCCCGTTGCCGGCGTTCAGGATCTGACCGAAGAACCCGTTGCCGCCGTACACTGCCCCAAGTTCGAAGTGTACAAGGACAAGGCCGGTGAATTCCGCTTCCGTCTGAAGGCCACCAACGGTCAGGTGATCGCCGTTTCCGAAGGCTACACCTCCATGGCCGGCTGCCTCAACGGCATCGAGAGCGTCCGCAAGAACGCGCCCGAAGGCGAAATCAAGGTCAAGGAATAATTGCAAATAAAGAATCCCGCCTGTCGGCGGGATTTTTTATTTGTCTTTTTTCTTTCCGAACAGGCCGCCCGTCATTTCCCGTGCTCCGTCTTTCACTTTTTCCATGGCAGGCTTCAGTCTTCCCGTTGATACGATGGCAAAAACGATGGCAGCCGCGATGCCGCCGCCGATAATCCATCCAATGCCGCTCCACGCGCCCTTATCCCGCTCTTTTGTGTTTGTCTGCACCGTTGCGCCGCTCTTGGCAGAGCCCGAAACGCCGCCGTACAGCGTTTTTTGAATGGTTTCGGCCATATATTCCGTGCTTCGCAGTGCCAGATCCTTATCAAGGGTATGGGTGCCGAATTCAAGCAGCACGGAATTGGGCGACAGATCCTGATTATACGTTCCTTTGCCGATGTAAATGTCACGGATCAATTCGGGATACAGTTCATCCGCCACCGCTTTGATCTGCACGGCAAAGGCTTTGTTCTCCGCCGAATTCTGATTGGATCGGCCCACCAGCAGGCGCACCATGGTGCCTTCCTTCCCCTCGATGGTGGTTTTATACTGGTTCGGATCCTCGATACCGTCGCGGTGGATATCAAAAATGGCGTCAACACCGTGTTTCAACAGCCCTTCCGCCGTGGCACGGCTGCGCTTGTACGCCCCCGAATCATGGGGATGGTGGGTTTCGTTATCATAATAAACGGTCACGCCCAGCTTTTCAAAGTTCGCCTTCAGCGCCTCCGCCACGTCATAGATGCTGCCCCGCGGCGTTTCGCTGTGGGTACCGTCGTTGGGCTCGTAGCTTTCGTCGCTGTGGGTGCAGTAGATGGCAACCGCCTGCCCCCGTCCCGATACAGGCTGGGTCAGATTGCCGTCCCGCAGCCATTCAACGCTGGGCATCTGATACGTCCCCTGACGGCGGGCCACCGCAGTCTGCGCTTTTTCATCCACCGATTCCACCACATAGTGCACATTGGTGTGGGAGATGTACTCATCCCCTTTTTCGGGAAGCCCGATATACTGTGTGATCATCTCTCCCGCTTCATCGGTAATGGTATACACTTTCTCCTCTGCCTGCGCGGAAGAAAAAATCATCCATATGGCAAACAGACAGACAACCAACCGTTTCATCCTCATTTTCCTCCTTTTTGGGGCTTGTGTACACGGTTTTCATCCGGTTTTACGCCCCGGAGACGCGCCATGCGTTCAACGACTTCGCCCATCAGTTCGGCGAGCAATACCGCCAGCAAGCCGCTGATCACCGCCGTATCAAAAATGCCTGCGCCGCCCAGCCGCAGCGTCTGCTCAATGCCGGACGCCCATACTGTCACCGCATTGACAGTATCCGCCAGCAAAACGCCCAGAACGCCGCTGACAAAGGCGCCGCGCCGCGATCTGCCCAGCGCATATCCCACCAAGCCGCCCACAAGGCCGCACAGGTATACCGGATCGATCAGGATCTTTTCGGGTTCGTCGGGCAGGATGCGTCCCAGCAGATACAGTGCGCCCGACGTGATCACCGCCCCCATCACCGCTCTGATTCTCTCATACCCCTCGGCTTTGATCAGCAGATAAACGCATACAGCCAAGGGGATCAGCGCACCGCCGATATTCACCCGCACCAATCCAAAATCGATATCGGGCAGCAGCCCGCCCACAAACATCAGCGCAATGAGGATCAGCGCACTTCTGTCTGTCAAATGCATTTTGTCAAGCACGCGCTGTCCTGCGCCCAGGAGCAGCAGGATCGCTGCGCCGGAAAGCAAAATAGAACCCACCGTCATTCTTGTTTCCTCCGTTTTTCGGTTTGTTTTATCTTGTCCCCGCCGCGTCGCTTTATGCTTCCTGTGTTATTTTTGTACGCATCCCGTTAAAAGTGACATATTTCTCTTTTAATCGAAAGAAAATTGTGGTATGATATAGGTTGAGTAAGTGAAACCTTACCCTTTTTGAAAGGAGCGTATGCTCTAATGGATCAGCAAATTCTGTTAAAGATTTCCGAGCAGTTCAAGCAGCTGCATTCCCCCCTTTATTTATTGGATGAGCACGGCATTTGTCTGGTACCGCGGGACGGCGGTCAGTATCATCTGACCGAGATGCTGTATCCCGGCGAGATCTCCAGCGTTCTGGGAATGCATTATCTGCGTGTTCCCCGCCATAATGTGATTATCGCCACGCCCGAAAGCACCTCCAAGGATCTTCTCCGCCTTGGCAGCGCCATGGTGGATGCGCTTTTGACGCTGTGCGATTCCTCCGGCGGCACAGGCGGCGCTTATCAGAGAATGCTGCTCAACGAGCTGTCCGTGGCTGAGCTTGACGCGGTGGTGAACGAGTATCATATCGCCGCCGATATGCATCGCTGCGTACTGCTTCTGCACATGATTCAGGTTCAGGGCCGCACGGCGCATGAGATCCTTTCGGAGATCATCCCCATGTCCGCGGGCGATACCCTTGTCCCCATGGATAACCACAACGCCGCACTGATCAAGGTGATCGTGGGGTCCGAAGATCCCGAAGAGCTCAAGCAGTTTGCCGCCGCTCTGCAGGAAACGGTGCTGGGCGAAACGGGGCTTCCGCTGACCATCGGTATCGGTGAAACAGCCAAGACCGTCGCCGATCTTCATCAGAGCTACCGTCAGGCGCGCCGCGCCATCGAGATCGGCCGCATTTACCGTGCCGAAGAAACCATCCATCTGTACAGCGCACTGCTGCTGGAGCGCTTCCTTTCCGATCTCCCGCCCGAAACGGCAGCTCATTACCACAGCCTTTTGTTCAATCGCCGCACTTCGCGCCTGTTCAGCGATGAGATTCTGGACACCATCGAAATGTTCTTCCACAAGGATCTGAATCTCTCCGATACCGCGCGTCAGCTGTATATTCACCGCAATACGCTGGTGTACCGTCTTGATAAGGTACAGCGTCAGGTGGGGTTGGATCTGCGCAAGTTTGATGATGCGGTCACCTTCAAGATGCTGCTTGAAATGAAAAAATGCGCCGCCAACAAGGCCAAGAAAACCCTGTAAGAGGTGTCTTTTTGATGAAAAAACGTCTGTTTATCCTGTTCATCTGCGTACTGATGACAACCGGCGCCGTGTTTGCCTTCCATGCTTCGGGAGACGTAAAGCGCAACGGCACCGTTACCATCACCCGCGAGGAATACGACCGTCTGCTGCAGTATCAGAAGCTGGACGAAGTGCTGCAGTACATCGAATACTATTTCTACAAAGAACCCGACGTGGATAAAATGCTGGATATGGCCGTCAGCGGCCTGCTTTACGGTCTGGAAGATCCCTATACCTTCTATTATGACGAAGAATACTGGGCACAGATGCAGGAAGAGGAAGAAGGCGAATATACCGGTATCGGCCATCAGCTGCTGGGCAGCTATGAAGACTACTCGGTTACCGTCACCCGCATTTTCAAAGATACCCCTGCCGAAGCCGCCGGCATCCGCAAGGGCGATCTGCTGGTGCGCGTGGAGGATATCGAGGTAACCGTGGAAACCATGCAAAGCGCTGTCAACGTCATGCGCGGCAAGATCGGCGAATCGGTGGAAGTAGAAGTATACCGCAACGGCGAATATATCACTTTCAATATCACCCGCGCCGAAATCCACACCAACAACATCGAATACACCGTGCTTGACAACGACGTCGGCTACCTGATCATCTACCAGTTCAGCACCAAATCCTTCAAGGATGATTTCACCAAGGCTATGGACGATATGGAAAAGCAGGGCATCAAGAGCCTGATCATCGACCTGCGCGATAATCCCGGCGGTCTGGTGGACGATTCCGTATTCGTAGCCGATCGCTTCCTTGACGAAGCGCTGGTGGTGTACTCCGAAGACCGTTTCGGCAACCGCGGTGAAAGCAAGTCAAAGGACGGCGCCACCGATATACCTCTGGTTCTGCTGGTCAACGGTTCCTCCGCCTCCTCCAGTGAAATCCTGGCCGGCGCCCTGCAGGATCACAAGCGCGCCACCATCATGGGCACCAACACCTTCGGCAAGGGCGTGATGCAGTACGTCGTTCCCCTCTCCGATAACAAAACCGGCATCCAGTTCACCTATTGCCAGTACTTCACCCCCAACGGCAACGCCGTGCACGGTATCGGTATCAAGCCCGATATCGAAGTAGCAATGCCCGAAGAGATGGCCTCCACCCTCTTTGAAGTGGGCGATATGACTGACCCGCAGCTCAAAGCCGCCTACGAAGAAGCCCTCAGGCTGATCCAATGATTTTTATACCCCCGAAAAATTTCGGGGGATTTTTTTGTTTTTACATCGGATTACTTGTATGCAATGCATTCCTGTGGTATAATGATCGGAGTAATTTTCAGGAGGAGATCTTATGGCAAAAAAGCTCGGTCTGCTGTTTGCAATGCTTCTGCTGTTTACGGCTGTCGCTCCCGCGTCTGCCGTTTCTTTTGACGAGTATGTTTTCGTTTACGGCGGTGTCGATTTTGAGAAACCCGAGACCATGGCGGGGCTGGATGAAGATACCCTTAATTTGCTTAGAACCTATCCGTATCTTCAGCGGTTCATATATCCTTCGCCCCATAAATGCGACCTTGACATACACGGTGAATCGCACAAGAATTCTGCCTACAAGCTCTTTAATCTGATCAATACCGCCCTTATTCCCGAAGGCGGAACAGGCCATTATGCCTCCATCCCCGTTTATTGCTTTGACTATGATGTAAACGCGCAGCCCGGACATCGATACAGCCTTTCCAAGCTGAACGAATCGGTGAACGGCTTCGGCGAAGAAACCAACAACCGTCTGCGCGCCATCCTGAATCATTCTTTCCCCCGTATTTTTGACCCGGTCGTTATTCAAGACGCCGCAAATGCCTGGCTGCAGAAGCAGGACGGCAGCAACTATGTGCCCATTATCGGCTTGACGAAAACCGAATGCATCATGTCCACCCAGATCGCCATTTGGATTCTGACCAACGGCATCGGTGTTAACGACTACTATTTACGCACCAATCCCGGTTCTTTTCTCGAAGAAGAGTGTATCTATCCGGGATATCGGGACGAGACTCCCTCTGAAAACATTGAAAAAAACAACGAACTGCTGATCCGCTACCTGCTGGGGCTTGAAGGCATGAAGCCCGTTCCCATAAAAGAATATGCTTTTACCTCCACCAAGGTAAACCTCACCCCCCTTGCAAACGGCAAATACAATGCCGCGATCACTGTAACGCTCAATTATGCGCCCGATGAAAAGGCGGAATTTGAAATTCAAGCCAAATGCGGCGAATTGAGTTCTGCCGTCGTGAAAGCCGTTGCAGACCAAACCGAATACACGCTGACCATCAAAAACGTTCCCTCCGCCGAAGCCGAGTTTGAGGTGGAGCTGTTTGGCGCCCAGCTGGTGGAAGACGTTTTTCTCGTCAGCCCCGAAGGCGGCACCGCCGCTTCGCAAACCATGGGTGGCTTCATCGAGTTTGAAAACGACATCGACACCAAAACAAAGATCACTCAGGTAACCGTTGTTCCCACGCCTTCTCCCACGCCCACGGCTACACCTACTGCAACACCCACTGCTACGCCTACCGCTACGCCTACCGCTACGCCCACGGCTACACCTACCGCGACACCCACGGCTACACCTACCGCGACGCCTACGGCTACGCCCACCGCGACGCCCACGGCCACGCCCACCGCAACTCCCACGGCTACACCCACTGCAACGCCTACGGCTACGCCCACCGCAACTCCCACCGCAACTCCTACGGCTACACCCACTGCAACGCCTACGGCTACACCCACTGCAACGCCTACGGCTACGCCCGTTCCCAGCGTAACGCCTGCCGTTACGTATACGCCGGAGCCTGCCCCCGTTCCCGAAACCGGCGACCACAGCGGACTTCAGTTCATGATGCTTTTGGCTGCACTTAGCTTCCTTATGATGCTGTACTTCCGCAAGGTCCGCAATTAAGGAGAAGCTATGAATGCACTGCTGACAACCAATATTTACGAGCCCCAAGGCGTATTGATGATCGCAGGTGCGTGCCTTCCCAAGATGCAGCCCGACGCCTTTAAATCGCTGGCCTCTCAGGCAGACTGCATTCTGAGTTTGTGTCTGGAAGAAAGCCACATCAACATGGCCGTTACCAAGCTTGGCGCCATGCTGTCCACCGACCGCATCACCAAGGTGATCTTCGCCACCGTGGATCGCTCGCCCCACTGCACGCAGCTGCACTACATCGATCACGAGCTTAAGCGCATGATGCCGTCGCTTCCTCCCTTTGAGCACTACGTCGCTGCCGACGGAAAGCTCTTCCCGGTAAGCGATCAGGCGATTGAGCAGTCCAAAACGCTGCGCACATTAACACAATCGATATAACAAAAATCCCTCTGCAGACACACTGCAGAGGGATTTTTACGCATCAAGCCGTTTACGCAATCATTTCTTTGGCTTTATCCTTCTTTTCATATACGATCATAACAAGTGATATCAAAAACATGATTCCGATCATCACTTCATTGGCTGCATACCATGTATTAAACAGCGTCGGATCCGTATATTCCATGTATTCCAGCAGATTCATGGGAATATCATAGAGAAAATGCAGCAGCATAGGCAGCAGCAGATTACGGCTTCTCAAATACATGGCCGCAAACGCAAATCCGATCGTTCCCGTATAAATGAACCGATACGCATCAAATCCGTCCAGCACATGCACAGCACCAAAAAGCAGGAAGCTGAACATAGCGTAGCATACTCGCTTAAGCGCTGTTTTCTTTTCGCACGCAAAATACCCTTCCAGCACCAAACCGCGGAAAAGACCCTCTTCAAAAAATCCTGTGGCGAGCTGCTGCAAAATAACATGCGAAAGAAACAGTGAAACCGAGGACACAGTAAGATTTCTATATCCCATCACTATCGCACAAATCATATAGGCTGCATACAGCAAAAAACCACTGCCTGCAAAAAACGCCGTCTTCCACCCCTTCGGGCTGAATATATCCCGAAGGCTTCTTTGAAATATTCTGTTCATCAGAACAAGAACCGCTATTCCGAAGATGATCCTTAATGCGCTGCTGAACAAGTACCAATTTGTTCCCTGCAAATACCGTATACCAATGAAGGAGAACGCCGAAAAGACGCCCCCTAATAAAGCAGCCCAGACAATGCCTATGTATTTCTTCACAGTTTGTTCCTCCGCAGACTTCCATTTTTAACACAGTATATCACGAAACGTTCGTTTTCACAAGAAAAGCTGCGCCGGATCACACGGCGCAGCCTTCTTACCCCCTGTCACAGCAAAATGCAGATCATTCCGCCGTCGCCTTCGTTGAGGATCTTTGTCAGTGCGCTTCGCACCTTCTCCTGTGATTCGGGCGGCATCCGTCTGAGCTTGCTTTGCAGCCCTTCTGCGATCAGGCTTTCAAGGCTTCTGCCAAAGAAATGGGTCTGCAGCAGTTTTTCGGGATCTCTTTCCCATTCACCGCGCAGCGATTGCACAAATTCGTCCGTCTGCTCCTGTGAGCCCATCACAGGCGCGACCTCTGCCTCTATATCCGAACGGATCAGGTGCAGCGTCGGCGCTTTTGCCCGCAGACGGATGGCATAGCGTCCGCCCTGACGGCTGACCTCGGGGGCAAACAGCTCCACGTCGCTCATGGCAGGCGTTACAAGGCCGTATCCCGTCTGCTGCGCTTCCTGCAGTGCCTCCGCCACACGGTCGTATTCCCGCTTGGCTGCCATCAGTTCCTTGAGCAGCCGCAATAGATGTCCGTCGCTTTCGATCTTTGCCCCGCACTGCTCGCTGAGAATACGGTTAAAGAGACCGTCTTTCAACGGAAGATGGAAGTTAACGCTGCCGTCGCCGTATTCGATTGCTTCCATGGCCGGCGCCATCGCATACTCGGAATCAGCAAAAGCGCCGATGGCTCTGGAGGCATCGCGCATCCGTTCGATGCTGCCGCCCGAAGCGCGCACCTTTTCCACAATGTGGGAAACCAGCCAGTGGTCATCCTCCAGCGCAGATACCCACTCAGGCAGAGAAAAACGCACCTCCCGCAGAGGAAACGCCGTCAGCAGATCACCGATCACGCCCAGCACGTCTTCTTCCGTCATCTCCTTGGCGGAAAGCAGGGTGACGGGCACGTCGTATTTCTCCGAAAGCGCGGATCGCAGCGCCTTCGCTTCCTCGCTTTGAGGCACGGCAGAATTGAGAACCACCGCAAAAGGCTTGCCCAGACGCTTCAGCTCCTGCACCGCCCGTTCCTCCGCCGGCACATAGGCAGCGCGCGGGATCTCGGCAATGGTGCCGTCCGTGGTCACCACAATGCCCACCGTAGCGTGATCGCTTATCACCTTTTCGGTACCCAGCTTTGCCGCTTCCTCAAAGGGCATATCCTGCTGCGACCAGGGGGTCGATACCATCCGCGCATCGCCGCCCTCCTGCGTACCCAGCGCGCCGCGCACCAGATACCCAACCGAATCCACCATCCGCACACGTACGGAAGCATTGGCGCTTAACTGCACCCTTGCCGCGCCGTCATTGGGCACAAACTTCGGCTGGGTCGTCATAATGCTTTTGCCCGATCCGCTCTGGGGCAGATCATCGACGATCCTGTCTTTTTGGGGGCCGGGCGGAATCAGGGGCAGAATGGTCTTTTCCATCACGCCTGCGATAAACGTACTTTTTCCCGTTCGGCAAGGGCCTACCACCCCAATGTACAGATCCCCCTGCGTTCTGAGTGCAATATCCCGATAAAGGGGAGCTTCTCCCCGTGCCGCTGCTTGCGCCATAGCCTTTCCTCCTCGCATTTTCGTAATGCACTCTATGCGCCCCACCCCATAAAAATACAGAAAATCCGCAAATATCAATCCCTTACTTTTCAATTTGGTATTTTCGTGGTATACTGTTACCGTATTTCATGCCATGAAAGGAGTACGCATCCTTTGGGAACTGCGAAATTCGCCGTATTTGTTGATCTTGAAAACTGCGGCGCCAAGGTAGAAACGCTGCGCAACATTCTGGAAAAGGTCAAAATCCGCGGCGACATCCTGCTGGGCAAGGTCTACGGCTATACCGACCGGTTCAGCGATCTGAAAGAAACTCTGCTTTCCAATACGTTCACCGTTGTTCCGTCGCTTCGCTACGGCGCAGCGCAAAAGAACAATGCCGATATTCTGCTGGTGATCGATGCGCTGACCACCGCTTATTCCAATCCGCTGATCGACTCGTTCTGCATCGTATCGGGCGACAGCGATTATGTGCCTCTCGTGGGTACCCTCAAGAGCATGGGCAAGTTTGTGCTGGGCATCAGCCGCAGCGAGGTTGCCAGCAGCATTTTTATCAATGCCTGCAACGAATTCCAGTTTCTTGAAAGCGTGGGTCCCCGCCGTGAGCCCCGCCGCGTCAAGGGCAAAAAAGCCGTGCTTGAGGATGATACGCAGGATGAAGAGGCACTGTGCAAGCTGATCGAGAGCATTCTGGATGAATCCGAAGAGGACGAAATGTTTGCCAGCGAGCTCAAGGGCGTTTTGCTTCGTCTGCGTCCTCAGTTCAATGAAAAAGCCTACGGCTGCTCCACCTTCGGCAAGCTTTTGGCCAAGCTTTCCTCCCACTACGGCACCATCCGCTTCCGCAACGACAGCTATAACGTGATGGTCTCGCTGGTGCCCGAAGCCGCTGCCGCCCTCAGTGCCGCAGGCGCTTCGCCCATGACCCGGGATACCTGGCGTCAGGCGTTTCAGGAACAGCTCCAGCGCTATAAGGACGACGGCTTTGAGCGCATCAATCCTTCCATTCTCAAGGCGGATATCACGTCCGTCTATCCCGATTTCAGCGAAAAGAGCATCGGCTTCAAGCGTTTCAGCGACGTGCTCAAGCAGCTGGAAAAAGACGGGCTTCTCAAGCTCGAGCAGGACGGTCAGCGCAATCTGCTGATCAAAATGCTGTGATCTGACGAAATCCGGCGGCTTGCCGCACGGTTTCCCGGCAGACTTCTGCCGATATAAAATTCCGGAGGTATTGAACCATGGAAGTCACTAAGAATATGATCATCCGCGAAGTGCTGATGATGGATCCCGGCACCGCCCGCATCATGATGGAGTTCGGCATGCATTGCCTGGGCTGCCCCCACGCCACCGCCGAAAGCCTGGAAGACGCCTGTGCCGCTCACGGCGCCAATGTGGACGAGCTGGTGCATCAGCTCAACGCCTACCTGGCTGAAAAGAAGGGCTGATCCCATGAACGGCGTGCAGATCAGCAGCGCGCGGGACGCGCTCTATATTGCTTCTGAGATGGAAAAACGCGCCGTCAAGCTCTACGAACGCGCTGTCATGCTGTGGCCCGATGACGCCATGGCGCAGGCGATCAAGAATATGCTGGGTGATGAAAGACAGCACCTGAAGCACTTTTCCGCACTGCTGGGAGATACCCTTCCCCCGCAGGCGGATGCGCTGCTGCTTTCTGCCTATGCCGGCGGTATCCTGTTTGAAGGCGGTCTCCATGCCGCCGCCCGCAGCGGAGCCTTTGATTCTCCGCAGGCGCTTTTCCGCTATGCCGCGGAGCAGGAAGCCATCGCCGTTGATTGCTATACTCGCTTTGCGCAGCAGTGCGGTACATCGGATGAAGCGAAGGCCGCTTTCCTGAAAATTGCTCAGGAGGAATCCCTGCACCTCGCCGCACTCAACCGCGCTGTCTCCGCATGACATCCGCCCAAGCGGTGCGCCTTGCTTCTCCTTGTGACCGTGCCGAAATTGAAGTGCTTCTTCAAAAAGGCTTTGGTGATGAGGAGGGGTTTTTGCGCGCCTTTTTTGCGTATGTTTTCCCCTTCTGCGATACGCTCGTATCGCTTGAAAACGGAGTCATCGCCGCCATGGCGGCGCTCATCCCCTGCGACGTCTGCGTACCCGGTGAAGCAGATACGCCTGCGCTGTATCTGTACTCGCTGACCACGCATCCCGATTTTCGCGGGCGCGGGCATGCCAAAAGGCTGCTGGCTGCGGCTCAGGAGAAATGCTCCCGCGTTTTTCTCCACGCCGCGGATGAAAGCCTGTTTCAAATGTACGCTGCCTTGGGCTGGAAAAGCGCCATGTATGCGCGTTATGAAGAATTAACGCTGTCCCCCCCTCTTGACGCCTATGAAAAGGCAGATGGAGATACCTACTTCCGTCTGCGGGAGGAAGCATTCAAAAACAAGCCTTACGTCCGCTGGAATCCATCCACCTGCCGTTTCCTTTGCGCCATGCTCACTTCATACGGCGGGGGCCTGTATGTATCAAAGAACGCCGCGCTTGCCGTAACAGAAAGCAAAAACAACTGTCTTTATGTCGCGGAAGCTTTCGGTGATCAAGCACTGCCGCTCGCCGCTGCTGTCGCCCGGGAATACGGTTGCCGTCAGATCAAACTGCTTTCCCCCTGCGGCGCCGATGCCGCAAACGCTTTCCCCATGGCGCAAACCGCAGGCGAAGATTTTCCCTCCCCCCTGCAGCTGAGTTTTGATTTTTCCTGAAGGAGTTTTATGCTCACTTATTCCACCGTGGATGCCGCAAGCATTCCCCTTATAAAGCCGTATTTTGATTTTCAGCAGAGCCGCAATTGCGATTACACCATGGGTGTGATCTATATGTGGCGCAGCTATTTTCATACGGAATACGCCATCGAATCTGATACGCTGTACCTGCGGATGCGGGATGAACAAGGCCGTGTTTTCCATCTGTTGCCCATCGGAAAAGAACCTCCCGTCCTTTCGCTCAAAAGGCTGTGTCCCGGGTGCGACTGCGCCATGCGCTTCTCCGCGGTCACGGAAGATCAGCTTATGCACCTGCGCGCAGCCTTCGGCGAGCCCGATGAACTGATCGAAGAACGCCGCTGGGCAGATTATCTGTACGAAAAAGAAAAGCTTTCCACCTATGCCGGCAAAAAGCTGGCAGGCCAGCGCAACCATGTAAACCGCTTTTTGAAAGAGAACGAAGGGTTTATTTACGAGCCTGTCACTGCGGAGAATATCGGGGAAGCCCGCGCTTTTCTTCTGGAGCACCGCGACATTCAATCCAAAGACGATCCTGTGGCCTTCAGGGAATATGATTACACACTGGATACTTTGGATCATTTTTCCGCGCTTGGCTACACCGGCGCGCTTCTCAAGCTGCCAAGCGGAAAATGCGTTGGTATAAGCTTTGGCGAAACGGTGGGCGATACCCTTTTTGTTCACGTTGAAAAGGCACTGCGCAACGTGCACGGCTCCGGCCAGCTGCTTTGCCGTGAATTTGCAGCCCATGCTCCCGAGCATATAAAATATATCAACCGTGAGGATGACATGGGCGATGAAGGGCTGCGATATGCCAAGATGTCGCTGCATCCCGCCTTTCTTCTGATGAAACATACCGTGATCTACCGCATAAAATAAGCGATCAAACGATAAAAGGAGAGGTTTTTCGATGAAACGCATCGTTCTTACCGGCGGCGGCACTGCCGGCCACGTTACGCCCCATCTGGCGCTGCTTCCCCATCTGCAGAAAGAGGGCTATGAAATTCATTATATCGGCACCAAAAACGGCATTGAGCACACCATGATCGGCGCTATCGAAGGCGTGACCTATCACACCGTACACTCGGGCAAGCTGCGCCGTTATTTCGATTGGAAGAATTTCACCGATCCTTTCCGCGTGCTGGCAGGCGCATTCCAAAGCGCGTATCTCATCGGCAAGATCAAGCCCGACGTATGTTTCTCCAAGGGCGGCTTTGTTTCGGTGCCTGTGGTCATCGGCTGCTGGCTGCACCGCATTCCCACACTGTGCCACGAAAGCGACCTCACCCCCGGCCTTGCCAACAAGATCTGTATGAAGTTCGCCCAGCGCGCCGCCACCACTTTCCCCGAGTGTGCCAAAGCACTGGGAGATAAGGCCACCTTCACAGGCACTCCCCTGCGCCCCGAGCTTTTCAGCGGCAGCCGGGAAAAGGGATTGGAAATGGCGCACTTCACCGCCGATAAGCCCGTCCTGCTGATGATGGGCGGCAGTCTCGGCGCACAGAGCGTCAACAACGCCCTCCGCAAGGCGCTGCCCAAGCTGCTTGACAAGCTGCAGGTGTTCCACATCTGCGGCAAGGGCAATCTGGATGAATCGCTGAACGGCCTGAGCGGTTATCATCAGGTGGAATTCCTCTCGGAAGATCTGCCCCACGCCCTCGCCTGCGCCGATTATATCCTTTCCCGAGCCGGCGCCAACGCACTGTGCGAGTTTCAGGCGCTGGGCAAGCCCATGCTGCTGGTGCCCTATCCCATGGGCGCAAGCCGCGGCGACCAGGTGCTCAATGCCCAGTCCTTTGAAAAGCGCGGTCTGGCCAAGGTACTGCCTCAGGATCAGATGACGGAAGAAACGCTGACCAATGAGATTTTCCAGCTGATGGAAAAGGGCGACAGCTACCGCCGTGCGCTGCACGACGCTCCGCCCGCCGACGGCACTCAGGCCGTACTGAAAATGATCAAGGAACTGCAGAAAAAGTAACCCGGAGGGAATTTTTATGAAATGCGCGCTTGCCGAAAAAGGCTGCGGCGGATGCGAAAATCTGCACAGAATGTACGGCGACCTGCTGACCGAAAAGCAGGAAACTTTCCGCCGTCTTTTTCCCGAATGCGAAACCATTGTGGGCGCCGAAAACCCCTGCTATTATCGCAACAAAGTGCTGCGTACCTTCGCAAACGGCCGTGAATCGCTGTTCGCCGGCTTCTACCGCGGCGGCACGCATCAGATTCTCTCCGTCAAGCGCTGTCTGCTGGAAAACAAACGGCTGGGGCAGATCGCCGATATCGCCGTTTCCCTGCTGGCCGAAATGCAGCTGTCTGCCTATCGTGAGGATTTCGGCCGCGGCATTTTAAGGCATATGCAGCTGCGCATTGCGCCCCGGAGCGGACAGGTGCTGGTGACGATCATCACGGGCGGCGAAAGCTTCCCCGGCGGCGCCGAATTTGCCCAAAAGCTGATGGGAAAATGCCCCGAGGTGAGCGGCGTGACCCATTGCGTCAACGAGCGCCGCACCAACGCAGTCATGGGCTTTAAGCACAAAGTGCTTGCGGGACGCGATGAGATCTGGGATACGCTGTGCGGCCTTAAAGTATGCCTTACGTCACGCGCGTTCTATCAGATCAACAGTCCGCAGGCTGAGAAAATGTACCGCCGCGCCGTCGAATGGGCAGAGCTGACCAAGGAAGATCACGTTCTTGACGCCTACTGTGGCGTAGGTCTCATCGGTCAGATCGCCGCCGGGGAAGCCGGACGGGTCACCGGCGTTGAAATCGTCAAGCCCTCGGTGGAATGCGCTCAAAAATCCGCCAGGGTGAACTGCATCAAAAACATCGATTTCATCTGCGCCGACGCTCCCAAAGCGCTGGAGGGCGGCAAGGTCAAGCCCACCGTCATCCTGGTGGATCCGCCCCGTGCAGGCTGCGACAAGAAGTTTCTTGAGGCCGCCGTCCATGCCGCGCCTCGCAGCATCGTCTACATCTCCTGCAATCCCGAAACGCTGCGCCGCGACGTGGATTATCTTGAAAAGCACGGCTATGTTCTCGAGCGCGTGCAGCCCTATGACCTGTTCCCCTACACGCCCCACACCGAAGCCGTGGCGCTTTTAAGAAAGAACAAAAAATGATTCACGATATCGAACGCATCGCCCGCATGGAAAGAATCCTGAAGGAAGCGTCCGGCGCCATCCGGAATCTGACGGAAGCCGCAAATGCATACGCTGCTCTGCAGGCAGATTTGAGCGAACTGGAAGCCTATTACGGCAGCGATGCATGGATGCGGGATTATGAAGCCGATGAAAAAGGGCTTCTCCCCCGTGATCTCAAGCGCGGCGTACTTTCGGAGGATGCCGTTTACAATCTGCTGACCGATCACGACGCGCTCAAATCCCTGCTGCAGGAGCTGACTCTTTCCTTTGAAAACGAAAAAGCAACGCCGGACTGAATCCGACGCTGCTTTTTCATATATCGTTCACAGTGTAAATCCGCCGTCCACCACCAGCGTTTGACCGGTGATAAACGAAGCGTTGTCGCTCAGCAGAAAGCCTGCCGCTTGCGCAATATCCTCGCAGGTTGCCAGCCGTCCCAGCGGCGTTTCCTCCGCCAGCGCCCGCTTATCCTCTTCGGAATAGTCTTTCATCATATCGGTATCCACAGCGCCCGGCGCAATGCAATTGATACGCACCCCCGAGGGGCCCACTTCCTTGGCAAGGGATCGCGCCATGCTCTGCACCGCCGCTTTGGTGGCGGCATACGCCGTTTCGCAGGATGCCCCCACAACGCCCCACATGGAAGAAATCAGCACCGCAGCGCCCTTTGTATCCCGCAGATAGGGAAGCGCCTCGCGCATACACAGGAATGCGCCGCGCAGGTTGGTATCGCATACCCTGTCAAAATCCACAGCAGACATTTCCTCGGTCAAGCCCGCCCACGCAACGCCCGCATTGATCACGACTGCATCGATGTGCTTGAACGTCTTCACGCCCTCTGCGACAAAGGCTTTCACCTGTGCTTCGTCCCGCACGTCGCATCGCACTGCCAAAGCCCCTGTTTCCTTCGAAAGCTGCAGGGCGGCTTCCTCGTTTGCGCGGTAGCAGAACGCCACACGATAACCCTGATTGGCAAAATAACGCACCATGTGCGCGCCGATTCCCCGCGCGCCGCCGGTGATAATCATTGTTTTCATCTTCGGATCCCTCCGCGCCCATTATACCACATCTCACCCAAGGAGAAAAGCCCATGATCGATATTGCCCGTCTGCAATCGCTGATCCCCTCCTCTGCGCTGCGCGTATATGAAGAAACAGCGTCCACCAACCGGGATGCACGCGCATGGCTGCTTGAAGGCGCCGCCCACGGCGATCTTGTGCTGGCTGATCGTCAGACAGGCGGCCGCGGCAGACTGGGACGCAGCTTTTTTTCACCCGAGGGCGGGCTGTATATGTCCCTGGTTTTGAAAACAGACGCCCCTGCCGGCACCGTTACAACGCTTTGCGCCGTGGCTGTCCGCCGGGCGATCCGCAAAGCCGCAGGGATCGAAACAAACATCAAATGGGTGAATGATCTGCAGTATAGAGGCAAAAAGGTTTGCGGTATCCTGTGCGAAAACGTATGGAGCGGCAATGAATCGCTGGGCATGATCGCAGGCATTGGCGTCAATGTGTTTGGAAACGCCTTCCCGCCCGAGCTTGCCGATATTGCTTCCTCCCTTTATCCCGACCAAAGCACGGCGCCCTTTGCCATGGAACAGCTTGCCGCCTCCATTTGGGAGGAAATCCTCTCCGGGCTTGGCTGCCTGCCCGCTCATATGGCGGAATACCGCCGGCATTGCATCACCCTCGGAAAAGCAATTTATTTTACGGAAAACGGACAAACAATTCATGCTTTTGCCCTTGATGCCGAAGATGACGGCGCTTTGCGCATCCGCCTGAACGACGGCTCGGTACGCATTCTGGCTGCAGGTGAAGTGACCGTCCGCCCGTTTGACGCCCAAACCGTTCTGTGATAAAATAACAAAAACGCCCGGAGGCCCGCTGACGATGAAAAAAATGCTGTGTATGATTCTTGCCGCAATGCTGCTGTGCATCTGTATATCGGCGCAGGCTGCCGGTCTCAGTTTCTATAATCGCAAGCTCTACGGCTCCCTTGTTTCCTATGAAAATTTCCCCTATTGCTATGCCATTGACGTGTTCGCGGGCTTTTTCATGTATACCGACGATCAGCTGAATGAGCGCTGGGAAATGTACGCCCCGGATGAAGATTCGGACGTGGTTTATGACATCCGCTGCTGGCTGTCCCCCGATCGCATCTATGAATTCCAGATTCAGGTGAAGGAGCAGACCTACGCCTCCTTTGAGGAGGAAGTCAAAAACGCCCCCAACTATATTTCGTCCATGGAGGATGAGATGAAAGAGCTGGGCTATTACAACATCCGCCAGCTGCATAACGGGATCATCCGCCAAACGCCCGAGGGCGATATGCTGGAAACAGCCTACACCTTCACCGTCCCTGCGAACAACGGAAAGCCAGTTGAGATCACTGTTCTGTATTACGACTGTTACTACGAAGACGTGGAGTACATTTTTGAGATCACCGCCTACAACGGTGAATACGATACCGCGCAATATCTGCTGGATGAAATGATCAAGACCCTGAATATTACCTATTCCAAGCGGATGTGACGGAGGATACGATGCAACGCGTAGCTGTATTTGATTTTGACGGCACCATCATCCACGGCGACAGTGTGGTGGATATGCTGAAAAAGGGCAGGCAGCAGGGAAAAGTGCCCCTTTCTTTGATGCTCAAGGCCGCCTGCGCAGGCGCACTGTACCACATGAAATTGATCAGTGCCATTGCCTCCAAGCGCTGCGCCCACGAGTTTTTATCCCGATTGACAGGGGAAGAGCGCACGGCCTTCCTCAAGGATTTTGCACAGTCGCTTTATGACCGTGCCCGTCCCGAAGCCCTGAATCAATTCAAAGCCCATCAGGACGCGGGCGAGCACGTTATTCTCTGCAGTGCCAGCGGCGAATGCTATATGCAGTACGTGGCGCCGCTTCTGAACGCGGATGCGCTGCTTTGCACGCCCTGTGATGAAAAAGGCCTGCCCTTTGGCGAAAACTGCCGCGGGCAGGAAAAAGTGCGCCGTGTGAACGCATATCTTGAGGAAAAAGGCATGAAAAACGTGCTGCTCACCGCCGGTTACGGCGACACCGCAGGAGATGCGCCCATCCTGAGCAAATGCCAGACCCCCGTGCTGGTGCGTCCCAAGCGCAAGCTCAAAAAACTGATGCCCCAAGCCTCTGTCGTCCATTGGCAGGATATAAAAAAGCGCTGAATTTCAGCGCTTTTATTGTTTGGGCTTGGGCTTGAAGCACACCGCGGCCAGAAATCCGAAGAATATCGCCGCGGCAATGCCGCCTGAAGCTGCCGCCAGACCGCCGGTAAATGCACCCAGCAAGCCGATCTCCTGCACCGCACTGATCGCCCCCTGCGCCAGCGTATGCCCAAAGCCCGTCAGCGGCACCGTGGCGCCCGCACCCGCAAACTTCACAATCGGCGCATATAGCCCCACTGCACTGAGTATCACGCCGGCCGTAATGTAACACACAAGGATACGCGCAGGCGTGAGTTTTGTTTTTAAAATAATGATCTCGCCCAGCGCACACAGCGCCCCGCCTACGAGAAAGGCCTTTATGTACATCAGGATCATTCCTGCACCCCCTCGATGACCACCGCGTGCGCAATGCCCGGAATGGTCTCGCCCTGCTGGCTGGTGGTGGGGCTGAGCAGCGCGCCCGTCGCCATGAACAGCACCTTTTTCCATTCTCCCCTTTCGATTTTGGGCAGAATATGCGCACACAGCACACTGGCTGCGCATCCGCAGCCCGAGCCGCCCGCATGGCTGTCCTGGGAGGGATGGAAAATGGTCAGCCCGCAATCCATCATTTTCTCTTCGGGAAGCGGATGACCCAGCTTTTCCGACCACTCCAGCAAAAGCTCGCTGCCTACCATGCCAAGATCGCCGGTAATGATGCGGTCAAAGCTTCGGGGATCATCCTTGGTATCGTCAAAATACGCGCACAGCGTAGCCGCAGCCGCAGGCGCCATGGCAGCGCCCATGTTGTTGGCGTCCGCAATGCCCATGTCCACCACGCGCCCCATGCAGCCGCGCACCAATCGTACCCGCGGCTTTTTTTCGCTATTTTCGTCAAGCGACAGCATCACCGCCCCGGCGCCCGTCACCGTCCACTGGGCAGCAGGCGTTCGCTGGCAGGCGTACTCCAAAGGATAGCGATACTGCCGCTCCGCCGTGGCATAATGGCTGCCTGCGGTGCAAAGCAGCGGCGATGCATACCCGCCGTCGCACAGCATGCCGCCCACCAGCAGACTTTCCGCCATGGTGCTGCAAGCACCGTACAGCCCAAGAAAGGGAATTTTCAGTTCCCGCGCCGCCAGCGAGGAGGCCATGATCTGATTCAGCAGATCTCCGCCCAGCATGGCCTGGATGCTCTTTTCGCCTTTTCCCGCTTTACTCAGGCAAATATGGCAGGCTTCCCGCAGCAGCGCCGCCTCGGCCTTCTCATAGCTTTCCTGACCGAATTCGGGAGATTGCGCCACCAGATCAAACTGATCCCCCAGCGGCCCCTGACCCTCTCTGGGGCCCACCGCACAGGCATAGGCGGCAATCAGCGGCTTGTTTTTATATTCCACCGTCTGATAGCCGATGCGATTTTCCGCCTTCATCGTATCACCTCACAGCACCAGAAAATAATAGATCACGCCCACCAGCACGGAAGCGGCAATACCATATACCAGCACAGGCCCCGCAATGGTAAACAGCCTTGCCCCCGTACCCAGCACCCAGCCCTCGGGACGGAACTCCATGGCAGGCGATACCATGGCATTGGCAAAGCCCGTGATGGGCACTACCGTACCCGCACCGGCGTACTTGCCGATCACGTCAAAAATGCCGATGCCCGTGAGCAGTGCCGTGAGAAACACCAGAGAAATGCTGGCAAAGCAAGCGCCCTGCGTATAGGAAAACTGCCAGAAATACATGCTGACGTCGATCAGCACCTGCCCCAGTACGCAGATCACGCCGCCCACCCAGAACGCCCGCAGACACCCCTGCGCCGCTTTGCTTTTGGGCGTAACCGCTGAAACCATACGCTTGTACTGCTGAATAAACTGCTGTTTGGACGGGCTTTTCTGCATGCTCTTACTCCTTTCCGCGCACAACCGGCGTTGTTCTTCCCGGGCGCATCCTGATCTCCCGATCCCCCGCCTTGGGCTCATTCAAAAAAGGATGAGGCCAAATACCTTGCCTTGATTCCATTCAAATCCCTCCGCGCACATTGATGCCTATATTTTGCTCGAAAATAAAAAAAGCATACGCCGATCTTTGAATCGGCGTATGCTTTGTAATTCTCATCAGACAAAATACGGATTCGGCTTAAACAGCAACGAAATACAATCAATAATCCAGCCAATGCCAAACAAACCAGCCGTAAACAGATACAAGATACCCAGCAATGCTTTTCCTTCGTAGAATTTATGCACGCCAAAGAATCCGAGGAACAGACACAGCAAGAATGCCACCCACTTGTTTTTAACGCGCTTTGCAAATGCTGCGTTTACATTGGTATTTACATTACTATTGACATTAGCGTTAGTGTTGTTGACAACAATCTGCGGTGGCACGGGATTTGTCAAGGATAGTTTTCCCACTATTTCGTAGGGGCGATCAATGATCGCCCGCACTGCACTGCCGGTTTTGCCGGTGGTGAGTAAGTGCGCTCTTGTCCACCAAATGCAAATCAATTTCATGTCTAATTGGACTGCTAATACCGTAATTGTTGATAGGCGATTATTTAGTTGCTATACTGGTCTTGGATGAGCACTTACCTATCACAAAAAGAAACACTATTTTTCAGAAAACATTCTGGAAAAGTACTTGACTTTACACTAAACTATAATGATATAGTCGCGGTGGAAGGAGGTTACAGATATGATGACCATCAAAGAATTCGCTACTTTATGTGGCTGCAACACGCAGACCTTGCGGTACTATGACAAAATTGACCTGCTGAAACCGGTTAAGGTGGATCAATGGTCGGGTTACCGCTATTACACAAAAGCTCAGGCCATAGCTTTTGTGAAAATCAAGAACCTTCAGGCAGCTGACTTCACCATCGATGAGATAAAGGCATTGCTTACCATGCCGGATCAGCGGGTGTTCGAAGCTTTTGACCAGAAGATTGCGGAGCAGGCGCAGAAACTGGAGCGGATCAAAGAAATCCAACAATCATATCTGACCGAAAAAACCAATATGGAAAAACTAGTACAAAGCGCATCCGATTACTTGTTCCATGCTGTATCGGATTTTGAAATGCTCCGTGAGTTTGGAATGTCCCCTGCAGACGGAGAGGCCGTTGTTACCAAGCTGAAAGAGTTCTATGAAAGAACGACGCTGCGCCATCTGCCTGCATCTCCCGATGTACAAATGATTTTGAATG
>JAFYVB010000035.1 GCA_017549335.1 Clostridia bacterium | reverse complement strand
CCATGCAGTTCGTCAGGCACGGCGACAGCAAGCCCGAAGCCAGAAAGGGCCTGGAAGCGCTGGATAACGACGACTAAGGGAGGTACGTTTCTCTTTTGAGTCAAAAGAGAAACAGAAAACCTGCGTTATACCGTGAATTGGCTGCGTCAAAGACGCGGCAGTATATGAAAAAGAGCCTGAATTTCGGATGCGAAAGCAAGCTTTCTCACCGATCTTCATACTCTTTTTCGTTTGCTTCGCAAACTCGGACGGCAAGCCGTCCGACTGCCGCTGCGGGCAGTGCCCGCTGACTATGCCGATCATGTTGTGTGCAAGCATTGTCCGTCCCACGTGGACAAACAGCCCCGCGGGCGATACCACCCAAGTACACGGCAGGCCGATCACGCTTGCGTGATCGCGTCCGTGAAACGGACAAGAAAAAGAGAGAGAAGACCGTCGGATCAAGCTTGCTTGTATCCACGGGATTCGCTCTCTTTTTCGTATTGCCTGCCGTAACGTTCACACACACACATAAACGCAGGTTTTCAGGGGTGCTCGAGGGGCGCTTTTACCTTAAAAGCGACCCCTCGATCGTCCTCCCCCGTCATTCCTTCACATATTCCCGATAATACCCGTCCATCGCCGAAGCGATGGTGCGGATGGCGTCATCGCAATCGCGCACGCCGCCGGCGTCGGTATCTTTGTTTTCCAGCGCCTTGTAAACATTGAAGAAATGCTGCATTTCGTTGAACACGTGCATGGGCAGCTCGCGGACGCTATGATACATATTATAGTTGGGATCACCGAAGGGAATGGCGATGATCTTTTCGTCGTTTCTGCCGCCGTCGGTCATGGTGATCATGCCGATGGGATAGCAGCGCACCAGCGTGAGCGGATCCAAAGGCTCGGAGCAGAGGATCAGCACGTCCAGCGGGTCCAGATCATCCGCATAGGTGCGGGGAATAAACCCGTAGTTGGCGGGATAATGGGTGGAAGTGTAAAGAATACGGTCCAGAATGATCGCACCCGTTTTCTTGTCCAGCTCGTACTTTTTCTTGCTGCCCTTGCTGATCTCAACAACAGCCACAAAGTCATCGGGCTTAATGCGCTCGGGAGAGATATCGTGCCACAGATTACCCATTCGCATTCATTCCTTTCACGATTTTTGTTTTTACTATACCGCTACGCGGTTTTGCTGTCAAGTCTCCTTTTCCATGCCGCGCAAACGCGCAGCGATCTGATCGTATTCCGCTTCCAGCGCTTCCTTTTCATCTCCCTTGCGGGGAGCAGCCATGCGTCCGATCAACTCCGCCATGCGCATGCGCAGCATTTCGGCTTCCAGCTTCTCTTCCTCCTGATTGCTGCGGCTGCGCTCGTATTCTTCGTAATTTCCCTCAAAGGTGCGGATGCCGCCCTTTTCAAAGATCAGCAGCCTGTGGGCCACGCGGTCGATCATCCGGCGGTCATGGCTGACCAGCAGCAGCGTACCGGGGTACGCCGAAAGCATTTCCTCCAGCGCCTCCAGCGCCGTCAGATCCAGATGATTCCCCGGCTCGTCCAGCAGCAATACGTTATAATCTCCTGCAAGCAGCGCACACAGCACCACCCGCGCCCGCTCGCCGCCCGACAAAACGCAGATTTCCTTTTCGATATCCCGATCCGAAAAGCCCATGCGGAACAGAATGGTGCGGGCTGCGTGCTCAGGCAAAACGCTTTCGTACATCACGTTCTTCAGCACCGATTCCCTTTCCCGCAGCCTGCCCAGCGTTTCCTGGGCAAAATAGCCCATCTTCACCCCGGGCGCCGTCTTGATGCCGTAGCCGCCCTGAAGAATATAGCGCAAAAGCGTGCTCTTGCCGCAGCCGTTCTCGCCCACGATCACCGTGCGCCGTCCCGTGGGCACGGTAAAGGACGCGCCCTTGAGCAAAAGCTTCTCGCCGCCCCGCAGCGTGATGCGGTTGGCGCGGATCGCCTCGCGGCTGGTGATCGCAGAGCGCTCGAACCATTCCATCTTCACCCGCTGCTCCGCGGCAGGACGCTCCTTGACCTCTAAATTTTCGATACGGCTCCGGATGGCCGATACCCTGTTTTGCAGCTTCTCCTGGGCATTATCCCGAACGCTGGCCTTGTGCAGCCGCGCCTCGCTGTTGCCCATGCGCTTGGGCACCTTTCCGATGTGCGCCGCCTGCCGGGCAACGCCGGCTGCCAGATTTTCAAGCCGCGCCTTTTCATGGGTATAGGCGCGGTACTCCTGCAGGGCAAAATCCCTCTCCCGCTGCCGCTGGGCATAAAATGCAGAATAATTGCCGGGATAGACGCGGATCTTTCCGTTTTCCAGATGCCAGATCTCGCTGCACACGCTGTCCAGCAATTCGCGGTCATGGCTGACCAGCAGCAGCGCGCCTTCGTGATCCTTCAGCTGCTTTTCCACTTCCTCGCGGGCGCTGAAATCCAGATTGGTGGTGGGTTCGTCCGCCATCAGAAGGGGCGCGCGCATTTCCAGCGCCCGTGCCAGACGGATACGCTCCATCTCGCCGCCGCTGATGCCCGCGTGCACCTCCTCCTTGGCGCCAAGACGCCCCGAGACCGCTCCCGATTGCGTTTTTTCCTCCGCTTCCCCGAACTGACGCACCACAGCGCAGCGGGAAAAGCGCTGAACAACGCCCCCGTCGGGTTGTCTTTCCCCCAACAGGACGGAGATCAGCGTGGACTTGCCCGCGCCGTTATCGCCCACAAGGCCGATCCGTGCGCCGTCGCGTATTTCAATTTCTTCAATGTTCAATAACGTGCGCATACCAATGTCAATGCGCACGTTTCTTGCGTATAACAAAACCGCCATGGTGAATATTCGCCTTCCTTTCGCAAGCAAACAAAGCCTGTTACGGCCAAAAAGTAAACTTGTTCAGGGTCAGCAATTCTTCATCAGGCGGTTACCTCGCTTATTTGATGGTTTGATTATAGCAGGCGAAAAACGGACTGTCAAGCGGTGCTGTTTCCACAAAATGCTCAGAAAAAAGAGGATGCCGAAGCATCCTCTTTTTTTGTGCGGAGATTATTTCGCCAGCGCATCCTGAGCGGCGGCAGCACCGGCACGACGGCCCATGGTGCTGTACAGGCCCAGAGAAGCAGCCAGGATGTAGTTTTCGTTATAGAAGTAACGGTTGCTCATTTCGCCAGCAGCGTACAGACCGGTGATCACGGTGCCGTCCTGCGTGGTGACGCGGCCTTCAGCGGTGGTGGTTACGCCACCGGAGGAACCGAAGGTGGTGGGATAAACCTTCACAGCGTAGAAGGGAGCGGTCTTCAGCTCCTTGAGGAACATGGCAGCCTTGCCGAACTGCTTGTCTTCGCCGGCAGCGGCAGCAGCGTTGTACTCTTCAAAGGCCTTGACAAAGTTCTTGGTGTAAACGTGCATGCCCACAGCCAGTTCGGCAGCGGTGTTGCCCTTGGCGACAACGCCGTCGGCAGCGCCGGCTTCCAGCACAGCAGCGATGGCGGCATCGGAGGAGTCAAACACGTACCAGAAGGGAGCGTTGCCGTCCTGGATCATGTCGGAAGCGGTGTAGTCCAGCATATCCCAGCCGGCAGCAGCGGCTTCGTTGGCAAAACGGTCGCCGTTGGCGTTCACGCCCAGCTGAGCCATCAGGGACAGGCCGGTGGCGTCCTTCAGAGCGGGATCAAAGGTGGTGGTGTACAGGGGAGTGGCGAACACGTCGAAGGTGCCCGCGCCCACTTCCAGAGCCATCAGGAAGCCATCGCCGGTGTGGCTGACAGCGCTGGTGGGGATCAGGCCGGCACGAGCCAGCTTGGGGCTGTACTTGGCAACCAGTTCCTGATTCTGGGAGATACCGCCGGTGCACAGCACAACGGAATCAGCCTTGAAGGTGATGACGGCGTCCTTGGTTTCGGCGATCACGCCCACCACAGCGCCGGCTTCGTCGGTGACCAGCTCGGTGGCCTTGCATTCGGTGATCAGCTCAACGCCCTTATCGGTGACGCACTTTTCCAGCATCTTGATCAGGCCGGCGCCGCCGCCGTTGGCCAGAGCCATGGGATAGGTGGAGGAAGCGGCATAGGGAGCGCCGCTGAATTCGATGCCGTTTTCAACGAACCAGTCAACGGTCTTGCCGGTGTTGCTCAGCACGTCCACCAGACGATCTCTGTCGGGATAGCCGCTGTCAACGCCGCTCTGGGCCATGTGGGTGTCCCAGTAAGCGAGAACGGAATCCATGTTGTCGGCGGCCATCTGGTCGTCTTCAAACAGCTGGGAATCCACGCAAACCAGAATACCGCCGGCCAGATTGGTGGTGCCGCCGGTAACAGCCATCTTGTCGATCAGGATGACCTTGGCGCCGTTTTCAACAGCAGACAGGGCGGAGGCCATACCGGCCATGCCGGCGCCCACGACCACCACGTCAGCGGTCATTTCTTTTTCTTCCTTAACGATTTCTTCCGCAGCAGCCGCAGCCGTCAGGGCAGCGGGATCGCCGCCGGCCTGCTTAACGCAGTCTTCCACGGCAGCGATGATCGCCTTGGAGGTAACGGTGGCGCCGGCAACGGTATCCACAGTCAGGGACTGGGTATCCTTAATAGCGGCAGGTACATTGGTCAGAGCGGGATCAGCCAGACCGGGAGTTTCCACATGGTTGGTAACAACCACGTCCACGATCTTGTCGGCGCTGAAGGTCACTTCAACGGTCAGATCGCCGTTGTTGCCCTTGGCAGTGGCGGTATAGGTACCGGCAGTGAAGCCGGCAGCCATGGCAGGCACGGCCAGAGCGGCCAGCATGCACAGGGTGAGGACCAGAGAAATCAGTTTTTTCACTTGGGTATGCTCCTTTCAGTATTCGGGCTTTGTTTTCCAAAACCGCGAAAATAGTTTACCACAGAAAGTATCGATAGTGCAATACTCATTTTCCGATTCTGCGGCCGATCTCGTCCAGATAGGCGATCAGATCCCGGGGATCGTTGGCGGTGATATTGGTAAAGGCAAACTTCATGCAGCGCTCGGCGGCCTGACGGTTATCGGCATGATACGCCCATGCCTGAATGCCGTAGGAATCCGCCAGCTTCACCGTTTCTTCGATTTCCTCGTCCGTCATGCTCATGGGCACGCCCATGCCGTACATTTTTTCCAGCACTTTGGGATCATACCGCTTCATTTTCACCGGCGGATGTCCCTGGGTTTTCACGTGAGGATAGTATTTTTGCACATACAAAAGGGTCTGGGCGTCAAAGCTGGCGATCACCGAACGCTCCAGCAGCCCGAAGCGCTCAAGCTCCGCAATGGCGGTATCCACCACGTGGGGACGCTGATCCTTGATCTCCACGTTGAGGATCATATCGGGGCGGCTTTCGTTTTTGATCACTTCCAGTGCCTCGGTATAGGTGGGCACTTTCTGCCCCGGGAAGCCGAATTTTACCCCGGCGTCCAGCTGCCGGATCTCTTCCAGCGTTTTGTAGCACACCGCGCCCGTGCCGTTTGTGGTACGGTCCACCATATCGTCGTGCATGACGATCATCACGTCGTCCCGTGTGAACTGAATGTCAAATTCCAATACGTCCACGTCCAGCCGGAAAGCCTCGCGGAAGGACATAATGGTGTTTTCGGGCAGATAGGCCTTGCATCCGCGATGACCGGTCACGCCCAACTTTTCTTTGTTCTGATCCCACATAATAAACCTCCGAATGTATATTCAGATAAAACAGATGTGCGGAATGTTTCGGTATTAGAACTTGCAGATCCCCCAAAATAGCTCAGTTCATTTCAACTCATTCCCTATCGCAGTAAAATAATTCAAATGTTATAGGCTTATTAAGTCTGATTTCCTTTGATGGTGTTCAGCGATGCGATCAGCATCCTGCGAATTGTACCACAGGTGTTTTGCAAGGCTTTGTATTTCTCTTGCGGAATATAGCCTGTTTCAAATAGCAATTCCAACCAGTATTCCGTTTCATGGCACTCCTTTTGCGCGATTTCCAGTTTGGAGATAAAATCCTTTGTTCCTTGAGCATACTGCGCTTCATGAAGGTTAGCACCAACGGAGGTGCCGGAGCGAAGAAGCTGATTGGTCAGAACAGTTTCCTTGTGCTCTTTTTTAATTTCCCTGCACAGAAAAACAATCTGCTTTGCAAGCTCTTTTGATTTGTCCCGTAATATACTTTGCGCCATGCCTCTCACCTCACATACAGTATATCAGAAAACAAAACGGTTTCAAGTGATATTCCTCGCACTGCTCGGAGTGATATTCCGCCTTCTGCTAAGTGATATTGCGCTTCGCGCAGTGATATTATATTCGCCTTAAAACGGGGCACAGCCCCATATCACTCGCGCAGCGTATATAGCTGCGCAGCAATAGATCTCGCCGAAGGCGAATATAACTGAAAAAGCACTTGCGAAAGCAAGTGCTTTTTCTGGTGGGCAGGGATGGATTCGAACCATCGAAGTCTGTGACGGCAGATTTACAGTCTGCTCCCTTTGGCCACTCGGGAACCTACCCATGTGGAGCTGGCGATGGGACTTGAACCCGCAACCTGCTGATTACAAATCAGCTGCTCTGCCAATTGAGCTACACCAGCAAATCAACCCAACCGGCGATAAATAATGGCGACCCGAATGGGGCTCGAACCCATGACCTCCAGCGTGACAGGCTGGCGTTCTAACCAACTGAACTACCGGGCCACATAAAATGGTGGGCCTTCAGGGACTTGAACCCCGGACCAACCGGTTATGAGCCGGCCGCTCTGACCAACTGAGCTAAAGGCCCGTTTGAATCCCCAAAGGGAAGATAACAAAAATGGTGACCCCATCGGGACTCGAACCCGAGTTACCGCCGTGAAAGGGCGATGTCTTAGACCGCTTGACCATGGGGCCACGATTGTGCGAAAGCATTTTGGTCGGGGTGAAGGGATTCGAACCCCCGGCCCCATGCTCCCAAAGCACGTGCGCTACCAGACTGCGCTACACCCCGTAGGATGCTTTCGCACAGCGTTCGGCGACAAGGTATATAATACATGATTTTTTGACCCTTGTCAATAGCCAATTTGAAATTTTTTTGCGTACCGGACAGAATATTTTTCCGCCCGGTACACAAAAGCATTTTTCGCCTTACAGCAGGGCAATAATGGCGAAAACCATGGACGAGATCATCAGAAAGGCCAGGGCGATGCACATGGCGCGCACCCATACGGCACGGCTGTTTTTCTTACCGGACATGATTATTTTTCCTCCGCTTCATAAGCTTCAATGGCGCATACGATCTGATCGGGGCAGGACGTGTTGCCGCGGCAGGGGATGCCGCGCAGCAGGTTCTTGATGTCCTCCACCTTGCGGCCCTCCACCATGCGGGCAAGGCCCACGGTGTTGCCGCGGCAGCCGCCGTGAATGATGCAGCGGGTGAGGATGCCGTCCACGATCTCAATATCGATCTTGCTGGAGCAAGTGCCTTTTGTCTTGTAGCTGTACATGTTTATCTCCTTTTATTAAATCCCGGGTGCGTCGTCGCTGCGCAAACGCGCATACAGCCGCACATCGGAAAAATGTCCTTTATTGAATACCCGCTGGCGAAGCGTGCCTTCGTAATGCATCCCCGCCTTTTCCATGACGCGGCCCGACGCGGGGTTATCCGTTTCGTGTTGCGCTTCCATGCGGTTGAGCCGAAGGTTATCAAACCCGTAGCGCAAAACAGCTCTGAGCGCTTCGGTGGCATAGCCTGCATTCCAGCAGTCCCTCGCCAGAGAATAACCCACCTCGGCGCTTCTGTGATCGGTATTCACCCAGATAAAGCCGATGGTGCCGATGAGCCTGTGATCCTCCTGCCGCTCAATACCGAAGGTGGCGGGATTACCCTGTTTGTACTGGCGGATCGCCGAGCGCAAAACGCTGCGGGTATGGCGGATATTGGGATGCGTATCCCACAAAACGTGGCGGCTGACCGCAGGATCGGAGCAATAACGGAACATATCCTTATCATCCTGCATCCGCAGCGGGCGGAGGATCAGCCTTTTCGTGCGGATGACGGGCAGCGCCGAAAATTCATTCTGATAAAACTGCATACCCTTCTCTTTTCAGCAAAGCATCAGAGCGATGCTTTGCGCCAGTTGTTTGCTGTGATGCGGCAATCTTGTTCCGTTCAGGTAATTGGCAAGCCCTGTGTAAATCAGTATTCCGCCTGCGATCAAAAGCGCCGCAAGCAGGATCATCCACAGAATAAACGGTGATTTTTTCTTCACAGGCGCTCCTTTCCGGAAATTTTTACTTTCCGCGGGATGCAAACGTCCCCTTGACCCGTTGTATGGGAGAAAGCGCATCAAAGGGCGCAGCGGATTGATGCTGCTGCTTCATGTGCGCCATGAGAATGCCCGCGATGGTTTTGCTGTCGCGGATCTCGCCGGCCATCACGCGCTGCACGGCCTCATGCAAAGGGATCGCCGCGGCATGGAGGAATTCATCCTCATCGGTGTGCATTTCGTGCTGGCTCAGCCCCGTAGCCAGGAAAATGGCGATGTGCTCGTTGCAAAAGCCCGGCGTGGTATCGATATCGGTGAGCAGCTCCCAGTTTTCGGCACGCAGACCGGTTTCTTCCTCCAGTTCGCGTTGGGCAGCCAGGAGCAGACCCTCTTCGCTGCCGTGATCCAGCTTGCCGGCCGGAATCTCCCAGGTGAAGCGGCCCACCGCGATGCGATGCTGCTGCACCAGGGTCACGTTGCCGGCGTCATCCAAGGGGACCACCGCCACCGCGCCGCAGTGCTTGACAACTTCGCGCCAGGCCTGCTGCCCGTCGGGAAGGCGGACGCGCCAATGCTCCACATTGATCAGCTTGCCGCGGAACACCTCTTCTCCCGAAAGAAATTCCTCCCGAAGCTCTTCCTCGTGCATGGCATACATCCCCCTCTTCTCTGCGGTTTATCCTTTATTCTACGCAGGCGGGAAAATTCCTGCTTTTACATCATTTAACAAGCGCGGTTCATTGACGAAAGCACAGTTTCGTAATATAATTGAAACATAATTTTCGCAAGTTCCGACGAAGCTCCAAAGGAGGCGCCGTTATGACCTGTTCTACCCCTGTATTTCCCCTCCGCCGTATCAGCGCACTGATGCTTGCCGTGCTGCTGCTTCTTTGTCATGTGCCTTTTTCCGTCATGGCGCAGGATGCGCCCCTTGTATTTGCACTGACATGGACTGAAGGCGATACGCCCATGGAGGCGCTGAGCGTGCCCGTATACGAAAGCGGCTACGAAAACAGCTACTGGCTGTATGCGCCTGCCGGCGCCGTCATGAACGACGCAGCCCTGAGCATCCGCGATGCATCCGCCCGGTATGCTTTCTTTTCCACGCCCGATGGCACGCCCCTGTCGCAGCTGGGCTACATGGATGCCGCAGATCTGGGCGGCAGCTATCTGGATGTCTGGGCTTTTGACGGCAGCAATCAGATCGCAGGCGAATTCCGTCTGTATATTTCCGCGCAATCACCCAATCCCATAACGCCTGCGCCCGTGCCGGTGACCGTCACCGTGCCCGTTTATTATGTGGATCAAAACGGCAATACCCTTGTCTCCTCTTCCGCCACCGTATCTACCGGCGATAACGCCGTATATGCCGATGACAGCCTGATGCCCGGCTATACCCGTACCGGCGACGGCACGGCATGGGTGAGCGTGGATTACAACGGCAACTGTTCTCCTTCCTCCGTGACCTTCCGTTATCAGCCCCTGTCTGTGACCACTTCCATCGATATCGTTTATGTGGATCAGAACACCGGCGCCGCGCTGAACTACGGCTCCGCCACTGTGTCCACCGGCGATAACTACGTTTCTCCCTCTGCCGCGCCTGAGGGATACTCTTTGGTTTCCTCCGAAGCTGTGTATGTGAGCGTAGACGCTTACGGCAACTGCAACCCCGGCAGCGTCACCTTCTACTGCGCTCCGTTGTCTGTGACTACCTCCATTGAAATTGTCTACATCGACCAGAACACCGGCGCTGCGCTGAACTATGGCTCCGCCACTGTGTCCACGGGCGATAACTATGTTTCTCCCTCCGCCGCGCCTGAAGGATACTCTTTGGTATCCTCCGATGCGGTGTATGTATCCGTGGATGCCTACGGCAACTGCAATCCCGGCAGCGTCACCTTCTATTGCGCTCCGTTGTCTGTGACTACCTCTATTGAAATTGTCTACATCGACCAGAACACCGGCGCCGCGCTGAACTACGGCTCCGCCACTGTGTCCACCGGCGACAACTATGTTTCTCCCTCTGCCGCGCCTGAGGGATACTCCTTGGTATCTGCCGATCCCGTCTACGTATCCGTGGATGCCTACGGCAACTGCAACCCCGGCAGCGTAACTTTCTATTGCGCTCCTCTGTCCGTAACCACTTCTATTGAAATTGTCTACATCGACCAGAACACCGGCGCCGCGCTGAACTATGACTCCGCCACTGTGTCCACCGGCGATAACTACGTTTCTCCCTCCGCCGCGCCTGAGGGATACTCTTTGGTTTCTTCCGAGGCCGTCTACGTATCCGTGGACGCCTACGGCAACTGCAATCCCGGCAGCGTGACTTTCTACTGCGCTCCCCTGTCCGTGACCACTTCCATCGACGTGATCTATCTGGATGAAAACGGCGCAGAGCTCACCCGCACCGCCGCTTCCGTGTCCACCGGCGACAATTACATTACCCCCGGTGAAGCCCCTGCGGGCTACTCCCTCGTATCCGCCGAAGCCGTGTATGTGAGCGTAGACGCTTACGGCAACTGCAACCCCGGCAGCGTCACCTTCTACT
>JAFYVB010000034.1 GCA_017549335.1 Clostridia bacterium | reverse complement strand
TGCTGTCGCCGGTCTGGGGGATTTGGGGAACGGTTGCTTCGTATACGGCGACATACTCGCAGTCCGCACTTGCGGCGGTCACTGCAGGCGACCAGCCCTTGAAAGTATAGGTATACTTGTCATCCGCCGGTCTGGTGGGCGTTGCGCCGTTATAGATGGGAATGATGCCGTAACCCACCGCTTCATCCTTTTCCAACACCGTGCCGTCGTAGTTCTTCCACGTAATGACGTAGGTGTTCAGGGTGGCAGTGAACTGCGCTATGTAGTCTGCCTCTTTGGTCACGGGAGAAATTGCAGGCGACCAGCCGGTGAAGGTATAGGTATACTGCGCATCGGCGGGCTTGACGGGGGTTTCGCCGTTATAAGCAGGCGTATCGCCATAGGGAACGGCAGGATCCACTTTCAGTACATCGCCGTTGTAGTTTTTCCAAGTGATGGGATAGGTATTTGTACCGTTGGTGAACTGCGCGGTATACTCTGCTTCGCCGGTTACAGGAGTGACTGCAGGCGACCAGCCGGTGAAGGTATAGGTATACTGCGCGTCGGCGGGCTTGGTGGGCGTTTCGCCGTTATAGGAGGGCGTATCGCCGTAGGAAACGGCAGGATCCACTTTCAGTACATCGCCGTTGTAGTTTTTCCAAGTGATGGGATAGGTATTTGTACCGTTGGTGAACTGCGCGGTATACTCCGCCTCGCCGGTCACGGGGGTAATCGCAGGCGACCAGCCGGTGAAGGTATAGGTATACTGCGCATCGGCGGGCTTGGTGGGCGTTTCGCCGTTATAGGAGGGCGTATCGCCATAAGGAACGGCAGGATCCACTTTCAGCACATCGCCGTTGTAGTTCTTCCAAGTGATGGGATAAGTAAGCTTTTCAAAAATGCCGTTGACCACCACATCGGAGGTGCCGATGGTGAACTTGTTGTCCACAATGGTCACGCCGCCGGAGACGACCTCCCACCTTACGAACCTGTAGCCCTCGGCAGGTGTGGCAGTCAGGGTCACCTCTGTGCCTTTTTCGCCGCATTTCGGATCAGTTATAACGGTGCCGTTTCCATCACTATTGACAGTTACAGTGTAAGTAGCCGGCGCAATGAGCACATAATAGTTTGTGTAATACTCCTTAACTGCATCATTGGGATGAATTCCTGGCAATACAGGGTCTACATCAGATTTCTCATCGCCATACCAAACCTTCCCCGGCCATTCTTCAGAGGTAATAATGGTGGGTTTGAAAACAAAGGCGGAATATTCGCTGATTGCTAAAGTCTTGCCGCCGGAAACGGAGACGGCACCGCCAATACCATTGCCGCAATTATATGATTTGTTAGATGTACCACCGGTAGCTGTTACCGTTCCGCCGGTGATAGTGGTTGTACCGCCGCTGTTACCTCGCCTGCCGCTGCCGATTCCGTCACCTTCGATGCCACCGGTGGCTGTTACTGTTCCGCCGGTGATAATGGTCGTGCCACCGTCGCGGCCGCTTCCACCACCGATGCCTGCAGCGCCTTCGCCACCGATTGCTGTCACAGTACCACCGTCGATGGTGGTCGTGCCTCCACTTCCGGAACCGCCGATGCCTGCAGCGCTTTTTCCGCCGGTCGCCGTCACAGTGCCACCGGAAATAGTAATCGTTCCGCCGGTTGCGCCGCAGCCACCGCCGATGCCTGCGCCATCGCTCTGGCCGCCGGTCGCCGTTACAGTGCCACCGGAAATAGTAATCGTTCCGCCGCTACCGCCGTAGCCACCACCGATGCCGGCGGCATTGTTGCCGCCGTTTGCTATCACAATACCACCGGTAATAGTAGTCGTGCCGCCACGATGAAAACGACCACCGCCGATGCCGGCAGCATAATAGCCACCGGTAGCGAACACTGTGCCACCGTTGATGGTGATAGTGCCGCCTCTGCCATACAAGCCGCCACCAATGCCTGCGGCACCGTTTGTGCCTGTTCCTCCGCCTTTTGCTGTGATTGTACCACC
This sequence comes from Clostridia bacterium, assembly GCA_017549335.1. Classification (GTDB taxonomy): domain Bacteria; phylum Bacillota; class Clostridia; order Christensenellales; family Aristaeellaceae; genus SFMI01. Next base: position 27,529 of record JAFYVB010000034.1, on the reverse strand, counting down.
GTTAATGGTAATTGTGCCACAATCTTCATTATATTCGCCGCCAATGCCTGCGCAAGACACATCCCATGTGATAGCCATCAGGTTACCCGTGCTGTTTGCAGTGATAGTCAACTTCGCATCGGCAGGAACATGCAAACTGGCAGAATATCCTCCTGATGTTAAACTATTATCACCGATCAGCGTCAAATTCGCTTCCGCGCTTGGGGCAATATCAAATGCTGTTACATATTCCTTACCGCTGACATCAATGCTTACATTATTGAGTAAAACATTATGCGTACCGCTTTCAACTGTAACATAGTTGCTGGTACTTGTGCCTGTAATAGTAACTGTGTCGATATACGCCATCTTGGCGTTTGTGCCCTGCTGATAATACAGCGTTCCGTTTTCTGAAGTCAGAGTAATGCTTCCATCTGAGATGTTAAGTGAAGCGTTCGCCAGTGCAGACGTTGCTGCAAAGCAAACAAGGAGAGCAAGGACAAGAATCAGGAGCTTTTTCATGGGAGACCTCTCTTCTTATGATGTGAAATCAGCTATGGGATATGATATGATTAACGTCACAAAATTTCAGTCTATAACATAGCACATTTAGTGGTTTTTGTCAATATTCGGAAACAAAATACACAAGATAAAAGAAAGGACGGCATTTGCCGTCCCTTGCGGTTATACGCTTTGTACGCGGAGAAGATTGGTACTGCCCGATACGTCCAGCGGAGCGCCGGCGGTAATGACCACCAGATCGCCTTTATCCACGGCGTCGATGTTCCGGGCGCAGTCGATGGCGTGACGGCACAGATCCTCCGTGGTAGGCTGCTTGAGAGCCAGCACGGGATGCACGCCCCAGGACAGGGAAAGCTGATGATAGGCCTTGCGGTCGGGGGTGGCGGCAACGATGGTTTCCGAGGGGCGGAACTTGGAGATGCCTCGCGCGCTGCGGCCCGTCATGGTGACGGTCAGGATGGCTTTTGCGCCTACGTCGCGGGCGGTGGTGCAGGCGGCATCGCAGATGGCGTTGGTGGTATCAGACATATCCATGTCGTGGGGGATGTTGGCATAGATCTTCAGCGCCATGGCGTCGCGCTCGGCCTGGGCGGCAATGCGCGCCATGGCACGGACGGCTTCCACAGGGTATTTGCCGGAAGCGCTTTCGCCCGAAAGCATGACGGCGGAGGTGCCGTCGAATACCGCGTTGGCAACGTCGGTGATCTCGGCGCGGGTGGGGCTGGGATTCGAAATCATGGATTCCAGCATCTGCGTGGCGGTGATGACCATTTTGCCCGCCTGATAGCAGCGGCGAATGAAGCGTTTTTGCAGGCCGGGCAGACGCTCATAAGCAATCTCAACACCCATATCGCCGCGGGCGATCATGATGCCGTCGCAGTTTTTGAGGATTTCGTCAAAGTGATCGACACCCTCTTCGTTTTCGATTTTGGCAATAATGCGGATGTTGTGGCCGCCGTTGTAATTGAGGAATTTGCGCATATCGACAACGTCCTTGGCGGTGCGCACAAAGGATGCTGCCACAAAATCAACGTCCATCTCGATGCCAAAGAGCAGGTCGCTCTTGTCCCGTTCGCTCAGATAAGGCATATTCAGATGTACGCCGGGGATATTGACGCCCTTGCGGGTGGCGATCATGCCGCCGCTGACAACGGTGCAAAGGATATCGGTTTCGGTGGTTTCCCTGACCTTCAGGTGCACGCGGCCGTCATCGATCAATATGGCGTCTCCTTCCTTGAGCTGAGAAGGAAGAGCGGCATAGGAAATGGAACCGATCTCACAGTTGCCGGTGACAGAACGGGCGGTGAGGATAAAATTACTGCCGGTTTTCACCTCGGCGCGGCCGTTTTCGATCTCGCCCAGACGGATTTCGGGGCCTTTGGTATCCAGCAGCACGGCGGCGGGCATATTCAGCCTGTCGCGGACGGCGCGGAAACGCTCGATCATTTCCTTGTGGGATTCATGGGTTCCGTGAGAAAAATTAAAGCGGGCGACGTTCATGCCGCTGCGCAGCATTTCTTCCATAACGGCTTCGCCGGAACTGGCAGGGCCGAGGGTGCAGACGATTTTTGTTTTGCGCATAATGTACCTCATAAAGATATTATACCGTAGCAGTATAGCGAAAAAATGCGAAAAATGCAAGGAAAGTGTTATTATCGGATGCGTTTGAACATATACAGGCTGCCCTTTTGCGCCTTTTCCATTTTCAGGTAGGCATAGCCCGCTTTTTCATACAGCTTCCGTGCGGCGGCATTGCCTTCGAACACGTGCAGGGCGATGTGAGGCAGGGAAAGAAGCTTTTCAAGCTCGGTCAAAGCGCTCAGAGCATAGCCGCAGCGGCGGTGCGGAGGCTCGATATAAATATCGTCAATAAACGCTTTGCTCATGCCCGTGGTATCATACCAAAGATAGCCGACCGAGGCATTTTCTTCGTTTGTGATGCGCATGAGGAAATGCCGGGGCGTTGCAAGGCCCTGAGGCAGAAGCTCGCATAGCTCTTCCTCCGCTTCCTTTCGGGCTTCTTCCATGCTTGCATAGGCGGCGTCGCGCAGCAGCTCTTCCGCATAGGTTTGCAGCGAAAGCTGACGGAAGGATCCGAAATCCGAGGCCGTCATGGGGGTCAGCGTAACGGACATAAAAACTCCTTTCAGCGGCAGAGGTTCTGCGGCGTACCGTTCAGGTAGGCGGCGAGGTTTTCAAACACGGTCTGTGCGCGGCGCAGCATGCTTTCATCGCTGAGATAGGCAACGTGGGGCGCAAGGATGCAGTTTTTTGCCTGTAGCAGCGGTTCGGCTTCGGGCAGCGGCGGCTCAACGTCAAATACGTCGACAGCGGCGCCTGCGATGCGGTTTTCGTTCAGTGCACGGGCAAGCGCCGCGGAATCCACCAGCGCGCCGCGGGCACAGTTGATGAAATACGCCGTGGGCTTCATCAGTGCAAACTGCTTTTCGCCCAGCATTTTTCGGGTGGAAGGGATATTGGGCGCGTGCAGCGTGACGATATCGGCCGTTTTGAGAAGTTCATCCAGGGATACCATGGGATAATCCCCGGAGGGGATGGGATCGCAGGCGATCACGTTGGCGCCGAAAGCTTCAAACAGCTTTGCTGTGCGGCGGCCGATGCGTCCAAGACCGATCACGCCCACCGTGCGTCCGGCGATCTCCTTGCCGCGCAGAAGCGCAGAGGTGCCGCCCGTTCTGGAGGCGTGGTCGCAATCGGGCAGACGGCGCAAAAGGGATACGGCAAAGCCCACCGTCAGTTCGGCCACCGTTTGGTCGGAATAGCCTGCGGCATTGGAAACGGGGATGTTTTTTTCACGGCAATAATCCATGGCTACATGATCAACGCCTGTGAAAGCCACGTTGATATACTTTATCTTGGGGCAGCTTTTCAGCACGTTTTCGGGCAGCGGACGGTTGGCGATCAGCGCGACGTCGGCGCTGCGGAGACGATGGGCAAGCAGGGCGTCATCGGCTGCCTTATCGGGATAAAAATCGAAGGTGTGACCGGCGGCGATAAAGGGCGCAGACAAAGCGTTCAGATCGTTTTCGGTGATCCCCAAAGGCTCGGCAAGAACGATGTGCATGGAAATATCCTTTCTATGGAAAAGCGGAAGCCGTTTCGGCTTCCGCTGTCAAGCGTTTTATTATCAGTCAGCCAGCATACCGGGGAGCCAGCATTCGGGCGCGGTCAAGCCCATGATCTGCGCCACGGTGGGAGCCACGTTGCCAAGGCCGAAGGAGCCTTCCTTCAGGGTGTGCGCTTCGTCATCCCACAGGATGAAGGGAACGGGGTTGAGGGAATGGGCGGTCTTGGGCTGCATATCGCCCTTCTTGCCCTTCTGCAGCATTTCGTCGGCGTTGCCGTGGTCGGCGGTCACCATCAGGATGCAGCCATGCTGTTTGCAGGCGTTCCAAACGCGGCGAAGCTCCAGGTCAACGCTCTCCACAGCGATGCGGGTGGCGTCCATATTGCCGGTGTGACCCACCATGTCGCCGTTGGGATAGTTGCAGCGGATGAAGCCGTACTTTTTGCTTTCGATGGCTTCGATCACTTTGTCGGTGACTTCGGCGGCCTTCATCCAGGGCGCTTCGTCAAAGGAGCGCACGTCGGAGGGGATCTCTTCGAACACTTCCAGTTCTTCGGAGAACTTTTCGGAGCGGTTGCCGTTCCAGAAATAGGTTACATGGCCGTACTTCTGGGTTTCGGATACGGCATACTGGGGAATGCCGGCAGCCACCAGCACTTCGCTCAGGGTATTGCGGATGGCGGGGGGAGAAACGAGGAAGCGCTCGGGGAGCTTCAGGTCGCCGTCATACTGCAGCATACCGGCGAAGAGAACGTCGGGACGGCGTCCGCGGTCGAAGTAGGGGAATTCCTCATGATCGAAAGCCATGGAAATTTCCAGGGCGCGGTCACCGCGGAAGTTGTACAGCACAACGCTGTCACCGTCTTCGATGGTGCCTACGGGCTTGTCGTCCTTGGCGATAACGAAAGCGGGCAGATCCTGGTCGATCACGTTTTCTTCAGCGCGGTAGGTCTCAACGGCCTCACGGGCGGAAGCAAACTGACGGCCTTCGCCGTGAACGTGGGTTTCCCAACCCAGCTTCACCATGTTCCAGTTGGCCTGATAGCGGTCCATGGTCACCTTCATACGACCGCCGCCGGAGGCGATGCAGGCATTGAACGTATCGTCGTTCAGGGAAGCCATGAATTCTTCGATATCATCGATATACTGGAAGGCGGAGGTGGCGGGCACGTCGCGGCCGTCGATCAGCGCATGAACGCGCACGGTCTTGACGCCCTGCTTCTTGGCGTTTTCGATCAGCGCCTTCAGATGGGAAATGTTGCTGTGCACATTGCCGTCGGAAAGCAGGCCGATAAAGTGCATGGTGGAGTTCTTTTCGGTGCAGCGGCCGGTCAGCTCCTGCCAGACGGCGGAGGCGAACAGGCTGCCGGACTCGATGGATTCGTTGACCAGCTTGGCGCCCTGGGCATAGATCTGACCGCAGCCCAGCGCGTTGTGACCTACTTCGCTGTTGCCCATGTCATCATCAGAGGGCAGACCGACGGCGGTGCCGTGCGCCTGGATCACGTTGTTGGGGCAGGAATTCATCATTTCATCCAGCGTGGGGGTATGGGCGTGCATGACCATGTTGCCAAGGTCTTTTTCGGTTTTGCCAACGCCGTCCATGACGACGAGCACAACGGGCTTCTTGTTCATTGCAGGTCAGATCCTTTCTGTTTTTCGGGTATATTGAATGGTTTTTCCTTGTTAATCGTGATTCTTGTGGCAAGGGATCAGCGCAGGCTGATTTTTTTTCTGCTTGGCGCGGTTCTTCTGACCCATGGGGTGAGCCAGCGCCTGGGCGATATAGGGCAGGTATTCGCGGGGAATATTGTCAAGGGCCTCGAACATATGGGTGAAATGGGTGTTGCTGATCTCCTTGGAATAGGAAGCGTATACGCTGCGTCCCAGATCACTCACGCGTACGACGATGTTTTTTCGGTTGCCTTCCAGGAAATACTTTTCCAGCAGGCCTTTGGCTTCCAGCGCTGTGACCAGCTTGGAGAAGGTGGACAGGGCGATGCCCAGTCTTGCGGCAACGATGGACATATTATCGTGATTGGATTCATTTTCAAGGAGATATTCAAGAACCTGAACTTGAGAATACGAAAAAGTCACACCTTCGTGGGTGAGACGCTCTTTTTTGTACACGGCGGCGTAAACGTTGCAATAGTGAATCAGCTTTTCAACGATCTCGCGGTAGTCGCCCATCCATTCCAGCTGCATGATGACTCTCCCTTGTGTCTGAATTTGTACGATGGTGCGTTTGCGGAGCAAAATGAACACCACCGTAAATTATACATAATATAACGGATAAAATCAAGTTCTTTATATCGAAAAGGAAAAAGGGACAGAGGAAAATGCGGCGGCTGCACGGGTTTTACGGCGGCTGCATAGGATAGAGCAGCATTGACACGCTATGGAAAAAGAGATACAATATATCTATTGTCTGCAGAGCGGATGAAAGGGGTAAAACCATGCTGGTATGTAAGTTTGGCGGCAGCTCTTTAGCTGATGCAAAACAGTTTGAAAAAGTAAAGGATATCATTCGCCGTGACCCGCTGCGGCGTTTTATCGTTCCCAGTGCGCCGGGTAAGCGCGGACCGGGGGATGAGAAGATCACCGACCTTCTCTATGCCTGCCAAAGTGCGGCTGCAGCCGGCCGTAATTTCAAGCATATTTTTGAGCGCATCGCTTTCCGGTATACTGAGATCGCCGAGGAGCTGCAGGTGGATTTCCCGCAGGAGTGGCTGGATGAAGTCTGCGGGCAGATCGCATCCGGCGCGTCGCCCATGCTGGCTGCCAGCCGCGGCGAATACCTAAGCGGCAAGCTGCTGGCTCGCTATCTGGGCGTCGAATTCGTGGATGCTGCCGAGGTCATTCGCTTTACCCGCGACGGACACTTGGATGAAGAAACCACCAACCGCCTTCTGAGCGAGCGCCTTTCTGCCCTTGACCGCGCTGTGATCCCCGGGTTTTACGGCGCGGACGAAGACGGCACGGTGATCACCTTCTCCCGCGGCGGCAGCGACGTATCGGGCGCTTTGGTTGCCCGCGCCGTTAACGCCGACGTGTACGAAAACTGGACGGACGTTTCCGGCTTCCGCATGGCCGATCCCCGCATTGTTCCCGATGCCAAGCATATTTCCACGCTGACCTACCGCGAACTGCGCGAGCTTTCCTACATGGGCGCCACCGTTCTTCATGAGGATGCGGTATTCCCCGTGCGCAAGGCGGGCATTCCCACCAATATTCGCAATACCAATGATCCTTTGCATCCCGGTACCATGATCCATGATGTGGCTGAGCGCGATTCCGGCGGCTGCGTCATTACGGGCATTGCCGGTCATAAGGGCTTTACCATCATCTCGGTGGAAAAGGATATGATGAACGCTGAATTGGGCTTTGGCCGCCGTGTGCTGCAGGCCGTTGAAGAAGCGGGCGTCAATTTCGAGCATCTGCCCACCGGCATTGATACCATGTGTGTGGTGGTCAGTGAAAAGGAACTGGGCGGCAAGCGTGATCAGCTGATCAATCGCATTCGCGAGCTGACCAATCCCGACGTTATTTCCGTTCATGAGCATCTGGCGCTGATCGCCACCGTAGGCCGCGGCATGGTGCATGCCTTCGGTACGGCGGCACGGCTGTTCACCGCCATTTCCTCCCAGGGCGTTTCCATCCGCACCATCGATCAGGGTTCCAGCGAGATCAGCATCATCGTGGGCGTGGATGAACAGGATTTTGAAAAGACCATCAGCGCCATTTACGATACTTTTGTCAGAACCTGAGTTCCTGTAACGCCGTCCGCGGACGGCGTTATTTTTCAAGGAGAGCATCATGCTGCACATGCTCATTTTTGTTGTTTGTCTGCTTTCTTCCGTAGCCGGAGGCATCTGCGGCATCGGAGGAGGCGTGATCATCAAACCTGCGGTGGATGCGCTGGGAGTGCTTTCCGTGGGTGCGCTGAGTTTCCTTTCGGGGCTCACTGTACTGTCCATGAGCTGCGTTTCGGTGTACAAGCAGCGCAGGCGCCGTTTGGTAGACAGAAAAACGGGAGTGCCTTTGGCGCTGGGATCTGCCTTTGGCGGACTGGCGGGGAAGGCCGTTTTTGACGTCATCGGGAAAGCTGTCGGCGAAGCGCCGGTGGGATTGATCCAGTCCGTCGCGCTGGGCGTGATCACCGTTCTGACGCTTTTGTATGTGCTTTTCCGCGGGAAAATCAAAACGCATACCGTGAAAAATCCCGTTTTCTGCGGGGCGATCGGTTTGCTGCTGGGTGTGATGAGCGCCTTCCTTGGCATCGGCGGCGGGCCTGTCAATTTGTGCGTATTGTATTATTTTTTCTCCATGGATACCAAAAAGGCAGCCGCCAACAGCCTGTATGTGATCCTCTTTTCCCAAACCGCGAGCGCGCTCAGTACGGTGATTCAGGGAAAAATCCCTGCGTTTTCGTGGCTTTTGCCGGTGCTGATGGTTATGGGCGGCGTGCTGGGCGGCGTCATCGGCCATAGGATGAATGAAAAACTCAGCGCCGGTCAGGTGGACAGGCTGTTTGTTGGATTGCTTCTTCTCATCGTTTGTATTTGTATGTATAATGCCGCACGCTTTGCGGCTATGCTGTGATCTCCGAAAGGATGTGCATTTATGCTGAAGATCCCCGTTCCTACCGCTTCTCCCTATGACGTGCTGGTGGGCAGCGGACTGACGGCGCAGGCAGGAAAACGGACTGCGCGTATTTTGACGCCCTGCCGCGCGGCGATCATCAGCGACGATACGGTGGATGCGCTGCATGGCGATAAGGCGGAAAACAGCTTTACCGAAGCCGGATTTACCGTTTGCCGTATGCATTTTCCCCATGGTGAGGCGCAGAAAAATCTCCATACCTATGCCGATATTCTTGAATTTTTGTGTAAAAACCAAATTACGCGCACCGATATGATCGTGGCGCTGGGCGGCGGCACGGTGGGCGATCTTGCAGGCTTTGCGGCGGCTACCTATCTTCGCGGCATTCGCTTTGTTCAGATGCCCACCACGCTGCTTGCAATGGTGGATGCCTCTGTGGGCGGAAAGACGGCTGTCGATCTGCCACAGGGGAAAAATCTGTGCGGCGCCTTCTGGCAGCCGTCGCTGGTGATCTGCGATACCGATGCGCTTGAAACGCTCCCGGAAGAAACGTACAGGGACGGTCTGGCTGAATGCTTCAAGCACGGCGTTCTCAGCGATGAAAGCCTGTTTGAACTGCTTGCAGCGGGGGATTACCGAAAGAATGCGGAGGAAATGATTGCCCGCAATATCGCTGTGAAAGCCTCCTTTGTGGCCGGGGATGAACGGGACAAGGGGAAAAGACAGCTGCTGAATCTGGGACATACGCTGGGACATGCCGCTGAAAAGCTGAGCGGCTATACGCTCACCCACGGACGTGCAGTTGCCGCAGGCATGGCTTGCGCGGCGCGGATTGCCTTGAAATTGGGGATCTGCACCCCTGACGTGCCGGAAAGAATCGAAGCGGCGCTTCGCGGGGCAGGACTTCCTGTTACGCTTCCTTATTCGGCGCAGGCTTTGACTGAAATTGCACTGGGGGACAAGAAACGGGACGGCAGCGTGCTGCGCCTGGTGCTGCCTCAGGGCATCGGAAAGTGCATTCTGCACGATGCGGACGTTCGGTCGCTGCGCGAGATCATCGCAGCGGGGGTGGATGAATGAACGTGACCATCACGCCATCGCGCCTTGCAGGCAGCGTTGTGCCGCCTTCCTCCAAGAGCGAGGCACACCGCCTTTTGATCGCAGCGGCGCTTTCCCAGTGGGAAAGCCAAATGCGCTTGCGGGGACGGAACGACGATCTGGATGCAACGATCCGCTGCCTGCAGGCTTTGGGGGCGAAGATCGTTTGCGAAGGCGACCGGATCCGGATTTCTCCCATGGTGCCCCAATACGGTAAGCGGTGCGATTGCGGGGAAAGCGGCTCCACGCTGAGGTTCCTTGTGCCTGTGGCTGCAGCCCTGCGGGGCGCTGTTTTTACCGGCAGCGGAAGACTGCTTGAAAGACCCATCAAGCCGCTTTTATCGCTTTTGCCGCAGCATGGCTGCCAAACCTTGGAGCAGGGAACGGCGCTTGAAGTCACAGGAGGGCTCTCAAGCGGCGTTTACTCGCTGCCGGGCAATGTTTCCTCGCAGTTTGTCACGGGCCTTATGTTTGCGCTGCCCTTGCTTTCGGGCGACAGCGAGATCCGGCTGACCACGCCGCTTCAAAGCCGCGGATATGTAGATATGACGCTGCGGGTGTTGAGAGAATTTTCGATTGTTGTGGAGGAGCGGGAAAATGCTTTCCTGATCCCCGGAAAACAGCGTTATATTGCGCCCGAGGGCGAGCTTGTGCCCGAAGGTGATTGGTCGGGGGCGGCTTTCTGGTATGCCGCCAATGCCTTGGGCGGCGATATCAAAATCGGGGGCTTGACCGAAAACACTGCGCAGCGCGACAGCGTCATTGCGGATTTTGCAAAGCAGCTGCCCGATTATGTCGATATGCGGCACATTCCCGATCTGCTGCCCGTACTGAGCGTGATGGCCTGTAAAAAAACGGGCGATACCTGCTTTATCCATGCCGAAAGGCTGCGCATGAAAGAAAGCGACAGGCTGGAGGCGTGCAGAAATATGATTGAAAGCCTTGGCGGATCGGCAGAAACCACGGAGGATTCGCTGACCGTGCACGGCAAGGGCATTCTCGCGGGGGGCGAGGCAGACGGCAGGGGCGATCACCGCATCGTCATGGCGGCGGCTGTTGCATCCTGCCTTTGCAAGGAAAAGGTAACGATCCTCGGCGCGCAGGCCGCCTCCAAGTCTTATCCCGCATTTTGGAACGATTTTGAACAGTTGGGAGGAAAGATCCATGTCCTCTGATTTCGGACGCGTCATTCGCGTAAGCATTTTCGGGCAATCCCACGGCGAAGCCATCGGCGCTGTGATCGACGGCATTCCTGCCGGTGAAAAGATCGATCTTGACCGCATGGACGCTTTTATGCGGCGCCGCGCACCGGGCGGAAAAGGCGCTTCGCAGCGCAAGGAGGCCGATCGCGTGCGCATTGTCAGCGGTCTTGTGGACGGATATACCTGCGGTGCGCCGCTTTGCGGCATCATTGAAAACACCGACGTGCGCAGTGCCGATTACAAAGCAATGGCAGATATTCCCCGTCCCATGCACGCCGATTATCCGGCGCACGTCCGTCACGGCGGCTATAATGACGTGCGCGGCGGCGGACATTACTCTGCGCGGCTGACGGCGCCGCTTTGCTTTGCGGGCGCTGTGTGCATGCAGCTGCTGGAGCGCAAGGGCATTATGCTGGCGGGACATCTTCTTTCTGCCGGCAAAGTGCAGGATGCGGCGTTTGACCCCGTAAACGAGGAGCCGAAGGTGCTTTTGCAGCTGCTTGAGAAAAAGCTTCCCGTGATCGATGAAAATGCCGGCGAAAAGATGCTTGCCGCCGCCGAGGAGGCGCGTCAGGCAGGAGACAGCATGGGCGGCAGCGTGGAACTGTGCGTGCTGGGGCTGCCTGCGGGCATCGGCGAGCCGCCTTTTGGCGGCGTTGAAAACCGCCTGTCCCAGGCGCTGTATGCAGTGCCGGCCATCAAAGCCATTGACTTTGGCTGCGGTCGCGAGGCGGCGCTGATGCGCGGAAGCGAGCATAACGATCCCTATACGGTGGAGGACGGACGCATCAAAACCCTGTTCAACCGTCACGGCGGGATCCTGGGCGGGCTGACCACCGGTATGCCGCTGCTGCTTACCTGCCATTTTAAGCCCACGCCCACCATCGCCCGCCAGCAGCAATCGGTCAGCTTATCCAAAATGGAAAATACCCTGCTCTCCGCTGGCGGAAGGCATGATCCCTGCGCCGCGCTGCGCGCCGTTCCATGCGTGGAGGCGGCTGCGGCCATTGCGCTGTATGATTTGTATCTGGAGGCGAAAGCACATGGACATCCGCTCCTTGCGTGAAAAGATCAACCGGGCGGACGATCAGCTGGTGAGTGCGTTCAAAGAGCGCATGGAGATCGCCCTTGAAATTGCCCGCTATAAAAAGGCGAACGGTCTGGCCATCCACGATCCTGCAAGGGAGCGCGCGGTGGTGGAAAGGCTGACGGAGGGCTGCGATGAATCGCTTTCCGGGGCCATTGAAAAACTGTATGAAACGCTGTTTGAATTAAGCCGCGAGCAGCAGCGCCGTTTCATGGCAGAGGATGAAAACCATGAATGACGGACTTCCCTGCGGCCTGATCGGGCATCCGCTGTCCCACAGCTTTTCGCCGGAATTGCATGATCTGCTGGGCGGAAAGGGATATGAGCTATGGGATATCGATCCCGATACGCTGGGTATTTTCTTTGAAAAAAGACAGTTCGGTTTTGTCAACGTGACCATCCCCTACAAGCAAAGGGTGATGGCGTTTTGCGATGAACTGAGCGAAACGGCGCAAAAGATCGGAAGCGTCAATACGGTCATTTGCCGCAAGGACGGCTCGCTTTACGGCGATAATACCGACGCCTGCGGCTTTTTGCGGATGGCGCAGCGCGCCGGGATCGATTTTTGCGGCAAAAAGGTACTGGTGCTGGGCAGCGGCGGCACAAGCCGCACGGCCTGTGCTGTGATCGCTGCCGAAGGCGGGAGCCCCACTGTGATCTCCCGCAGCGGCGAAAACAATTATGAAAATCTGCACCTGCACACGGACGCCGATATCATCGTAAACACTACGCCTGTGGGGATGTATCCCCATCAGAATGCATCGCCCCTTGATCTTTCACGGTTTGAAAAGCTGAAAGGCGTACTGGACGTTGTTTATAATCCCCTGCGCACGCGTTTGCTGCAGCAGGCACAGGAATTGCACATTCCCTGCGAGGGCGGCTTGTATATGCTGTGTGCGCAGGCGGCAAGGGCAAGGGAGCTCTATACGGGCAGTAAAATCAGCGAGGAAGCCCTCGAAAATGCATACCGCACGTTGCTTCATGAGCGGCAGTCGGTGGTGCTGGTGGGTATGCCCGGATGCGGCAAGACAACGGTGGGAAAACTGCTGGCCCGGAAACTGGGAAAAGAATTTGCGGATACCGATGCGCTGATCGAAGAAAAAGCGGGCTGCACGGTTGCACAGATCTTTTCGCAGGCGGGAGAAAAAGCCTTCCGCGATCTGGAAGAAAAGGTCATTGCCCAATGCTGTGCTGAGGGCGGCAAAGTCATTGCAACAGGCGGCGGCGCTGTACTGCGGGCGGAGAACCGCAGGAATCTGCGCATGAACGGCAACGTGGTTTGGATCAAACGCCCGCTGCAAGAGCTGCCTCTGGAGGGCAGACCCCTTTCCAAGAGCTGCAAAGCCGTGGAAGAAATGTATGCCCTGCGCAAGGATCTGTATGCTGCCTGCGCTGACCTCACGGTGGACAACGCTTCGCCGGAAGCGTGTGCAGAAAAGATCATAAATAAAATGGGAGCGATCTGATCGCTCCCATTGTTGTTTTAATAATCTTTGAATTCAAACCGTCTGCAGTATACGTATTTGCTGATGGCGCTTTGCACAGCGCCGTCCCGCAGGGCAAAGGAGAGGATCTGGCTGATGTAAGCGGGCAGTTCGCGGTTGTACTTCACTTCCAGAATGATCTCTTCGTTGTCAAAGGGCGGCACGGTGGGGAGGTGAGGATTGAACATATCCACACTGTTAAGCCCCGAACGCAGCTGCATATCGAAGGTGATGCGCACATCCTCCACGGGATGCAGGTACGCTTCGCGCAGATAGTCCACGATGACCACGGGATGCAGCAGCCTGGTGCGCATTTCGCGGAATACGTCGCTGACAAGACCGGAAGCGGTGCTTTCAAGCCCTGTGGGATCGGCGGAGATCAGCTGCTCTGCCAGATCGCGGGTGATGCGCACCGAGCGCTTGGAGATCAGATCACGGAACTTGCTTTTACACTCCAGACGGATCATTTTATCGCTGAAGTTATAAATGCGGATGCGGTATTTGTTGCGGTTGGCAACGCCGCTGATCTTTTCGTTCAGCGCATCGTCAAACACCGTATCAAAATACAGCGAACGGATGTGATACTGATTGTTTTCATCACCGTTGGGATCGGGATGCAGCACGTTTTTGAGCATGCCCGACAGCACATGGTACTGTGCCCCGGTGATAAAAAACTTCAGTTCATGTCGAAGCGGAACAGCCATTATCAAGCACCCGTTTCATTCTGGCAGGCGACCAGCGTAGCATCCTGTACGCCGTTTACGCCCAGCATACGGCCGACGATCTTGGTATCGTTGCCCAGACGGACTTCCACGGTCAGCTCGGCGCCGCCGCGGGTAACGGTCTTGGAGCGGATGCGGTACTTGTGGGAGGAAGCGCGCAGAACGGCTTCCACATTGGCTTCCACGTTTTCACGCTCGCCGGTGCTGAGCTGATAATGCACCACCAGCAGGTAGGCATTGGGATGACGGAAGCGCATGTAGCTCATGAGGATCAGGATCAGGCCGATGCCGATGACCACAACCAGCGCGATCACATACTGCTGTGCGCCAAGGAGAATACCCATGGTGATGGCCCAAAACATATAGCAGGTATCCAGCGGCTCTTTGATGGCGGTACGGAAGCGCACGATGGACAGCGCGCCCACCATGCCCATGGACAGAGCTACGTTGCTGCCGATGGCCATAACAACGGGTGCGGTGACCAGGGTGAGCATGATCAGCACCATGGAGAACTGCGGGCTGTAGAGCACGCCGCGGTAGGTCAGCTTATATACGAAGGAAATGATAAGGCCGGTAACGACGGCCAGGATCAGCACCAGCGCCACGTTGAAGGGTGTGAAGGAAGAAAACTGGGAAGCCCAGAAATCGCTGGTGACGATTTCCTGCTTATCAAGGCTGGTCAGAAGTGCGGGAAAGAGATTCATGTGCGTGCCTCCGTTCAGATTCGGTACGTTTGCTGTTATTATACAATCCATTGGGGGATTGCGCAAGAGATTCTGTTATTTGTAGAGCTTTTGCCAGTTTTTGCCGTACAGATAGGTCATGGCCTGATCCTTTTGCTTTTCACTGTCCCAGGTGGCGTCCTGTCCGATGAGGGGGATGGGGCCAAAGTAGCTTTCCATTTCCTTGTCGGAGAGCTTGAACCATTCGGCCACCTGACGCCAGCAGTAGGCAGGACGCTTGCGGGCAACGTTGCGCAGACGCTCAACACGGGTGTTCCAGTAGCGCAGGCTGCCGTCCTTGGACTGGGGCTGATCGGCGGCGATGGACTTGAGGTTGCTTTCTGCCCAGCGGCCGAAATGCATATCCATTTCGGGCTCAAGGATGGCGTAGCAGGCGTTGATCTCCCGGATCATGGTATCGGTGTTCAGCAGCCGGAAGATTTCCCCGAAGCGGGTCATAAAGCGGTTGAACATTTCCTTGTTTTCAAGGAGTTTAAGGATCAGCACGTTGCTGATATCGTCATTGGCGCCGTGACCCTTGGGGTTCAGGTAGTTGGAAATGCCGTTGGAGGTGGAGGAAAACAGGCCGTAGTCCATATCGTACATGATCCATTTCCACTTGTCGCCCGGCACCTTGTAAAAGCGGATGTTACCCGAGTCGGTATTGGCGAAATAGGATTCGAAGATCACGTAGTCAAAGTAGTTGTCCACATCCACATTATCAAGGATGTACTGCAGGTCGGCCTTGTTTTTGCCGGGGGAGAGGGTTTTGACCTTGGCGATGAAGGTTTTCCATTCGGCGTTGGAGCCGTTGTTCACCTGACTGGAGGCGGTGCCGTTACCCTCAAGGACGGTGATGGTCTCCGCCGCTTCAAGGGAAAGCCCCTCGTGCTGGGCAACGAAATGCTCGCCCACGCGCTCGCGCAGGTTGTAATGTCCCCAGTAGCGGCCGTTCAGGTACACGATCACGGGGCGCCAGGCCTGATGGATGACGGTGGTGCCGGTTTTGTCCGCAAGGCGGGACTGCACGCCGTCCACCATACGCGTCCATACGCAGTCGTTACCGCTGTTGCGCAGCACGAAAGCACGGTACTGGGTGAAATCGCGGTCCTCAAAGAGCTTGCCTTCGATATATTTGCTGCCGTATCGCGCTTTGGCGACCACTTTCAGCGATTTCTGGGGCATATCCAGCGAATACTGGCCGATCAGACCGAATTCCAGCCCTTGACTGAAGATGACCTCGCCCGTTTCATTGTCAAACATTTCGCCGTAGGCGTCCACGCGCACGCCGTTCTCCTTCTGGATACGGTAAAGCGGCGTGGGATTGCGGAAAGGAATGCCTGTGTACTGCAGGATGTCGTTGCCGTCGCCCACGGAGAAAATGCCGGTTTGTCCGTTCCACAGCCCGTCGGGATCGGTCACCAGACAGACAACGGGCATGGTGTAGTAGGTTTTCAGTACATAAGTGGCGGAGATGACGGGGGAAGGCTGCAGATCGCCCTCAAAAGCGCGGGCGCGGACAGCCTTGGTATCCTGAATGACAAAGGGCCCCGTGTATTCGGTGCTGTTTGCAAGGGTGGGGGTGGAGCCGTCCAGCGTGTAGCGCACCGTGGTGCCGATGGGAACGTCGATCTCAACCGTTACGTCGCTGCCGTACAGACCGCCCTTGGTGACGAAGGCGGGCGTGGCGGCAAAGCCTTTGAAGCCCACGGTGTTGTCTGCGCCGGGAGTGGGGCCGTCGTAATAAAAAAAGCCGCTCAGGCCCCAGGTGCGTCCGTAGCTGTAATCGGTGGGAATTTCCGGCAGATAAAGCTTATCCAGCACATAGCCTGTGGAATCCGACAGCGTCAGCGTTTCGCCGCCCTCGCGGGTCAGCTTGATGGAGGAGTGGACGTGGCTTGAGTCTGTGCCGGGAGAGGCGCTGCCGTCCAGCAGGACGATTTTATATTCACCCGGCCAGATGTTCAGGCCCTGGGGAAACTGCCATTTGCGGGGCCAGTTGATGTTGTCGGAAAGGCCCCAGCCGGACAGATCCACCGCTTCGGTGCCGGCGTTGTAGATCTCTACCCAGTCGGTGTATTCTTCACCGGCAATCGCGGAAACGCGATCGTTGGAGGACATCACTTCACTGATATAAACTTTGGAGTTGTTGAGCGCGCGCAGATATTCGTCTGCGCGCGCGATGCCTTTGTCGTCGTTGGCTGCGCCCGGCGTAGCCAACGTATATTCTTTCCATGTGTTCGTTTTATCGTCGCGGCCATAGCTGCAGTCCACGGAAAGGGTTTCGTACTTCACGCGGTCCACCAGCTGCCCCAGGGAGTTGCTCAGCGTCACCGTTTCGCCTTCGGCAGCCAGACCGAAATTGGTGTGGGGATAGCCCGTCTCGGCGCCGTCCAGATCAAGCCCGGAGCAGAAGACGATGTAGTACTGGCCGGGTTCGATGTATGCGTCCTTGGGGAAGAACCACTTGAGCAGGTTATCAGCGTTGTCGCTCAGGGCGTAGTTGTTCAGGTAAATGCGCTTGTCGCTGGCGTTGTACAGCTCGATCCAATCCTGCAGCTCGCCGTTTTCATCCCGCAGACCGCTGCGGGGCGCCGCCATGATCTCGTTGATGCGCAGGGCGCTGGCTTCAATGGTGTGCGCCGAGAGATATTCCACATGGCCTTCTTCGGAGTTTTCATAGCCGGGGCTGTACTGATCGGTGAGGGAGAAGGTGCCGTCCTCGTTGCGGGCGTACACTTCGTTCATGTTCAGGGTGGGGAAATCCACGCTGTCGATCACATAGCCGGTAGGATTGAAAATGAATACCGATTCGCCGATGGAGGAAAGCTTGAACTTGGCGTGGTACGCGCCGTTGTTCAGTGTGTTCTGATTGACGCCGTCGCAAAAGACGATCAGCTTTTCACCGGGCTGCAGGATATGGGCCGGGAAAAGGAAAATCGCCTTGTCGCTGCGGTCGGACAGCGTGACGCCCTCCAGATCGATGGGCTTGTCGGAGCGGTTGGCGATCTCCACCCAGTCGCTGAAAGAACCGTTGTCATCGGGCAAAGCGCTGGAGTTGGAGGCCATCACTTCGCTGATCACCAGCCCGGTATAGGCGCCGCCGCCGGTGCCGTCGGCATTGAAGGCCTGCTGAATAGGCGCCTTGGGGGCGACGATAACGGCAAAGACAATAAAGGCGAGGAAGAAAATCACCGCCGGAATGCGTATATCTGCTTTATGACCGCGACGTTTTTTCGTCTGCGTGCGTTCGACAGTTTGGGGCATGTGCGTCTCCTTCACAGGTGAAGATTATATCGTGCGGATACATTATAACATAGAATATACAAAATAGGAAAGTTAATATTTGCAAAACCTGTATTTGTTTACACTTGGGACACTTTTTTTGCTTCGATTTCGTCCATTTTCTGTGTAAGATGCAGCATTTCGCCGCAGGCGATCTTCAGCGCGTCGCTCTCCTGCGCCTTGACGGGCAGGGGGAGGAACAGCCCCGGGATGCGCGCCGCGGAGAAACGGATCTGCGAGCCCTCCATGGCTTCGCTCAAAAGATTCAGATCGGGCACGTAGCGCATATCGAAGCGGAAAAGCACGCCCAGCGGCTGACGGATGACCGTGGATACGCCAAGACGCGTGCACATGGCCCGCAGATGGGATACGTCCAGCAGCGTCATCACGCTTTCGGGGATGTCGCCGAAGCGGTCGATCATCTCGTCGATGATGTCTGCGCGGTCGGAAAGCGTGCGCAGCATGGAGATGCGCTTGTAGATCTCCACACGCTGCGTGCCGCCGCGGACGTAGGAATCGGGCAGGTAGGCGTTGACCTTCAGCTCCACCCGGGTCTCCAGTTCGTCGGGAGCGGGCTTTTCGCCTCTGGCCTCGCGCACGGCTTCTTCGATGAGCTTGCAGTACATATCGTAGCCCACCGTGGAAATGTGTCCGCTTTGCTCGGGACCGAAAATATCGCCCGCGCCGCGGATCTCCAGGTCGCGCATGGCAATGCGGAAGCCTGCGCCGAACTCGGTGAATTCGCGGATGGCGGAGAGACGCTTTTCGGCGTTTTCGGACAGGGCCTTTGCGGGACGCACGGTGAAATAGGCATAGGCCACGCGGTTGCTTCGGCCTACGCGT
The DNA here is from genome assembly GCA_017549335.1 of Clostridia bacterium. Lineage (GTDB taxonomy): Bacteria > Bacillota > Clostridia > Christensenellales > Aristaeellaceae > SFMI01. The sequence goes on along the minus strand of JAFYVB010000034.1, from coordinate 8,895 downwards.
CCGCGCAGCTGATAGAGCTGCGACAAGCCGAAGCGGTCGGCGTCGTAGATGATGATGGTGTTGGCTGTGGGCACGTCCAGACCGTTTTCGATGATGGTGGAGCACAGCAGCACGTCATACTTGCCGCCGTAGAAATCCAGCATCACGTCTTCCAGCGCGTTTTCCCGCATCTGTCCGTGGCCGATGCCGATGCGGGCTTCGGGCACCAGCTGACGCAGCCTTGCGGCGAATGCGTCGATGTTTTGCACCCGGTTGTAGAGGAAATACACCTGTCCCTGACGGGCGATCTCACGCAGGATGGCGTCGCGGATCACGCTTTCGTTGTAATCCATGACGTAGGTTTGCACGGGAATGCGCTGCTCGGGGGGCGTTTCCAGCAAACTCATATCGCGCACGCCCACCATGCTCATGTGCAGCGTGCGGGGAATGGGCGTGGCGCTCAGCGTGAGCACGTCCACGCTTTTTTTGAGATTTTTGATTTGTTCTTTGTGAGCAACGCCGAAGCGCTGTTCTTCATCGATGATCAGCAGACCCAGATTTTTAAAGGATACGTCCTTGGAAAGCAGCCGGTGGGTGCCCACCAGAATATCCACCTTGCCCGCCGCCAGCTTGGCAAGGGCTTCGCGCTGGGCTTTGGGGCTGCGGAAGCGGCTGATCACCTCGATGTTTACGGGGAAATCCTGAAAACGCTTCAGACAGGTATAGTAATGCTGCTGCGCAAGGATGGTGGTGGGCGCCAGCAGCGCTACCTGCTTGCCGTCGTTGACAGCCTTGAAGGCTGCGCGCATGGCGACCTCGGTCTTGCCGTAGCCCACGTCGCCGCAAAGCAGTCTGTCCATGTTGCGGTTCGATTCCATATCCCGCTTGATATCCTTGACTGCCCGGTCCTGATCCACCGTCAGTTCGTAGGGGAAATTCTCCTCAAACTGCATGCTCCAGCTGTTGTCGGGAGCAAAGGCGTGGCCGGGAGTGGACTCGCGGCTGGCGTAAAGCTGTACCAGATTGAAAGCCAGTTTTTTAAGACCGGCTTTGACCTTGGCTTTTTGCTTTTGCCATTCGCCGCCGGAAAGAGAGTTAAGAGAAGGCGCTTCATCCACAGAACCGATGTATTTTTGCACACGGTCGAATTGATCGGTGGGCACGTAGAGTTTATCCGTGCCCTTGTATTGGATCAGCAGATAATCGCGCCAGGTGCCCTCTGTCTGAATGCGGGTAACGCCCAGATACACGCCTACGCCGTGCATTTCGTGCACCACGTAATCGCCTTCCTTCAAATCGGTAAAGGCGCCGATGCGCTCGCCTGCGGTCTTCTGGCTGCGGGCTTTTTTATAGCTTTTGCCGTAAATATCGGCGTCGGACAGCACGTACAGTCCCGTTTCGGGCCAGATAAAGCCATGGGACAACGCTTTGGGGAGGATATGTACGCCGTCATCGGGGGTATACTCCACGCCCTCAAGGGATTCAAGAAGCCTTTCGCCTCTCGCCTGCCCGCCCGAGAGCAGATATACCTGTCCGTCCTGCTTACGCCATTCTTTGATATCGTTGGCAAGGTCGCGGACGGAGGAATGATACTGGGGAGCAGCCAGCGCCGTCATTTTCATGGGCTTTCCCTGCTTGAAGCCGCTCAATCCCCGGAGAAAATCCTGCAGGGTGAGCATGCTGAGGGAATTAAGATTTTCCAGCGCGTCCTCCGGGGTGAACAAAAGATCTTCCTGTGCACGGACGGCGTCTGTGCGCTCCACGGCCAGCGAAAGCTCCGTCAGAAAGCCTGACAGGGCGTCGTCCATGCGCTGACGGCAGCGATCGGGGGTGTCCACCAAAATAATGGGATCGTCCAGCCAATCGGTGATACGGCAGGTGCGGGGCAGCAAAATATTAGAAAACATATCCATCCGCCGGATGAGCGCACCGCCCTCCAGTCTTTCGGCCTCATTGAGCAGCGCACGCAGGCCGTCGCGGGCAAGGGCGGTATATTCGTTTTCCTCCTCCTGGGATTCGGCGGAGGCGTGGCGTACCTTGTCGTGCACGCCGCTTTCCTTGACGCGGCGCATAGCCTCTTCCACCGCGGCGCGCAGCCGCTTGCCGGCGGCCCGGCGGTCGGCGGGGGCGAGGAGAAATTCCCCTGCGGGAGAGATGCGGGCGGCATCCAGATGCTCCACGCTTCTTTGGCTGACACAGTCAAAGGTGCGCATGCCGTCGATCTCGTCGTCAAAGAACTCAATGCGCAGCGCGTTGGTCTCACAGGGAGGATATACGTCCACGATGGAGCCGCGCAGGGCGCATTGCCCCTTGCCTTCCACCATTTCCACCCGCTCGTAGCCGGCGGCGAGGAAGCGGTCGATGAGCTGCTGGGGAGTGATCACGTCGCCCACGCGGAGGGCAACGGTCATTTCGTCAAAAAGCTCGGGCGGCGTCATGCGCCATAAGAGGGCGTCGGAGGCGATGCACAGCACCTTGATCTCGCCAGCATGCAGACGGGACATGGTGGCAAGCCGCTGCCATTCGCCCTCGTGACTCATGGCGGCGCGGACAAATTGCCTTTCGCGGGGAAGAAGGGTGCCCGAAGCAAGCGGCAGGTATTGAGAAATATCCTCCGCGATGCGTGCAGCCTCTTTGTCGCCGGGAGCGATATAAAGAATGCTGCGCCCTGTTTTCTCTGCAATGGCAGCTGCCAGCGCGGCTTTCACGCCTTCGCTCACTTCGTATGCCGCCGCGCCTGCGGGAGTGAAGAGCGCGTCGGTCAGTTCGTTGAGATAAGCGGAAGATGTCAGGGCCGAAATAACGGTATCTTTCATGGGTTCCTCTCTTTCCATGTACGCAAAGACGCCCGCCCGGGGAAAAGGATACCCCCGCGCAGGTATGAAAAGTATATCAGCCCTTGCGCGGCAAGTCAATAAATTTCCTATTGATATACTGCGTTTTACGCTTTATAATATGCGAAGATTATGCAAGGGGGAAAGAGGATGACCCGTGATCTGACACAGGGGAGACCCTTTAAGCAATTACTGCTTTTTTCGCTGCCGGTACTCATCGGCAATCTTTTTCAGCAGATGTACGGTATGGTGGATACCGTGATCGTAGGGCAGTATCTGGGCGCCAATGCCATGGCGGCTGTAGGCGCCACAGGCTCGGTGAACTTTTTCATTCTGGGCTTCGTTCAGGGCGTGACCAGCGGCTTTGCCATCCGCACGGCGCAGGCGTTCGGCGAAGGCGATGAAGCGCAGGTGTGCCGCTCGGTGCGCTCCTGTGCGATTTTGTCCATTGCGCTGACCCTGATCATGACGGCGCTCTCCGTGCCCTTCCTCCGTCCCCTGTTTCGGCTTTTGCAAACGCCAAGTGATCTGATCGACCATTCGGTGCGCTACATTCAGATCATCTGCGGCGGTATGTTCTCGGCAATTTTCTATAATATGATCTCCGCCATTCTCCGAGCGCTGGGGGACAGCAGAACGCCGCTGATTTTCCTGATCGTGTCGGCGATGCTGAATATTGTGCTGGATATTTTGCTGATCGCAGTATTTGGCATGGGGGTGGACGGCGCGGCGCTGGCGACGGTGATCTCCCAGACGGTGTCCGGTTGTCTGTGCCTTGCCTATGGATTGAAAAAATGCAAATACCTGCATACTTCCGGCGTAAAAGGCAGCATCACCGGCGAATTTCTGAAAGAGCATATCGTACTGGGCCTGCCCATGGGATTGCAGTTTTCCATCACGGCTATCGGCTCCATGATGCTCCAGAGCGCGTTTAACCTCTTTGGCACCGTGGGAGCCACGGCTTATGCAGTAGCCTGCAAGGTGGAAGGCCTTTCCATGCAGACAGGCACGGCGCTTGGCGTAACGATGGCCAACTATGTGGGACAGAATCTGGGTGCAAAACGCTATGACCGCATTCGCCGCGGCATTCGCTGCGCCATGATCGTGGCTGCGCTGGCCTCGGTTCTGGCGTTTGTGATCAATATCTGTCTGGGTGAGAGCCTGATGGGCCTGTTCTTCCCCGGGGAAATGTCCGTGGAGGTGCGCGACTACGCCATGCAGTATCTGGGGTTCACCACCTTTTTCTTCCCCTTCCTGATGTTCATTTTCATTTTCCGAAATTCTCTTCAGGCGCTGGGCGAAAAGGCAGCGCCCATGCTGGGCGGCGTGATCGAGCTGTTTGCCCGCGTGGGCGTGAGCGCGATCCTGCCCAAATTCATCGGCTATGCAGGCGCCTGTCTTGCCCCCTGTGCCGCCTGGATGGGCGCGGGCTTGTGGACGTTTGCAAGGTATATGCACATTGAGCGCCGCTGGCGCAGATTGGGCATGATGAAAGAGGGAAGCGACGCATGAGCGAAAAGAACAGGCTGAATGATGCAAAGCTTTTGTGTCCCGTCTGCGGAAAGCGGCTGCTGCTGGAGGGAGGAAGCCTTCGCTGCATGGAGGGGCACTGCTTTGACGTATCCCGGCAGGGCTATGTGAATCTGCTGCCCGGGCGGGGCGCATTTTACCCCATGGAGCTTTTCCGCAACCGCAGGTTCGTGTTTGACCGCGGCTTTTATGCGCCGCTGCTTGAAAAAATGCAATTGCTCATTGAGCGCTATGTGAAAGCGGAAAAGCCCGTTCTGCTGGACGCCGGCTGCGGAGAAGGCTACTATGCGGGCAATCTGTTCAAAAACGGAAATTGGATAAAAACGGCCTTTGATATTTCCCGGGAGGCGGTGCAGCTGGGAGCCCAGCGATACGAGGACGTGGCGTTCATCGTGGCGGATCTCAAACGCATTCCCTTGCCCGATCACAGCGTGGATTGTATTCTGGACGTGCTCACGCCCGCCGATTACACGGAGTTTTCCCGTGTCATCAAGAAAAACGGCTGCGTGCTCAAGGCGATCCCCGGCGAAGGGTATTTGAAAGAACTGAGAACGCTGGCCAAGGATCAATTGCGTTCGGGACCGTATGAAAGCGACCGCGTGAAGGATTACTTTGCGCTGCATATGCAGTGTGTGCGCCGCGACCGCATCACCTATACGCTGCCGGTCACGCAGGAGGAAGCCCGCGCTTTTGCACGGATGACGCCCATGCTGCAGCGGGTGGACGTGGAAGCCCTTGACCTTGGGGGCGTTACGGAGATCACCATCGATATGGAGCTGCTGGTGGGGAAAAAGAAACGGTAAAATGGCTGAATTTCGGCAATGCAACCCAAAGTTTACATAAAGAAACGGCAAATGGATGGCTTTTTTATGCGGCGGAAAGTACAATGACAGCATAAAAAGCAAAGGAGAAACCGAAAATGACCCTTGGTGAGAAAATAGCGGATCAGCGAAAGGCGCATCATTATACACAGGAGCAACTGGCGGAGATCCTTGGCGTGACGCGCCAGTCCATCAGCAAGTGGGAGTCCGATCTGGCCTATCCCGAAACCGAAAAGCTGATCCGGATGGGCACGCTGTTCGACTGCTCCATGGATTATTTGCTGAAAGAAGAGATTACGGATAAGGACGGAAACGCGCCTGCTGAAAGCGTGCGTCCTCCGATTTGGGGCATTCAGATCAAAGAGAAGAAGAGCGAAAAGATGGTGCTTGGTCTGCCTCTGTATCATGTCGGCAAAAACGCAAAGGGTTTTATCGCTATTGGTCTGCGGGCACGGGGCGTGATCAGCATCGGGCTGCTTTCCATGGGCGTACTTTCCCTTGGCGTGCTTTCTGTCGGTCTGCTTGCGCTGGGGGCACTGGCGCTTGGCGCTCTGGCGATCGGATCCATTGCGGTGGGATTGCTGGCTCTGGGCGCCATCAGTATTGGCATTGTCAGCATCGGCGCTGCGGCCATCGGCTGTTTCTCCTTTGGCGCAGCGGCGGTGGGCAAATATGCGGCCATCGGCGATTCGGCAGAAGGTCTGCTGGCGCTGGGCAAAACAACTGCTCACGGCAAGGTTTTTGAGCATGTGGGCGATATCAATGACCGCGCGCAGCTTTTTGAACTGCTTCAGCAGCATACGCCTGCAGCGCTTCAATGGGCAAAGGATCTATTTGCTGCCATTTTCCGATGAAAAAAAGCGCCGGTATTTACCGGCGCTTTTTCAGCGCAATCCAATCTCTTTTTCGTAGTCTTCCATTCGTTCGCCGTCAAGATCGTAGAAAATTCTTGTCAGTTCAAGGCCGCTGGGGGGTGCGGTAACGCCCAGCACCAGACGGTTTTGCGTTTCCAGCGCTTCGGTGAGACATTCGGCGGGAAGTCTCCCCTGACCGATGGCGATCAGCGTACCGGCGATGATGCGCACCATGTTATACAAAAAGGCGTTGCCGCGCACCACCATGGTGATGTCGTCACCGTCGCGGGTGATGTCAATGCCGTGGATGGTGCGGATGGTGGTTTTTGCCGTGCCGCCGGCGGCCTGAAAAGCGCCGAAATCATGGGTGCCCACCAGCAGCTGCGCGGCGTCGCGCATACGGTCTTCGTTGATGTGCACGGGAATGTGGGTGGTTTGATTGCGGCGGATGGCACTGGCGTGGCGATTGTTGAAGATGCGGTAGGTATAGATCTTGCCGCGGCAGGAAAAACGGGCGTGCAGCGTTTCGGGCACGGTGCGGCTTGCGCGGATGCGCACGTCGGGGGGCAGCATGGTGTTGAGCACAAAGGCAAAACGCTCGGCGGGAATGGTGCTGAAATTATGAAAATGCGCCCGCTGGCCCAGCGCGCTTACTCCCGTATCCGTACGGCTGGCGCCCCAGATGGTGGTTTCGCGGTGCAGGCACTTGCTCAGCGCTTTTTCCACTTCCAGCTGAACGGAGCGGAAGTTTTCCTGCCGCTGCCAGCCGTAAAATCCCGATCCGTCGTATTCGATGGTCAGGAGCACACGCTCAAAAGGCTCAAACTGCTGCACTTGCATTTCCTCCGATGCATTGGTAATAATGGAATTATACCACAGGAAGCGGGCGGCTGTAAATTATCTGTAAATCTCAAATTTGAGGGTTGTTACAAAATCGTTTCTTGTGGTATAATAATTCCGTAACAATTAAAGCGCGGAGGAGACTTATGGGCAAGCACGTTCTGATCATCGGCGCAGGGCCTGCCGGCGTATCGGCGGCGCTGACGCTGCGTATGCGGAATATTGATGCGACCATTCTGCACAGCGGAAAAACGGCGCTGGGGAAAGCGCATCGGGTGGATAATTATCCGGGAATGCCGCGCGTGTCCGGCGAGGAAATGGAAAGCGCTTTCCGCAGCCAGTGCGAGGAGGCGGGCGTTGTATACCGCACCGGACTTGCACGGATGATCCAGAAAACCCGCAGGGGCTTTATGGTGCTTGCGGGCGAGGAGATACTCAATGCCGACGCCGTGCTTTTGTGCACGGGTATCGGGCGGCTGAGCCTGATCAACGGCGAGGAAGCGCTGGTTGGACGGGGCGTAAGCTATTGCGCTACCTGCGACGGCATGCTCTATCGCGGGGGCAAGGTGGCGGTCATCGCTCAGGATGCCTCCTTCCATGAGGACGCCGCGTTCCTCAGCGGCATTTGCAGCGTGGATTACTATTTGGAACGCAAGCACGAGCCGCCGCAGAACGTCACCGTATGTGAAGGAAAGATCGTGAAACTTGCTGCGCAGGAGGACGGCAAAGTGCTGCTGTCCACCGATCGAGGAGAAAATGCGTACGATTGCGTATTTATTCTGCGGCCTGCGGTGGCGCTTTCGCAGCTTTTGCCTTCTCTTGAACTGAATGATAACGCGATCCGCACGGATGAGCGTATGCGCACCAACGTCGAAGGCGTTTTTGCTGCCGGAGACGTGACGGGCGCTCCGTATCAGATCGCCCGTGCCGTAGGGCAGGGCAATACTGCGGCGCTTTCCATCGCTTCCTATTTTGCGGATAAAGAAAAAGAATAACTGCCAAGCAAAGGAGAATACAAAATGAAAAAGTTCCTGTGTCTGCTGCTGTGCCTGATGCTTCCCGTTTGCGCGCTGGCTGCGCCCGTCCGCGATCTGCGCAGCAGCGTTCTCAGCGAGAGCGAGCTGGCTACCATGCGTCAGTGGCTGGATATGACCGTGCGCAGCGCGCTGCCCGTTGAATACGACGGCGATACCTATGTGGGCGCTTATGTGTATTCCTGCGTGGAGGACGGCGGCTGCTATGTACTGGAATGCGACGTATATCTGGAAGACGGCAGCGACAGTCTGCCCGAACAGGCTGCCGACGAGGCGCTGACCTGGCTGTGCGACGCTACCGTGTGCTTTACCCGCAGCGGCGGAGGATATGAATTGATCTCCTGCGAGGTGGGCGATTACTACGAGGCGCATGCCTTTGAGGTATTCGAGAATTACGAAGACGGTTATTCTTTGATACTGCCTGACGTATACGCAGAGGATCGTCAGGGCGCATACGATTATGTTTATGCCGAAGAAGACGGCACCTTCGTTTCGGGCATTACCTACCGCGCGGAGAATGCCGGCGGCTTGAGCCTTGAAGATTATGCCGCTGCGCTGGCCGGCGAGAGCGAGGATGATCTGCTTGTCACCGTGCGTGAGGAGCTTTCCATGATCACCGTCGAAGGCACCGGAATGTATCTGATCGTTTACGGCGGCGGGGATATGTTCTATTCGCTGATGATGACCTATCCCGAAGAGCGCGAAGCGGAGTTCACGCTGTATGCTGAATTCCTGCGCAATTCCTTTGTTGTGTTCAGCTATTCCAACGGCTGATAAGACGGAGGAGGACGATCGAGGGGTCGCTTTTAAGGTAAAAGCGCCCCTCGAGCACCCCTGAAAACCTGCGTTTTTGTGTGCGTAAATGTTACGGCAGGCAATACAAAAAAGAGAGCGACTATCACGGCTGCGAGCAAGCTCGCCCCGATGATAGTCACTCTCTTTTTCTTGTCCGTTTCACGGACGCGATGGCTGCGCCATCGGCCTGCTGTGTGGGTATGTGGTA
>JAFYVB010000033.1 GCA_017549335.1 Clostridia bacterium | reverse complement strand
CCCATGGCCAAGGCCCTGAATGATACCTATCCCATCCAGACCGGTATCATGACCACCGTGCATGCTTACACCGGCGACCAGATGATCCTGGACGGCCCCCATCGCAAGGGCGATCTGCGTCGTGCCCGTGCCGGCGCCCAGAACATCGTTCCCAACTCCACCGGCGCTGCCAAGGCCATCGGCCTGGTCATCCCCGAGCTGAACAAGAAGCTGATCGGTTCCGCCCAGCGCGTTCCCGTATGCACCGGCTCCACCACCATTCTGGTTGCCGTTGTTAAGGGCGAAAACGTGACCAAGGAATCCATCAACGCCGCCATGAAGGCCGCTTCTTCCGCCAGCTACGGCTACACCGAAGAGCCCCTCGTGTCCTCCGACATCGTCGGCATGACCTACGGCTCCCTGTTCGATGCCACCCAGACCATGGTTGCTCAGCTGGATGAGAACACCTATCAGGTGCAGGTTGTTTCCTGGTACGACAACGAGAACTCCTACACCTCTCAGATGGTTCGCACCATCAAGTACTTCGCTGAGCTGGGCTAATTAAACCCTGCCGCAAGTATAAAATGTAATCACATTTTCCCCTCTTTCCGCAAGGAGAGAGGGGTTTTATGATATGAATAAGTATATAAGCATATGCTATATACATATCCGGCAGCTATTTGCAGCGGGAAAAATGTCCGATATAATAAATCGAATCCTGTTTTATACAGGAAATAAAAGAAAGAGGTGTCCACCATGAAGAAGCTCATTTCCCTTCTGCTGACGCTGAGCATGATGCTCCCCCTGCTGGGCGGCATGGCCTTCGCAGAACCCGCAGAACCCATTGAGATCACCCTCATCGCCACCAGCGACGTGCACGGCAAAGTCCTGCCCATTGACTATGCTACCAACGCAGCGACCCCCAATGTCGGTCTGTCGATGATCGCCTCCATGATTGAACAGGTGCGTGCGACGGAAGAGAACGTCATTCTGGTGGATGGCGGCGACACCGTTCAGGGTTCTGCCCTGACCTACTACTATTCCTACTTCGCTCCTGAGAAGGACGATCCCATGATGAAGGCTCTGCGCCTGATGGACTACGATATGTGGTGCCTGGGCAACCATGAGTTCAACAACGATCTGCCCATTCTCAAGCGTCAGATCGAGTACGTGATGAGCGCCGACAGCGGCGATGAACATTCCGTGCCCATGTCTGCTGCCAACCTGGTAGCGGAAGGCACCGAGTGGGATTCCTGGATGGGCGTGCCCTACATCGTCAAGGAATTTGACGGCGTGAAGGTGGGCGTCATCGGCATGAACACCCCCAACATCCCTGCCTGGGAAGTGGAATCCCACTATGAGGGCATCGAGTTCCGCAATCTGGTGCCCACTGCCGAGCATTTCATTCCGATCATGCGTGACCAGGAAGGCTGCGACGTGGTTATCGCTGTGGTCCACACCGGTGTGGAAGACGGCATCACCACCGACGGCAACAACCCCGTTGAATACGAGAATCAGGCCCGCGCTCTGATCAACCTGACCACCGGCATCGACGCGGTGGTGTACGGCCACTTCCATGATACGGTGTACCGTGAGGACATCCTCAATGCCGAAGGCAAGGTCGTGCCCGTTCTGGGCGGCGGCGGCGGTGAAGGTCTGGGCTTCATGAAGCTTTCCTACGATCCCGCCACCAAGACCGTGACCCCTGTGACGGCGGAAAACGGCTTCCGTTTCCTGGCTGATCAGAAGGACATCAAGGAAAACGAGAAGGTTGCCGCGGCTCTGGCTCCCTACAACGATGAACTGCAGAAGTATCTGGATCAGCCTCTGGGCGTTGCCAAGGGCGGCTTCTCCAATGAAGGCGTTTCCCTGCGTCCCACCGCTCTGATGGATCTGCTGAACAAGGCTCAGCTGGCTGCGATCCCCGCCCAGCTGTCCATCTGCGCTCCTCTGACCAGCGGCGACACCATCCGCGATATGATCCCCGAGGGCGGCATCCCCATGCGTTTGCTGTACCAGCTGTACGTGTTTGAAAACTGGCTGTACCGTGTGCAGATGACCGGCGACCAGCTGCGTCTGTGGATGGAGCATGCCACCCAGAACTACACCAGCGACTGGAATCCCGGCTACTTCGGCGCCGGTTACTACACCGACGAAATCTACGGCCTCTACTACGAGATCCACTACTACGCTCCCGTTGGTCAGCGCATCCAGAACATGCAGTATCAGGGTCAGCCTGTCGCGCCTGATCAGGTGTTCTCCGTGGCGATGAACAACTATCGCTTCACCGGCGGCGCCGGCTTCATGCAGGCTGCCGGCCTGACCCCCGAAGATTATTCTCTGACCGATCTGTACACCGGCGACACCCTGGGCAACGATAACGGTCAGGTTCGCAACATCGTCGCGCAGTACATCCGCGATCAGAAGGTCATCGAGCCCACCGTGGAAAGCACCTGGAAGTTCTTCATGACCAAGGAAGACGCCATTGCTGCCGGCGCGAAGGTTGTGGAGTAATCCGCATTCTCTCCCGCTGAGCTGATTAATCAATCATCCGCCCTCCTGTCTGCCTTCGGGCAGACGGGAGGGCTTTTGTTTTATCGGAGCATTGACGTCCCACAGGCCGTTCATTATAAAAAAACGCAAACAGATCCTTTCGGAGAAGGAGTTTTTTATGCAATCCTATTGAAAAAATGCGGCGCAAGGAATATAATTGAAAAAGAGAAAGTATCCGAAAGGGGAAACGGAAGATGAAAAAATTGCTTGTATTATTTCTCCTGGCTGCCATGCTGTGCCTGACAGGCTGCGTTGGAAATATTGAAAACCCTGAAAATCTTGCCACCAGCGACGTGCTGCAGATCAAGTTAATGAACGTATGGAGAGGAGCGTCGGAGGATACGGCGTATTTTACCAAAGAACAAATGGAAGCGGCGAAGCGCGTCGTTTTCTTTGGCAGCATAAAGTTCTACAACGACGAAACCTCCTTGAGCATTCCTGCGGATAAATTCTCCGTTCATTCGACAGAGATCAAGGCGGAGGAAAAGGATTCCAACGTCATTTTCAACGTGCCTTATGAAGGGCTTAAGCTGGGCAAGGAATACAACGTCAGTATGGAAAACCTCAGAATTGCCCTGGAAGGCGATACGCCGGTTGCCGAAGAGAATGCAGTTCCTGTTATTGTACCTGATATGAGGTTCATCCCCGTAAGACGGGCGGCAACACCCACCCCCGTTCCCGAAATTCCCGCAACGGGCGACAGCATGAACTTTGCGTTTCTGGCGGTTCTCGCTGCGGCGGGGATGATCGGCATGACGGTGCTTCTGCGCAGAAAGAACGAAGCGTAAAACAGAACAATAAAAAACCTCTTTCCGTTTGGAGGGAGGTTTTTCTTTACAAACCGGCTTTATCTATGTAGAATAAAGAAAACACCGCAAAGGAGATTTTCCCATGAAAAGAGTTCTGGCGTTTTTGCTTGCTTTACTGATGCTGACCGCCTGCGCGTATGCGGATGAGACGGCGGAGATCACCTATCAGGGCATCCCGTGGGGCAGCAGCGTGGAAACGGTGAAAAAGTGGGTGAAACAGCAGGGATTCAAGAGCGTGCTTGACACTTCTGGAATTCTCACGTGCCTGGATGCTGAATGCAAACACACCTTTAAGATTATGGAGGGCGTGAAGAATGTCATAGCGCAATCCGATTCCGCATTTCAATTTCAGGCGGCGGGCTATGATGTGAGAGAGCTTTACTTCTGTTTTGATACCGTGGGCGGAAAGCCTGCGCTGGCTACGGTTCATGTGACGATCGACCCCAAATACGATAAAGAACAAACGCTGGATGACCTTGAGCAAAAGCTCATCCAGGTGTACGGCGAAAACGAATGTGAGCCCGCGCCCACGCAGGCGCCAAACAGCATCTTTTCCTATTCCCGTTCGGGGTATACCTCCTCGCGCGAGCGGTACATCAAGCGGGGCGCAAACAATACAGCTGTGTGTCTGTCGAAAAGTTATGGCATGAAGATCGTCTACGGCAAGACCGACGCCTTTGCCGATCCGGAGGAGCCGACCATCACCGTATCGCCGTTTAACCTCGGCGGACTGTGATATATATTCCCCTTCTTGATATAAGAAGGGGAATTCTTTACATAAGAAAAACCCCGCTGTGAGGCGGGGCTTTTTGTATGGATTGGATTACTTCAGGTTGGCCTTCAGGGCGGCGATGGCGTCGGCGGTCATGCCGTGATCGGTGAGATACTTTTCGGCAGCGGCGGCGATGTCGGCGTCGTTGAGGGCAGCGCCCTTTTTAGCGCCGCACACGGTGCGCAGCATATCCATGACGTTCTTTTCGGCGATCATGTTATACTTGTCGGCCTCGGCCACGGGATCAATGCCGTAGTAGTTGACGTAGCTGAGCATATAATCAGCCACGATCTCTTCCTGCGTGGCGCCCATCAGCGCGGACAGCAGCATGGAGGTGAAGCCCGCGCGGTCCTTGCCCTCGGTGCAGTGCAGCAGATAGGGGGCTTCCTTGCCGGCCAGGAAATTCAGGCCCTTGATGATGCCCGCGGCGAAGTCATCGGAGGAATAGTCGATGGACATGCTCAGCACGATGACGCTGCCGTTGTCATACAGGCTCTTGTAGTAGGCGGAGTTGAAATCCTCGGCGGCCACGTAGGCGGCGATCTCATCGTCGGTGTCAGCCAGGTTCATCACGGTTTTGATCTTGGCGGTTTCCGCCAGCGCATTGGAGACGGCGGCGCGCTTGTGCTCGTTGTTGATGGGGGAGGCGGAGCGGTAGAGCTTGCCTTCGCCGATCTGACCTGCGGTCACCATGCGGAAGTTGGCGAAAACTTCATCGGTGGCGTAGTCGGCGCGATCATCGGTGTACACCAGCGAGTTCATTACCTGCACGTCCAGCGCACCGGCCTTTTCCTTCAGGGTGATGGTGACGCTGTCGCCAACGCCGATGCCGGCGGTTTCGGCGAACTTGCCGTAGTTGATGCATACGGCGATGTATTCATGACCGGGGTAGGCGCGTACCATGTAAGCGCCCTTGTCCACGTAGTAGCCGTCGAAGAAGGGCATATCATCGTTGTAGGTGCCGGCGGTCACGGTGACCACGTCGCCCAGCGTGAAGCCTGCGGCGAGGAAATCGGCGATCTTTACGTCCAGCAGCGCGTGGCCGTATTTTTCGATTTCGGTCACTTTGCCGGTGACGGAGGCGGGGGCTTCGGCGCAGGCGAAGGAAAGCGCCATCATGCAGCACAGCAGCAGGGAAACGAACTTCTTCATAGCGGATCGGTCCTTTCTTTGATAGAATTTTTTACCAGATCCATTATAGCATTCTTCCGATCGGCGGCGCAAGACGGCGGAATTATTTAAAAGGATATTAAAAACAGGCACGGATGCGAGACCGTGCCTGCAGTGTATGTTCGGGAGTGATCAGCTGCCCATCTGCTCGTCAGGCGGCAGGATCCTTGGTGTTGGGGGGAACGCCTTCGGCGCTTTCTCTTTTCAGCATGGTGTGGATGGTCTGCAGAATAAGCTTTACGTCCATGGAAAAGGAAATGCCGGAAATGTACATCAGGTCCATCTGCAGCTTTTCGGCGGGGGTGGAGTTATACTTGCCGTGCACCTGCGCATAGCCGGTGAGCCCTGCTTTTACGCTCAGGCGGGTGTGGAATTCGGGCAGCTTTTGCGCATACAGCTCGGCGATCTCGGGACGCTCGGGACGCGGGCCCACCAGCGACATATCGCCGCGGAGGACGTTGATAAGCTGCGGCAGCTCATCCAGACGGGCGGCGCGGAGGATCTCGCCGACGCGGGTGATGCGCGTATCACCTTCGGCGGCAAGACGGGCAACGCCGTCTGCTTCGGCGTCGGTGCGCATGGAGCGGAATTTGAGGATCTCAAAAATCTTGCCGTCCTTGGTCAGCCGCTGTTGCCGATAAAGCACGGGGCCGCCGTCTTCACAGTGAATGAGCAGCGCCGTCAGCAGACACACAGGAGCGGTCAGCAGGAGCAGCAGCAGCGAAATGAGAATGTCCATAACGCGCTTGACGGTGCTGTAATACATGGGCGGCGCCTGCAGCGTTACCTTGAGCATGGGGGTGTGGGACATAAAACGGCGGTGCGAGGTGCTCAGCAGGATATCGCCGAAGGTGGGGCGGATGAATACGGTGATGCCTTTGCGCGCGCACCGGCGCAGCACCGTTTCCTGCAGCGGGAGCGCTGTTTTGCCCAGAAAAACAGCCTGAACGGTTTCGGGCAGATCGCTGATGAGATCCTCTGCTTCATCGGTGAGATCATCAAGACAAATGCGCCGGAAAACGTCGTAATGATGGTATTCGCCGCAGATGGTTTCCATCAGGGACAGCTCTTTTTCGGTGTTGTAAAGGATAACGGCGGCTTCGGGCGGGGTGATGCGATAATACAGTTTGTTGGTACAGTAGCACCAGCCCACGGAGAAAAGCACCTGCAGGACATATACCAGTGCGAGGAAGGGAATGCGGGGGAGACAATGCAGCGTCAGCGCGGCGATCAGATAAATAAATCCGTCGCAGAAAAGAAGCGTCAGAAGCTGTCCCGTGCACAGATTAAACAGCCTTTCCTTGCCGATGCGCAGGCTGCCGTAAACGCGGTGCAGACAGTACAGGATCACAGCATAAATGCCGTAAAGAACAAGGGAAGTGGCGGCAAAAAAGGAGTACTGCTGCTGCACGCGAAGCCAGAAGAAAGCAAACAGCCCCGTTTGCACCAGCAGACAGGCCAGCTTGCAGATGTTCAGAACGGAATGGGAGCGCTGCGGAATATGCTGCCCGGGAATAGCAGGATTCATCTGTGCATCTCCTTGAAAAGTAAATCGCTATACATACAGAATAGATTCAAAGGCAGGGTTTTGTCAAGCAGGAATCAAGGGAAACCGCTGAAAATCCCCGCAGGCATCTTGCAAAACGGACGGGTCTTTGGTACAATGGGGATGTATTCACATGACTGACGGATTTCGCGGGTCACCGCGGGGGAGTGTGAATGCTTTGAAAGCCGACCGTCTGGGCAATTCACTTGATGTAAGTTGAATTGCCCTTTTTTGTTTGGCAATTCAGCCAATAGGGAGGTTTTACCGTGGAAATGAATGCATGGCAGGGCTTTGCGGGCGGCGCATGGCAGCAGGAGATCAACGTGCGCGACTTCATTCAGCGCAATTACAGCCCCTATGAGGGAGATGAAAGTTTCCTTGCGCAGGCGACGGAGCGCACAAAGGCGCTGATGAAAAAGGTACAGGCGCTCTTTGCTCTGGAGCGTCAGTTCGGCGGCGTGCTGGATATCGATACCGCCACCGTGTCTTCGCTTAAAACCTATTCTCCCGGCTATATTGACAAAGAGCACGAGATCATCGTGGGTCTGCAGACCAACCGCCCTCTGAAGCGCGGCGTCAATCCCTTTGGCGGCATACGCATGGTGCGGCAGGCCTGCGAAGCCTACGGCTACAAGCTCAGCGCCAAGGTGGAGGAGGAATTCCGCTTCCGCACCACCCACAACGACGGCGTATTCCGCGCCTATACCGATGAAATGCGTCAGGCGCGCCGCTGCCATGTGATCACGGGTCTGCCCGACGCCTACGGACGCGGACGCATCATCGGCGATTACCGCCGCGTGGCGCTCTACGGCGTGGACCGTTTGATCGCCGAAAAGAAAAAGGACAAGGCCAAGCTGGCAGACGGCGCCTTTGATACCGAAACCATTCGTCTGGACGAGGAACTGTATCAGCAGATCGCCTTCCTGGGTTATCTCAAGGAGATGGCGGAAATGTACGGCTACGATATTTCCCGCCCCGCGGAGAATGCCCGTGAGGCTGTGCAGTGGACGTACTTTGCCTATCTGGGAGCCATCAAGGAGCAAAACGGCGCCGCCATGTCCCTGGGCAGAGTCAGCACGTTCTTTGATATTTATATGGAGCGGGACATCGCCCGGGGCATTCTCACCGAGGAGGGTGCGCAGGAGCTGCTGGATGACTTTGTGATCAAGCTGCGCATGGCCCGCCATCTGCGCACGCCCGAATATAACGAACTGTTCGGCGGCGATCCCATGTGGATCACCGAAGCGGTGGGCGGCATGGGCGAGGACGGACGCACGCTGGTGACGAAAACCTCTTTCCGTATGCTGCATACGCTCTGCACCCTGGGTTCTTCGCCGGAGCCGAACCTCACCGTGCTCTGGGCGCAGGCGCTTCCCGAGGGCTTCAAAAAATACTGCGCCAAGGTGTCCATCGATACCGATTCCATCCAGTACGAAAACGACGATCTCATGCGCCCCATTTACGGCGACGATTACGCCATCGCCTGCTGCGTATCCGCCATGAAGGTGGGCAAGCAGATGCAGTTTTTCGGCGCAAGATGCAATCTGGCCAAGCTTCTGCTGATCGCTGTCAACGGCGGCTACGATACCTCCTCTGATATGGCCATCGGCCCGCAGACGGAAGTGATGCAGGGCGATACCCTTTCCTATGACGAAGTGATGCGCCGCATGGAAACCTACATGGCCTGGCTGAGCCATCTGTACGTCAACACCATGAACGTTATCCACTATATGCACGATAAGTACGCCTACGAAAAGACCCAGATGGCGCTGCACGATACCAACGTGGGCCGTTTCATGGCTTTCGGCGTGGCAGGACTTTCGGTGGTGGCGGACTCGCTCAGCGCCATCAAATATGCCAAAGTCCACCCCGTGCGCAACGCCCGGGGATACATCAGCGATTTTATCACCGAGGGTGATTTCCCCAAGTACGGCAACGATGACGACCGTGTGGATCTGATCGCCAGGGATCTGACCCACCGCATGATCACCGAGCTTCGCAAAACGCCGGCCTACCGCAATGCCGAGCATACCCTCAGCGTGCTGACCATCACCTCCAATGTGACCTACGGCAAGAACACCGGCGCCACGCCCGACGGCCGCAGGAACGCCGAGCCCTTTGCTCCCGGCGCCAATCCCATGCACAACCGCGAGGAAAACGGCGCGCTGGCGTCGCTGAATTCCGTGGCGAAGATCCGCTATGATGATTGCCGCGACGGCATTTCCAACACCTTCTCCATCACCCCCGAAGCTCTTGGACGCGACCGCGGGGAGCGCGCCGACAACCTTGTGAACATTCTGAACGGCTACTTCGGACAGATGGCGCATCACATCAACGTGAACGTGCTCAGCCGCGAAACGTTGATGGACGCCTATGAAAATCCCGAAAAGTACCCCAACCTGACCATCCGCGTATCGGGGTATGCGGTGAATTTCAACAAGCTTTCCCGCGAGCAGCAGCGGGAGGTCATCAGCCGAACCTTCCACGAGGCCGTATGACGGGCCGGATCCATTCTTTTCAGAGCATGGGCACGCTGGACGGTCCCGGCGTGCGGTTTGTCGCTTTTCTGCAGGGGTGTCCGCTGCGCTGCGGGTGCTGCCATAATCCCGATACGTGGGATGCGGCGGGCGGCAGCGCATACACCGCAGAGGAAGTGATTTCCCGTGCGGAGCGTTTCCGTGCGTACTGGGGCAGGGAGGGCGGCGTCACGCTCTCGGGCGGCGAACCGCTGCTGCAAAAGGCCTTTGCCGCGGAGCTTTTCCGTTTGTGCCATGCAAAAAAGATCCACACCTGTTTGGATACGTCGGGCTGCTTTGCTCCCGAAAGCTGCCGGGAGGTGCTGAAAAACACCGACCGGGTGCTGCTGGATCTTAAATATACCGCGGCGGAGCAGTATCAAAAATTTGTGGGCTGCGATATGGAAAAACCGCTGCGGTTCCTTGCGTATCTGAATGAAAACAAGATCCCCGTCACGCTGCGGCAGGTGATCATCCCCACCCTCAACGATACGGAGGAAAACGTTCTGCGGCTGCGCGGCATTGCCCAAAGCCACGGCTGTGTGGACAAAATCGAGCTGCTGCCCTTCCGCAAGATCTGCCAAACCAAATACGATATGATGGGCATGGCCTTTCCTTTTGCCCACCTTCCCGAACCCGACAGCGAAAAAATGGCCGCGCTCCGGAAATGCATTTCCGGGTACGGCGGATAAGAAAAATCCCGGCAGCTCTGCCGGGATTTGCTTATGCTGTTTTTTTGTCGCGGAGGACGTTTGCCCATTTGCCCGAACGGAAACGAAGGAACATGACCGTGCTGCGGAAGGCGAAGTCAAAGCACATACAGATGACCGATTCATACAGCCCCATGCCCCACACGCGGATGCACAAAATCGCGCCCAGTGCGCGGAAGAGCCATGTGCTGACGGCGGTGGAGTAGAAGGGCCATCTGGTATCGCCTGCGCCGCGAAGACCGCCGGCGAAGGTCCAGGCAATGACCTGTACGGGCTGGATGAAGGCCACCAGCTTCAGGCATCTTTCGGCAAGGGCCACCACTTCGGTATCCTGGTTGATAATGCGCACCAGCGGATTGGCAAACAGGTACAGCCCGATGCCTGTCAGGAACATCACCGCCAGACCGGTGCCTACCGTGGTATAGGCATAGCGCTTGGCCAGAGATATCTTTTTTGCGCCCAGCGCCTGACCCACCAGCGTGGTACAGGCGTTTGCAAATGCAAAGGCAGGCATATAGGAAAGGGATTCGGCGGTGTTGTATACCGCATTGGCGGCTACGGCGGTGGTGCCCAGCGTGGCAATGGACTTGGCGACGACAATGCCGGCCAGCGACATACACAGCCGCTCCAGCATGGCGGGAACGGAGAGCTTTACCACGCGGCGGATGACCTGGGGATCGGGCCGGAAGGAATCACGCACCGACAGTTTGGTGGGATCCTCTTTGGTAAAGAGCATGACGAGCAGCGCCGTGCCGCCCAGCAGCCACGAAAAGCCCGTGGAGAGGGCCGCGCCCTGTACGCCAAGCCCCGCGCCCCACATGGGGATGGAAAGATCCGCGCCAAAGAGGCTGAAGGAAAGGGTGTGGGGATCGTGGATCAACAGATAGTTGCCCACGACGTTTACCAGATTGACGATGATATTCACCTTCAGCGGTGTTTTGGTATCGCCGCGGCCGCGGTACACCGAGCCCAGCACCATCATGGCCATGGTGAAAATACGCATGGAGGAGGTGATCAGCAGATAGCTTTGGGCGTCTTCCAGAAAATCCTCGCCCGCGCCCATCCACAGAGGGATCTGCTTATGCAGGATCACGGGCGCAGCGGCGATGGGCAGACCAATGATCAAAAGCAGCAGCAGCGCGTGGCGGATATACGCCCTGGCAGCCTCATAATCCTTTGCGCCCACGCTGCGGGCCACATAGGCGGTGATACCGATGCCCAGCGAGATCACCACGCCGTTGATCAGAAAAACGAAGGAATTGGTAATGGAGACCGAAGCCGTGGCGGCGGCGCCCAGCGAGCCCACCATGGCAGTATCCACAAAGCTGACCAGCGTGGACAGCACCTGCTCTAAAAACAGCGGCCACGCCAGCCATAAAATGACTTTGATAATGGATTGATTCTCGTTTGTCAGGTCGATCTTCTGCCTTGCCATACAATGCGCCTCGTTAAAAAAGAATAAAAATATTCTATCATTTATACAGAAAGTTGTCAAAGGAAACAAAACGTGATATGCTGTTTGCATGGGAGGAAAACAAATGAAGCAATCAAAACGGATCGCCGAGTGCGGCATGATGACAGCGCTGTGCGTGGTGATCATGATCGTGGGCAATATCATGGGGCTGGGGCTGTATATTTCGCCCATGATCGCAGGCCTTTTGCTGATCTCGCCCGGCAAAAAATACGGCATAAAATATCATATGACCATGTATCTGGCGGTGTGCGCCGTGAGCCTGATCACGGTGGCCGACATGGAGCAGAACCTGATGTTCCTGTGCTTTTTCGGCTGCTATCCCATGCTGCGCCCGCAGTTTGAAAAAATTCAGGCAAAGCCCCTGCGCATGGCGGTGAAGCTGATTTATTTCAATCTGGTGATCGCTGCTGTGGAAGCGCTGGTGATTTTCGTTCTCGTGCCTGAAAGCATGGGCGCGGGGATGTTCATCGCCTTTATGGTTTTGTTCAATCTCACCTTTGTCTGCTATGATTTTGTGGTGCCAAGGTTTGAACTGCTGCTGAAAAGATATCTGGGGAAGCTGAAATAAAAAAACGCCCGACCGGGCGTTTTTTTATTGTTATCAGGGCAAAAACTCCAGTTCCCATTCGCCGTCTGCGTAGCAGTACAGGGCGCGGAGGGTGGCGGCGCCGTCCTTGGCAAACTGCTCCAGCAGAAGCTCAAACACGGGAGCGCCCGTTTCATCTTCGGTGCGGAAGGAAACGTCGAACCTGTCGCCCTTGCTTTGGGCGGTATGCTCAATGATGAGCATGCCCTGCTGCAGCTGCACGAAGGTGTTGCCCGCGCCCAGAGAGAAGGGATCGACCTGTGCAGGCCATGCGTCGGTTCCTGTCAGCTGTGCCAAGGGCTTGGAAAAGGTCACCGTTTCGCCTGCGCGGGAGGCGGCGCGGGAGTGATAAAGCCGGGTATATTCGCCGGCCGTTTCGGCAAAGGCCGTCAGGCACAGGCAGCATAAAAGCAGAAGGCATAAAAGCTTTTTCATTGGTACGGCTCCTTTGGGGTATCGCTTTTTCTTATTTTAGCATATCAGATGGGGCTTGGCAAGCGGGGTTATCGCTGGGTGCTCAGCTCTTTTCGCTTGGCGCGGCGCACACGGTTGATGTGCCGCTCAAAGTCGCCGCTGCCGATCAGCTCGGTGAGCACGTACTGTTCAAGGGTGGGCACGGTGCAGGAATAAAAGCCCAGCTTCTCGCGGAAGGGAGCAATCAACTGCCGGGGCAAAACCATGTATCCGATACGCATGGAGGGGGAGATCGTTCGGGAAAAGGTGTTGAGGTAGATCACGTTATCGCATTCGGAGAGCACGAACAAGGGCTCCATGGGCTGGGAGGAGACCGAAAACTCCGAGCCGTAGTCCGATTCGATGATGAAGCGATGGCCTGTGCTCGCCCAGCGGATGTACTCGTGACGCTTGGAGGCCGAGGCGGTGATGCCTGTGGGATAGCTGCGGTAGGGCGTAACGTGCAGCACGTCGGCCTTGGATGCAGCCAGCGCCTGACTGTCGATGCCGTCCTCCGAAAAGGGCAGAAGCTCGCAGGCCAGGCCGGCGGCGCGGTAGATCTTTTCGATCTTTTCATAGGAGGGCGTTTCGATGGCATAGATTTTATTCCTGCCCAGCAGGTCGACGATCAAGCCGTACAGGTATTCCGCTCCCGAGCCGATGACGATCTGATCGGTGCTTACATGGATGCCCCGGTTGCGGTTAAGATAAGCGCAGATGGTCTCCCGCAGTGCTTCGCACCCCGTGTTGGGGGATTTTTCAAGGATCAGGCTGCTGTAATCGCTGAGCACTTTCCGGATGGTTTTGCTGAGGATGGACACCGAAAACTCGGGATAGGACGAAACAGCGTGGGGCGTGGGGGCGGTCTTTTCCACTGAAGCGGAGGCGGCAAAGCCGTCCGACGGTCTGAAAATCACAAGGTAGCCGCTGCGCTCCCGGGCTTCGGCATAACCTTCGTCGCACAAAAGGGCATAGGCGTGCTCCACGGTCACCGTGCTGACAGCAAGCTCGCCCGCCAGCAGCCGCTTGGAGGGCAGCTTGCTCCCCAAAGGATACACGCCCTGGATGATATCGTCCCGGATCTGCCGATACAGCTGCAGATAGACGGGACGGTTGTTTTTATCGATCACGTATTTCATCTGGTTATATTATTTTCTCCGCAAGTGGTTATTTTATATCACCAGATAGTATTGTACACTATTTTCA
This sequence comes from Clostridia bacterium, assembly GCA_017549335.1. GTDB lineage: Bacteria > Bacillota > Clostridia > Christensenellales > Aristaeellaceae > SFMI01. Next base: position 31,582 of record JAFYVB010000033.1, on the reverse strand, counting down.
CCGAAACGGCAAGGAGTGAAATGAATGCATCGCAAGCAAAAACTGAACGTATACAACCTCACCTTTATGGGCGTGATGATCGCCATTATCTATGTGGTCACCATGTTCCGCTTCCCCTTCCTGGGCTCTAAGGTACATTTTGCCAACGCCATGTGCCTGCTGTCGGGTATGCTGTTCGGCCCTGCCATGGGCGGCGTGACCGCGGGTCTGGGCTCGGCGCTGTACGATCTTTTTAACGGCTACACCTTTATTGACGCCATCATCACCTTTGTTTCAAAGGGCGCTATGGCCTATGTGTGCGGCCTGATCATGTGGAAGGTCAAAGTCTTTACGCCTTTTCTGCGCAGCTGCGTGGCCGGCGTCATCGGCGCGCTGACCTATGTGGCGCTGTATATGCTGAAAACCTTTGTTTTTCAGGCGTATGTGTACGCCTTCCCCATGGACGCGGTGTGGGCCACCATGCTCAGCAAGTTCATCCCCTCGCTGATCAACGCCGTTTTCGCCATGATCGCCGCTCCCGTGCTGCTGCGGGCCATCTACCCCATGCTGAAAAGCGCGGGAATACTGGAAAAAATGAGATAACAAAAAACCGGGAGCAAATCGGCTCCCGGGCTTTTATTTGTTGCGGATGTACGGGATCAATGGCTGGGGGCGAAGAACTGGAATTCCACGCCGGTCAGGCAGGTATCCTGATATTTCTCGCCGGGATACACGTCCTTGATGGTGAGGCGGAAGGTGATGTTTTTGCCCGAGCTGTTTGTGATGCCAAGGGAGGTCAGATCAAAATACTGGGGCTTCATGGTGTCGTTCAGCTGCAGCCGGCACAGTTCCTTTCCGTTGACGGAGAGGGTCATCGTCTTTACGCGGCTGTTGTTTTTCCACGTTTCAGGGGTGCGGATATAGCCGTTGACGATGCACAGCGACAGGTAATCGATCTTCTTTTCATCGCTGTGCAGTTTGATGTTTTCGGTGATGGTCACGCTCTGGCCGATACCGTGACCCTTGGCGCCTTCCGACCATACGGTATCCCGCTTGCCGTCCACCAGATGGGCAGCGCCGTAGGTGTATTTGCTCTGGGGATCCAGGGTGCTGCTGCTCTTGGCGGTCACGCTGGATTTTTCAACGGCGCAATAGACCGAGCAGCCATCCCAGAAATCTTCATCAAAGCCGTAATGCTCGCCGTCGGGGCTGTAATGCGGCCATTCGTTCATGCCGTCATAAACGTCGGTGTTGAAAAACTCTCCTTCGGTGGGCAGAAGGACAGGGAGTTCTGCCGCCGCAGCAAAGCCGGTGAGCGAAACAAGAAGCAGCAAAACGGCTGCAATCTGCATGAAGATACGACGGTGCTTCTTAAAAATCATAATGATTTCCTCCTTTGATCCTCCGTACATGGGCGGTTCTGCCTATACAACGGAACAGAAAGGAAAAATCATCCATGAAAAATAAAAATTTTTTTACACGGATGATTTTTTTTGATCAACAGAACTGCGCGTCGTACATTTCCCGGTAGAAGCCGCCCTTTTGCATCAGCTCTTTGTGAGTGCCGCTTTCCACCACGTTGCCGTCGCGCACCACGAGGATGAGGTCGGCGTTCTGAATGGTGGACAGGCGATGTGCGACCACAAAGCAGGTTTTATCCTGCATCAGGCGGCGCATGGCCTGCTGGATATGGGCTTCGGTACGGGTATCCACGTTGCTGGTGGCTTCGTCCAGGATTAGCATATTGGCGTTGACCAGCATGGCGCGGGCGATGGTCATCAGCTGCTTCTGACCCTTGGAGATGTTGGCGCCGTCGTCGGTGATCACAGTGTCATAGCCCTCGGGCAGACTCATAATATAACGGTGGATGCGGGCGGCCTTGGCGGCGGCGATCACCTCGTCGCGGGTGGCGTTGGGATTGGCATAGGCGATGTTTTCGTAGATGGTGCCCGAGAACAGCCAGGTATCCTGCAAGACCATGGAGTATGCGCCCCGCAGGCTGCGGCGGGTGAGGGTGCGGATGTCATGACCGTCCACGGTGATCTTGCCCGAGTGGATGTCATAAAAGCGCATCAGCAGGTTGATCAGCGTGGTCTTGCCGGCGCCGGTGGGGCCGACGATGGCGATCAGGCTGCCGCTTTTTGCCGTGAGGGACAGATTTTTCAGTACCGTTTTTTCAGGGGTGTAGCCAAAGCATACGTCCTGCATGGCCACGTTGCCCTCTGCGTCATGGAGTTCAACGGCGTTTTCCGCGTCTGCGCCTTCCAGGGGTTCATCCAGCAGCGTGAATACGCGGTCTGCCGCCGCCAGCGCGGACTGCAGTTCGCCGTAGATGTTGGCGATCTCGTTGATGGGGCCGGCGAACTTGCGGCTGTACATAATAAAGGAAGAGATGCCGCCGATGGTCATGCCTGCAACGGCAATGGGGCCGATATTGAAGCCGCCCGTCATGTACAGAATGCCGCCCAGCACGCTGATCAGCGACAGGGACAGGTTGTTGATGAAGCTGACCGACGGGCCCATGAGGCTGCCGTAGTACTCGCTCTTGTAGTAGGCCTGCACCACCTGCTCGTTGATGTCATCCAGATCGGACAGCACGTTGCCTTCCTGGTGATAGGCCTTCAGCGTCTTCATGCCCGAGATCTTTTCTTCCACAAAGCCGTTCAGCTCGCCCATTTTGCGGGAGCGCTTGCGGAAAAGGGGCGCGGTATGGCTGGTGACAAAGCGGGTGAGGAGAATGGACAGGGGTACGGTGACCACAAACACCAGCACCAGCACGCGGGAGATGCTGAACATCATGCCCAGAGAGCCCACGATGGTGATGGAGGAAGCGAGGATGGATACGATATCGGTGGACAGGGAGGTATTGATGGTGTCGGTATCGTAAAACAGGCGGCTGATCACGTCGCCCACGGGATGGGTGTCAAAATAGCCCACCGGCATATCGCACAGGCGGTTGAACATATCCCGGCGCATCCGCAGGGTAACGTTGCGGCTGATGTACACCATCAGAATGGAAAGAAGATAGCTCATCACCGACGAGCCGAAGTAGAACAGCAGCATGAGAAGCGCGTAGCGTCCCACGCCTGCAAAATCCACCTTGCCGGCCTCGGTGCCGATGCAGTCGATGGCCTTGCCCGACAGCGTGGGGCCCACCAGCGCAAAGGAATTGCTGCCGATGGTCAGGATCAGCGCCAGCAGCATGAGCCACTTGAACTGCCAGATGTACTTGCCAAGGCGCAAAAGTACGCCGCGGCGGGGCTTTTTGAATTCTTCCTGCATGCGGGGATTGGCGGAATTGTTGCGTCCGCCGTACCGGCCGCCGCCTCTGCCCATGGGACCCATCATACCGCCTCACCTCCGATCTGCAGCGCAGCAATCTCGCGGTAAAGATCGCAGGATTTCATCAGTTCTTCATGGGTGCCAAGCCCCATGCACCGGCCGTCTTCCATCACCAGGATCTGATCGCAGTGCATCACGGCGCTGATGCGCTGGGCGACGATCACGGTGGTGATGTCCTCGCTCTTTTCCCGCAGCGCCTTGCGGAAGGCGGCTTCGGTCTTGAAGTCCAGAGCGCTGGTGGCGTCGTCCAGCAAAAGAATATCGGGCGTTCCTGCCAGCGCACGGGCGAGGAGCAGCCGCTGCTGCTGACCGCCGGAGAAGTTGGAGCCGTGGGAATGCACTTCGCTGTCCGTGCCGCCCTTTTCGGAAACAAAGGCTTCTGCCTGGGCGCGGGAGAGGGCGTCATGGATCTCCTCCATGGAGATCTCGCGGCCCAGACGGATGTTTTCTTCGATGGTGCCGCGGAACAGCGCATCGCTCTGGAACACCACGCCCACGCTTTGGCGCAGCTCTTTCAGGGGCAGGGCGCGCACGTCCCGGCCGTTTACCAGCACGGCCCCTTCATCGGTGTCGTAAAAGCGCAGCAGCAGGCGGATCAGCGTGGATTTTCCGGCACCCGTGGGGCCTAAAATACCCAGCGTCTGTCCGCGCTCAAGACGGAAGGAAATGTTCTCCACACTGGGCTGCACGCCGCCGTAGGAGAAGGTGACGTTTTTGAATTCGATGTGGGGAGCGTCGCTTTCCGCGGCGGCATCCAGCATTTTTTCGGTTTCAACGGGAGTAGCCATGACCTCTTCAATGCGGTTGGCAGAGGCCAGCGCCTTGGAAAACATGGTCAGGAAGCGGGTAACGGACAGCATGGCGTTGAGAATGATGGTAAAATAACTGAGGAACGCCATGATCTTGCCCGGCTGGGTCAGCCCCGAATCCACACGCTTTGCGCCTGCCAGCACCACCAGCACCAGACCGAAATACAGCAGGAACTGCATGGTGGGGTTGTTGACAGCCATGATGGCGGAGGCCTTCGTTTCCTGCTGGGCAACGCCCTTGTTGATCTCATGGAAACGCTTTTTCTCGTCCTCGCCCTTGCCCAGCGCCTTGATGATGCGCACGCCGGAGGCGTTTTCGCGCACGGTGCGCACCAGCATATCCACCCGCCGCTGCAGGTTTTCATACATGGGAATGCCCTTGCGGGAGATAAATACCACGATACCCGCCATAAAGGGCAGCATGACGATAAGGATCAGCGACAGCACGGGGTCCAGCGTGAGGGTGATCAGAATGCCGCCCAGCAGCATGATGGGCGCGCGTATGCCCAAGCGCTGCGTCATGCCCAGCGTGCGGTAAATATAAAAGGTATCGGTGGTCATGCGGGAGATCAGCGAGGGGATGGTGATGCGGTCGATCTCCCGGGAGGTCATGCGCACGATATGACCGAACAGATCGTGGCGCAGCCTGCGGGTACAGTCTCTGGACACCACCGCAGCCGAGCGGTTGGCCAGCACGTTCAAAATCAGCGCTGCAGCCGAGCAGAAGATCATCAATCCGCCCCAAAGGAGCACGCCCCGCATATCGCCGCGGGGTGTGACGGTATCGATGATGTAGGCCAGAATATAGGGGATCAGCAGATCCATCACCGTGCCCAGCAGCTTTACGGACATGCCTGCCGCCACCCGCCGCCAATAGGGCTTGACGTATTGCAAAATCAGTTTCAAGGCAGAGTGCCTCCTTGTGTGGCTTCAGAATTGTTTCCAATATAAATGATTATAACATAACCCGGAGAACGTGTGCAAAAAAAATGTGTATTTTTGCCGTATTAATTTTCCGGACGCGTGTAACAATTTTGCAACAAGTGTTTACATGAATGAAATAATGTGATAAAATGAAATACAGTACATAAGGAGGCTTGATTATGCACTCTGTTTTACGACGGATTTTAGCGGCTGCGCTGTGCCTGATTTTCATGGCGCAACCGGCTTTTGTATTGGCAGCATCTCAGGAAGGGAGCGAGCTGAAAGCAGTGGTCAGCTGTGCCGACGGGGGCAAGCTGAACCTGCGCAAGCGCGCCTCCTCAAGCGCCACGGTGCTGGATCAGATCCCTACCGGCGAAGTGCTGACGATTTATGAAAAGGGCAGCAAATGGTGCTATACCAATTACGGCGGCGAATGGGGCTATGTGATGACCTCCTTCCTCAAGTTCGGGGAAACGTCCGCGCCCTCCCAAAACACTTCCTCGTCCTCTTCCGAAAAGGCCACCGTTTACTGCGCCGACGGGGGCAAGCTGAACCTGCGCAAAACGGCCTCCTCCACTGCCAGAGTGCTCAAGCTGATCCCCAACGGCAAAGAGATCGAAGTGCTCAGCAAGGGCAGTAAATGGTGCAAGGTGCGCTATGCCGGCGAGACCGGTCATGTGATGACCAAATTCCTGGTGTTCGGCGCCTCTGACACAACGCCCTCCCAGCCCTCGCAGACGCCCAAGCCCACCGCCGCCCCCGAAAGCTCTTCGGGCATCAAGGCTACCGTATACTGTGCCGACGGCGGCAAGCTGAACCTGCGCAAGAAGGCCAGCGCCAGCGCCGGCGTTCTCAAGCAGATCCCCACCGGTACCGTGCTTTCCATCATCGATAAGGGCACCACCTGGTGCAAAACCACCTACGGCGGCAAGGAAGGCTATGTGATGACCAAGTACCTGCGCTTTGCAGGCAGCGTCACGCCTACTCCCAAGCCCACCCAGCCTGAAACGCCTCCCGCTACCCAGCCCGATACGCCCTCCGAAGCCCCTGCCGGCAGCGCTCTGGTCAAAACCCAGGACGGCGGCAAGCTGAACCTTCGCTCCGGCCGCGGCACGAGCTATAAGGTAAAATATCAGATCCCCAACCTTTCCATTGTTACCGTGCTGGAGAATTACGGTACATGGACCAAGGTTTCCTTCGGTAAATATACGGGCTACGTGATGACCAAATATCTGGTCATTTCCGAGGCTGAAGCGCCTTCGCAGCCCTCTGAACCTTCTCAGCCTTCCACGCCCAGCCAGCCTTCTGCGCCCAACGGCAGCAGCAATATCACAGGCAGCGTAACGGGCAACGGCAACGGCGGCGCCATTCCCTCCGACGGTAGTATCCGTTTTGGCGAATACCGTTTTGCCACAGTGGTGACTTCCTCTGCCAACGGCACCCTCAAGCTTCGCAAGGGCCCGGGCACCGGCTATGGCAAAGTCACAGAGATCCCCAACGGCACGCGCATCGTTGTCCGCGCCAAGAGTAACGGCTGGTGCAATGTCTACTGGGGCGATAAGGTGGGCTATGTGGATGCATCCTACCTGAATATCGATCCCTCCAAGGGCGATTATGTGGATCTGTCCACCAAGTACGATACCGCTATCCTCGACCGCACCCTCAAATCCGGTCATACCGGCGAAGACGTGCTGCTGGTGCAGACCAGACTCAAGGAGCTGAATTTCCTCTCTTCCGTAACAGGCACCTATGACTCCGCTACGGTGGAAGCCGTAAAGAAATTCCAAACCCAGCACAGTCTGGACGTGGACGGCAAGGCCGGTTCGCAGACCTTCAAGATCCTCTTTGGCATCGGCGCTTTCCCCTATGTGGCAAATGCCAAGGATTACCATAAAGAAGTCATCCGCTATAATTCTTCCAGCAGCATGGGCAGCGCGCAGAAGATCGCCACGGTGACCAAGGCGCAGACAAGGCTGCGCGAGCTGGGCTATCTGTGCCCCATCGACGGCGACTTTGAAGAGCTCACCCACGACGCCATCGTGGACTTCCAGCTGCGAAACGATCTGGTGGCCAACGGCTTCCTGGATATCCCCACGCAGGTGATGCTGGAATCTGCCAATGCCAAGGATGCCTCTTATCCCGCCCGCTATTATCTGGAAAACAACGCAGGCTTTAACGAGGTGATCCCCACCTCCGTCAGACTTTTGCATTGGGCGGATGAAGTAAAGGCGCTGATCGGCAACGGCGATTCGCTGACGGTGTACCACCCCGAAACGGGCTTGAGCTTCAAGCTGAAAAATCTCTCGCAGGGACGTCACTGGGACGTGGAGCCCGAAACGCTGCGGGATACGCTGCTGATGCGCAAGGCCTTTGACGGCATGAGCTGGGATATTCAGGTGGTATACGTGCTTTTGCCCAACAACGTTTGGTGCATGGCCACCATGCATAACCGTGCGCACCATGTGTATAACATTGTGGATAACGGCTTTGGCGGTCAGAACTGCGTGCACTTCCTGCGCACCATGTCCGAAGCCCAGGCCAATGACCCCAGCTACGGCGTGAGAAATCAGGAGGTTCTGCGCGATGCGTGGAAAGACCTGACGGGCGAAGACATCACCTACTGATTCAAACAGAGCACCGATCCGGAGGGAAACACCCCTCCGGATCTTTTTTGAAATCGATTAGGGAATATTTGTTCGCATTTTGGCGTCAAACACCTTGTATGCGCGCTGCAGATATGCTATAATAATTCAGATTATTTTATCGGAGGACACGCCTTTGAAAATCGGTGTGATATCGCTGGGCTGCGTCAAAAACAGAGTGGATACCGAGCAGATGCTCTATGTTCTGACGCAGCGAGGCCATACAATCACGGCGGAGGTGGAGGAGGCTGAGGTACTGCTGGTCAATACCTGCGGCTTTATCGATCCCGCCAAGGAAGAATCCATTGAAACCATTCTGGAAATGGCGCAGTATAAGCAGACGGGCAAGTGCAAAGTTTTGCTGGTCACCGGCTGCCTTGCCCAGCGCTACGGCGACGCGCTGAAGGAAGAAATGCCCGAGATCGACGCTTTGGTGGGCGTCAGCCAGTGCGAGCGCATCGCAGAGGCGCTGGATCAGGCGCTTCAGGGTGAAAAGCCCGATTTCCGCGCCCGTCACAACGAAATGCCCGAGTGCGGACGCGTGCTGACCACGCCGGAGTATTCGGTGTATGTGCGCATCGGCGAGGGCTGCGATAACCGCTGCTCCTACTGTGCCATCCCGCTGATCCGCGGCGGCTATCGCTCCCGCGATGAAGAAAAGATCCTCTCCGAAATGCAGGAGCTTTCGCAAAAGGGCGCCAGAGAGCAGATCCTCATTTCCCAGGATACCACCCGCTACGGCAGCGATATGGGCAAGAGCCTGCAGGAACTGGTGCAAAAGGCCGCCAAGGTTCCCGGCGTTGAGTGGCTGCGCGTACTGTATATGTACCCCGATGAAACGGACATGGCGCTGATCGAGGAAATGGCTGCCCACGAAAACGTGTGCAAGTATCTTGACCTGCCCCTGCAGCACGCATCCATGAAGATGCTCCGCCGCATGAACCGCCGCGGCGATATCAAAGACGCCAAGGCCATGCTGCTCAAGGCCCGTGAAATGGGCTTCACGCTGCGTACCACCTTCATTGTGGGCTTCCCCGGCGAAACGGAGGAGGACTTTGAAGAACTGATGGACTTCACCCGTGAAGTTCGCTTTGACCGAATGGGCGCTTTCGCCTACTCTGCCGAGGAGGACACCCCCGGCGCCGAAATGCCCGATCAGATTCCCGAAGAGATCAAGCAGGAGCGCCTGGACCGGCTCATGGCGCTGCAGGCGCAGATCAGCCGGGAGCTGAACGAAGAGCGCATCGGCAAAACCTACAAAACGCTGATCACGGGGCACGACGGGCTGACCTACATCGGCCGCACCGAGATGGAAGCCCCCGATTCCGACGGCGAGGTGCACATTTTCTCTCCCCGTGAGCTGACGGTGGGTCAGTTCGAAAACGTGCGCATCACCCGGGCTGATACTTACGATCTGTACGGCGAACTGGCCGACTGATAAGGAGGAAACACTGTGAATCTTCCCAACAAACTGACGCTTATTCGCATTGCTCTGGTGCCGGTTTGTCTGATCATGCTGGCGCTGGGGTGGAGTATCCCCGCGGCGCTGGTGTTCGCGGCGGCTTCCATTACCGACTTTGTGGACGGTTATCTGGCCCGCCGGGATAATCTGGTGACCAACTTCGGCAAGTTTGCCGATCCCATTGCCGATAAGATCCTCACGCTGAGCATGATGATCCTCATGGCGCAAAAGGGGCTTTTGCCCGTATGGCTGCCCATCATTGTGGCGGTGCGTGAGCTGGCGGTGGACGGCCTGCGCCTGATCGCCGTGGAACAGGGCAAGGTGGTGGCGGCCGGCATGAGCGGCAAAATCAAGACTGCCATGCAGATGACCACCATCATCTATTGCTGCGTGTTCCAAAACGTGCTGGGGCTGATCCTGAGCATCATCGTGGCTGCGCTGACGATCTATTCCGGCATTGAATATTTCGTGCAGCTCAAAGACTTGTTTAAAAAGGATCTCAAGGGCTGATGAACGCGCAAAAGATCGTGCAGCTGCTCACGGAGCGGCAGCAAACGCTGGCAGCGGCGGAAAGCCTCACCGGCGGGCTGATCAGCGACCGCATCGTATCCGTACCGGGAGCCAGCAAAGTGTTTCTCGGCGGTGTGGTCAGCTATGACGAGGGCATCAAGGAAAAGGTGCTCCGGGTCAGCGCGGAAACGCTGAAGCGGCATACCGCGGTCAGCGGCGAAACAGCCCGGGAAATGGCAAGCGGCGTGCGAAAACTGATGAACGCAGACTATGCCCTGTCCGCCACGGGCTATGCAGGCCCCGACGGCGAGGACGTGGGGCTGGTGTATATCGGCTTTGCGTCGAAGGACAGGTGCGAGAGCCGCGAATGCCGTTTTTCGGGTGACCGGGGGGAGATCCGCCGGCAGAGCGCGGAAGCGGCGCTGGAGATTTTGAAGGAATATTTGATTTTATAAAAGAGAGGTATATACCATGGCAAAGGCAAAGGCGAAAGAAACGGCCGCGGCGCAGAAAGTGATGGACGAACGCGCCCGTGCATTGGAAACCACGCTGGCTTCCCTTGAAAAGCAGTTCGGCAAGGGCACGGTGATGAAGCTGGGCGATCAGGCGCACATGAAGGTGGACGTGATCCCCACGGGCTGTCTGGAGCTGGATATGGCGCTGGGTGTAGGCGGCATTCCCAAGGGCCGCATCATCGAGGTTTTCGGCCCCGAATCCTCCGGTAAAACCACCGTTGCGCTGCATCTGGTGGCTGAGTGCCAGAAGCGGGGCGGCATTGCCGCGTTTATCGACGCCGAGCATGCGCTGGATCCCGCCTATGCCCAGAAGCTGGGCGTAAACATCGAAGAGCTGTACGTCAGCCAGCCCTCCACCGGTGAAGATGCGCTGGAGATCGCCGAAGCGCTGGTGCGTTCCGGCGCTGTGGATATTCTGGTGGTGGACTCTGTTGCCGCTCTGGTTCCCCGCGCCGAGATCGACGGCGAAATGGGCGACAGCTTCGTGGGTCTGCAGGCGCGCCTGATGAGCCAGGCCATGCGCAAGCTGGCGGGCGTGGTCAACAAGACCAACGCCGTGGCGGTGTTTATCAACCAGCTGCGTGAAAAGGTGGGCGTGATGTACGGCAACCCCGAAGTCACCACCGGCGGCCGTGCGCTGAAGTTCTACGCCTCCGTGCGTCTGGACGTGCGCCGCGGCGAGCAGCTGAAGAACGGCTCCATCGTCATCGGCAACCGCACCAAGATCAAGGTGGTCAAAAACAAGGTGGCCCCGCCCTTCCGCGTGGCGGAGTTCGACCTGCTCTACGGCGAAGGCATCAGCCGTGAAGGCACCATCCTCGATATGGCTGTGGAGCGCGACATCATCCACAAGAGCGGCGCCTGGTTCTCCTATAAGGATGAGCGCATCGCCCAGGGCCGTGAAAACTGCCGCCTGTACCTGAAAGAGCATGACGAGATCCGCGAGGAGATCGAGGCCGCCATCCGCATGACCTTCCAGCCCACCGAAGTGCAGGAAGACAACGGCGAGATCCCCGAAATGCCCGAAGATTTTGACGATTTGGACGATATCAACTGATTTTTTGCGCCCGACGGCCTTGCCTGTCGGGCGTATTTGCGTGGTGAAGAAAATGAAAAAATTCTTTTGTATCATTTTGTGTCTGATGGTTCTGCCGCTGTGTGCATGGGCGGATGAAGATGGATATCTCGCCTTTGTCAACGGTAAAACGGCGGATCGCGTCCACCTGCGAAAAGCCCCTTCCACCGACAGCGAATCGCTGGGCTTGTTTTTCACGGGAACGCCTGTCACCTGCTTCTCCGCCCCCAATCAAACCTGGATAAAGGTGAAGATCGGCGCTCAAAGCGGCTATATGATGTCGAAGTTCCTTTCCACTGCGGACGAAGCCGGCTTCGAAATGGTGGGAAGGGTGAAAAACGTTCCGGATTACGTCAGAGTGCTGACAGAACCGAAGGACGGTGTGGATTTCGTTTTTTCAATCAGTGCGGGGGAAACCACCCGCGTTCTGGGCGAAACGAACAGCCATTGGTACTATATCTGCGAAGGCGCGGATGTCGGATATATCAGGACAAAATATTTGTCTGTGGAAAGCGTTGATCGCAAGGTAAGTGCTGCGGGCGCCCCCACCGTTGCGCTGAGCAGCCCCTATATGCCGGTTTTGCAGAAGTATTATCTGGCGCTGACCGAAAAGTGGGATCTGGAAAAGGTCTTTGATAACGAGCTGAGTGAGATGTGCGTGGGTCATTACGGGGAAAATGCGCTGTCGACCGTTGGCTACATGCTGGAAGATATGAATGATGACGGCGTTCCCGAATTGCTGATCGGCTCCTTGACGGAGGGCTACACGGCAAAGACGCTCTTTGCCATGTACACCCTCCACAGCGGCACGCCGGTGGAAGTGGCAAGAAGCTGGGAGCGATCCACCTTCTATACGTGCAGGGATAAAGTGATCGGTCATGACGGCTCAAACAGCGCAGGCTCCGGACTTTCTGCCCTGATGTATCTGAATAAGGATAACGCGCTGGATTATATCGAAGTCACCATGATTGAATATGATTATTCTCCCAATGCACCCTACTGGCAATCGGATACCTATGAATATATGCATCCTTCCGGAAAGATGCTGACAAAGGAAGAATACGATGCCAACATCTCCCGCTACATAAGCCTCCGCACCCAGTATCCCTTAACCCCCTTCAGCACCTTGCAGGGCACGGTGGGACGCGTTCATGTGAACGGCAGCATGGAAGGAAAAACCACCGTGAATATCCGCGCGGGACAGTCACTGTCAAGCAAAGTGCTGACCAGCGTGAAAACGGGCGAAACGGTGGCGGTGATCGCAAAAAGCGGCGATTGGTGCGAGGTGTATTACAAGGGGATCCATGGATTCATTCAGTCGAAGTTTGTGTTGATATACTGAAGCTGCCGTCTGACAGAAAAAACCATCTAAATTGCGTTTCGTTGCCGTTTGCGGCATTGACAGCAAATAAATCAATGGTATAATAAAAGTAATGGGTTGATAATGCCTGTGTCATTATGAATAAACAGCGTGCAAGACACGCATCAGGAAGGAAGGATTCACCATGCTTCATAAAAAGCAGTGCGTCGCCATGCTTCTGGCCGGCGGTCAGGGCAGCCGTCTGGGTGTGCTGACCAAGAATATGGCCAAGCCCGCCGTTCCCTTCGGCGGTAAGTACCGCATCATCGATTTCCCCCTGTCCAACTGCGCCAACAGCGCCATCGATACCGTCGGTGTGCTCACACAGTACCGTCCTCTGGAGCTCAACGCCTACATCGGCTCGGGCGCTCCCTGGGATCTGGACTTGAATAACGGCGGCGTGTGCGTCCTGCCTCCCTACCAGACCGGCGCTTCCGGCGAATGGTATTCCGGTACCGCCAACGCCATTTATCAGAATATTCCCTTCATTCAGCAGTATGATCCCGACTATGTGCTGATGCTCTCCGGCGACCACATCTATAAGATGGACTATGCCGCCATGCTGCGCTACCACATTGAAAAGAATGCCGATACCACCATCGCCGTTCGTCAGGTTCCGTGGGAAGAAGCCAGCCGCTTTGGCATCATGAACACCGATGCGGAAGACCGCATTACCGAGTTCGAAGAAAAGCCCAAGCAGCCCAAGTCCAACAACGCTTCCATGGGCGTGTACGTCTTCACCTGGAAAGTGCTCAAGGAGTACCTCACCCGCGACGAAGCCGATCCCAACAGCAACAAGGACTTCGGTAAGAACGTGATCCCCGCCATGCTGGGTGACGGTCTGCGTATGTTCGCGTTCTCCTTCAACGATTACTGGAAGGACGTAGGTACCATCGAGAGCCTGTGGGAAGCCAACATGGACTTGCTGACTACGCCCCTGCCCATTGACCTGCACGACAAGAAGTGGCGCGTGTATGCCCGCAACGTAGGCGCGGGCGCTCAGTACATCGCCGCCGAAGCTGAGGTCAACAACAGCCTGGTTTCTCAGGGCTGCGAAGTGTACGGCAAGGTACAGCACAGCGTGCTCTCCACCGGCGTTATCGTGGAAGCCGGTGCCGAAGTTGTGGACAGCGTGATCATGCCCGGCTCCCGCATCTGCGCCGGCGCCAAGGTATACCGCACCATCATCGCGGAAAATGCCGTGATCGGCGAAAATGCCGTGGTCGGCAGCGCTGACGGCGAGATTGCCGTTGTGGGCAACAATACCTCCGTTCCGCAGGGCGATACCGTTCAGCCCGGCGAACAGCGGGCGGCGGAGTAAAGGAGGCAGCAGTTATGAATAACATGATGGGTCTGATCTACACCAATGCCAACGAGCCCCTGGGCGAACTGACTTCCGTCCGTGGCACGGCTGCGCTTCCCGTATGCGCGCGCTATCGCGTGATCGACTTTATCCTTTCTTCCCTGGTATCCAGCGGTGCCCGCAACGTGGGCATCATTATGCAGAAGAACTACCACAGCCTGATGGAGCATCTGGGCTCCGGTAAGGAATGGGACCTGCATGGCAAGCATCAGGGTCTGGCTATCCTGCCCCCCTTCCTCACCCATGACAATGTGGGCGTGTATGCGGGCTTCATGGATGCCGTCAAGAGCAACCTGACCTACCTGCGTCAGAGCCGCGAACGCTATGTTCTGGTCACCGAGACCGGCATGGTGTACAACGCCCGCTATGACGATATGCTCAAGCAGCACGTCAGCACCGGCGCGGACGTAACGCTGATGTACACCGACGATCCCGGCGTTGTCCGCAGCGGCAATTCCGGCCGCTATCTGGATGTGGACGTCAACGGCCGCGTGAAGGATATCGAAGTGGAGCCCTCTCTGGCGCACTATTGCAACACCTTCATGGAGTGCTTCCTGATCCGCCGCGAGCTGCTCATCGACCTGGTGGACCGCGCTCTGTCCCGCGCGCAGTATCACTTCGTACGCGACGTGCTCATCAGCGCGCTGCGTGACGGCAGCCTGAAGATCTACGGCTGGCGCAATCCCGGCAAGGTGTGGAAGCTGGACAGCGTACAGGCGTACTTCAACTGCTCCATGGATCTGCTCAAGCCCGAAGTCCGCAAGGAACTGTTCAACACCGAACGTCCCGTCTGGGGCAAGCAGCGCGACGATATGCCCACCCGCTATGCCCCCGGTGCTGTGGTGAAGAACTCTCTGCTGGCTGATGGCTGCGTCATCGAAGGCACGGTGGAAAACAGCATCATCTTCCGCGGCGTACGCGTGCAGAAGGGCGCTGTTGTCCGCAATGCCATCGTGATGCAGGACGGCTACATCATGAGCAATACCGAACTGGAGGGCTGCGTGCTGGATAAGGGCGTCATCGTCCGCGAAGGCACCCGCCTGATCGCTCCCGCCACCTATCCCACGGTGATCGGCAAGAATATGATCATTTGATATCAGTGTGCCGAAAAATCGGCACACTGCGGTGAAAAATCAGCTGAAGCAGTTTTTTCACCGAGGCATCCATTTCCTGTAAAAAAAGGCTTGCGGCAATTTTGCCGCAAGCTCTTTTTTACGGCCGGAAATTGATAGAGGAAGCAGTATTCCAACTGCCTGCCCTTGGTCTTCCGACCCGCCCTCGCTAAAAATGATCCACCGGATCATTTTTCGAGCGCTGCGGGCCCCGGGGCGGCAAAGCCACCCCTGCGGATTAAAAAAGAGGGCGCTGGCGCCCCTCTTTACTCTCTGCTGAAATACTTGCGATATTTTTGCTTTTTTGTTGAGATTTTTCCCAATCGGCGGTACAATGGAAAAAACAGCTGCAGAAGGAGTCGGGCATGGAAAAGTATACGCTGGGCATTGATTTTGGGTCACTTTCGGCAAGAGCGGTGATTTGCCGTGTGCGGGACGGGTTGATCCTCTCGCAGCAGGAAACGGCCTATCCTCACGGCGTGATGACCGATGTTCTCCCCGACGGCACGAAGCTGGGTGAGGGCTTCTTTCTGCAGCATCCTGCCGATTATGTATTCGCGCTGGAAAACTGCGTCCGCGGCGCAACGGAGAAGGCCGGGGTGAAAAAGACAGAGATCATCGCCATGGCCATTGATTTTACCGGCTGCACGGCGCTGCCGCTGGACAAAGACGGAAGGCCTCTGTGCGATAAATTTCCGTCCCATCCCTATGCCTATGTGAATATGTGGAAGCAGCGCAACACCCAAAGGGAAGCGGGCGAGATCGAAAAAGTAATCAGTGAGCATGAGCCTGCGCTTTTGCAGGGCTACGGCGGACACGTTGCCCCCGAAATGCTCCACTGTAAAATGCTGAAAACCAGCCGCGAGGATCCCGAAATATTTGCGCAGACCGATCTGTATATGGAAGCGTCGGATTATATGCTGCTGCTCCTCACCGGCGAAATTGTGCGTAATACCTCTATGGCGGCGGTCAAGGGACTTTGGCGTCCGGATAAAGGGTATCCTGATTACCTTGAAGTGCTGCATCCCGCCTTTGCCCATCCCGAAAAGACGCTGCTTCGGGGCAGAATGTGCCGTCCTTTTGAAAAAGCAGGCTGTCTTACGGCAGAAATGGCGGAAAAGCTGGGGCTTTCCGCAGGTATTCCCGTGGCAGGCGGACATTACGATGCCCATGCAGCCACCTACGCGCTGAACATCCGCGGAGAAGGGCAGGCGCTGATGAGCCTGGGTACTTCCTCGGGTCTGGTGTACGCCGCCGGACATTTTGAAAATGTGGAGGGCGCTGCCAGTGCACTGTGGGGAACGATCCTGCCGCAGCATTATTCCTATGCTTCCGGTCAGCCGGCTTTCGGCGATACGCTGGGCTGGTTCGTGGAACATGGGGTATCCGCCGATACGCGCAAAGCCGCGGAGAAGGAAAGCATGAATATTCACGCCTATCTGACCCGGGAAGCGGAAAAACTGTCGCCCGGAGAAACGGGACTTCTGGCGCTGGATTGGTGGAACGGCAACCGCTCCTGCCTGCAAAACGGCGATCTGAGCGGAATGTTGATGGGCATGACGCTGACCACCACCTCTGTGCATATCTATCGCGGTTTGCTGGAAGGCGTCTCCTTCGGAATGCGGCGCATGGTGGATTCCTACCGCGAAAAGGGTTTTGATTTCAGGGTTTTGTGCGCCTGCGGCGGCATCGCCTTCAAAAATCCGCTGCTGGTGCAGATGCTCAGCGATATCACTCACCTGCCTGTGCGCATGAGTAAAAACGTGCCCGCACCCGCTGTGGGCGCGTGTATGCTGGCGGCGGTGGCGGCAGGGGAATATAACAGTATTTATGACGCCATGGACAAAATGCACTGCCTCAGCGAGGGCATGGTGTATCCCGATGAAGCGCGGGGGCAGGCATATGACAGGCTGTATGAGGAGTATCTCACCCTCCACGACGTTTTCGGCCGCGGCGTCAACCCTGTGATGATGAAATTGCGGAGAATCGCAAGGGAAGAAAAAAGATGAAACGCCTGCATTGCATGAACATTGGAAAGGGCTTTGACGCGCCGCTGACTGAGCAGATCGATCTGCTGAAAAAAACGGGCTTTGACGGCTTTTTTATCTCCTGGCGCGGGGACGAGGACGTGCGCCTTTGCGCCCGCTACGGAAGGGAAACGGGCATGGCGTTTCAATCCCTTCACGCGCCCTTCACCAAAATGAAGGATATGTGGGAGAAGGATGAGGAAAAGGCGCAGATCGCCCTGAATGAACTGCTTCACTGCCTGCATCTGTGCGCTGAGGAGGGGATCCCCCTGATGGTGGTGCACGCCTTCATCGGCTTTGAGGATCATACGCCCACGGCGGAGGGGCTTGAGCGCTTTGGGCAACTGGCAGCGGCAGCGGAAAAAGAAAAGGTGCTGCTGGCCTTTGAAAATACTGAGGGCGAGGAATATCTGGACGCCCTGATGGAAGCCTTCCGCGGCAACCCATGGGTGGGATTTTGCTGGGATTCGGGGCATGAGGTGTGCTACAACCGCGGGCAGGATCTGCTGAAAAAGTACGGTGACCGGCTGCTTTGCACCCACATCAACGATAACCTTGGCATCAGCGATCCGGAGGGCAGCATCACATGGCTGGACGATCTGCACCTGCTGCCCTTTGACGGGGTGATTAACTGGCAGGATGCCGCAAGCAGGCTGCATCGGTGCGGCTATCGGGGCGCCCTCACCATGGAAATGAACGTCAAATCTAAGCCCGGCAGGCACGAAAACGATGCATACGCCGCTTTGCCGCTGGAAGTGTATTTTGCCCGGTGCCATGAGCGGCTGCAGCGCATTGCCCGGATGCTGGAAGCGCTGTAAAACAGAAGGCGAAAACCGCTATCCTCCCGAAAGGAGTTTCAGAATGAAACAGATTTATGTAAACGGTCGCGTGTTCACGGGCGACGGCGCAATATGCGAGGCTTTTTCTGTGGAAAACGGAAAATTTGCGGCGGTGGGCAGCGCGCAGGCGATGCTTGCTGCATCTGCCCCCGAAGACAGCGTGCAGGATCTTCATGGCAAGTTCGTATGCGCGGGCTTTATCGATTCCCATATGCACGTGGTCAGCTACGGCAATGCCATGCGCTGCTGCGATCTGATGAAGCACACAAAATCGGTGGAGGATATCCTCTCCGCGCTGCGGGCGTTTATTCAGGAGGAAAACATCCCCGAAGGCCATTGGGTGCGGGGACGGGGCTGGAATCACGATTATTTTGAGGGCGATCATGCCCTTCCCACCAGACAGCAGCTGGATACGGTGTCCGATCGGCATCCCATCTGCATCGTGCGCTGCTGCGGGCATGCCATGGTGGTGAACACCATGGCGCTGAAAATGCTGGGGATCCGCGAGGGCGAAACCTTTGAGGGCGGCGCGTACGATCTGGAAACGGGCGCGTTCTTTGACACCGCCATGGCGCTGGTGTACGGTCGCCTGCCCCAGCCCACCCGTGAGGAGATCAAGGGGCTGATCCTGCGCGCCTGCAAGGGACTCAATGCCCATGGCGTTACAAGCGCGCATACCGATGACCTGTGTGATTTCGAGCACGTGCCGTGGCAGGAGGTGTGGGAGGCTTTCCGCGAACTGGAAAAGGAGGGCCTGCTCACTGTGCGCATTTACGAGCAGAGCCAATTGCCTGATATGAAAACCCTGCGGGAGTTTCTGGACGCCGGTTATAAGACGGGCGTGGGCAGCGATATGCTGAAGATCGGCCCGCTGAAGCTGCTGGGCGACGGGTCTTTGGGCGCAAGAACGGCCTATCTCAGCGGCGAATATGCCGACGCTCCCGGCGAAAAAGGTTTGGCGATCTTTACACAGGAGCAGCTGGATGAGCTGATCATGACCGCCCACGAAAACGGCATGCAGATCGCCGTGCACGCCATCGGCGACGGCATTCTGGACAGGATCCTTCTGTCCTACGAAAAGGCCTTTGCCGCCCGTCCCAGACCGGATCACCGCAGCGGCATCGTGCATTTGCAACTGACCCGTCCCGATCAATTGGAAAAGATGCGGGAGATGGAACTGCATGCCTATGTGCAGAGCATTTTTCTGGATTACGATATTCGCATCGTCCGTCAGCGGGCGGGGGAAAAGCTGGCAAGCACCAGCTATGCCTTCCGTACCCTCAAGGAGATGGGCGTGCATGTATCCAACGGCACCGATTGCCCGGTGGAAATGCCCCATGTGATGAAGTGCATCCAGTGCGCGGTGACCCGCCGCACGCTGTCGGGCGAAGGGCCGTACCGCCCCGAAGAGGCGATCAGCCCCGAGGAGGCGCTTTTGTCCTATACCGCCGAGGGCGCCCATGCCGCCTTTGAAGAAAATATCAAGGGCAGGATCCGGGAGGGGATGCTGGCGGACTTTGTCATCCTCTCGGACAGCCCGCTGGAGGTGCCGGCGGATCAGATCAGCCGGATCACCGTGGAAAAGACCGTTCTTGGCGGAAAAACCGTATTTGAAAGGTGAGACAGATGGATTTTTTGCAGCTTGCCCATGAGCGGCAGTCCTGCCGCGGCTATGACGAAACAAAGCAGGTGGAGGAGGAAAAGCTGAGCCGCATTCTGGAAGCGGCGCGGCTTGCGCCCTCGGCCTGCAACGGTCAGCCCTATCATATCACCGTATGCCGCGGCGAAAAAGCCAAGGCGGCGGCAAAGCTGACTCAGGGCATGGGGCTGAATAAGTTTGCCGTGCAGGCGCCCATTTTGCTGGTGATCTCCGAAATGCCCTATGTGGCCACGGCTGCCTTTGGCGCAAAGCATAAAAACAACGATTACCGTTCCATGGATATCGGCATTCTGGCGGCTCATATCACCTTGCAGGCGACAGCCGAAGGGCTGGGCAGCTGCATCCTTGGCTGGTTTGACGAGGAGGAGCTGCGCAGGTTGTGCGGCGTGAAGCATCCCGTGCGGCTGGCGGTGACGCTGGGCTATCCCAAGGCGGGGGAGCAGCTGCGACCCAAGAAAAGAAAGGAACTCACCGAACTGGTGAGCGAAATGGAGTAATATGAAAAAGGTGATCTACTATTTCAGCGGAACGGGAAACAGCCTGTATGCTGCAAAGAAAATAGCCCGCGCGCTGGGCGGCGCGGAATTGATCTCCGTTCGCTGCGATCCTCAAAGCGTATCTGCAGAGGATGCGGACGTGATCGGCTTTGTCTGCCCCGTGTATGAATGGGATATGCCCGGGAGCTTCAAGGCGTTTATGGAGAAGCTGTCCGTCAATCCCAAGGCCTATATTTTCATGATCGCCACCTATATCGCCGTTGCGGGAAAAAGCTTTGAAACGGCGGCGAAAATACTGGAGGAAAAAGGCGCGCAGCTGCATTATGGGCGTGCCGTAAGGTGCGTAGCCAGCCAGTGCATTGCCTATCCGCCCTTCCCGCCCGAAAAATGGATGCTTCCCTATACGGACAGGCAGCTGCGGAAGGTGGCAGAGGAACTCTGTCAAAGGCAAAAGCGGGCGTATCCCCGTATGTCGCCCCTGACGCGGCGGCGCTATGACAAGGTGATGGGGCCCTATTTAGCCATTGAGCATGAGTACGACAAGGGATTTTATACCGCTGACAATTGCAAGGGCTGCGGGATCTGCGCAAAGGTGTGCCCCACGCAAAACATCACCCTGAAGGATAAACGTCCTGAGTGGCATCACAACTGCCACGGCTGCAACGCCTGCGTGGTCTATTGCCCGGTAAAGGCCATTCAATTCAAAAAGCCGCAGGCTTATCGGGAACTGAACACCATCGTTTCCAAAATGCTGCGGCTGCCCGAAAAGCGCAAACGCTATCATCATCCCGCGATCGGAGCCAAGGACCTGATGGCGGACAGAACAACGGAAAAGCCTGAATAACCCATAAAAACCGTCGGATCAGTTTTGTGATCCGGCGGTTTTGTATGCTCTTTTGATCTCCTGATAGGTCAAAAAAAGCCCCCAGAGAAGGCCGGCTGTCTGCCCCAGCTGCATGGCGCGGATCACGCCTGTGATGCGAAGCGTGGGCATGGCAGCCCACACATACATGCAGATCAGGGAGATCACCGTGCTGCTCACCGCGGGAAGCAGCAGCTTTTTTTGCAATCCAAGGCCGTTCATCACCCCGTTTACCGCGTGCTGCAGGGAGAAAAGCAGCGTCAGCGGCGCGGCGGCAGTGATCAGCGAAGACAGCTCCGGCAGCCCATATAGGCGGACGGCAAGAAAGGGGGAAAGCACGCGCAGCAGGAGCATGCCGAAGATGCCGCACAAAAGCGCAGAGGAAAACAAGCGGATCGCCATGTGCTTTTGCGCTGCGCCGCGGCGGGAGGCCACGGCGGAGGTGGCCACCGTGCCCAGGGATCCGGTGACGATGCCGGGCAGAAACAAAAGCGGCATCACCATGCCCTGATACATGCCGTACAGCTCCATGGATTGGGCGTTTGAGAGCCCTGACGATGCAAGGCGCACGGGGATCAGCGCGCCCGAGAGGGTACGAAGCAGCGTAGTGAGAAGTCTTGACGCCACGGGCGGCGCGGATAATGCCAGCAGCTCTTTCCGCGCCGGTGAAATATCGCCTGCGCTGCGGGGGCGGTTTCTGATAAGGAGCATCACCAGCGCAAGTCCCGTGCCCTCCGCCAGCGCGGTGGACAGAGCAGGAACGGCAGCGCGGTATGCAATGGAAAGACGGGGCAGGGACGAAAGGATCGCTGCCGAAATACCGAAGCGGAGCAGCTGCTCGATTAGTTCGCTCAGCGCGGGGGGAAGCGTGTTCCCCTGTCCGTAGCAATAGCCGTTGAGTACGGCGGACAAGCCCAGTATCAGAATGCAGGGCGTAAAGAGGATCAGCGAGGGCAATACCCGCGCATCGCGGAGAAACCGCGCCGTCAGCGGCGATAAAAGCAGCCATGCAGGCATCATCATGAGGCTGATGTGCAAAGCGATCTTTATGCCTGCCCGCAGCGGGCGGTCATTCCCCTCCCGGGCCGTCATGCGGCTGACCGCCATGGGAAGGCCCGCTGTGACGGGAGTGATGGATAAAATGTGCGCCGAGTGGGACAGTTCCATCACGCCCAGCGCCTCAGCGCCCATCAGGCGGCTTAAAAGGATGCGCAGGATAAATCCCAGCCCGCGGGTCAGCGCATTGGCGCAGGTGAGGATAAACGCTTGCGTGCGTACGGATTGCTTTTTCATGCAGCTTCGCCCTCCGCTTCACGCTATGCGCGGGGGGACGGAACTATGACAAAGCGCGGCGTTCGGTTAAAAGGATGTGCGCCGTTTGCAGCGCCCGCTGATGCAGCCGCATGGCGGAGCGCGGCGTCATAAACAGGGTTTCGGCGATGGTTTCCCACTTGAATCCCGAAAGGTAGCGCATTTCAAGCAGGCTGCGCAAGCGCAGATCGGGCAGGGTGCGGATGAACATTTCCGTTTCGCGGCGAACGGCGTCCATGTGTGCGTAAAGCTGCCCGATCTCCTGCTGCAATTCCTGTATTTTGATGGCGCGGCGGGCGGTGGAATCGGCGATATCGCCGCCTGTTACCCGCTCCTCTGTGCGGGCGGCGGGCATCTGGGTGCGCAGGGTATGGAGATATTGAAGCTTGAAATTCACTTCTTCCTCCATGCGCTGCAGACGGGAAAGGTAATCACTCGTGCGCCGCTGCTGCGGCGACGGGCCAAAGCGGGTGCGTTTCATCGTTAAGCCCCCTCGTACTTTTCAAAGGCGTCCTCGATGGGCGTGGACAGGCACAAAAGGTCTTTGAGCGTGAGCACCTCGCTGAGGGTGAATTCCGTGGTGCCCCGCAGCTTATTGTGCAGCGAGGAATAGCTCATCCCAAGGCGCCTTGCCACCTCGGTTTTCTTTACCCCCAGCAGCGCCATGCGCGCGGCGAGTTTGCGGTATACGATTTTGCTGTTTTCCATGTTCAGGCCTCCTTGGTCATTCATATAATGAGAACATATGTTCGTATAAATTATAACCAAACAGGAGGAAAAAGTCAAATGCTGTGCAATAAATTGGTCAAATATGCAGCGAAACGCAATACGCAGCGGCGGATGAACAGGTTGCGGGAAAAATCGGTACAAAAAACTCGCTGTTATGGGAACAGCGAGCAGTGTATTCAGTTTACCGGCAGCGTCACCGTAAAGCAGCTGCCTTTGTTTTCTTCGCTTTCAAGAGAAATTTCTCCGCCGCAGTGACGGAGGATGTGCTTGACCAGCGCCAGCCCCAGGCCGTTGCCCTCCATGCGGTGAGAGCCGTCGGCCTGATAGAAGCGCTCAAAGATATGCTCCTGCGCCTCTTTGGAGATGCCCGAGCCGTTGTCCCGGACGGTCACGGTGAGGGTATCGCCGCGCTTGCGCAGACGGAGGATCAGCTTGCCGCCCACGGGATCGAACTTGATGGCGTTGTCGATCAGGTTGGTCCACACGTGCATCATCAGGGATTCGTTGCCCGTGTAGGTGGCAGGATCCAGATCAACGTCCAGATCGATCTCCTTTTCCGTCCACTTGTTTTCCAGCATCATGACGGCCTGCCGCAGCTGCTCGTCCAGCCGGTAGCTTTTGCCGCCTGCCTGAATGCCCTGATTATCTACCTTTGACAAAAGCAGGATATTGCTTACCAGCTCGCTCAGCCTGCGGGTGTTCAGAAGGATCTTATCCACGTACTGCTGGCGTTCAAGCGGCGATTGACTTTCGTCCTGAAGGAGCGTGGCGTAGCCCTCAATGGCGTTGATGGGCGTTTTGAATTCATGGGAAACGTTGCTGATAAAATCGGTCTGCAGCGTTTCGGTGGTGCTCAGGGCGTGGGTCATGACGTTGAAGTTTTCGTAGGATTCGCGCATTTCACTGATGAAGCCGGGGGAGGAAAGGCGCAGGGAGAAATCGCCCTTGGCCACTTCGCGCATGGCGTGGTTAAGACGGGTGAGAGGCGAGGTGAAAAAGCGGCTGGAGAGGGTGTTGAGCGCCATGCCCAGGGGGATGGAGATGATAAACATCCACACCACGCTGGGCAATTCAAAGAAATTGCGGGTGATGAATTTGACCGCCTCGGTGGCCACGGCGGAAAGCGCCGATACCACGCACAGAAAAAGGAAGGTGTAAATAACAAAATACGTTTTTACGCTGATGCGCTTTTTGCCCTTCACTGCTTTTTCACCACCTTGTATCCCAGACCGCGCATGGTGACGATCTCAAAATCGGCGTTATCGCGGAAGCGCTCGCGGAGCCTGCCGATATGCACGTCCACGGTATGGGGATCGGTTTCGGTGTCCATGCCCCAGATATCATCCATGATCTGCTGGCGGGTGAAGATGCGTCCGGGCGCCGCCGCCATTTTATACAGCAGCAAAAATTCCTTTTGCGGCAGCTGGGTGCGGCTGTCCGCGGTGACCACCGACAGAGAGTCATATTCAAGGATGGTATTGCCCAGCACTTCCCGGCGCTCGGAGATCATCTGTGCGCGGCGCAGCAGGGCGCTGACCCGCAAAACCATTTCATTGACGTTGACGGGCTTGACCATATAATCGTCTGTGCCGGAGAGGAAGCCCCGTTCCATATCGGAAAAGGCGTCCTTGGCGGTGATCATCAGCACGGGAATGTTGATGCTGGCTTCCCGCAGCGAACGCACCAGCTCGTAGCCGTCCATCACGGGCATCATGATATCCGAAATGATCACGTCGATATATTCGCTGTCCAGCACATTCAGCGCTTCCTGACCGTTGCCGGCTTCCAGCGTTTTATAGCCGTGGCGGGTGAGCACGCGGGTGAACAGCTCCCGCAGCTCGCGGTCGTCTTCTACCACAAGGACTTTGAACACGGCGGTACCTCCTCTGTGCAAAAGCGTGTACCTGAAGTACACGCTTTGTGTGTTTTATTTGGAGCGAAGCTGCTGGGCGATACGCTCTGCCATGGGGATGGCTTCGGGAAGATGCACGATCTCCACGCTGCCGTAATCCATATCCAGCGTGCGCTCAAAGAGAAAACGGGCGGCGGAAACGGCCTCGGTAAAGGGATCAGCCACGCTGACGCCTTCGCGGACGCAGCGGAGGATCACCTCGCAGATCTCATCATAGAAGGCGGTGAAGGTTTCAAAAACCAGGTTTTCAAGCCCCATGCGGGCAAGGTGCGCAGCGCCTGTTTCGCTCAGGATCATCATGACCTCGGTAAATTCATCCTTGAAGGTGCTTCGCATGGCGGCGCGCAGCGCACCGTCGATCACGGCGCATTCCTCTCTGCCGCGCAGGCGCAGCATGAGGAAAAGAAACTCTTCCTCCTCGGGTCTGAACCACTGGGCGTGATACAAAAGAGCGTTGAACTTTTCGCGGGTGCTGCCAAAACGCTTTTGTTTGTACAGGTCAAAATTCTTCTGCACCTTTGCTTCGCAGATAGCGGAAAGCACGCTGATTTTGCTCTCAAAGTAGTGGTAAAAGCTGCCTTTGCTGCACTGTAGCTCACGGAGGATATCGTCCACGGTGGTTTCGGAATATCCCTTGCGGCAGAAAAGATGCTCGGAAACGTCCAGAATGGACTGCCTGCGGACTTCGCCTTTGCGCATGCAAAGCCCCCCTTTTAATAATTGTATTCGACCTTCCGGGTGTAGGTGCGGTAGTTGGAGCGGCATACCCGCTCGCGGCCCGTTTCCACACCGTTCATGTAATAAACGCGGTAGGTATTGTACTGATAGCCGGGACGCGCCTTGCGGACTTCCTTTTCCTGGCCGTAGGGCAGTTCGGGATTGAATACCCTTTCCTCCTCGGTGGGAGTGGGGGTGGAGGATACCAGCTCGGTGGTGACGCCGATGGTGATGCCGGGATTGAAAGCCACGCCGTAGATCTCCACCGTACACTTGCAGGCGCGGTTCAGATTGCTGCCCGAAAGATAGGCAACGATGTAAATGGGATGACCCGAAGTATTCTTGAACTTGAAGTCAACGCTTTGGGCAAGGGTTTGGTAGGACTGCCAGTCCACCGTGGCATCCCGGCCGGGATCCACATAATTGCTGGGCCAGGCGTGGGGATCGCGGTCGGTGATCTCCATATTGGCCAGCACCACGGCGTTAAAGAGGGTGGAGGACACCTGACAGATGCCGCCGCCGATGCCTGTGTCGCTGGCGCCGCTGATGATGACGCCGGCGTCAAGGTAGCCCTTATCCACCGTGCGGCGACCCGTGGTTTCATTGAAGGAGAAGGTTTCGCCGTTTTTGACTTCCTTGGAGATGGCCTGAGAAGCGATGCGGATGTTGACGTTGCGGTTGTATTCTGCGGTGGTGTTTGTGGTGTAGCTGGCTACCAGACCGAAGCTTTGACTGAGGGTGGCTGCGGTGGTATTGGGGATGATCTGCCGGGTGCTCAGCGCGATGGAGGCGTTGTAGTTGCGGGCGTCCATATTGGCTACAATGTTGTTGTAGATGTCCTCGGCGTTGATATAAGCACCCACCTGCTCGGGATTAAATTTAAAGGAACGGGCATTTGCGTCAAAGGAATGCACCGAAGCGTCGCGGGGCTCCACATACACGCGGGCGGCGATGGTCTCAGCCAGGGCGCGCACGGTGGATTTATCGTAAGTAATTTCGGTGTACAGGAAGGCGCCCTGACGGTTGGTTTGCAGCGCGTGCTGATAGCGCATTTCAAAGGGCGTGGTGTCGGTGCCCAGCGTGGACAGCGTCCCCTGACGGCCGATGGTGAAGGCCTCCTTCAGCACGGCCTCGGTATTGCGCTTGAGGGGCAGTTCATTTTGGGTGATGCGCCACGTTTTGCCGTCCACCGTCACATTCATGGCGTAGGCTTCGTCGCTGTAATCGGCATGCTGACGCACGGCGATGCGGGCTTCCTCCATGGTCATGCCGCCCAGATGCACGCCGTCCACGTGAACGCCGTTGTAGAAGCGATCGGTTGCCATGGCTTTGAGCTTTTCTTCAAAGACGGGATAATTGGCGGAATAGATGCCCGATATCCAAAAGCCGCCGCCTGCAAGGAGGGCGATGCACAGGATGATGAGCAGCAGCCATTTGCCGTCGCCTGAATGATTTTTACGGGGAGGACGGGGAGAATCATAGTTGTTGCCCCGGGGCGGAGGCGGCGTGACGGGAGCGTAAGGATCGGGCTGCCGGTAGGGCTGGGTATAGGGCTGATACTGGGGATAGGGCGGATACTGCTCCTGCGGATAAGCGGGCTGCCGGGGCCTTTGATAAGGCTGATAGGGCTCCTGGGGATAGCCCGGCTGCTGGGAGGGCGCATTATAATCGGGATATACGGGATAGGACGGCTGCCCCTGCGTATCTTCGGGATACTGGGCGCGGTAGCGCTGCGAACGGCGCTGGCGGGGCTGGGGATTCGATTGCACGGGCGGCACCTCCTTTGCAAAATAAACTTTGGTATGCTTATATTATACCGATAAAAAAGGGTGTGTCAATGACAGAGGCCGGGAGGAATGTAAAACCTGTTATTTCACCCGGCCGAGGACGACGCGGTCAAGACCTGCAAGATCTTTGCAGACAGTAACGTCTTCAAAATCCCGGGCCATCATACGGGATACCGCCTGCGCCTGATCACAGCCGATCTCAAACAGCATATAGCCGCCGCGGCGGAGATAAGCAGGCGCCTCCGACACGATGCGGCGGTAGAAATCCAGCCCGTCTTTTCCGCCTTCCAGCGCCAGACGGGGCTCTGAAAGCACCTCGGGAGAAAGGGAAAGCATATCCGCATCCGAAATGTAGGGAGGGTTGCTCACGATCATATCAAAGGATTCTCCCTGCAGCGGCGCAAAGAGATCGCCTTGCCGGAAAGTAACGTCAAGGGCGTTGCTTTTTGCGTTTTTCCCGGCTAAAGCCAGGGCATTTTCGCTGATATCAACGGCCCAAACCTCGCAGGAGGGCGCGTGCTTCTTCATCGTCAGCGCGATCACGCCCGTGCCCGTGCACAGATCAAGCACCTTGAAGCCCTTTTGCACGCGGCGCAGCGCTTCTTCGCACAGGATCTCCGTATCGTAGCGGGGGATCAGCGCATCGGGTGAGGTGCGCAGCTGCAGCCCCATGAATTCAACCGAGCCTAAAATATACTGCAGCGGCTCGCGGGAAAGCCTGCGCAGGAGCAATGCTTCAAAGGAGGAAAGTTCTTTGTCTGATACCTCCCGCCATGCGTCGGCGCGGAGCATCAGCGGGGCGATTCCCGTTACATGGGATAACAGCAGCGACGCGTCAACAAGGGGGTCGGTGATACCGACCCCCTGCAGCCGATCCGCTGCGCTTTTGAGCAGCTGACGGACCGTCATATTATGCTTCCTTCTTTTCGGGCGCGGGAGAGGCGATGATGTAGCCTTCCTCCGTTACCGGGCCTTCGGGCATATCGCCCAGAGCGGCCTTCATGGCCACGATGGCCACTTCCAGCATGCCGTCATCGGGCTCGGCGGTGGAGAGCTTCTGAAGCATCATGCCGGGCTTGCGCAGCGCCACGGTGCATTTGTTTTCTTTGTGAGCCAGGAGCTTGAGCACTTCGTAGCTGAGACCGGCCACCAGCGGCAGGAGCAGCAGGCGGGTGATCACGCGCAGGAAGTAATGGGCGCCCAGGTCAAAGCCTGTGAGGGAGAGCACAAGCACGTCGAAAACGGAATAGAAGACGATGGAAAGAATGAAGGTGATGAGCATGAAGCTGGTGCCGCAGCGGGGATGGAGGGTGGTGAAGGGGCGGGCGTTTTCCACCGTCAGATCCAGCCCTGCTTCGTTGCAGTACACCGTTTTATGTTCGGCGCCATGATAGCGGAAGGTGCGGTTCATATCGGGGATGCGGCCGCAAAGATACATATGTATTACATAATATAGTATGTTGTATAGTCCCGTGGGGTAGTGGTAATCCTTCTAGGCTTTGGACCCGGAGACGGCGGTTCGACTCCGCTCGGGACTATTTTTTTATAAAACATTCTTATAACAATGTTATAATATTACTTTCCTAACTATTTTTCTTTTAATAAATCTTTAAAATATTTTACATTAATTCAAATTCTTTTTTTATTAATTTTAATTCTTTTTTTATTAATTTTAATTCTTTTTTTATAAATTTTAATTCTTTTTTTATTTATTCTAATTCTATTATAATTATTCTAATTCTTTATTAATTTGTTCAAATTCTTTTTTTTATTAATTTAAATTCTTTTTTAAATTCAAAATAACTTAAATCATATAATGATTTATATATAATTTAATACAGAATATATATAGAAATATATTATTGCTTATTGAATGGAGGAATTTTAATTTTAACTTCAAAATTATCTATTTTTATGGGGAAATTATCTTTTTTAGTTGCTCAGAAGTTTGGAAAAAAAGGTACAGCCCTTCCAGGTAAAGTGGCACTTAAATTCAATCCCAATTTGCTTGGTGAGGTATCTTCCAAATGTGATAAGGTAGTTTTTATCACAGGAACCAATGGAAAGACAACAACCAACAATCTTTCAACCCATGTGCTTAAAGGCGGTTTTAAAGATGTTCTATCCAATTTAAACGGTTCCAACATGATTCAAGGTGTATTGACACCTTTTATAACTGATTTTAAGGACCATTACGATGTAGGTATCTTTGAAGTTGATGAAGGTTCTGTGCCAGTTGTTTCAGAGTTTCTTAAACCGGATTACTTCATTATAACCAATTTCTTTAGGGATCAATTGGATAGATATGGTGAAGTGGAAATGACCATTAAAACTGTTCATGATGCTATTACTCCCGAAACCACTTTAATCATCAATTCAGATGAACCATCACTTTTGCGTTTTGATGACTTGCCTAATAGAAAAGTGTATTATGGATTTAACCAAACTAAATTTGCAAAGCATGACATTAATGTTGCAGAGTCCATATTCTGCCCTAAATGTGGAAACAGGTTAAGCTATGATTACATTTACTATGGAAATGTAGGCAAATACCATTGCGATAAGTGTGGAACAAGCAATCATGACTGTGATTACTTCCTGGAAACTGCTGATTTGATCAATGGTTCCTATGAATTTACAGTTAAAAACAATGAATCCACGGAAGATTATGTGCTTAATCTGATGGGATTATACAATTTATACAATTCATTAGGTGTTATCAGCTTGGCTAAAGAGATTGGTCTTGATTATAATCTCATTCGTGAGAGAATAGACAATTTTGAATACCGATTGGGAAGAATGGAAACGTTCCACTATTCCAATAAGGATTTGGTATTGGTGCTTTCCAAAAATCCTGTCGGATTGTCTGAAGTATTCAATACAATAACATATGATGAGAATGAGAAGTCAGTAATGTTCATTTTAAATGATTATGCTCCTGATGGAAAGGATGTGTCCTGGATTTGGGATGCAAACTTTGAAGAGATCAACAATATTCCAAATCTCACAAAATTCTATTGTGTGGGAACTCGTGCTGAAGACCTTGCATTGAGATTAAAGTATGCCGGTGTGGATGAAAGCATTCTTGAGATTTATCCTGCTAAAGATCAGTTTGACATTAATGAGGCAGTGGACACTATTTTAAACGAAAATATTAAGTCTTATGTGATTGGAACATTTACAGCAATGCCTGAAGCTCGTAAAATATTATTGAAAAAGGAGAAAGAGGGATTCTAAATTATTGCTTAATATTATTAAATTTAGCATATTATTCTAAATAGGTAATTATTATGGAAAACATGGAATTAACAGTAATGAATATGTATTCTGATATTTTAAATACATATGGGGACATAGGAAACTTCACATGCATCAATCAAAGAATCAGATGGAGAAATATTGGTTTAAATATTCAGGAATGTACCATTGATAAGGATGATGACTTCAATTGGGAAGACATTGACATTATATTGATTGGAGGTGGTTCAGACAACAATCAATCCATTGTATCAAATCACCTTTTAGAGCAGAGAAAGGAATTGGTTGAGTTTGTCGAAAATGGTGGAGTGCTCCTTGCCATTTGTGGAAGCTATCAGATGTTTGGGAATGTATACGTTGATGTGGATGGCAATGACATACCATGCCTTGAAGTCTTTGACATAGAAACCAAAAGTGCAGCTGACAGGCTCATTGGAGACATTGTAATTTCCAATGCAATTAACGATTCCAAGAATGTAATCAATAAGGATTTCAATTTCAAATTGGAAAACATGGTAGGATTTGAAAATCATGGTGGAAGAACATATCATAATCATGACCCTTTAGGCTATGTTAAGGTAGGTTATGGAAACAATGGCGAGGATAAAGAGGAAGGAATGGTTTATAAGAACTTTATAGGCAGTTATCTTCATGGTCCATTCTTGCCAAAGAATCCACACATTGCAGATTATATGATTTTCAATGCATTGAATGGAAAATATTCCATTAGTGAAATTGAAGATTTAAATGATTCAATAGAGATAAATGCACATAATATGATGATGAAAAGATTATTAAGCGATTAAGGTGATTTGTATGCGAAGAGACCCTATTACTCAATTTTTAAAAGATCCTGATAATAAAGCCAATCTTTTCATGGGTGTTACTGG